>CAZVJW010000029.1:0-51359 GCA_964627535.1 uncultured Eubacteriales bacterium
GCGACAGCAAAGCATCGTCGTCCGCCTTGTGCAGCACAAAAAATCATCGCAAATCAAACAACGCTTTTCATCACCGATTAGTATGGGTAAATATCATAAAACTAAAATCAGCCTCATTTACGTTTAAACATAAATGAGGCTGATTAATTTTTGCAGCGGACAAATAAAACTGATTTAACCGGCGGCCTTTTTCTTCTTCCCGAAATGCATCACAAGCCAGATAATAAGCCCCGCCGGTATGCTTGAAATGCCGGCAACAACAAGCAGCTCCATCGGTATGTAGTCATATATTCCGTCACCCAAAACCGTGAATAAAATGACCCTTGGCATAATACCCGAAACAGATATAAGAAAGTACGGTAAAAAACCGATGCCGGAAGCGCCAAGAAAAAGGCTGACAAAGTCAATGGGAAAAGTGGGCAGCGCGCGGATACCGAACAGAAAAGACAGCTTGTTCCGCTGCTTCATATTCAGCAGTTTTTCACTCCACTTTTTTCCGCTCATCCTTTTCCTGACATAATCGCCGCCAAGGAATCGGCCAAGCAGGTAAGTAATCGACACTTCAAGCACAATTCCGGCAAGGTTTATCAGTATTGCGCTGCCGGTGTCGAAAGCCATTCCGACATAGATGTAAATAATCGACGCCGGTATAACAAAAAGCAATGATTTTATCACATAAATGCTTAGTACCGCTGCGACAGCAGCGGTCAGGCCGGAAGCGGCATTGACAATATTTCTGACATCAAGATGGGTTAACCGCCGGTAATTCATAAGCGCAATGATAAACAGCGCCGACGCGACGGCTATTCTCAGTGCTGTGAGCAATACTTCCGCTATCAGTTTTTTTGTCGGTTTTTTCATAATATCTACTTTCGAATTTTAATACGGAGTGGGTGTTATTAGCCGGCGCAAGTCGATTCATCCTGTCCGGTCATTTCGACCAAACTGTTTTTGGTCAAATCAATAAGCGCGGTTTTTATAAGCATACTTATGTCGGCGGTGTCTTCGGTCAGCGTTTTAACACCGGCATCCATGGTTAAGAACTCGACCTGTCCGTTTATTTCAAAGGCTGTTTTTCTAAAATCCTGCCCGATATTTTCCGCGATTTTGCATGCGGTATCATAATCGGTATCACATAAAGCAATCAATAGAATCTCTCCGGTATATTGGCCGGACAAACAAATATTTTTATTGACTGCAGTGCGGATAATCTGCGACAATTCCCACTTAGCTTTTTCCTGAACTTCCGGAGCGGAAAAGGGACTGTTTTCAGAAAAATTATTGAGCCTCAGCACTATTATGGAGAAAGGTTTTTTTTCAAGTGCGTTTCGGCGGATACACACCGGCAATTGTTTTTCGATTTCGTCTCTGCCGGAAAAAAAAGGTGTTTTATCTCCGCCGGCAGCGGGAGAGGGATTTTTTTCGGGCGGGCTTTCCGTTAAAGCATCAGGATTAATGCCGGGAATCATATCCTCTGTAATGTCTTTCAGCACCTCGACGACATAACTTTTTGTGCCGAAGGTTTTAGGTGCGGCGAGAACAAAAAAAATCCGGTTCTCCTTTTTTTCTATCTTCATAAATGTTCGGTTTTGCAGAAAAGCTTTCTCGGAAATACAATTGTCACAGAATTCGTTTCTGCCCCAAAAATCGTAACAGGTTCCGGCGGCGACAGTATTTTCAACCTCATCAACGCCCCAAGCACAATGATTAACCGGGTCTACAATCCTTGCCGCATCATATATTTCGGGAAACAATGAAATCGTTTTTCTCAGCCGGTCGACCAGGATGGGGATGGTTTTGCCTCCGGCTGTTACCTCGTGTTTCGTTCCGTTGCCGTTTCCGGTAATTTTGACATATTCCATAGGGGTAACCCCTGTGAATTTTTTGAATACGGTGGAAAAATGATTTGGATAGTTGAATCCGACCTGCTCCGCAACCTCGACAATGCTGATGTTTTTGTTAAACAAAAGCTTTTTGCTTTCCTCAATTCTTACGCTGTTTATGTTGTCCGGCAGCATAAGGCCGGTTTCTTTTTTAATAAGTGTCGAAAGATAGAAGGGGCTTAGATGAACCTGCCCCGCAAGCATTTCCAACGTTATTTTTTCCTCATAATGCGTGTGTATATAGTCAAGCGCCTGCCTGACAGGTTTGGAAAATGTTTGTATGCGGCTGATTTCAACGGCACGGGTGAATTCAAAAAGCGTTTTTTTCATCAGCGTAAAAATTTCGATAGCATTATCGGCCTTTTCCGCCTGGCGTATAAACTCATCTGAAAGGTCGAGCATCTTGTAGTATGGTGCATTCTTTTCAATTGCGGCATAACAGGCCATGGAACACAGTTTGATGTAACTGTTTTTGAGCGACCGCATGTAATCCGCTTTGTAAAGCTGATGCGTCGGCATATTTCCGTTGCTGACCTCCGCAGTGTTTTCCTCAAGTGCTTTTGTGTCACCGTTTTGTATGCATTCCATCAGTTTAAGGTAACTTGAAAACCGAAGCTGTCTGACAGGATAATTTTCGTCAATATCTATGCTGTGCGTAAAGGCGCGGTTTTCGGTTTCGGCTGACGGAATTTCACGGATATCTCCGCACAGCACCTGAAATACAGGCTTTTCGCGGAAAACAGCATATAAAAGGCCGCTGAGTGTCTCACCGATAGACGCAAGGCTCTCATAAGGTCTTACGGGTATTCTGTTAATTACATTTCGCATAAACTCATTATCGTGCATGTCCGGATTGATCTGCCGCAGCAAAACATCGATTTCCTCCGGGTTGTGTGTTTTTATAAACAGGGGCTGTGTAACAAAGGCACCGATATATTCCTCCCCGACCGCCGGGAAAACAATAATGCAAAAAATGTTTCCGTCCAAAAAATAGGTGTAAAAAGCCCGTTCGTTTTCGGGTTTGGCAGCAAACTTCTCTGTTAAAAACGGAATGATTTTATCGGCGCCAAGGCAGATAAAATCGTTGGATATAATTTTCGAAGGCCTGCAGGCCAGCAGATTCAACCGGGAATCATAGCACATAGTCCCGATACCCGTTGTTTTATAGAAAGTGGATATTGCCTGGAAAATTCCGTCGATGTGATTAACCATACTGACTGCTGCACCGCCTTGTTATCATTAGTAAGCTGCCATGATTGTTATTTTAAGATTCCTGATTTTGCGCCTTTTTCAAATTATACCTTATCATACTCTATTTAAATACAATATAATAGCAATAATTATAAAATAACCGCAATATTTTATAGTTGTTTTTTCATTTAATCGGTTAAAATTAATTAACTGATTATTTATTATCAAAAGTGTTTGTTTATTATAAACTTTATCCGATTATTATTCCGGGAGGCGTTAAACCGTGAGCAATAAAATCAATTCGGGGGATCAATATGAAAAAAGCGCATTTGCGGGGCTGGTTGTTTCCGTCGCAAAGATATTTGTCGTGCTCGTAATTACCATGACATTTGTTATTTATATTGCCACCCCGCCCGATACCCGTTCGTTCTTTTCACAAAGCACGCAGTCCGATACCATTGTGCGTACGGTGCAGCCTGTTTGAATCCTGTCGGGGCCGAATTTTACCTCACAACACCATTCGGAAGGATAAGATTTTAAATGAGAATATTAATCAATGTCAACGAGCAAATCTCCGCAACGATGATGGAAAAGCATTTTCAGGCGAGCGGCCTTGAAGCCGAGGTTACCGCCGCGCCGAAAGATATGATGCTTGAAATTCTGAGAGCCTGCAGAATTGACTTGGTTGCTTTTTATGCCCAGGATGTTGACAACGCCGCGCTGATCTCCTTTTTCAACGCAGCAGGTGATATCCGTAAAATTCTGTTTGTCAACAAGCAAAATCTCGGGACGGTTAACCGCGAGCTTGAAAGCATACTTGACGAATGCTTTGCCTTCCCGCTGGATTCCGGTGAAATGATGATACGGTTAAGACGGATGATAAGGTCCGCCGGGGCAACAAATCCTAAACCGGAACCCCCGCAGCCTCAGCAGGTTCAGTCTGTTCCGCAGCCCTCAGAAAGTACCGTTCAACCCGAAATCCCTGCTTCCTACCGGCCCGAAGAGCCTGAGCCGCAAACGGAAAAATACCCGGCGCAGTCTTATGCCGCATCGGTGGAAGAAGCGCTGCAGATAAAACCTATCAAAACAGATTACCCGTATACCCCGGAAAGCTTCAGGCAAAACACCGCTGCGCAAACGGCGGAGCAGAAAACGCAGGAAAGCCTGCTATATCAAAGCACATCAAACGATGCAGATGCTTCGTTTAACAGCCGGCAGCAAAACAGCGGCGGGTTTCAGGTTATTCCGTCTATTCCGCAAAACAGTTATTGGGACCGGGCGGAAAAGCCGGCGCACGCTCAGGTGAAGCCGGTAAAAGGAAAGAGTTTGTTTGTAAAAATTTTAGGCGCGGCAAGCAAAGTGCTCTTTTCTGTTTTGATTTTAATTATAGCTGTTTTGGCAATATTTATGGTAAAAAGCAAAATTTCGGGCGGAACACCCTCCGTGGCGGGGTATCAGCTTTACGGTGTGCTCAGCGGCAGCATGAACGGCAGTTCCAAAACTTCCTTTGATACGGGCAGCCTGGTGTTGGTGAAAGAAAAGGATGTTGCAGCAATTGCTGTCGGGGATATTATCACTTTCAGGGGAGCAAGCATGGATTCCCCCTTAACAACACACCGGGTTGTCAAGGTCAACAACGACGGCGATATCATAACGTTTACCACGAAAGGCGATGCGAATGATGTTGCCGACCCGAATCCGGTTTTGGCGTCCAAGGTTGTAGGGACGGTTCGCGGGCATCTTCCGTTCCTCGGCTATCTGACTGGGTTTGCGGAAACAAAAACAGGGCTTATCTTTCTTGTCTTTGTCCCCGGCGGACTGATTATTGTTTTTGAAATGTACAATATTTTCAAAACGCTGAAAACCGAACGGAAAAAGGGCAAAAACGGTTGAAAGCCATTGATGAATTTGATGAAAGGAGGGAGCTTTTTTGAAGCGAAAGTTGTTTTCAAGCGTAGTGATATTGCTTGTTGCCGTTTTTTCGATGTCGGGCGGCGTTGTCGCCTGGTTTACCGATAACACCACAACCGATATCCAGAAATTCGTTGTCGGCACCCTAAAAATAAGCTCCCCCGAACTGATATCCGAAACAGGCGAATGGAAAGCGGGGCAGAGCGTCCGATTAACCTACGAAATTGAAAATACCGGCGACCAGGATGTTTATTTAAGGGCTAAACCCGCCGCGGAATATATCGGGCCCGAAACAAGCGGTGCCGCGTTTACCGTTACATCGGTGGATACCGGCAGCGGCAATGAGTGGATAACGGAGGATTCCGAATATTGGTATTACGGGCAAACGGCGCCGGTCAGTTTTGTTCCGGGGCCGCCTTCGGTCACCGTAACCTTCGAGGTAACCATGGCGGCGGATGCATCCGGCCGGGTCAGCTTTTCGCTGGAAACGGAAGCTATCCAGGCGTCATCGAATTCCCTTCAAAAGCAATGGCTTGACAATCCTTGGTAAACAATGGCGGCAAAACGGCCTCGCGGCCTTTTTAATAGATTTTTTGTGTTGTAAACACACGGCAAGGTCGGAACGATATATGAAAGGCAGGTGTGAATCGGTTCGGGCTCATTCCCCGTCATGCTCTTGCGGACCCTCATGCGGGAGCGGACAAAACAATCGTTACAAACAAATTTTAAGGAGGTCAAATTAATGAAAAAGAAACTTTTAGTCAGCATTCTTGTCATCGCCATCTCATTATCGGCGATTGCAGGCGGAACCCTCGCTTGGTTTACCGATGCGCAGGCAATTCCCACCAATACCCTTAAAGCTGGGGTTTTGTCTCTGGATGTCAAAGATGATTTTCCGTACGAAGACAACACATTTGACAACGCAGAGCCCGGCACTTCGGTGGATAAAGATGTTTCTATTACAAACGACGGAACAAAGAGGGAGTTCCTTCGCGCGGATATCACCGAGACACTCACCTATGTCCTTCATAATGACGCTACGAATCTTGTAAGATATCTGCAGGACGAAACAGCCGATGGCGCAGCAGACCTTTACGCCGGCAAGATGGTTGGCTTAAACTGGGAAGTTGCTGTTGATGCTCTTGGCAACCCTGTACTGTTCACGGGTCAGGTAGGCTACACAGCGGTCTACATCACCGCACTTGGCGCCTATGATCCGACAGCGTGGGCGGGTGATAACAACATAACCGCACCGACATACGCTCCCGCGGTTCAGGAAGTCACCGCGGCTGCTCTTCCGGCCAGTGTGCTTTACACCGCTACCAGAGATCTTACCGTCAGCGGTCAAACGTATACCGTAACCGACAAAACACCGAACGATGCTACCATTGCCCAGTACGATTGGTACATTGACGCAACCAATCTCTTCGCGAACAGCCTTTGGACAAAAGGTACAGACGGACTGTATTATTACAACAAAATTTTGTTCCCCGGAGACGTTGCTCCGTTCCTCGATCATGTTACTTTCGCATCTGGTGCAAACGACAACTTGCTTCAGGGGACGATTTACACAATCGATTCCAACTTCCAGACCATACAGGTTACAAACGGAGCGGTTGCAGATCTTAGCGGTTGGAATGTACCGGCGCCTACAGTTGTACTACCAAATACATTTGAGACACCGGGAGCAACATTAACCTGGTAATTATCAAATTGTAATTTTATTGCAAAACGGGCGGGTGTATTTTCACACCTTGCACCCGCCCGGAGAATTCCAAATCGACACAGAACCGGGAGCTGCCCGGCACGCATTATCCCGCAGTGGCTGCAATAACCGCACGATGGTTCCATTCTAAGATGAAGGAGGCGGTCTGTATGGTAAAAAAACTTTCGGTAAGCATAATGATACTTGTTTTATCAATGAGCCTGACGATAGCAGGCGTTTTGGCGTTTTTTTCCGATATGGACCGCACCCCTGTCAACCGTTTTAATGCCGGAATTGTCAGCATTAAAGCGGATGAAATATTAATACCGGGTCCGGAGGAAATCACGGACTGGACCCCGGGCGAGCCTGTAAAAGAAGACTACGAAATTATCAATACCGGAACGGTGCCGATTTTCCTCAGGACAAGCTTTACCGGTTCCTGGTCTCCGCTGACAAATGTCGCCGGCCAGCACAGCAACACAGCGACCGTAACAGCGCATTATAAAACCCAAACACTCACCGCCGAGGACCAGGCGCATTATTATGTGGTGGAAAACCCTTAAAACAGAAAGCAACGGCGGCTGCAAACCGCTTTTTCATACAAAAATCTCTCCAATGCGGGATTGTTATATAATGTATAAAGGAGGCCGGTAACATTGACCACGATTAAAAACCTTAATTTAAAATTGAAATCGATGCTGAACTCGAAGCTGAAAATATCGCTGCTTCTTGTTTCAATCATATTCATTATAGCCGCGGTTGCCGGCCTGAATATGGTAGGGAAGTCGTACAGTGCCGGAACAACTATTTTAGGGGTGGTGCCGTCCATATCCGACCTTCCGGTATTGCAATACAGCCTGCCGGACACCCGCGGCGGCATGGTGCTGGACTCAAAATACTGCTGGGTAGCCTCGCATAAAAGCGGCGTCTGGCGCGTGGAACGCTGCACCGCCGCAAACCCGGGGGATACCACGGCAGGCGACTCGGCAGCGTGGGATTTATGGTGGTATGACCCGTTGGGCAACTACCCGGACAATCCGGATGGCGTGGGCACCGGCGGAATAGGATATTATATTTATGAAATGGGCGCGAACGGCTCGATTTATATTATCAACACAGGCAACCCGACCGCTGTTGTTAAAACCGTAGCGACCGGCGGCGGCGTCGGTTACGGTATTTATGCCGCAAAAACGCCGCAGCCCCGGCTGTTTGCCGCGACAACAGGCGGAATATTTATTTATGACATTACAAACCCGGCCAATCCTGTGCTGGTTTCAACTATTTTAACGGGGCTTGATTTTGTTGCCGTCAGAGGTGCCCCGGGGCATGATTATGTTTATGCCAATTCTTTTACTGACAATAAAACCTATGTTATCAACATCAGCACCGGCGCTGTCGTCAGTTCCATCAGTTATGGCATGACAGGCGCAATCCGCCGCGCTTTTCTGTATGAAACACCCGCAGGGCTTTTCAATTATTATACCGTTAACAGTTTGGGCGATATGTGGATTGTGGACGTTAACAACCCGGCAAGCCCGGTTATTTTAACCGCATGGAATTCGCCCGCGGGCGGCGTTGCAAACATGCCCGGCGGCAGCGTCTATGTAAACAATGATTTTGCGTTTGCCTTGACCTCTAACGGGAACGACCAGGGTTATCTTTATATGCTGGATGTTGCAAACCCCTCAAATCCGGTTCTTTTGGATACGATGTATGACGCGGCTTTCGGGTTTAACGATATTCGGATAAACGGGTGCGAAATTCACATCGCCGCCCATGACGGATGGAAGATGTACACTGTAAACGGCCTGAAACCCGACCTATGGATCAGTAAACTGGACACCTCCAACTGGGTCGGCGATAACGTCTATGAATGGCAGTATAACGGAACCGTCATTCAGCAGAAAACGATATATGTTGTACCGAACGAAACGGCAACCTTTTACATCAAACTTCAAAACGATACCGTTCAGGATGACCTTATTAAAATATTCAGCGATACACCTGCCGCCCCCGGATGGACGGTTCAATACGCTGTCGGCGCGCTTGATGTAACAGCCGCGATTAGAGACGGCACCTTTATTACCGACTGGATGCATACCGGCGATGCCATCACCCTGACGCTTAGAATTACGCCCGATTTAACCGTCCCGGGCGGTACGGTTTATACGGAGGAATACTCCGCGCAATCCTGGGTATGCGCCGGCAGCAGCTGCCCGCAGAATGTGGACAGGGACTGGGCAAAAGTAGTACTGTCGCGCCCGCAGCTGACAATCTCAAAGGATGACGGTCAAACCGCTATTATGCCCGGGCAGGTTTTAACCTATGACATTATTTACAGAAACACCGGCAGTGCCGCGAAGGACATGGTCATAACCGATGAGCTTCCCCCGGGCACAACCTTTGTCAGCGCGCAGCCCGCGCCGTTCAGCGTCGCCGGGCAAACCATCACCTGGCAGATTGCTTCACTGCCTGCGGAAAGCGGGCCGTTCACCATAAGAGTTACCGCAAAAGTAAGCACCGACGCCCAGGCGGGTTCAAGCATTACCAACACCGTCCGGGTGGCATATAAAGACATTAATGACAATCCCTACCCCGAGGAAAGCGACACGGATACGGACACCATCGGCGACCTTCCGCTGAGAAAAACGGTTGACAAAGCCAATGCGCTCGCCGGCGACACCTTAACATATACTTTAAAACCCCGGTATGATTACGACTTCGCGCTGAGCAATGTGCGCGTGATCGACACCATGCCGCCGGGTACTACTTATACCGCCGGCAGTGTCAACGCGGGCGGCACCTACGGCGCATATACCCCGCTGCCGGCAAAACCGGGCAGCGATGTTGACACGGGCCTTTCCACCTCCATGAGTGTCAGCACAAACTTTGTCAACCCTGGCGGCTCCGTAACCGTAACACTGAATGCTTCTAAAAATGCCAACCCCGCTGTTGCCAATGTGTCCCCGACGGAACTTGGGGTAACCGGCGGCGCTTACGAAATTGTCAGCGGGCCGACCCCCGCCAGCGGCACCGTCCCGGGCGGAGCGGGGCTGAACTTTGTTTGGGTGGTTAAACCGTTGGGCACGGGTGAGTACGCGTTTACCGCAGGAGCAGTGGATTTAACCGAAACATATGACTGGCCGCCCGCGACTTCCGCAACGGTGCTCTCAGCTGCCGGCGGACCGAACGCGGTCACCTGGAACTTCGGCAGCACCGCCGCGGCCGTGGACGGCCTGCAGATCATCAGCGGTGTCACGCCCGGGATTTATGCCTTCCCCGGCAATGATTCGACCAATTTCCTGCGTTATGATTTAACCGGCAATTCCTGGAGCTCAATGGCTACAACTATCGGTACGATTAAAGAAGGCGGCTCGCTTGCCTACGACGGGCTCGGGTACACAAACGGTTATATCTATGCCCTGCGCGGCGACGGTTCCAGAGTCTTCGGGCGGTATGACATTAACTGGAAAACCGGGGACCCCGGGACACAATGGACAACGCTTGGCCAGGCGCCGGCTAACATCAAGCAGGGCGGCGCTCTTGTATACCTGAACGGCAATTTATATGCGCTAAGAGGAGACAGAAAAATTGACTTTTACCGTTATAATGTCGCGGGTGCGGCCTGGACTTCGATGGCAAGCACGCCCGCTCAGGTAAAGGATGGCGGCGCATTAACCACAGACGGAACATACATTTATGCATTTCAAGGGAATAATCAAAAGCTGTTCTGGCGCTACGATCCGTCTGCGGGTCCGCTTGGCACCTGGACGGCAATGACACCCGCCCCGGCAAAGGTTAAATTGGGCGGGGCTCTTACCTATTTAAACGGCTATATCTATGGTTTCGGCGGGAACAACACCACAGCTTTCTGGCGTTACAGCATCGCCGCGAACACCTGGTCGGTCATGGCTGTCGCTCCCGCAGCTGTCGGCGCCGGCGGCGCGCTGACCACAGACGGAACTTATCTGTATGCGACGCGCGGCAACACATCACCCAATTTTTGGCGGTATAACCCGGGCACAAACACCTGGGCATCGCTGCAGGCGGTTTCGCAAAATGTCATCTGGGGCGGCGCATTGGCTTATGTCTACAGTGCTTCCGCGCAGACGCGCACCACCCACATGGAGGCGAATTCCGGGCTGCTGACCACGGGGGACACGCTTACCGTAACGTTGGAGGTGCAATCCTCAACCGCTGTCAGTAATGTTGTACCGGGTGCCGTTACAATTACCGCGACCGGTGGCGCGACAGCGGCGCTTGTCAGCGGGCCGACGCCCGCCACGCAAAACATTCCGGCAGGCGGCACGGTCACTTTTACCTGGGTGTATACAGTGACGGCGGGCAGCGCGACCGGCACCTTAAAGTTTGGCACCACACCCACCGGCGCAGGTCCCGTCACTTTTGCCCCGGCAACCTCAAACAGCATTTTTGTCAGCCCGACGCTTTCCTACCGGGTTACGGTCAACAGCGGCGCGGCAAGCCCGGTACTGAACACAGGGTTGCTGGTTGAAAGCAACTTCTTCACCTCGGGGGTCGAATCAAACGAGGTGCGCACAGACCTGGGCGCTTCTATAGGTGACTATATTTGGTATGACGCGAACCGGGACGGCGTGCAGGGTATGACCGAAGCGGGCTTGAGCGGCATCACCGTGCAGCTGCGTGACAATTTGGGCATTGTTGTGCAAACCGTCGTGACGGATGCAACCGGATACTACAGATTTTACAATGTCTCAGCCGGCACCTATACGGTGCGGGTTGACGCGGCATCCCTGCCGGCGGGGTTTGAGCAGACGTATGACCCGGACAGCGTATTGGACTATACATACCAGGTTGTCGCGGCCGGCGCGACGGATTACCTGAACGCTGACTTCGGCTTTGACGACGGGGGTAAAATAGGCGATTTTGTTTACCGGGATAATAACGGCAACGGTGCACCGAATGTCGGGGAAACCGGCATTCCGGATATCAGTGTTTATTTATATCAAGATGCAAATAATAACGACCTTGTTGACGCGGGGGATATTCTGCTCGCGGCGGAATCAACCGATGTAAACGGCAGCTATCTGTTTGAGGGTTATCCGGCGGGCGACTATATTGTTGTGGTCAGCGATACCGACCCGCAGCTGCCGGCAGGTTACACCTTGACAACGGGCCAGACACATGCCTTAACGCTCACAGCAGGCCAAATTTATGAGGATGCTGATTTCGGATTTACCGATTACGGCTCTATCGGCGATATGATTTTTGAAGACAGCAACCATAACGGCGTTTTCGACACATCGGACGCAAGACTTGCGGGAGTACAGGTAATATTAACCGATTCGGACAATGTAAAGTATTATACGACAACTTCCGGTGACGGCAGCTATAACTTTTACGGTTTACCCGCGGGCACCTACACGGTGGAAGTAAATCTCTCAACCTTGCAGCCCGGGCTGACGCAAGTCTATGACCCTGACAGCACAATGAACAGCAAGTGCACCGTCGTGCTCGGTGTCGGTGAAGAATACACCGCCGCGGATTTCGGGTATGACGGAAACGCTTCAATAGGCGACACCGTATGGCGCGATATAAACGGGGACGGCACTCAAAGCGGAGCAGGTGAGACAGGGATTGCAAATGTTACCGTTACCCTTTACAAAGATTTTAACGGCAACGGCGTGTATGATGCCGGCGAGATGCCGGTGGCTTCAACCCAGACAGATGTGAACGGCAACTATAATTTCAGCCATTTAAAGGCAGATGAATATGTTGTTGCGGTTGACAGAACCGATTCGGACATCCCTTCAAACTATACTAATACAACACCCGTAAACTGCGGTGTAATATTGCATGCCGGCCAAAACTATGTCAACGCCGATTTCGGGTTTGGCCCGTTCGGTCAAATAGGGGACACGGTGTTTAATGATTATAACAGAAACGGTATACAGGATTTGGGCGATCTTGGAATCCCGGGTGTAACGGTTAACCTGAAGGACAGCCTCGGGAATATAATTGAAACCGCGGTAACCGATGCAAACGGACAGTACATGTTTGAGAACCTTGTTCCGGGAGATTATAAAATTGATACGGAACAGCCTTCCGGGATGGTTATTACGACACCTGCCGAATACAATGTAACCTTGACTGCCGGCCAATATTACCTTGATGCGGATTTCGGCTTTGACGGCAACAGCAGCATCGGTGACCGGGTTTGGGACGATACAAACGGTGATGGTGTGCAGGATGCCGGCGAAGTCGGTATCCCGGACGTTGTTATTTATTTGTTTGAGGATGAAAACCATAACGGGTACAACGATGACGGCGAGAGGTTTGTCGGCGTCGCCACAACGGATGCATCAGGCAACTATTTGTTTGCCAACCTCCCTTCGGCGCAATATCTGGTGGTAATAGATTCATCCGTTGCCAACATCCCGTCCGGTTATGCGGCTACAACCCCAATGACAGCGATCGTTGACCTTCCGCCGAATACGGATTATCTCGATGCGGACTTCGGATTTTCCAACGGATTCAGCGCTATCGGCGACACTGTTTGGTTTGACAAGGACGGCAACGGCCTTCAGGATACAGGGACAACAGATGAACCGGGACTGGCCGGCATTGATGTGGTGCTATATAAAAATGACGGTTTCGGTAATTTTGTTGAAGTCGGCAGAGAGGCTACGGATGAATACGGCCATTATTTCATCGGTCATTTGACACCGGGCGATTACAGAGCAATGCTTGACCCGGCCACAATACCGGCAGGGTTGGCGGTAACCACAACATACCCGATTAATGTAACCTTTTCCACACCAAGATACTATTCGCGCGCGGATTTCGGTTTGCGCGGCAACTCGACATTAGGCGATTTTGTATGGAATGATACCGACGGAGACGGTTTACAGGATGCGGGAGAGGCAGGGCTGCCGAATATTTCCGTGCGTCTTTGGCAGGATTCGAACAACAACGGCGTCTTTGACTCCGGATTAGGCGGAGACTTCCTGATGGGCACAACCGTAACGGATGCCAACGGTAATTATACATTTACCAACCTGAGCAACGGAACCTATTTTGTTTCGCCGCTGTCTACAGACCCGGATATGCCTGCGGGGTATACGGCTACAACCGATTCGGTGCTGAAAGAAGTGATTTCTGTTGCAGGCACCAATATAACCACCGCGGATTTCGGTTTTGGCGGGTTTACGATGGTTGGTGACAGGGTTTGGGGGGACGTGAACCAAAATGGAATTCAGGATACGGGCGAGCCCGGCATTCCGGATGTTACCGTCACCCTCACGCCGCCTGCGGGCATTGACTTGGGCAATGGGTTGGGGCAGCCGGTGACGACGGTTACGGACGCTGCGGGCAACTATTATTTTCAAAGCATACCGATGAATTCCGGGCAATATTTGGTTGATGTTGATGAAAACACAGTGCCCGGGGGATACAGCCCGACCACGGCGAATGTCGGCAATGACGCTGCCGACTCGGATTCTGTAGGCGGTGCGGCTGTGGCGGTTAATATTACAACCGGTTACAACCTTACCGTTGACTTCGGGTTCTTCCAAACCAATACGGATAATGCGGTAACAAAAACTCATGTTCAGACAGAACCATACGGCACGGGAGATGAAGCAACTTTTACAATAACGGCTGAAAACATGGGTGAAAACACTGCCACGGGTGTAACCCTGACGGATACTCTTCCTGCAGGCCTTTCCTATGTATCCATTTCTCCGGTTGTTTCGGTTACACAAACAAGCAATCCGGACGGAACAACCACACTGGTATGGTCCGCAGGCACTATAAATACCGGAAGCAGCAAAACGTACCAGCTGACAGTCCGGGTGGACAGCTACACCGGGTACTATTTGACCAATACCGTTACGGTGGCGTCAAATGAATTTGACATTGACCTTTCCAACAATACCGCGACAGATGACATTCTGTTGGGGCACCCGGCATTTACGATTTTGAAAGAGGTTTGGGACGGCAGTGTCTGGCAGGACGCGAATACGGTTACCGGGCCGGAAGGAATTTCGGGCGAGCCGGCGGACTTCAGAATAACCGTTACAAACACCGGCAACGCGACCCTGACCAATATGACCTTTACGGATGTACTTACCGGACAAGGCGCGGATACAACAACAATTTCTATTGCGCCCATTGCCTCGATAGCCCCCGGCGCCACGGTTAGAATTGAGTTTCAGGAAAACCTGTTCTCCGGGCAGAATCTTAACACGGTTACGGCGAGTGTCACCTATCACGGCAATACAATAGAGCATTCCGAAATTGCCTATGCCTACGGCAATGAGGCCAGGCCGTCTGTCGACATTCAAAAGTATGTCTCCCTTGATGGGGGCGTTACCTGGCACGATGCGGATACCGCAAAAGGCCCGCAGTATGATCCGGGCAGCGGAGTCAATCCGCGTTTCAAATTTATTGTTACCAATACAGGCAATGTTACACTCACAGACATAAGCGTTGACGATAATGTTTTTGGGCTTATCGACACGAAAAGCGATATGGCGCCGGGGGAAATTTGGGAAACCGGTATAATAACGCAAGTATATGACTTTAATACGCTTGCGCATTCAGGACCCGTTAACTGGCTTAACAACCTGAATGTGTCGCTGGGTGAAACAACACCGCCTAAAAATTGGGACTTCAGGGCATTCCGCAATAATCCTCACAATGAAGGTTCCTGGATTATCGGCACGAATTCCTGGACAACAGGTAACTGGTATTATCTGGGCATCATTCTGCCGGGCCATTCGGCTCATCTTCCGCTTTCGGTTATGTTGGATGAAGAAAAGACGACCAATGAATATATGGGCGCGACCTTCTACCTGCAGCCGAAGTTTGAAGCGATTCAGATAACGAACGAAGCCGTTTTTGACCAATGGGGAATGGGTTACCTGCCGGATATCGGCAAATGGCTGCCGACCGACTACGATAATACAGACCATCGATGGGAAGCCACCGATAATGATGTTCCTCCGGCCAAATCATATTTCTGGAATATGATGCTGGATTTATGGCAGCTTATAACGTAAAGTGTAATACGAATCCCTCTTTAAAACATAGCTAAAAACTCGGCACCAAAACCCATTTGTCAAAGGTTTTTGCTTGATTTCATATAGGTTTTATAATCGGGATTAGTATAAAGTAAACATGCAAATGAAAAATATTCCGGAAGAAGCGAGGGATGAGTGTTGAAAAATATACTGAAAAAAAGAAAAAAATGTTCACCGGGTTCCTCCTGCCTGACGGGTGTTTTGAAAAAAGCGCTGGTAGCGGGAGCCGTGCTGATAATCGCGCTTTCCTCGCTTCTGCCGATACCCGCATATGCCGCCGACTCGAATAAAGTTGAAATTTCAATTAAAATTCAACGGGAGGTTCTTGTATCGCCGGACCTTTACGAGCACTTGACCTTGACGCTGAAAGCCGGAAAAAATAAGGACGGTTCCGATGCCGCAGTTGTGCTGCGGGAAAAAATGAATTTATTGGGGCCTGACCGTATACCACTTATGCAAATTAACATAGGAGATTTTCTTTATATATTCTTCGATATTACACTTGACGGAGCGGAGACGCCCAATGCTTACCAGGGCTCAAAAGTGGCAAACTCATATGTTTTTTACTCAAGGTCCGAAAAGGAATTGACCGTTTTTGAAATTTTGAGCAAGGAAGGCAATGTTTTTGATGAGATGAAAAACTTGAATCCGGGCGACAAATTTACAGGGGTTGTATACCTTGACCCCGGGGCGATGGTGAAGGAGACAACGACCGGGAGTCAAACAACAACCAAGGGCGGCAGTCTGCCGAATACCAATGATACGTCGCCCATTTTACTTCTGACATCCTTGAGTATAACATTTACGGTTCTTTTAGCAATTCAATTGATTATTTTGAAAAAATCCAAAGATAAAGAAAAAACATCAAAAGCCAAGGATAAACATGGCGAATAAAACGGTTAATACTAATCCCGATTATAAAACCTCTATGCAATTAAGCAAAAACCTTTGACAAATGGGTTTTTGTGCCGAAATTTTAGCTATGTTTTTAGTATAAACAATTTAAGACGGAGGGGCTTAATGCGCGGGATAAAGAAACACAGCATTATAGAAAGTCTGATAATCATAACGGCAACCGCCTTAATACTGACCCTGACATTGCTTGTCTACTATTTGGGGCAATATAAAGAATCCGACAAATTCAACGATGAAATTTCAAAAATCGCTTTCAAAGACATCGTCACAAATGACGGCATCGAAAGTAATGACGTGTCCGTCAACCCGATAGACCATGAAGCATTATCTGCCCGCAACGAAGACTATATCGGTTGGCTGATGGTGGACGGAACAGAAATTTCATACCCTGTTGTGCAAAGCAAGGAAGAACTTTTTTACCTCAGGCGGAACTTCGATAAAAAGCACAGCACAGCCGGAACAGTATTTATGGATTTTCAAAACAGCAAAGACTTTTCCGATACAAACACCATGATATACGGCCATAATATGCTCAACGGATCAATGTTTGAACCGTTGAAATACTTTTTAAAGAACGGCTTTTTCGAAGAAAACAGATTTATAACAATATATACTCCCTCACAGCAGCTCCGTTATGAAATATTTGCCGTCTATGAAGTGAAAGCTTCCGAGGTGCCTTATATGCCCGGCGTGCTTGACGCAAACGAATTGACGGATTTTTTGGCGCGCATTAAAAAGTCGGCTCTTCACAGCAGGGAAATTGTTGTGCTGCCGCATGATAAAATTCTGACGCTTGCTACCTGCGGCTACAGCATAAAAAACGCGAGAATTATTATCCATGCTGTCCGCATTTCGGACTAAAGGCAAAAACAGAGCAGCAATTACAGGCGGGGTTACCCGCCTGTTTGATTGAAATGATTTTGTAAGTATTGACAGATAATACTAATCCCGATTATAAAACCTCCATCAAATCAAGCAAAAACCTTTGATAAATGGGTTTTTGTGCTGAATTTTTAACTATGTTTTAAAGAGGGATTAGTATAAAAATAATTATTCGAATTATTATATTGGCCGATATCAAAAATAGGATACAATATATATAGAATTTATAATTTGAATTTTGTTCGGGAGGGATAACGATGAAAAAAATATCAGCTGTATTTTTATGTTTGACACTGTTTTTCATTTTTTCAGGCTGCTCGGCCGAAAAGAATGAGTCAAAAACAAACCCCGCAAATACAAATCAAATGCTAAGCGGTACGGCAACGACGGCCGCCATCCAACCCGTACAGGAAAAACTGCTTGAAGCGATAGCGGCAGCAGGGATAGATGATTGGGACGGTAATTATAAAAACCTTTCCTTCGAGCAGCGGACTGCACTTGAGCAGTACTTTGCCAAAACGTGGAGCGAGAATGTTAAGTTTTCGGACGAAGGTGTGGTTTATGTAACAAATACCGTTCCTTTGGAAGGGGACTGGCCGGATAATGAAATATTGTCGCTGGCGCCTGAACCGGATTTCGGGAATGTTTTCACAAGCTCGGTTGAATCAAAAGCTGTCAGTGTATCTTTTACCAATGTATCCGCGGAAGTTATGAGAAACTATATTGAAAAAGTTAAGCAAGCAGGCTTTAACAATGTCACGGAGGATTACACAACAGCATGCTGCGGCACTGCGTTCAAAGCGGAAAATACAGACGGGGTAACCGTATCGCTTTTATCCAAGTTTTTTTTGCAGCCTGTCACCACAATAACCGTATCCGTTGCCGGAAAAACAGATACCGGTCTGAGCGAGTATAAAAAGATTTCTGCCGAAGAGGCGAAAGCATTGATTGACGGCGGAAATACAGTTATTTTGGATGTAAGAACGCAGGAAGAGTATAACGGGGGACATATTAAAGATGCTGTTCTTTTGCCGAACACCGATATTTCCGAGAAAGCCGGAACGGTTCTGCCGGATAAAAGCGCAAAAATACTTGTCTATTGCAGAAGCGGCAACAGAAGCGCCTCTGCGGCAAAGGAACTGATTGAAATGGGTTATACGGATGTTCTTGATTTCGGCGGGATTATTGATTGGCCGTATGAAACAGTAACATAATACTAATTACTCATAAAAACCTAACTAAAAATCCGCTCAAAACAACATAATACTATTATGCATTAAAATGGAGAATAGTATGAGTCAAAGCTTTTAATTGATATTTTAGAGTTTTTTAATCGTGAATTAGTATGACAGCGGTCCGGCTGTTTTCATCAGAAAATTAAGTGCGAAACCAACGCGATTGCTGATACTAATCCCTCTTTGAAATATAGCTAAAATTCAGCACAAAAACCCCCATTTATCAAAGGTTTTTGCTTGATTTCATGGAGGTTTTATAATCGGTATCAGTATGAAAAGCAAAGTTGCCGGGAACCGCACCTAAACAAAGGAATAAGCGGGCGGGTTTTCACCCGCCCGCTTATAAAAATATCGAAAATTACCATTGAAGGTTTACACCGGCATCTTTAACAACATAGGCTACATCTTTCGTGTCGGTTTGAGCATTGAGTGCCGCAATAAAAGCGTCGGTCATATCCCGGTCTTTGAAGGTTATCGTTGTTTCAATGTTTATTTCATCGGGTGTTACAACATCCCCCAGGACGAAACCCGAAAGCCACCAGTGCATTTGCGGGTCCCGTGTAAAATAAAGCTGGTCATTTTTGTATACCCTGAGGTCCATCTTTACAAAATTCTCTTCACTTGCGCCGTTGTAATGTATGGAGACATTTGGGCTTTTCGTATAAATACCGACCTCGGCGCCGCTTGTTATCCCGTACTGTCCCTTCCAAAGCTTCACCATCCAGTCAAGCCCGTTATAGTTGAAATAAACACTTCGCGTTTTAAAAAATATTGTTCCGAGCGGAGCAAAAACATCATAAAACGTGTTGTATCCAAAACCTTTCTGCCACGGATCAAGAGAGGAATAAAATACGTTTTGATCAATATCGAAGTCAAAGCCTATGTAGACCAGTCCTTTTCCGTCGGGGCCCAAGAGGACGTTGTCGTCGGCATCATATAAAATCCCGGGGAGTATGGTCAGCGGTTCGGTTTGCGCAGCCGCGGCGGTTTCCTGCCCAACCGGTTCTGCTGCGGTATCCGCAGCCGGGGCTTCGTTGAACGCAGCTTGGGCTGTATAATCAGCGTTGTCTGCTTTTTGAGTTTCTGTTTTTACAGTTGAGACTGCCGGTGAAATAACGGTTTCGGCAGGCAGGACGGTTTGTGCTGTTTCGTCAGCAACCGTTGCTATGACAGGGACGGCAACCGTGTCTTCCGCTTTTGAAGCGGCTTTTACCGCAAAAGCGCTTGTGTCGGCTAATACCGGATTGATGCGCGGTGTTGCCCCAAAAACCGGTACTTGAATTGCCATAATGACAGCAAGGGCGGAAACAGCAAGGTTGAACAGTGTCTGCTTTGATTTTTTCACTTAAAGCACCTCCAAATGATTATGAGACTGACAAAACATAAAAAACGGCAAAATAAAAGCCAGCGAACTGAACTCGTTTTATGTTTATTAAATTTAGATTACATAATATAATAAGGAATGTCAATACTTAACAAATATTTTTGTTTAAAAAAACAAAAAACGGATGCCGTAACATCCGTTTTAACACAGCCACTGTCTTATGGATAAGTAATAAAGACTTGCGTTTGTAGGACTGATTCAAAAGCCATCCCCACACCGATGCCCACATATTTATAGTTGCCTAAAATATTGGTTCTATGCCCCGAGTTGTTCATATAGCTTTCGTGAGCAGAAATCGCGCCGGGATGGTCTTTGGCAATGTTTTCGGCATAAGAACGGTAATTATATCCGGCAGCCTCGATTCTTTCTCCGGGATCCTGACCATCAGGATTAATGTGATTGAAATAAAAACGCCTGATCATATCTTCAGAGTGGGCAGCCGCTACTTTGGCCATATTGTTGTCGTATTGAAGAACCGGTTTATTAAATCTTACCCTGATGGAATTAATCAGATAAAAACTGATGTTTTCATAACTTTCGGCTGTTTGACTATCGGGGGCCGGAAGAAAATCAAAGCGTTGTTCAGTAGAATAATCTATAATCTGAATAGCGGTCAGAGTTCCCCCAAGGGTGTTGTCGTAAAAAACCGTAACATATTTTTGACTGTCTTGAAAAACATCTCTTTGATCTGTTTTTGCCAGCTTGTATTCCGTACCGCCTTTCAGGATAGATGCCAAAGGACCGGTATATTTTGCGCCTAATGAGTTTCTCACAGTGCTAATCGCCGTGCCGACGGTAACATTTTCAAACTTTAATGACACGCTGTTTGAGTACAGCCCTACTACAGTATCGTTTTGAATGCCGATCATGATCAAGCCTGAGTAATTATTATGATAGACATGCCAGTAAAATCCATATTCGCTTTTTTCCTTTGCAACAGGATTTCCGAATTGTCCGGATATATAAGCTGCGGTTTTCCCCAACAGATTATCCAAAACAATGTTCGATGGAGCGGATGGTGCTGCGGGCGGTGTAGTTGCGGGCGGCTTTGTCGCAGGCGGGGTTGTCGTGGACGGTTTTGTTGTGGGAAGCGTTGTCGTCGGCGGTGTTGTCGTGGACGGTTTTATTGTGGTAGGTGTTGTCGTTGGCGGGGTTGTCGTAGACGGTTTTATTGTGGCAGGTGTTGTTGTGGGCGACGTTGTCGTAGACGGTTTTATTGTGGCAGGTGTTGTTGTGGGCGGCGTTGCCGCAACAGGTGCTTCTGAAGGAGCTGTGGATAGCGAAGGGGTTTCGTCGGGCGCGCCTGCAGAAGTCGAAGTGTTTGATTGCACTGCCGACAGGTCAAGGACTGATGATGCGGGGATGGTTGATTCAGTCGATTCGTCTGTTGCCGTTGAAGCAACCGGTGCGGTATCGCTGGGGCTGCTGATTTCACTGGCGGTAGATGATAGGGCATATCCGCCAAAAAGAGGAATATATATTAATAATACTATTAGGACAATAACGATTCTCTTTTTCATCCGAACAATTCACCTCTTTACACTTTTGACATAAATCCGTATTTCCATACAAGCGGCTATGATTCATTTATAAAAAAACAGGCAACCGATACATATCAGCTGCCTGTTCACAAAAAAATCTGCGAACTTTTACGGAGTTACCCGGCAGCTGGCTGCCATAGATTATAAAATCCTTAGGCCCTATAGTTTTGCGCCCTTGTCTTTCGGCAAGTTTGCCAATGAAATATTTAATTGTTGATATAAATATTGTGCACAGATGTTCGTATTTTTGGTCATGATAAACCAAAACAGGCAACCGACACATATCAGCTGCCTGTTCACAAAAAAATTGTAAACTTTACGGAGTTACCCGGCAGCTGGCTACCATAGATTACGAAATCCTTAGGTCCTATAGTTTTGCGCCCTTGTCTTTCGGCAAGTTTGCCAATGAAATATTTAATTGTTGATATAAATATTGTGTACAGATGTTTGTATTTGTGGTCATGATAAACCAAAACAGGCAACTGACATATATCAGCTGCCTGTTCACAAAAAAAGAATCTGCGAACTTTTACGGAGTTACCCGGCAGCTGGCTGCCATAGATCATAAAATCCTTAGGCCCTATAGTTTTGCGCCCTTATCTTTCAACAAGTTTGCTAATGGAACACTTAATATTTAATTGTCGATGTAAATATACCACAAATATTGGCCATTGTCAACACTTTTTTGTACAAATCGGAGAATTGTTTATTTTTTAGAGAGAATTTTTTATAGTCAATGGCTTTCGAGTTTTCAATGTAAATTCATCTGCTTCTACACGGTAAACTTGTTTTAGGTAATTACATTATTGTATAATGATTATGCGAAAAAGCCTGCAGTACAATTTCTTGTGTTCTATATATATTTTTATGCCGAACCGTCGTATAATATCTAAAAACGACCTCCTTTATCCCGGACACAGCAAGGGTAAATATGCTTATTTATAAAAATTGAAAACAAGGTGATCGGATGCTGCCAAAATCAAGCGAAACATTTAAGCGTTCCTCTTTTAAAAATCCGGATGTTTTCCATCGCCCCGTTTACATGTGGTGCTGGAACAGCCCAATAACCGCCGAGATGCTTAACACGCAGCTGCGGGCGCTCGCCGCGGCTGGCGGCGGCGGGGTGATGATTGTGCCGGAGCCGTCTGCGTTCCGTCCGACTTCCATGAAAACCACCCTCAACCCCGATTATTTGACGGATGAATATTTCGAAATCTATAAGGCTGTCGCTGCCGAAGCCGAAAAACTCGGGCTGAAAATCTGGTTTTATGACGAGGGCGGCTGGCCTTCCGGCAGCGCATGCGGCAAGGTGACAAAAAAATATCCTGCGCTTGCCTGTAAAAGGCTTGCGGCAAACCGTGAAGAGGTTAAAAAGGGAGAGAAGGTGACCGAAGACGCGCTGGCTGCCTTTTTGTATACGGGAGAAACCGTAACGAGAGTTGAAAACGGCGGGATTGCCCCAAGTGACGGTATCCTTTTAAGCGTCGGGGTTATTGCTTCCGCCGGGTCCTCCGAGCCGGTTTATCCCGATTTACTCAACAGCGAGGCCGTTCAGGCTTTTATCGATATCGGCTGTGAGCCCTATTTGCCGTATATCGGTAAATTCATTAAAAATACCATTCCGTTTCTTTTTACCGACGAAACAAGAGTTGCCAATCCGCCATGGAGCGACGGCTTCGCGAACCTTTTTACGCAGCGAAAGGGTTACGATATTACGGAGCACCTGAACGAGCTTTTCGAAACAGGCGAAAGCGGTGCTCAAACACGCATTGACTATTTTGACTTTTGGTCTGAAATATTTGCGAAGAGCTTTTTCGCGGCCATGCGCGAATGGTGCAATAAAAACGGAATGGCTTTCGGCGGGCATCTTGGCGGGGACGACAGCCTGGACAGCCTGAAACAGCATGGGTACGCCCATCCGCTCCGAATGTACAGGGAAATGGATGTGCCTGGAATCGACACCATTCTGCGGCAGATTTTTCCCGGCGGGCGGCGCGGACAGCATTTAATCCTTGACCGCAAAAATACGGATTTTGCCCCGAATTACCACTTCCCGCGATGGGCTTCAAGTGTGGCGAGGCAGGCGGGGCATCCATGGGCATTAAGCGAATCCTTTGCTGTTTACGGGCAGGGAATAACACCCGCGGAAATGAAATGGATTGTCAATTACCAGCTTGCGCGGGGGATTACCTTATTCTGTGCCGCGACGCTTGCAAGCAGTGTTTCCGGCCCGTACATGGCCAATGAAAGGCCTGTTCATACAAGCAGTTCTCCCCTGTGGCAGTGCCTGAAGGCATTCAACACCTATACAGCAAGATTGTCTTACCTGTTGTCGCTCGGCACAGCCGATGTTAAAACGGCGCTTTATATGCCGGTGAGAGATGTTTGGAGCAATACCGGACAATCCCAACAGGCTGCAGAAGATTATGACAGGCTTGCCGAATTGCTTGAAAGAAAAAAGATAGATTTTGATATCGTTGACGACGACTGCCTTGAAAACATCGGAGTTGAAAACGGATTCCTGAAAGCCGGGGCAATGTGTTACGATACTGTTGTTCTGCCGAAATGCCGGTACATGACCGCTTCGGCGTCTCAAAAACTGGAAGGCTTTAATGCTTCGGGCGGCAAGGTTTGCACGGATGTGAAAAGTCTGAACGGACCGGTCAAATTTGAACCCGCGCAAGCGCTTGTTTCGCTGACGGTTCGAAAGCTAAAACACGGGAAACTGTATTTTATCACAAACGAGGACGAAAAAGAAATATCGGTCAAATTGATTTTCCCGGAAAAGACTGCTCCGGTACTGCTTGACGCCGAAACCGGCAATGTATATGCCCCGGATTATTCCTTTGGTACCGGGGGGATCAATCTTACGCTTATACTGCCTTTCGCCGGCAGTGCGGTGATACTTTTTGAAAACAGAAAAATGAAAACATCGGCAATGCCCGTAAAAAAGCAGCCGTTGAGGTATCAAATTGTTTTAAATGACGGATGGAAGTTCAGAAAGCACAAAGCGTTTATTATCGGGAACAGGGAATTTGAGACTGTATCTTTCAAAAATACCGCAAAACCGGCTAATCCGGGTCCGTGGGCGAAATACACCGGCAAAGATTTCTCTGGCGAGGGGGTATATTCGATTGATTTTGACTGCCCGGAGGAGTTAACCGGCAAAAAAGCCCTTTTATGCCTGGGCAAAGTCGAGTATGCCTGCCGGGCGAAGATGAATGGGAAACAACTCGGGTTGCGTCCCTGGGAGCCGTTTGAATATGATGTGACCGGGCTGCTTCAAGCAGGCAAAAACCGTCTTGAAGTAACAGTTATCAATACCCCTGCCAATCAATATGTGCACACAAAAGAATTCGCAAAGTGGGATGATGCCACAGTCGGACGGTACCACAAGCCGGCACTTGTTTTTGAAAGTGAAACATTAGGCGGCGGCCTTTTCGGGAAGGCAGTGCTTTATGTCGAATAGCATCTCCTATAAATCCACGGTTTATGCCTGTTATCTGGGGCATTTTGTGCAGGCGGCTGTCATTAATACAATCCCTATTCTGTTCCTTACCCTGATGGGGCAGTACGGTCTTTCGTTTGAACAGATGGGACGGCTTGTGCTTGTGAATTTTATTACGCAGGTGGCCGTTGACCTGGTTTTCAGCCGCATGGTGGATAAGCACGGAATAAGGCCTTTTATTGTTGCCGCACAGGCACTCGCGTTTTCGGGTCTGTTGCTTTTCGCTTTCGCGCCTGCGCTGTTCTCCGATATTTATACAGGGTTTACCGTTGCTACAATCATTTACTCCTGCGGCGGCGGGCTGCTTGAACTTCTTTTAAGTCCGATTGTCAACGCGATCCCCACAGATGAAAAAGCCGGTGCAATGAGTATGCTGCACGCCTTTTACGCGTGGGGACAGGTTTCGGTTGTACTTGTAACATCTGTTCTGCTTGCTGTTCTGGGTGCAAAGAACTGGCATTATATTCTTATTTTCTGGAGCCTTTTGCCTTTTGTGAATGCCTTCATATTTTTAAAAGTTCCTCTCGCGCCACTTGTTGAGGAGGATCACCGGACAAAACTGAAGGATTTATTTAAAAACAAATATTTTATCGTTTGCCTTGCCGCGATCATGGCGGGAGGCGCTGCCGAAATTTCAATGGCCCAGTGGGCTTCAAGCTTTTTGGAAGCTGCCATGGGTATTCCAAAAATCATCGGGGATTCCGCCGGTGTCGGCGTGTTCGCGCTTGCCATCGGAATAGGCAGAACCATATACGGCAAAATGGGCAGCAGGATTGATGTATACAGAGCGATGACATGGGGCACCGTGCTTTGCATGGGTTGTTTCCTCACCGTGGTTATTTCGCCGTTTCCCGCGCTTTCCCTGATTGCCTGCGCGCTCAGCGGCTTGGGTGTCAGCCTCTTATGGCCGGGCAGTATCGTTATCGCCACAAACAAGTTTCCGCTTGCCGGCGCGTCGATGTTCGCGATTCTTGCCGCGGCGGGCGATATCGGTGCTTCAACAGGGCCTTGGCTGGTGGGTCTTGTGGCCGATAAAACACCGGAAATGTTAAAAGCATCGCATTTTTGCATTCCGTCAGCGGATTTGGGGCTGCGTTCCGGCTTTATGCTGGCAGTCCTTTTCCCTGCCGCAATGATTTTCTTTACCCGTTATTTAACAAAAAAGAAGTAAAAACAGCATCCGTCTGACACTTATAAAAATAAAGTTATGGACATTCATGCTTGGCTATGTTAATATTTGTATACTGTTGATTCAGGTTCTGAGAAAATGGGGAGGCTCCGCTTTTGAATACAAAAGAAAAAATGCAACGGGCGGCAGCCGGTGCCGCTTTAGATAAAATCATGCAGTACATTGAAAAGGATCCTCAAAAAAACCTGATCAAGCTGATTGACAAATCGCAGGGTTTAGTGGGCAACATTTTCCCGTCCCGCAATTTTGACAAATTCCGCGAAACCCTGAATGACCCCGAGAATGTCTGGACGCAGTTTGCCCACAATATGATTCAAGATGTGGACCATGATGTACTGAAAAAAATGTTGCTGGCCCTCGGGCTCGGTGCGGGTTACAACGGCACAAAGGCCGTGCGAAAAAACCGTAAAAAATATAAATGCAATATCCCGTTCCAGATTCTGCTGGACCCCACAAGCGCCTGTAACAAAAAATGCAGCGGCTGTTGGTCGGCGGAATACGGAAACAAGCAGAACCTTTCTTTTGACGAGATGGACAGCATCGTGAACCAGGGCACGGAACTTGGCACGCATTTTTATATGTTCACCGGCGGGGAGCCGCTGCTGCGCAAAGACGACGTGACCAAGCTGTGCGAAGCGCACCCCGACTGCGCCTTTCTGTCCTATACCAACGCGACACTTATTGACGACGCTTTTTGCCTGGAGATGAAGCGTATCGGCAACCTTTCGGTTGCTGTGAGCATTGAAGGCACACAGACAATAAATGATTTGCGCAGAGGCGACGGCAGCAGTAAAACGGCGCTGGATGCGATGGACCTGCTTAAAAAGCATGGCTGCCTGTTCGGTATTTCCGTCTGCTATACCAGCCAAAATGTCGAAAGCGTCACAAGCAAAGAGTTTATCGACCTCATGCTCGAAAAAGGTGTGAAATTCGCATGGTACTTCAATTATATGCCCGTCAGCAAGGGTGCAGATGAAAGATTAATACCCACACCGGAACAAAGAAAGCATATGGTCACCTGGCTGCGCGAAACCCGCAGCGGTAAAACCGGCAACCCGATGTTTGTGGTGGACTTTCAGAACGATGCCGAATATGTCGGCGGCTGCATCGCGGGCGGGCGCAATTATTTTCATATCAACTCCGCGGGGGATATGGAGCCATGTGTGTTCATTCATTATTCCGATTCAAACATCCGTACCCACACCCTGCTGGAAGCTTTGCAGAATCCTTTGTTTATGGCATATTATCACAACCAGCCGTTCAACGACAATCATCTGCGGCCATGCCCGATGCTTGAAAACCCGGAATGCCTGCGAAAAATAATAGCAGAAACGGGCGCGAAGTCTACCGACCTGCTGGCGCCCGAGGATGTGGAAACCCTCTGCGCCCGCTGCGACAAATATGCCGCTGCCTGGGCTGAACCGGGGCAAATGCTGTGGGAAAGCAAGGAGCATGCCAAGCCGAAAACCCAGTATTACCGCGATACCCCGGAAGGGAAAGCGGAAACCGCCGCGAAGACCGCCGGCTGAAAAAAACTGAATAAAAACGGGGGTGCTGGCAATAGCCGGCTGAGAATATACCCCGGCGCTTCATTTTTACAAATGAATCCGCCGAACCTGATCCGGATAATGCCGGCGTAGGAAGTTTATTAGCCTTTTACGCCCGCCGATTTTATCGCCGGGCGTTTAAATTTTTTTAGGAGATGCAATAAAATGAAAAACAAAGCACAAAAACTTACGGCGAGCGGAATTATGATTGCGCTGGGAACGGTCCTTTCTTTTATCAAGGTTTTCGAATTGCCTTACGGAGGCTCTATAACACTGTTCAGCATGGTTCCGGTAATGCTGCTCGGCTTTATGTTCGGCAAAAAATGGGGTTTTTTATGCGGCGCTGTTTACGGAGTGCTGCAGGGCTTTTTGGGAGCCGCCATGTCATCCGCATTCGCCGGTCAGAAGCTGTGGGGAGTCATCCTTGTGCTGCTGATTGATTACATCATCGCATTTTCCGTTTTGGGGTTGGCCGGAATATTTAAAAACAAGATTAAAAATGCAACGCTTGCCTTCGCGTTAGGCTGCATTGCGGCTGCATTTTTGAGATTTACCGCCCATTTCATATCCGGGGTTGTTATATGGGGCAGTTATGCCACAGAAACCCTGCAATCGGTGAATAATTCCTTAAGTGCCGCTATTCTGAACAACTTCACCGGTGCAGGTCTTGCAGCCGTTTATTCCCTGGTTTATAACGCTTCCTATATGATACCGGAAACAATAATATCCGTTTTTGCAGCGGTTATTCTGATGAATGTCAAGCCAATCAAGCGTATTGCGTTCGAAAATACAAACAAATTGTGATATTATTGTAAAATCTTTTATATTAGGTTTGAAATATCCGAAGAAAGATGATAGAATAATATAGTTAATTTATAAAGGAGGTTTTAATTTGGCATTTATTGATAAAAAGAATGATGATTTCGGAACAGACAGTGAACTTGACCCGGTAGATGAAATTCTCAGACAAATAAACGAGAAAAAGATTAATATGCTGGACGCGGATGCCGGACAGGTAAGTGATGAAGGCGCACAGACAATTCCCTCAACGGATGAGACCGGTGAAAAAGAGGATATAACGGAAGAGCCGGGAAAAGACACGGATGAAGTTACGGATGAAGTTACGGGTGGGGAAGCCGAGGAAGATACGGAAGATGTGCCCGAAGATGAAAATGACCGGTGTATTCGCTGCGGCAAAAGACGGAGGGATACAAGCATATCCCAGGACTACGAATACTGCTCGAAGTGCCGTTTGGCAATGCTGAAAGCTCCGCTTAAATGGCAGGGTTTTGTTGCCGCGATAGCGCTGATATTTGTCGCGGGAATTGCTTTTGCGATATCTGCCTGCACGGCGGTTGTCGCCTTGCCTGTTACGAAAGCCGATGAGTATGCATCGCAAAAAAGGATGAGCGACGCCCTTACTTCATATACGGATGCGCAGACACAGGCGGACACTCTTAATACACAATTCAACATGACAAATCTGTTTACGCCCGGCACGAAAACATTTGTCAAACAAATGGAAGCTACCGCGACAGCTTCAAGCCCGCTTTCGGTTGGACAAACCTTAAGCACGGCGATCAATAACGAAAAGGCCTATAAGAGTATATGGCTTAAATCGCTTAAGCCGTACAGCGATATGTACACAAAATTTAAAAATACACAGGCGGCTGTTGAACCGCTTGTTGCGGATTATCAGAGCGCCAAAGCGGCAGATGTGCCTTATGATGAACTGGTCGCAAAGATGGAAGCGCTTAAAACAGGCCCGGACGCAGATAAATATTTTGACTATTTCATTGAGTATTACAAATGCTATGTTGCCGTGCTTGCCGATAAAGGCGCCGAAACAGAGCTTATGCATATGCTTGAAGTGAAAAGGCTTGCGCCGCAGGCAAGCTGGCTTTACAACTATTACCTTGTCGACTGTTATAAACGGCTGGAAAGATATGACGAAATGATTGCTGTGTGCGATGAAGTTATTGCGGCAAATGCAAACAGTGTAGAGGCTTATTCCTTAAAAGCAAGAGCCTATTGCTCTACCGGCAGTTTTGACAAGGCATTTGCGGTATGCGATGATATGGATAAAACCAACGATACTTCCGCGGCTGCCTTTGCGTTGAAAGCAGAAATTTACCGCAGAAGCGGTGATATCGAAACATCGGTGAGTTTATGCGACCAAGGAATCACCGGCACGGAGGGCAGTACGGAACTATACCGCCAGCAGGCCATTTCGTTATTGCTGAAAGATGACAAGGCAGGCGCTTATGAAGCGGCTACGAATGCTTACAATTCGGCTTATTACAACCAGGATACTACGCTTGAACTGATGAACACTGTAGCGCTTTGCGCTTCTCTTGCGGGCGAAACCGAAAAGTATAATGAAACAGTCAGCGCGCTGACAAGCAACGGCTATAGCCTTTCCGAAAGTGTGACCCAAATCATTGACGGTACAAAAACGGTTCAGGATATTTTTATTAGCGGAAAGGGTGATGTTTTATGAGTATAATATATATTATCGGTAAGATTATTACGCTTCCCGGAGCGTATATCAAAACTTTTTGGGAGCACTTTACCTGCAGAATTTTAGGAATGCCGGTTGAGACGGCAGATTACCTGCATTATGATGAAACATTGGGGCATGTGGAGCATGAGTTTGCCAAAACAATGCCAAGAAGTTTTCTTTTCTGCTGGTTGCCGGGTCTTTTTAACCGGCTCCTCGGAATTCCCATGCTCTTTGCGGGCGGCCTTGGAATTTTTTACCTTGGCGTTGAACCGGTTATCCGCGAATCGGGCGATAAAGCCTATATATTTTACGCTTATCTCCTTTTGCTTTATCTCGGAATCTCCCTGCTGTGCAATATATTCCCTTTGGTTGAGGATGCTCTCCTGATGTGGGAAAAGATTTACGGTGAAAACGGAGCAAAAATGATTTGGAAAATTATTCTGTTTATCCCTTCTGTGTGTATGGTTGCCGGCGCTTATGCTGAAACTTATAGCATTAACATCCTTCTTGCTATAGGGTTTGTTGTTGCGGGAATCTTTATTTAAACGCAAGCATCGAAAATAATTAATTTAAGGGTTGTCCGATGTTTCGTGGCAACCCTTAGTTTTCGGCAAAATGTTTAATACTAACCACCGATAAAACGCATTGAATCTAATACTAATTAACGATTAAAAAACCTCTAAAAATTCAAGCAAAAGCTTTGATTTATTAGGTTTGTGCGGATTTTTAGTTAGGTTTTTATGAGTAATTAGTATAAGCGGCCTTTTTTGCGCCGTACTGCGTTGTCCTCCTTGCCTTGCGACAGCAAAGCATCGTCGTCCGCCTTGTGCAGCACAAAAAATCATCGCAAATCTAACAACGCTTTTCATCGCCGATTAGTATTATATTGCGTTAAACGGCGATGACTGTTATTATTACAGCCGAAAAACAGTTTCTAACGGAAGTTATCTCGAATCGGAGGTTTTGGTATGCTTGAATTAAAAAATGTATTTTTCAATGTAAACACAAACGGCGGTATGCTGGAGATTATTGATGATGTCAGCTTTACCTTGAATGAGGGAAAATTTCTGGTAATCACCGGTCCAAACGGCGGCGGAAAATCAACTTTGGCACGGTTGATTATGGGGATTGAAAAGCCGACAGCGGGGCAAATTATCTATAACGGACAGGATATTACCCGGCTAAGCGTTACCGAACATGCGAAACTCGGTATTGGATATGCCTTTCAGCATCCCCCGCGTTTCAAAGGGATGACGGTCCACCGTTTGCTGAGCCTTGCCTACGGAAGCGAGCTTGAAGAAAACAAATGCTGCGAATACCTAACCAATGTAGGCTTGTGTTCTATGGAATATCTTAACCGTGAGGTAGACGCTTCTCTTTCGGGCGGGGAATTAAAAAGAGTGGAGATAGCGACTTTGATGGCAAGAAAGCTGGGGCTCGCAATTTTTGACGAGCCCGAGGCGGGTATTGACCTTTGGAGTTTCAAAATGCTGGTCGAGACCTTTAAGCAGATGTCAAAGGATAAGCACGACAGCGTTATCCTGATATCCCATCAAGAGCGGATTATGCAGCTCGCGGATGAAATTATTGTTATTGCGAACGGGAAAATCCGTTCAAGCGGCAGCAGGGATGATATTCTTCCTCATCTGCTTGGAGAGTTTGACGATGTTTGCGGTTTCAAAGGGAAGGAGGCGAAGGCGTTATGAGTGTAAAAATTGACAATGACCTTCTGGAAACTATCGCCGGCCTTCACGGAGTTCCCGCAGGCGCCTATAATATTCGCAAAAACGGCGAGGGAGCGGGGCGGCAGTCAACGGAAAATATTGTTATCACCACCAAAACCGACCATCCCGGAATTGACATTCATGTGGCGCCCTTTACGAAAAACGAAAGCGTGCATATTCCCGTTATTATTACAGAAACCGGCATCAACGATATGGTTTACAATGATTTTTATATCGGCGAAAACGCGGATGTGCTTATTGTTGCCGGCTGCGGAATTCACAACTCGGGCGGTTCCAAAACGGAGCACGACGGAATTCACCGTTTCTTTTTAGGGAAAAATTCCCATGTCAAATATGTCGAAAAGCATTATGGCGAAGGAGAGGGTACGGGAGAGAGAGTGCTGAATCCCACAACGGTTGTCGAGCAGGAGGAAGGATCCTTTTGCGAGATGGAAATGGTACAGATTATGGGGGTGGATTCAACCATCAGAGAAACCACAGTAACCCTAGGAGCCAACGCAAAGCTGGTGGTGACCGAGAGGCTTTTAACACACGGCAAACAGAACGCCCGTTCCAATATCGATGTTTATCTGAACGGCGCGGATGCTTCGGCGCAGATTGTTTCCCGCTCGGTTGCCAGGGATGAAAGCGAGCAGATATTCTACCCGCGTGCGGTCGGCAACAATAAGTGCCGGGCTCATGTACAGTGTGATTCGATAATAATGGATAACGCGAAAATCCGTTCAATTCCGGAGATTTCAGCCAACAATTCCGAAGCGCAAATTGTCCATGAAGCCGCTATAGGCAGAATTAACAGCGAGCAGCTGATAAAGCTTCAAACCTTCGGCATGAGTGAAACGGAGGCGGAGGAAGTCATTATAAAAGGTTTCTTAAAATAAATGCTTTTCAAATGTACTGCCAAGTGGTACAATATCTAATTGTATTGCACGATTTAAAATGTTTTTAAGGAGAATGATAATGGCAGAAGAAACAAAACTGAATTACAAGAAGACTTTACTCATCGGTGCCGGATTTATGGCAAGTTCCATAGCGTGGGCTATCTATGACCCTTACGTCTCGAAACTGCTCAGTGAAAAGATGACGGATTCGAGTTTTATTATTGAGATGGGGCAGAAACTCGCGGCCAATTTCCCCTTTCTGCTGAAGTTAATGTCGGCTCAGGGCGAAAAAACGACAGGCGCGGGAGGGATGATAAACCTTGTTCCTCTTTTTGTCGGTATTATCATGACCTTCGATAATGTTTTCGGTGTTATTTTCCAGCCGTTTTTCGGCAAGCTGTCGGACAGAACACATTCCCGTTTCGGCAAGCGCAGGCCCTTCATTTTTGTAGGTGCCCCCTTGGCGGCGGTCTTCTTTGTTCTCATTCCGCGCATGGAGACCGTTCCCGCGTTGATGGTTTGCGTTATTGGCTTTGTATTTATTATGTCCCTGTGGCGTTCCCCGGTTGTCGCGCTCATGCCCGACCTTACCCCCCCGCGCCTTCGCAGCGAGGGCAACGCTATTATAAACCTGACCGGAGGCATCGGCAGCCTGATCGGGATGTTTGCCGGAACGCTCTTGTGCCTTGTATTCGGATTTAACAGCAAAATCAATGAAGAGCGGCCATATGTGTTTATATTGGGCGCTGTTATTATGATTTTCGGAACGCTTATCCTTGCTTTTTTTGTAAAGGAAAAAGACAGCAGGCTTCAAAGCCAATCAGAATATACCGGCAAAAACGGAAAGTTTGATGAAAAAGAGGCAAAGCTAAAAGAAAAGGCGGAACATAAGAAACATAGGCTCGGCAAAGCGGAAAAGCGCAGCCTTATCTTTATGCTTGCAACCCTCTTCTTCCTTTTTGCGGGCACAAACTCCATTCAAACTTTCTTTGCTCTTTTCGCGGCGGAGATACTTGGCAAAACAACAGCGCAGGCGACGCTTATGCTCGCTGTTTTCGGTTTGGCCGCCATGGCAGCCGCCATACCCGCTGGCAAATGCGGTAAAAAATACGGCCGCAAGAAGATGATTATCACGGGTCTCTGCACCTTTGTTTTCATGTTTACCGCATACGCACTGACCAAACAGATGTGGCTGATGTGGCCGGCGCTCGTTTTAGGCGGCGCGGCGGGGATGTTTGTCAATGTCAACACGCTGCCTCTCGTGCTGGAAATCGGCGGACTTGACAAAGTCGGAACTTTCACCGGGTATTATTATACCGCTACATTTTCGGCTCAAGTCGTCGCTCCGATCCTATACGGCACGATCCGTGTCTTTTCGGGCACCTATATGTCGCTGTTTGTTTTCTGCCCGGTTTGTTTTGCCCTGTCGCTGCTTTGTGTGCTGCAGGTGCGCCACGGAGAGGCTTTGCCGGATAATATAATCAAGGAAGCGGCAATGCAGGATAACTAAGGTGTCTCGGACAATTTGATTTTTGGAGGGTGTCAATGGCTGAAAAACTGAAAGTCAATTACCTGAAGACTTTTCTCATCGGCTGCGGATTTTTAGGCAGCATGGTTGCCTGGACTATATATGACCCTTATGTTTCAAAGCTTCTGAGCGAAAAGTTTACGGATTCTGCCTTTATTTTCGATATGGGTCAGCGGTTGGCGGCCAAATATCCTTTTCTGCTGGAATTTATGCAGGCACAGGGTGAGGATGTTAAAACATCGGGCGGAAGCTTTACCCTTGTACCGCTGTTCGTCGGTTTGATTATGACCTTTGATAATATTTTCGGTGTTATTTTTCAACCCCTGTTCGGAAAGCTTTCCGACCGTACGCATACCCGCTTCGGCAAGCGAAGGCCTTTCGTGTTTATTTTTGCGCCGATATCTGCGGTAATGTTTGTATTGATCCCAAGAATGCAAACCGTACCGGCGCTGATGGTGTGCATCATAATTTTTGTGTTTTTTATGTCTTTGTGGCGTTCGCCCGTGATGTCGCTTATGCCGGACTTAACGCCCCCGGCGATTCGCAGCGAGGCGAATTCGGTTATCAGCATAACCGGAGGTTTCGGAGCGTTTATCGGGTTGATGGCCGGATCCGTTTTAGCGGCTGTCTTTGGTTATAACACGGCAAAAAACGAAGAGCGTCCCGCTGTGTTTGTTTTAGGCGCAGCTGTAATGATTCTCGGTACGCTTGTACTGGCTTTTTTTGTTAAAGAAAAGGACAGCAGACTTCAGCACATTGCCGGCGGAGCAGGGAACGGCGAAAAATCCGGTTCGGATGCTTCAAGGAAAAGTGAACGGGAAAAATTAAAAGGCATGACGCTGGACAAGTCCGAAAGAAGAAGCCTTCTGTTTATGATGGCAGCTTTGTTTTTCCTTTTTATAGGCACCAATTCCGTCACAACCTTTTTTGCTCTTTTCGCGGCCGAAATACTTCATAAAACAACTGCCCAGGCAACATTAATGCTCGGTGCATTTCTTGCTTCCGGTCTTGTCGGCGCTATTGCCGCCGGAATTCTCGGTAAAAAGTACGGCCGTAAGAAGGTTATTGTAAGCGGTCTTTGCTCCTTCATTTTGGTGTTTTCCGCATTTGCCGTTACGAAACAGATGTGGCTGATTTGGCCGGCGCTTGTTATTGGCGGTGCGTCCAGCATGTTTATCAATGTCAACACCCTTCCGCTTGTCTGGCAAATCGGCGGAGTCGAAAAAGTCGGCACATTTACCGGCTATTATTACACTGCCACTTTCTCGGGACAGGTTGCCGCACCGATTCTTTACGGAATTGTTAGGGTATTAACAGGCACCTATATGTCGCTTTTCGGCTTTTGTGTAATAGCTTTTATTTTTTCGCTTCTTTGTATTTCCCGGGTACGTCACGGCGAGGCAATACCCGAAGAAATAATGAAAGAAGCGGCATTGCAGGAAAGTTAAGACGAGGCAATACAAGCAAATTGATTATTGGAGGATAGATTATGTCAGGGATTGTTCAAGTGAAGGGTTTAAATAAATCCTACGGCAGCCATCGTGTTCTGCGGAATATTTCGTTTGATTACGAGCCCGGTCAGTTTATTGGGTTGCTGGGCCCGAACGGCTGCGGCAAAACGACACTTATTAAAATTATTACCGGGCTGATAAACGATTATTCGGGGGAAGTGTTGATTGACGGCCACAAACCGGATATCTACACAAAAAATATTATTGCCTATCTGCCTGAAAGAACTTATCTGGCGGAATGGATGCGCCCGGTGGACGCCATAAAATATATGGCAGATTTTTACGAGGACTTTAACAGCAGCAAAGCAACCGATATGCTTAAAACATTTGAATTGCCTGAAAAGCAAAAAATAAAATCCATGTCCAAAGGCATGCAGGAAAAGCTTCAGTTGTTGTTGGTCGTATGCCGCAATGCAAAACTGTATGTTCTCGATGAACCGTTGGGCGGCGTGGACCCTGCCGCACGCGCTTTTATTCTTAATGTAATTCTGAAAAACCTCCCCGTGGATTCAACCGTGATTATTTCAACCCATTTAATCCATGATGTCGAAAAGATTTTTGATACGGTGCTTATGATAGGCAACGGAAGGATTTTGAAAAACGAAAAGGTTGCGGACGGCCGCATAGGCGAAGATACAATTGAGGATGTTTTTAAGGAGGTGTTCAGTTATGCTTGGCAAGTTAATTAAGAACGAATTTAAATCCAGCTCGCATTCGGTGCTCAGCATTTATTTGGCTGCGGCGATTACCATTGTTATTATGCTGCTTTCATACTTTGTTAAAATAAAATGGATAAGCACCTTAAGTACGGTTGCGCTTCTTGTCATCAGCGGTATTGCCGTTATAATAACATTAGTGGCCGTTGTCTCGAATTTCTACAAAACTCTTTACGGCTCGCAGGGTTATCTCAGTTTTACATTACCCGTAAAAAGCGGGCAGCTGCTTGCGGCAAAAGCGATTGTTTCTTTTGCGTGGATTCTTTTAAGTTATGTTATCGGTGTCGGCATTTGGATAGGGGTTTATTTTTACGCCGCCGCAAAGATAGGGCAGGATACGATGACAACCGTGAAAGCTTTGCTTCAAATGTTTGAAGGAATACCGAGCGGGAAAGCTGTAAAAGAATTGCTCCTTTTTGTTTGCGTGATGATTTTTGCCCAGATAGCTGTGTTTATTGCTGAAATTTATTTTTCGATAACCCTCGCGAATACAAAGGCGTTTCAAAAAATCGGAATGGTTTCTGCGATATTTATTTTCTTTGCTGTTTTTATTGTAATGCAAGTCCTGACAGGAGTGCTTACAAGTTATGTGCCTATAACACTTCTGACAAACGCTGACGGGCTGGTGATTTCTTTTTCGCAGACAATGATTAACGCCGACAGCAATATCGCCATTGGCGTTACTGGTTTCATTTTTGAAGTTTTTGCCGCCGCAGGTTTATTTATGTTCACATCATACCTGATGAAAAACAAAGTAAATGTGAAATGATGCTTTCCGGTCTCCCGGGAAGTTGCCTCAACAAGCGAATGATACTAATTACTCATAAAAACCTAACAAAAAAACGCACAAAACCGCATATTACTATTCTGCATTAAAATGGCGAATAGTATAAATCAAAGATTTTGCTTAATTTTTAGAGGTTTTTTAATCGTGAATTAGTATGAGGTGAGGGCTGTATGCAGAAAATCGGCATTTTCGGCGGAGCGTTTAACCCGCCTCACAAGGGACATATAAGGCTTGCCCGCGGCTTTGCGGACAGGCTTTCTCTTGACGAAATTCTGGTTATACCCTCATTTATTCCGCCGCACAAGAGCGCTGCGGATTTGGCAAGCGGTATGGACCGGCTTGAAATGTGCAGGCTTGCTTTTTGCGGAGATTCCCGCTTTTCGGTAAGTTCGATGGAAATCGACAGGGGCGGAAAAAGCTATACATACGATACTTTGCTTGAAATCAAAAATTTATACCGTGATGCGGAATTATTTTTAATTATCGGTTCGGATATGTATTTAAGTTTTGAAACTTGGTACCGGTACAGTGACATTCTGGAAATCTGCACAATCTGCACGGCGGCTAGGGAAGCGAATGCCTCTCTGCGTAACAGTGATATTAACGCCGTCATTTCCGATCTTCCCGCATATGAAATCAGCTCAACCCAAATCAGAGATATGGTTGCAGACGGTAAGGATATAAGCGGAGTTGCCGGGGAAAGTGTAGCCCAATACATACGCGACAGGGGACTTTACCGTGGATGAATATATACGCATTGCAGAGCAAAAACTGGGCTTGAAACGCTTCCGGCACACCCTTCAGGTAGCCCTCAGCGCAAAGGAACTGGCAAAAAGATACGGCGCGGATGAAGAAAAAGCATATCTTGCCGGGCTTCTGCATGATGTGATGAAAGATGCCTTAAAAGAAGAACAGTTGAATGTAATCGAAAAAGCTGATATAATATTATCCTCTTCCGAAAAGGCCAACCCGAAACTGTGGCATGCCGTAGCGGGGGCGGCTTATTTAAGGGAAGAACTGAAAATAACCGATGAGGATATTTTTAATGCGGTATTTTACCATACCACCGGCAGGGCCGGCATGAGCCTGCTGGAAAAGGTAATCTATATTGCCGATTATATTTCTGCCGACAGAACCTACAGCGGGGTTGAAGAGATGCGCCGGCTGGCAGCGGAGAGTTTGGAAGGCGCTATGCTTCATGCTTTGAAATTCAGCATACAAAACCTTGTTGAAACCGGGCAGGTGATACATACCGGCAGCATCGATTGCTATAACGAACTAATCATCAATTTTAAAAAGACGACCGCGAAATAAATCAATAATAACAAATGAAGGAGGACATATATGGAACAAAGAGAACTGGCAAGACAAATAGCAAAGGTATTGGATGTGAAAAAGGCTGAGAATATTAGAGTGATAGAGATTAACGAACTCACAATCGTGGCGGATTATTTTGTGATAGCGTCCGGCAACTCAACCACGCACACAAAGTCGCTTGTTGAAGATGTTGAGTTTGAAATGACAAAGCTCGGGACAAAACCCGCCCGCATTGAGGGCAGGGCAACCGGATGGATACTGATGGATTACGGCGATGTTCTTGTGCATATTTTTCAGAAGGAACTGCGGGAATATTACAACCTTGAACGCCTGTGGTCGGATGCTGTTACAATGGACATTTCTGATATATTAACTGATTAAGGCGGGAAGGCTGTATGGCAAACTTTAATTTTAAGACGAATGAAAAAAAGTGGCAGGACCGGTGGGAAAATACCGGAGTTTTCCACGCGAAGCAGGATTTTTCTCTGCCGAAATATTACTGCCTTGTAGAGTTTCCGTACCCTTCAGGGCAGGGACTTCATGTCGGGCATCCGCGCTCTTACACGGCGCTTGATGTTGTTGCCCGTAAAAAGCGTCTGCAGGGCTATAATGTTCTTTATCCGATGGGTTGGGATGCCTTCGGGCTGCCGACGGAAAATTTTGCTATAAAGAACCATGTCCACCCGGAAGCGGTAACAAAGACAAACATCGCCCGGTTCAAGCAGCAGCTCAAATCACTCGGCTTTTCTTTTGACTGGAGCCGTGAGATCAATACCACAGACCCGGGTTATTATAAATGGACGCAATGGATTTTTCTTCAATTTTTCAAAAAAGAACTAGCCTATAAAAAAGAAATGGCCGTCAACTGGTGCACCTCCTGCAAATGTGTGCTTGCCAACGAGGAAGTTGTCGCCGGTGTCTGCGAGCGCTGCGGCAGCGAGGTTGTCCGTAAGGTAAAAAGCCAGTGGATGCTGAAAATCACCGAATATGCGCAGCGGCTGAACGATGATTTGGAGGATTTGGATTATATCGACAGGGTGAAGGTCCAGCAGCGCAACTGGATCGGCCGTTCCACCGGCGCCGAGGTGGATTTTGAAGCCTGCACGGGTGACATCATCACCGTCTATACCACCCGGCCGGACACGCTGTTCGGCGCGACCTATATGGTTATTTCACCCGAGCACGAGCTTGTTGAAAAATGGGCGGATCTTATCAAAAATATGGATGAGGTTGATGCTTATATAAAGGAGTCTTCCAGAAAATCCGATTTTGAGCGCACGGAAATGAATAAAGATAAAACCGGCGTCAAGCTGCAGGGCATACACGCTGTTAACCCCGTGAACAACGAAAATATTCCCATTTATATCTCCGACTATGTGCTTGTTTCTTACGGAACCGGCGCTATCATGGCGGTGCCCGGGCACGATACAAGGGACTGGGAGTTTGCGCGTAAATTCGAACTTCCGATTATTGAGGTTGTAAAGGGCGGAGATATCGAAAAAGAAGCTTTTACCGACTGCGAAACAGGCGTAATGGTTAATTCCGGCTTTTTAACGGGTATGAGCGTTGAAGACGCGAAGGCAAGCATCACCGGCTGGCTTGACAAAAACGGTAAGGGCCACGCTAAAGTGAACTTTAAGCTGCGCGACTGGGTTTTCTCCCGCCAGCACTACTGGGGCGAGCCCATTCCGATCATTCATTGCGGCAAATGCGGCTTTGTACCCGTGCCCGAGGAGGAACTGCCGCTAAAGCTGCCCTATATTGAGAGCTACGAACCCACCGACAGCGGAGAGTCGCCGCTTGCCAAACTGACTGATTGGGTGAACACCGTATGTCCCGTGTGCGGCGGCCCGGCGCAGCGCGAAACCGATACTATGCCCAACTGGGCGGGTTCCTCCTGGTATTTTCTGCGCTACTGCGACCCGTTCAACGATAAAATCCTTGCTTCAAAGGAAGCACTGGCATATTGGACCCCCGTCAACTGGTACAATGGCGGCATGGAACACACCACCCTGCATCTGCTTTACAGCCGTTTTTGGCATAAGTTTCTTTACGATATCGGGGTTGTACCTATAAGTGAGCCGTATGCAAAACGCACAAGCCACGGTATGATTTTGGGAGAAAACGGCGAAAAAATGTCAAAGTCCCGGGGGAATGTGGTTAATCCGGATGATATCGTCAACGAATACGGGGCGGACACCATGCGCCTTTACGAGATGTTCATCGGCGATTTTGAAAAAGCGGCACCTTGGAATTCCGCAAGCATAAAAGGCTGCAAGCGCTTTATCGACAGGGTGTGGTCCCTTAAGGATATCGTTGACAGCAGCGGGCAATACCGGCCGGAGTTTGAAACGCTCATGCACAGAACCATCAAAAAAGTCTCGGGGGATATTGACAATTTAAAAGCGAACACTGCCATTGCGGCGATGATGACACTGCTGAATAAATTTTATGATTCGGGCAAGGTGACGAAGGGTGAACTCAAAACACTGCTTTTGCTGCTGAATCCCTTCGCCCCGCATCTGACAGAGGAAATGTGGGAGACCCTGAATTTCGGCGGTACGGTAACGGATCAATCCTGGCCGGAATACGACGAAGAAAAATGCTTGGAAGACACCGTCGAGATTGTCGCGCAGATTAACGGAAAAGTCAGGGCAAAGCTTGTTGTTCCAACGGATATCGAAGCAGGAGATGCCATTGCGCTTGCTAAGGCGGAGGAAAAAATTGCCGAGGCGGTTCAAGGGAAAACCGTTGTCAAGGAACTTTATGTCAAGGGAAAACTGGTTAATTTCGTAGTGAAATAACATCATCGTTCGGCAAGGCTGTTATGCTTATCGGTTTTGGCCGGATATATAAATAAATAAAATTCGGTGGTTGACAAGCAGGACTTTGATGCGGTATAATTAACAACACTAAATGGAAAAATACCCCTGCATCAGCGGAGGGAGGGAATATGAATGAGTAGCCAGATTAAAATTAAAGAAAACGAGTCTTTGGACAGCGCTCTGAGACGTTTTAAAAAGCAAACATCCAGGGACGGAATAATTCAAGAGGCTCGTAAAAGAGAAGCCTATGAGAAGCCTTCCGTAAAGAGGAAGAAAAAGTCCGAGGCGGCTCGTAAACGCAAATTCAAGTAAGCATGAAAGCGGGCGACAGCCCGCTTTTTTATTATTTTTATGTAAAATTCGGGAACCGGCGGTGATAAAATGAATTTGGATCTTTTAATGTCGGCATTGCCCGCTGACATTGACGGTGTTTTAATTGAATCCCCGGAAAACAGGCGCTATTTCACCGGGTTCCCCTCAACCGCCGGGTTGCTGATTGCCGCAAAAAACGGCAGTGTATTTTTGACGGACAGCCGTTATATTGAAGCCGCAAAAAATAAAATCGAATGCTGCGAAGTTGCGGAACTGAAAAGAATTGATGAGCAGCTGCCGGAAATTTCCGCAATGCTCGGCTGCAAAACACTGGCGATTGAAACAAAGCGGATTACACTTGCAAGGGCAAGACAGCTTGCGAAAATTCTAACGGACACCCGGCTTGTTGACGATAACACGGGGGATACGCTGATTGACGCGCTGCGGATAAAAAAGAACAGCGAAGAAATCGGCAAAATCAAAAAAGCCCAGTATATAGCCGAGCGGGCGTTTGAAATGATTCTGAGCTTTATAAAAGCGGGTATAACAGAGCGTGATGTTGCATTGGAACTTGACTTTTTTATGCTGAAAAACGGAGCGGAAGCACTGTCGTTCGAAACAATCGTGGCAAGCGGAGTAAACTCCTCCATGCCGCATGCGGTTCCTTCCGGCAAGAAAATCGAAATTGGCGATTTTATTACCATGGATTTCGGTGCGGTTGTTGACGGCTACCACAGCGATATGACCCGTACCGTGGCTGTCGGCAGGGTAAGCACCGGGCAGGAGTGTATATATAAAAAGGTGTTTGAGGCGCAGGCAGCCGCTTTAAAACTATATAAGCCGGGAATATCCTGCAAAGCTGTCGACGCGGCAGCAAGGGATGTAATTAAGGCGGCGGGGTTCGGCAATAACTTCGGCCACGGCACAGGGCACGGTGTGGGTATAGAAATTCACGAAGAACCTACAATTTCTCCGCTCGGTGAAAAAACACTTGAGGCGGGCAATGTTGTAACGGCGGAACCCGGTATTTATCTGCCCGGCGAATTCGGTGTGCGTATTGAGGATATGATTGCCGTCACAACGGATAGCTGTGAAAATCTGACGAACAGCCCGAAGGAACTGATAGTCCTTAACTGAGAAGAGGTTGAGAAGTGCGGCTTCGCCGCGGGAAGAAGTTGAAAAGCAATAGGAGTATAAGGTATCCGATTAAATCTGCTAAGCGTAACTTAATCGTTCCACCACTTCTTTTCCACCCCCTTAAAATAACACTTGAAATGTTTTGGGCAATAGGTTAGAATAGCTATGTAAAAGAGAGCAACGGAGGAATAATACTATGGTATCAGCAGGCGATTTCAGAAACGGTGTAACCTTTGAAATGGACGGAAACGTTTATCAGATTATTGAATTTCAGCATGTAAAACCCGGTAAAGGTGCCGCTTTTGTCCGGACAAAAATCAGGAATATCATTGCGGGCTCGGTTGTTGAGCGGACATTCAATCCGAACGACAAGTTCCCTTCGGCTTTCATTGAACGCAAGGATATGGAATATTCATATAGTGACGGTGACCTTTACTACTTTATGGACACTGAAAGCTATGAGCTGGTTCCGATAAACGCATCCGAACTTTCCGACAACTTCAAGTTTGTTAAGGAAAATGAAATTTGCAAGATTCTTTCCTTCAAAGGCAATGTTTTCGGCGTTGAACCTCCGACAACCGTCATACTTGAAATAACCAAGACCGACCCCGGGTTTAAAGGCGACACTGCGACCAACGCGACCAAACCCGCCACACTTGAAACAGGGGCAGAGGTAAAAGTGCCGTTGTTTATTGAAGAGGGCGAAAAGATTATTGTTGACACACGCACGGGCGAATATCTCAGCAGAGCATAAATAAATATTTAGGAGGAGAAAAAATGACTATTACAGAAAAAGCCGCATATTTAAGAGGATTGGCAGAGGGCTTGAAAATGGATGCCGATAAACCGGAAACCAAGCTTATTAATGCGATTATTGATTTGCTTGACGATTTGACACTGACCGTTTCCGACCTCGAAGACGGTTTAGAAATCCTGAACGAACAGGTTGACGCCGTTGATGAGGATTTGGACGAGCTTGAGGGTTTCGTTTATGAGGATTATGACGATGATGACGGTGAAGATGACTATTACGAAGTTGAATGCCCTAAATGCGGCGAGACCATCTGCGTTGACGAGGGAGTCCTTGAAGACGGAAACATCAACTGCCCGAGCTGCAACGAACTTTTAGAGTTTGATATTGACTGCGACTGTGAAGAATGTAAGGCAGATAACGAGGAAGACTGAGCAACTACGATACACAGATGAATACGAACTTAGAAAAGGGACGGGTTACCGCCCCTTTTTATTATACTAACCACCGATAAAACGCATTGAATCTTTGTGGTCTTTTTTGCGCCGTACTGCGTTGTCCTCCTTGCCTTGCGACAGCAAAGCATCGTCGTTCGCCTTGTGCAACACAAAAAATCATCGCAAATCTAACAACGCTTTTCATCGCCGATTAGTATTACTCCTTCGGCACAAAACGAAGTTCCGGCATTCTTTCGTTATATGTGTTTACACCGGGCAAAAAATCTTGTAAACTGTAAAGGATTTAAACTTTGGGGGAAATGATGGAACTTTTTGAAAAAACATTGGAGCAAAAACACATTTACAAGGGTAAAATATTAAACCTCCGGGTAGATAAGGCGGAACTCCCCAATGGCAAAACCGCAGTCAGAGAGGTTGTTGAACATGCCGGCGGGGTCACCGTTGCGGCGCTGACGAACAAAAGGGAATTGATTTTGGTGCGCCAATTCAGGTATCCTTATACCGAAACAATCCTTGAACTGCCTGCCGGGAAACTTGATGCCGGGGAAAGCCCGTTGGAAGCAGGCAAACGCGAACTTTTGGAAGAAACAGGCGCTGTTGCCGGTAAATATATTGACTTGGGCAAGTTCTACCCTTCGCCGGGGTACTGCGGCGAAGTCATCTATCTTTACGGCGCGGCGGAGTTGGCGTTTGACAGGCAGAATCTTGATGAGGATGAATTCCTGGAGATTGAAAAGATTCCCATGGATCGGGTTGTTGAGATGATAAAGAACAATGAAATCCCCGACGGTAAAACCCAGGCGGCGGTGCTGAAGCTTAATCTGATTTTAAAAGACGGAGAGGGGGCTTGGCTTTGATTATTCTGGCATCCGGCTCACCGAGGCGGCAGGAGTTATTAAAAACTGCCGGAGTCAATTTTATAGTTTGCGCTGCCGAAGGGGATGAAGTGCTTGACCCTGCCCTGCATCCTGCCGATGCCGCTGTTGAAGTCGCGCGCCAAAAAGCGGGTGAAGTTGCGAAAAAATATCCGTGTGACTGTGTAATCGGCGCGGACACCATTGTAGCAGTCGATGATTTAATTTTAGGCAAACCCAAAGATAAAGCCGATGCCGTTACGATGTTAACTATTCTTTCGGGAAGAGAGCATACGGTTTACACCGGTGTTTGCATCATTAAAGACGGTAAAGAAGACTGTTTTGCCGAAGCAACAGCAGTTGAATTTTATCCGCTTACGCAAGACGAAATAACAGCCTATGTCGAATCGGGCGAACCGATGGACAAAGCCGGTGCCTACGGTATTCAGGGGCTGGGATGTTTTCTTGTCAAAGGTATCAAAGGTGATTTCTTTAATGTGATGGGTTTTCCGGTGGCGAGGATTATAAGGGCGATTGGGTAGGGAACGGTCATCTGTCCCATTAACCGCAGAGCTAAAAAACAGAAAACCTTCGGGGGCGCAATTTTGCGCCCCCGGTTTTATGATTTTGGGATTCAACCTGACAGAGTGTTCGTTCCGTGTAGGGTGTGAACACTGTTCGCCCGCCGTTCGCCGCCGGTACGTCATTCAGAGGCGCTCTGCGCCGAAGAATCTCATTTGCCTTGTAAAGCTGAGATCCTTCGCTTTACTCAGGATGACAGAGATTCGTAACCGATGTTTCCCTTGGGAGTGGCAAATATGTCCCTACCCCAACGCCACCCGCAAATTCTCTAAATTCTGCTGCATGAGCGAAAGGTAGGTTGCGCCGCTGTTTGATTCTTCCTTGGTAATATTTTCGCAGGAATGGAATAGCAGCATTTGGGCGCCGGTGTCTGTGCTGATGGTCGTTGCTGTTTTTTGGTCAGAAAGTTCCCTGTAAAATACAACGGGCAGGCTTTGCTTTTTTACGGAATTTTCCAGTTTTGTCACAACGGCCTCGCCGGGCGCTGCGGCGGGCGAGCAGTAGTCTTGGGTTGCAAGGTAACCCATTTCGTATTCTTTTGTAAAATAGCCGAGCGCAAAACTGTCGCCGATAACGATGTTTTTGCGCTTGCCGTTTTTCACGGTATCCCGGAAGCCGGTATCAAGCGCTTCAAGCTTCGTTTTATAAGCATCCGCGTTAGCCCGGTAAAATGCGGTGTTCGCTGTATCCAGCATACAGAGCCTGGCTGTAATTGTTTCAACCATTTTTTCGGCGTTGAGCGGGAGTGTCCAAAAGTGGGGGTCATAGAACGGACCGGTCTCATCCTTTTCTGTATGTTCAGATGCGTCTATATCTATGTTGAGCGTTATCCCATCAGAAACATCAAGAATATAATCAGGGTTGCCGGTTTTTGATTTCATCTTCGCCGCGACCCACGCTTCCATACTGTCGCCCGTGTAAATAAAAAGATCGGCCGTTTTTGCCGTATTCAATTCTTCGGACAAAGGCACATAATCGTGGGGGTTCTCTCCGGGGGTGACCAAAAGTTTGAGGTTAACCTTTTCGCCCGCAATCACTCTGATAAAATCGTATTGGGGGAAAAGCGTGCAGACAACTTTAAGCCGCCCGTCTTCCTTTTTCGCGCAGCCGGTTAACACCCCGGTGAAAACAACGGCGGAAATAAAGATGCAGACAATCTTTTTGATTCGCATAGAGGCATCTCCTTAGATAGGTTGTAGAACGATAGCTGAACAATGGTAGAACAATGGTAGAACTATAGTAGAACAATGGTAGGACGATGGTAAATCGATGATCATACAATTGTCGTACTACTGTTCCACAATTGTCGAACAACCGTCGAACTATTGTACCACAACCGTCGAACTACTTCACCGCCCCGATTTTAACAAGGATATTTTTCAGTCCGGATTCCGCACGGATACAACGGTCATTATCCACAACCGTTTCGGCAAGCATGGCCCGGCATTCCTCAACAGCGGAATCGAGCTCGGCCGCATCGGCGTTACTCAAAGCGCTCCGGTTGACAGACTCCGCTTTGGGCAGAAGCGTTTTTCTGATGCTGCCTGTGTTGCGCGCGCTGTTGAACTGCGGAAAACGTCCGGGCTGTGAATGCACATCGGTTATTTCGTCATGCAGCAGCAGTTCGCAGACAAGTTTTATAATGACATCGTTTTCCGCTGTCAGCTCGTGGTTTTGATTGGCGAAAAAAAAGGTGGTTTCCGGCAGAATTCCGGTGGAGGCATCAATAATCCTGTCGGGGGAAATATGATGATGAACAGGGTTGGCACAGCAGGTGTTCTGCTGAATATAATCATCCGGCAGCGGTTGGCCTATCAATCCGCTCGTTGCGCCCAATGAAGCCGAGGCGACATCCACCCAGCCATCCCCGTTGTACAGTTTGCTCGCGTTTACAAAAGTATGGATGGGATAATTGTAATCGACAATGTCAAAAACTTTCACGCCGCTTTTCATATAGTCTAAAATATTTGCCCTTGCATTTGCTTGCGCCCGGTGGAATAAATCCGTTTGGCGGCGGATTTCGGCGTGGCTTTCATCGCTCAGCAGTCTATCCGCAAGCTCTTCATAATCCTCACACGGGATGGAACCCCACTGCACGGTGCTGTTTAAAAGCAGGTCATTCCTTATTTCGTCAAAGATTTTCCGGAGCAGGTCAACGATAATCCCCTTGGGGGAAAGTTTTAAAACGATATGAAGTACTCGGCCCGCAAAGCCTTTTACGTTGGCAAGCTGCTTCAAGTAAAAGCTCTCATCGGTATTTAGGTTTCCGCTGTAAATGTCGGCATAAAATTTTGTTCCGTTGAGTCCGGGTACGATAAAAACAATCTTATTTAAATCTTCATGAAGCTGCGGATAAAAATGCAGCAGTGAAACGGCGATGGTTCCCCCGAGGCTGATGGGAACAATATTGACCTTGTCATGACCGGTTTCCTTTTTGACGAGTTGAATAAACGCATATAACTCGGCGGCTGTTTCAAGGTTATTGCCGAAGGAATTATAAGAAAAATAATAAAGATGATCCTCACCGGTTTCCTTTGAGGCTTCTGTCAGTGGGATGGTGCCGTAAATAAAAGCGCGTTCTTCCCCGGAACACCGGGCAACGCTTTTTTGGTATTTTACAACCTCCAGATGATTTACCGGCTTGCCATCCGGCCCGGCAGCGTTCGCCGAAACGCACCCTGCTATTGCCTTGGAAGCGCAGTCGGAAAAATATTTGTCCCTGTGCGTCAGAATCATTTTTAAAAACGGCAGAGCCAAAGCCCTGACTGTTTCGAGTTTCTTCAAACGAAAGGGGAAGTTAATCCCTTTATCGCTGCCGTCGTTTTTTACGCGGTTGCCTTTTTCGTCAATTAAAAAAACCTGCGACTGGCCTATACCGGGCACGATGATGGTGGGGCAATGACCGCATTTGCCGCCGCATGCCGTAAGAACACCTTTTTGTTGTTTTTTGTTCCCCAAAATTCACACCCCGTTAACAGTTATAGTTTAATAGAACAGCAGATAAAAACAATTCTCGCGGCCATGTCAGATACAAATAATACTATCACCGCATTTTAGAACAGTATAAAATGAGTGTAGTAAAAAAAGATTGTGCTGTCAACAACAATTCAGCCCCAAAGCGGAAATAGTACGCTAAGGGGCTGTACTTTTGATGTTAGACATTAACCGCCGGCAATTTCTAAATATTCCCGTCCGAAAAGCCGCGCGGTCCCCAATATTTGTATAGTGTATCGCTTAAGAACTTGCAGATCGGGGTTAAAACTTTGCCCGTTTTGTCTTCTTTGGGTGCGGATTTCGCGCCTATCTTAATCAGGATGTTTTCAAGCCTTGTCTGTGCGCCGGTGAACTCTTCGTACACAACAACTGTTTTAGCCAGCATCGCTTCGCATTGTTCAATGGCCGCCTGCAGCTCGGCTGCGTTCTCGGCGGTTAAAGTGCTTTGGTCAATTTTTTTAGCGTTCGGCAGAAGGTCATTGCGCATGCCCTTCGATTCACGACCGACATTGAACTGCGGGTAACGGTCCGGCATGGAATGAACGTCAACAAGATTGTTGTATAAGATCAGTTCTGTCGCAAGCCTCATGATAACATCGTTTCTGCCGGTGCCTTCATGGTCCTGATTGTAAAAATAGAAGGTTGTTTCAGGCAGCAGACCCGTGGAAGCATCAATAATCCCGTCGGGGGAAATATGGTCATGCGAACCGGGGTTTGAGCAGTTGGTGTCCTTCTGGACATACCCGTCAGGCAGCGGCGTGTCAATATAACCGCTTGTAGCGCCTAAAGATTCGGAATATAAGTGAATCAAGCCGTCACCGTTGCATGTTTTGTATGAAGGGACAAAAGAGTAAAGCCGGAAGTTGTAATCAACAATATCGTAAACCTTCACACCGCTTTGAATAAAGGACAGGATGTTAGCCTTTGAATTTACCTGTGCTCTGTGGTATATATCCATTTGCCGTCTGATTTCGGCATGGGCGGGGTCGGAAAGATATTTGGCTGCAAGCGCATCATAGTCTTCGCTTGGGACAAGGCCGAAAATCATGGTACAGTTTAAAAGCACATCTTCTCTTAACCGGTCGACTATCTTTGTAAGCAGGTCGAGAATAATTTGTTTCGGAATGATTCTCAAGGCGATGTTAATCAGATAACTTGTATAGTTGCCGTCCATTAATGAAGGCAGAAGATTTTTATAAAGCGATTCGTCATCGGTGCATAAATTCCCGTTATACAGGTCGCCCACAAGCCGGGAGCCGTCCAACGCGGGCACGATAAATATAATTTTATTTAAATCGTTTTTCACCTGCGGGTAAACTTCAAGCAGCGTATTCGCTATGGTGCTGCCGAGGCTGATGGGGACGATATTAACCGTTGCATGACCGGTTTCTCTTTTCACCTGCTGAATAAAATCATAAAGCTCCTGTGCGGAATCAAGGTTGTTGCCGTAGGAATTGAAAGCGAAGAAATACAGGTGATCCTCGCCCGCCACTTTCGTATACTCCTGAAGAGGGATGGTATTGTAAATTTTAGCGCGGTCCGCTTCGCTGCTGGCCGCAACACTGTGCGGGTATCTTTCAAGCTCAAAATTGCTGACTGGATGACCCGTTAAGTCGATTGCGCTTTTAGAAAGCGCTGTTCCCACGGCTTTTGCGGCCAGGTCGGTAAAACCGTTATCCTTTTGAGTTACCAGCATTTTCACGAGCGGGAGCGCCAATGTTTTAATCAGGTAATCCGTATCAATAATAATCGGGAAAGATTTTGTATCGTCGCCGTCCGCGTTCTTTACCCTGTTGCCGTTTTCGTCAAGCAGATAGACATCGGATTGGCCGATGCCCGGGATAATAATGGTCGGGGCATGACCGCAGTTGCCGCCGCATGTAGTAAGCACTTCATCATCTGTTTCGGTTTTAACCGCCGGTGAGGCTTTTACGGTTTTGTTTTCATTTAGGATAGTGACCGCTTCGTCAACAGTGGTTACGGTTGAAACAGCACCGTTTTTTTCAGCCGTTGCTTCCACGGTTTTAACAGCCGGAGTTTGCACGCTCCCAAAGCCCAGTGCAACAGCTGTAAAAACAAGGGCGAATGCCAGCAAAACAGAGGTGATTCTCATGCAGGTTCTTTTCATTTTAATTCCCATCCTTCGTAAAAAATTAAAAAAACAGACAAACAGATGCTTTTGCGCCATTATTGTATCACAATTGCAAAACACCCGTCAAGCAATCAAATTAAAGACAGGGGAAAGATTCACAGCCCAAAAAAGCGAAACAGTCGGACAACCACATTAAAGCATGTGCCCGGCGTTTTCGTTCTGATTTCAAAATGGTTGATAAGCAGAATAAGTTATGATACAATAAAAGAATGAACCGTCAGACTGGCTACACGTTTGACGCGGAAACGGGCTTATACTACCTGAACTCAAGAATGTACAACCCCAACACAACCCGCTCACTTATTACGACCCGAATGGCAACATGGGTCTCATTCAGGCTCTTGACTTGATTCTCT
>CAZVJW010000030.1:0-50083 GCA_964627535.1 uncultured Eubacteriales bacterium
CAGGGAAGATTTTTCAAGGCTGAAGGTTATAAAACGGAACAAGGAAAACGAATAGTCCGGCGGCGAATATGGGACAAATAATACTAATTCACGATTTAAAAACCTCGAAAAAATCAAGCAAAAGCTTTGATTTATACTAATCCCGACTATAGAACCTCTATGATATCAAGCATTAACCTTTGCGTTGACAAATGGGTTTTTGTGCCGAATTTTTAGCTATGTTTTAAAGAGGAATTAGTATTATGAGGTTTTGTGCGGATTTTTTAGTTAGGTTTTTATGAGTAATTAGTATAAAGAGAAGCGGGAAAATAAAATCCTGCTTCTCTTTTGATTTTTCCTATTTTTTATCTCCGGCTCAGCTTTTCGTAAACCTCGTTGTAGTAAAGGACGCTGTCAACCGGCGTGTTTGCGGGGATATGATTGCCGACAGCCATGAAGTACCCCGGGCAACTTCTGCCGATGTCCATGCAGCGCTTCACCTCGGTGTAAATATCCTCTCTGCTCCGGCTGAGCAGTATCCTTGTGTCCGCGTTGCCGATAAACACATGGGTCTTGCCGTATTTTTCGGCAATGTATTTCATATCGGTCATCGGTTCAAGCACAAAGCCGTTCACCCCGCACGCGGCAATATCGTCGATAAACCGCGTGTAATCACCGTCGGAGGTGAACATTATTTTTTTGCCGCTTTCTTTCAGCGGCGCAAGATACTTTTTGTAATTCGTAAAAATATATTTTCTGTACCAGTCCGGGTGAATAAACGCGCCGGAAGTCCAGACAATGTCGTCGTGCACCATCACCACCGGCACATCGGCCGCCCCGAGCGCGTCAAAATATTGCTGAATCCACGAAGCGTAGCGGTTGGTCATCGCCCCGAAACCTTCCGGGTCGGTCCCCGCCGCCAAGAGAAGCATATCCCAGCCAAACAGGTCGATCAAACCGGACATGCATGTCACATAGATACCCGTCATGTTCACCGCGTCCGGCATAAAATCGCAGTTGAGCCGGTAGTGCCCCTCGTATTGTTCCGTGAGCTCTTTTTTGTCCCGCTCACCGAAAACCGCCCACGGGTCAAACGCGATGACTTCCTCCGGTGTTTTGAACGGGCAGGATATCACGCTGTCATAATCAACGCCGCCCGCCGCATAAACAGCGTGGCCCATTCTGGTTTTCGTGTCGCCGAAAATGCCGCCGCCGGTCAGGGTGCTCCACAAAAAGTCATAGTTCCATGCCGTATAAAAGCCCTTCTGTGCCCGGCTTTTTAATGCACCCGGGCTTAAGGCATCCACCTCGATGCCGGTCACCGCGGTGACCAGTTCCCAGTGCCCTTCCGCCGAATAGTCGGTTCTCGGCACCCGTGCCGGCATTTCAAGATTCATCGCCGCCATACCGTCCGCATATGACATCTTCAAGAGCTCCTTCCCGTTATTCTATGCGTCAATCCATATGATAACAACAGCCATTGTTGTATTTTATGTTATCTGCTGCAAAGTATACCTGTTCTTAAGAAAGTATCATTTTGCATATAATTCATGATACTCGTTTTCCAAAATACTCATCACCCAATCGGAATGATATTCCCCTTCGATATAGGCGTTTTCTCTCAGCACCCCATCTTTTTTAAATCCGCATTTTTCATAACAGCGAATGCCTCTTTTGTTATACTCCAGTACTTTTAAATCCACTCTGTGAAGTTTCAAAGTATTAAAAGCATATTCCAAAACCAGTTTTGTCGCTTCGGTTCCGATTCCTTTTGAAAAAGACGAAACATCCCAAATCCCGATAGCGTAAGTCGCGTTGTTGTCAGCGTTTGAAATGTTATGCAGCCTCGCACCTCCGATACATTTGTTGTTATATTCAATCATCCAGGCAATCTTGTCATCGGTGCATAGCAGATTTTTTTGATACCAGTTTTGCAGCTCTTCCGGTCTCAAAACACCGGTATTGGTTTGCCTGTTGCCTCCGCACATATACATAAATTCATCCGGCCTGCCGAAAACCCGCCGGTCATCTATATCACTCTCTTTTATCTGCCTCAACACAATATTTTCTCCGGTTATCGTTGGCACCTCATACATGGTGATTGCCTCCGTATTTATATATTCATACTATTCTTCGGCAGCTTAGATTAATATGCTGCTATATTTTTAATCTAATACTAATTCACGATTAAAAAACCTCTAAAAAATCAAGCAAAAGCTTTGATTCATACTATTCTCCATTTTAATGCAGAATAGTTTTATGCGGTTTTTTAGTTAGGTTTTTATGAGTAATTAGTATAACGTAACCTTTTCCGCAAAGTCCGCCGCCGCGTTTAAATCTTTGCTGTCAGGATGCCTTGCGGAGACAAATAAAAAACCGCCCCTGCAGATGAACTCATCGATAACCTTGATTCCCTTTTCCTCCAGTATTTTGCGTACCGAGGCCTGCTTCTGTTTGCCGGAGGCGCAGCTGGTTAGAAGCGCTGCGCTCCTAATCGAAGCACCGTCCAAATTCTTTACATACTCCAACAGCTCAGGCCTGCTTTCGCCGCCGTATATTCCGCCGGCAATAATGAGCAGGTCCGCAGTCTCAGGTTCAGGCTTCAACATGATGTTTTCCGGCGTTATTTTCAACCGTTCCCCCATCGCTTCGGCAAGTTTCTTCGAGTGTTTGGTCTTTGTCGCGTATACTATTCGGATTTTCATGTTAGCACCTCCATATTGTTTTTGTTATCTCCTTATTTTACAATTTCAAACCGGTCGTATACATCAAACCCTTCGGCGTTATCGGCAACGCACAAGGCTTTGACCTGAATCTTTGTGTCCGACACCCTGAGAATTGATACGGAAGGCGTTTTGCTGTCGTAAACCGCGTTCCAAATCGGGCGATGCAGATCCCAGTCGTGGTTTGACGGTCCGCCCGAAGTTGCGCACTGCAAATAGGTTACGCCGGCATATGAGGATATTCCTTTGCCGACATCGAGCGTATTGCGGTCTTTGATGGTGGCGCGCTGGTACGTGTGGTCATGGCCGGAAATCAGCAGGTCGATGCCCGCCGTGTTGAAGAAATCGCCCCATTTAATCTCTTCCGAAGCCGAGTTGATGAAGCAGGTATAAGGGCCTTCGTGGGTCAAAACGATTTTCCACTTCATTGCCGTATTCCGGATGGTTTCGTTTATCCAAACCATTATGGCTGCATCGTCGACATAACCGCCGCCCAGCGAAATAAACAGCGTATTGTTCAGCTCCGTATAATAATAAAGCCCTTTGAGCGCGCCAACTACGCCGTTTGCCGGATTATTGTAAATCAGCCGGTAATTCGCGCCGATGCCGTCGCTCAGGTCGTGGTTGCCGCTGACCGGGACAGTGGGATAGAGCGTGAACAAGCCATCTGAATCGTTGAAATATTCCAGCCAATAGTCATATTCGCCGCCTGCCGAGACAAAATCCCCGGCGTGAGCAAAAAATGAAAGTTCCGGGTCACATTTGAGCGCGGCGCGCAAAGCGTCCCCGCAGGCATCATGCGTATCGGCCAGAACCGCGAAAGAATATTCACCGGCGGCGGGTATTGTTTTAAAAACTTTTGTCTCGCTCCAAAAATTACCGGATCCGACTTTGTACAAATATTCCGCGCCGGGCTCTAAACCATCCAGACAAACCGAATAGCCGTTCATTTCACAGGATTCATCTTTGTATGTGGTGAAATTATTCCGGCGTTCGGCTTTTTTGATGATATCGTCCGGCGCTAAATCTGTTTTCCCGGGTGTTTTAATCGCATATTGGATAAATCCTTCGGTTATACTTACGCCGGTCTGCCAGGTTACGGCAAGTTCCGTGCAGTTTTTCCCGCAGCTGACGTTGATAATCCCCGGGTACTCTGCTCCAAAATCGTTGCTGACCGAATAGCGCGCCGTCAGGCTGAACCGGTTTTCTTTACGGGCAAATAAATCCAGTTTCGTGCCGGTATTGCAATCCGTAACGCCGGTAACGGTTAAGCGCCCCTGCGCGTCGGTTTCCCCCGGATACACGGTATCGTTTTGGCGCTCGCAAATCGTTGCTCCAACTGCCGGCAGCCCTTGTGTATCGGTAACCGTAAACACCGTATCATAGCCCGTGCAAAGCCGTTCGACCGAAAGGCAAAGGCCGGGTTTAATAGCAATTTTGGCATCGGCAAGGCAAAACTTGTCGTTCTTGCCATCCGACTCAAGCTGCGCTTCCTCACAGACAAGTACCGTCTCCCGAGTCCCGTCAAGCGCAGACACTGCTGTGAATTCGAGCGCTGCAAGCTCAAAACTGTCGGTATTTTCGCCCGTATTAAGCTCAATGAAGACCAGGCTTTCATCGTATTTGACGCTTGCGGCAACCCCTTGCGCGGGGGTAAAATAGTTTTCGGAGGGAACAAGCATTTTGCTGTCATATTTCAATGTAATTAATATTTTCGACTCTTTTCGGGCGTCTTCCATCATTAGCCGGCAAAGCAGCCGGCCGCCGAATTCAACCGTAGCATCTGTTGACCAATAAACCCTCGGCGCCCGGGAGAGGACATTAAAAAACAGTTGGGCTTGGGTACGGTTGCCCGCCCGGTCAAAGACAATCATGAACAGCTTATGGGTCCCGCCGCAAAGGGAAAATTCCGGGGTGAATTCCAGACTGACATCCTTGCCGGATGGTTCAAAACGAATGCTGTTTTTATGGTGAACCCCGTCGATAAATATCTCGGTGCGGCCGGGATCAACACCCGACGCGGCGCAGCCGTTTTCGTTATCGTCCTCGTCGGAGAGGAGCGCGCTGATCACGGGAAAGCCGGGCTGACCGGAAGGTTTCTCCATACAGGATAATTGAGTAATGGATGGGGGCATCACGTCGAAATCGATACCGCCGTAAACGGCCATAATTTCATCGATATATAAGGTTCCGTGGATGGTCTGATTTCCGGTGAGCATACGGGCGGGATAGGCCACATAAAACGGAAGCTTAAATTTTGGCGGAATATCCATGATGATAAACTTCCAGCCGACCCATTCCAAATCGCCGCAGGTCACTTCTACACCGTTGCCGTCGGCATCAACAATCATACCGTTAAACCAGGCATCATTGGCGTCGCCGTATACCCACATGGCAAGGTGGGTGGGATATTCGCCGTCCGGGATCACCAACACATTCGGGTCATCTTTGATATTAATGTCCGCCCGGGGATGCTCGTTTTCGCCTGCCCAGGTATTGAAATAGGCGCGCCGGCTTCCGCCCTCGGTTGTCTCAAAGCGGAAATCATAGTCAAATTTAAGCGCATGATTTCCGCTGCGGATAATATCCGGATGGCTCTGCCTGTCGACAATCTCGACCGAGGCATAGGTTTTTTCGCCCCTGGAGCTCCAGCGCCGGCCGGTGCCTTCGGCTGAAGTCCGCGCCGATTCAAAATTTTCAAGCAGGAGTGGGGGTCTGGTCATTCTTTTTCTAATCACGATTGATCTCCTTAGCAGTTTGCAGAATAGTTTCTGATGTTTTTATATACTATATCATTTGTATTTCAAAACAACAATACTATTTACCTTTTGAGTTTACCAATGTTGATCGTTCGGCTATTTTAATATTGGATGTTAGATTTGCCGGATGATTGCTTGGCGTGCTTGGATGGAAGATAATTAGATAATTAGCTACATCATATTATATTGACAGCAAAAACCGGTATGTTAAACTAAGTCCGTTCCGCAATAAATAATGAACCGGAGAGTGAAACATGGCTGTTCTTTTAAAAATTTTCGCACCAAGGCAAATCCGGGCGCTCAAGATTATGCTGGCATCTTTGCTCGCGGCGATCGAAATGTTTTCATCGGCGATATTTGACACGCCGCAGACGCCCAGGGGAGCGCATGTGGACATGAGCAAGTTTGAACTTGCATGGTCGGACGAATTTAACACCGGTGTTTTTGACACAACCAAATGGGACGGGCATTATTGCTACGGAAATAACACCATCGCGCGGGGCGGCGGCTTTTTCAACCGGCAGCAGACAAGCTTTAAAGACGGCAATCTGATTATTAGAAGCGGATACCGGGCGGACGGACCCGGCGGACCGGGATACTATTCTTACGGGATGGACAGCAGAAGGGGTCTTTATGAGCAGCTCTACGGTTATTTTGAAATCAGATGCATCCTGCCCAAGGGCGAGGGGCTGAACGCCGCTTTTTGGATGATGAACGATAACATGGGCAATGTGGACGGCTCCGGCAAAGACGGGGTAGAACTCGACATTTTTGAAGCGCCTTATTTTAAAGATACAAACTACATGCACAACACCATAACATCCAACATCCATTACGACGGCTATGCCGAAGCGCACAAACACGAGGCCGTTGGTGACTTTTATGTTAACAAGCCTTATGACGAGTACAATACCTACGGCCTTGAATGGAATAAGGACGAATACATTTTCTATATAAACGGCGTCGAATCCGCAAGATCCTCTTTCGGCGGCGCTTGTCAAGTTCCGCTGTATCTGATCCTTACGGTTTGCGTAAGCGGTGGGAGCAGCGACGGCATAACCCCTGTGGTGGAAGCGGACTGGGCGGGAGACATCCGCAAAAACAACCTGCTGCCGAGCGATTTTATCGTAGATTATGTCAGGGCGTACCAATATAAATAGCAGATGTCAGATATTAGATGTTAGACCGAAGATAATAAAATTAATCCCGTTGTCAAAGGTTCACTTTGGCAGCGGGATCCTTATTCAGCGCCATGTTCTTGAGCTTTTCAATGGCCTCTTCCTGTTATAAAACGTGTTCCTGCAGCTTTAGGCGGTGTAAAACCTGACCGGCATTGTTTGTATCAGTCCTGCAGCATTTTCAGATACATATCAAACCGTTCATTTACATACCCGGCAAATAACTTCTCCATTGCAGACAAGTCATGCTTCACATGATATTCATCGAAAGCCTTATAATAAGCAACACGGTCGTTGAACTTTATGTCAATAGGCGGGAATCCGGCTTTCATAAGTTCCAGATTGATAAGCAAACGTCCGGTTCTGCCGTTTCCGTCTATGAATGGATGAATGCTTTCAAACTCGATATGGAAGCGCGCCAGTCTCGGAATGATATGCTCTGTGCTTTCGTTGTAGCTGAGCATCAGCTGCTCCATTCGCGGCACAATGAGATAGGGCTGTACAGGCTCATGCTGTGCGCCCATGATACGCACAGGAACGCGGCGATACACTCCTCGGTCATCCTTCTTGTCTGACAACACCAAGGTATGAATCTGCTTGATTATGCTCTCACTCATCGGAGCGCGGTCTCTTACCAAATCGCTGACATATTCAAAGGCTTCCTTGTGGCCGACCGCCTCCATGTGATCTTTAAGCGGCTTCTTATCGATGGTCAGCCCGCGCAGAACCATATCGGTTTCACGCAGCGTAAGGGTGTTGCCTTCGATGGCATTGGAGTTGTAAGTGTATTCCACAACAAACTCCTCTGTCAACCTGGAAACCTCTCCTTCGGTCAGAGGCCTTCTCAAGTCAAGCTCTTTCTTTTTGCGGTCGATTATATTAAGCAGGCTTTCGGTGGACTTATACCGACCATCCGCAGGTTTGACTGCATTCACCGGAATCTTCCATCCGCGTCCTTCCTGAAAAGCGCCCGAAATTTTTCCATCGGAACAAAGAATTCTGACCCGTCTTTCCGAAATGCGCCACTTCTCTGCGGCCTGTTTGACTGTCATAAACATAACCATCACTCCAATCTGTTGGTATTTTACCATATTAGCGGAACAATATCAACGGGTTCGGAATAATATTTGTGACTTTAGCGGAATGATGCAGGAAAAGAACACACACTCTAACGTCCCCTTGTGTTTGACTTTTCAACATCGCTATTGACTTTTCCAAATATCCGGCTATAATAATATCATATATTGGATTTGCCGAAGGAGTTGCTGAAATGTATATAAAAAGGCACATGGAGGAAACCGTAAACAAGATTTCAAAAATGTTTGGCGCGGTTTTAGTTACCGGCCCTCGCCAGGTCGGCAAAACAACGCTGTTAAAAACTGTTACAAAAAACGCTGCCTATATCACTTTGGATGACCCGATTGTCTTGCAGTCAGCCATCGATGAAGCAGGAACATTCTTCAAAACAACACCGCCGCCTGTATTTGTGGACGAAATCCAATATGCTCCGAATCTTTTTCCCTATATAAAAATGATTATTGACAGCGAAAAGAAAAAGGGGCAATTCTACCTTTCCGGTTCACAGCAATTTAAAATGATGAAAAATGTCAGTGAATCTTTGGCGGGCCGGCTTGGTATAATGAACTTGCTTGGGCTTTCAATGCGTGAAATGAAAGAAGTAGCCTTTTATACGCCGTTCATTCCAACAGATGAATACTTTTCCGCGAGAAAAAAGACGCTTGCGGAAACCGAATATAAAGATATCTGGCAAATAATTCATCGCGGCAGTATGCCGGAACTTTATAGCGGTGAAGACTTTGATTGGCAGATATTTTACGGCGCATATACAAAAACCTATATCGAGCGGGATGTCCGTGACCTTACGCAGGTTGGTGACGAACTAAAGTTCTTGAAATTTATGACTGTTATTGCCGGCTGCACAGGGCAGCTGCTCAACATAGCTTCCGTTTCAAGAGATGTGGGCATAAGCGAACCAACAGCAGAACGCTGGCTGTCAATTTTAGTTGCATCAAACCTTGTATATTTGCTCCAGCCGTACTTTAATAATGTTATAAAGCGTGCGGTTAAGACGCCTAAAATCTATTTTCTTGACACAGGGCTTGCCGCTTATCTCACCAGATGGAACACCCCCGAAGTATTGCAGACCGGTGCCATGGCAGGCGCGTTTTTTGAAACCTTTGTTATTTCTGAAATTATTAAAAGCTATTACAACACCGGTGTCCTTGATTTGCCGCTGTATTTCTACCGTGACCGGGATGCTAAGGAAATTGATTTGCTCATTATGAGCAACGGCACACTCTATCCGATTGAAATAAAAAAACACGCCGACCCGAATAAAAACGACATTTCGGCTTTCTCGGTGATTGATAATATACCGGGGATGAAACGCGGAACCGGCGGCGTAGTTTGTATGTATGACAACCTGATTGCCTTAAAAGGCGATGACAAGGTTATCCCTGTTAAATATTTGTAATTTTAAAAACATTGTTGCGATTCTAAAGATATTCGGGTATAATGTCTTTAGGATGAGAGGGGGCAACAAAATGCCGAATATCAGGTCAAGTACGGATTTACGAAACGGTTACAACGAAATATCCGCTTTTTGCCACGAAAAGCGCGAGCCGGTCTTTATCACAAAAAACGGCCAGGGTGACTTGGCAGTCATGAGCATTGAGGTTTATGAGCGGCTTGCCGGCAGACTTGAATTATACAGTCTGCTTGATGAGGGCAGGGCCGCCGTAAAAGCCGGCAAAAAACGACCGCTGACGGATGCGATGAAAGACATCAAGCAGGAGATTGCGGATGGCCAAATATAGAGTTGACATATCTGAACCGGCGGAGGCGGATTTGCACGACATTGTGCGGTATATTTCGGCCCAATTATCTGTGCCGGTGACGGCGATGAAAATGATGGAAGCTATTGAAGAAACGCTATCAAAACTTTCGGATATGCCGCATGGTTATCCTCTTTTGCGGGATGACAGGCTTGCATCAATGGGTTACCGCCGCGTGGACATAAAAAATTATATGGCGTTTTTTACCATCAACGAAAAAGAAAAGGTCGTTGACGTGGAGCGAATATTATATGCCCGAAGGGATTGGGTTAATTTGTTGTAAGGAGCAACACGGGGGTCGGCAAAATTCTAGCCTAAATAAGAAAGCAACTTGCCGAAAGCAATGCGGCGCTCAGGTAATCCGGACTTCGAGTATTTATAAATCCACAAACTACTACAAATTGATAAAACGCACATCCCTTTTTCAAATGACAAACGATTTGACAGTTAGGTGGTGTGCATTTTTGTTGTAAGTTAATCCGGCTGTTTTAGTTAATATATCATAATATATTTTGCAAGGGGATTGCGTTTTTCTTGATATAATGGCATAATTTTAAATGAACTTATATGTCCAGATGAAAGGGGTCAACACGAATGAACACCATTGCAAAGCCCTTTGTTAAGTGGGCGGGTGGCAAGTCGCAAATACTCGACAACATTCGCGCTAAATACCCCGCCGAATTAGGCAAAACAATAACTAAATACGCTGAGCCTTTTGTAGGCGGCGGAGCAGTTTTGTTTGACGTTTTAAGCCGTTATACGCTTGATGCTGTTTATATTAACGATATAAACCGTGAACTGATAGCTACATATACTGCTATACGCGACCATGCGGACGCACTTATTACCTTATTATCCACAATACAAGACCATTATTGGCAAACCGATGAAGAAACCCGTGAGGCGTATTACTACGAAAAGCGTAAACGGTTCAACAAACTGAAAGTCGAATTAAGCGACAATATAGAAGTTGCCGCACTGTTCATATTCTTAAACCGTACCTGCTTTAATGGTTTGTATCGCGTCAATTCGAAAGGCTTTTATAATGTGCCTATGGGTAGCTATAAAAAGCCTACAATTTGCGACGCTGAAAATATACAGTCCGTTTCTTCTTGCTTAAAAAATGTTCAAATTCTCTGCGGCGATTATCAAATGTCAAGCAATTTTATAGATAACAAAACTCTGGCATATTTTGATCCTCCATATCGTCCGTTGTCGCAAACATCAAGTTTTACAGCTTACGCGCAAAATGGATTTGGGGATAATGAGCAAGCCGAATTAGCACGGTTTATAGATGAATTGAGTGACAAGGGCGCATTTGTAGTTGTCAGTAATTCCGACCCCAAAAACACAAATGCTGACGACAATTTTTTTGAGAGTCTGTACCACAAGCACACAATTTCACGAATCAGCGCAAATCGTATGATTAATTCGTCATCAAGCGGTCGGGGAAAAATAAACGAGTTGCTTATTGCAACTTATTAAATATGGAGGGAATTGCTATGAAGGAAAATGATAAAAAGCCTATCATTCAGTCAAGCGGGTATAATGGCAGCGAACCAACACGCGTATGTCCGAAATGTGGAAGGGAAAAGCCATTAAGTGATTTTGGTTTCCGTAATATGGGTCCAAAACAAAACAATGAAATACGAAACCAGCCTTGGTGTAAGAATTGTAGATAACAGGGGATATATTATGCGTGATTTTGCCGAATGGCTTTCGCACTTCAAAGATAGCATATCAAATTATGCCTATTACACTGACTTTGCAAAGGTACACCGCAATGTTGACTCTATTAAGGTTGAGTTGAATATACTCAATTCTTTGATAGGGTCACAGCAAATAGAGCAAGATTTTGACAGCATACTCGCGCAATATCCGCAAGTGTTGAAATGTATCCCCTTGTTGCTTGCTGTCCGTGCGAATGAAATTTATGCAATAGACGGCGACGGGGAATATCTCTTCTCGTTCCGTCAAATGAATTATTCTACGGATGAATACAAGATGTTTATGCGGAAAACAGGTCTGTTTAACATGCTCGAAAAGCATATCGTTGGTAGCCTTGTGGATTATGCAACGGGTGTTGAAACTGGGCTCGGCAGTAATGGACGCAAAAATCGTGGCGGGCATTTAATGGAAAACCTTGTTGAAAGCTATTTTCAAAAAATTGGTTTAATTTTTGGAGAAACATATTTTAAGGAAATGACACTTACGGCGATTGAAACTAAATGGTTAATTGACATGTCCGAAATATCAAATCAAGGCAAATCAGAGAAGCGGTTTGATTTCGTCGTTAAAACCTCCAATACTATTTATGGTATTGAAACGAATTTTTACTGTGGTGGCGGTTCTAAACTCAATGAAACCGCTCGCAGTTATAAAAATCTCGCGCAAGAAACCGCAAGAATACCTGGCTTTGTATTCGTGTGGTTCACCGATGGTCGTGGCTGGAATAGTGCTCGGCATAACCTTGAAGAAACTTTCGATATTATGGAACACGTTTATAATATTGACGATATGGAAAATGGAGTAATGGGTAGGATTTTTGTATGAGCATAAAACGGTGGGAGCCGGAAAACTTTGAGCTTGAAATGAATACAGTATGGAGTTTCCCGGATCGCGGCAACTGGGCAACCCATGACGCAAAATATCGAGGTAATTGGTCGCCGTATATACCCCGTAATTTAATTTTGCGTTATTCTGCTATCGGTGATTTTGTGTTGGATCAATTTGCGGGCGGTGGCACAACGCTTGTTGAAGCCAAACTATTGGGGCGCAATAGTTTAGGTATTGACATTAACCCAACCGCGCTCGAACGCTGTCAAGAAAAAATCGACTTTGAGTATCAAGGCGCTGGAAGCGTGCAAATTGAACAGGGCGATGCATGCCATTTAGGTTCTGTGAATAATGAAAGCGTAGATTTCATATGCACTCACCCGCCGTATGCTGATATAATCAATTACAGCAACGATTTAAACGGCGATTTATCACTACTAAACGTAAGGGACTTTTTAATTGCAATGGAAAGCGTCGCCGCTGAATGTTACCGCGTGTTAAAGCCTGGCAAATTCTGTGCAATCCTTATGGGTGATACCCGTAAAAAAGGCTGTGTTATCCCTATGAGTTTTGATGTTATGCGTATTTTCCAAAATGCCAGTTTCACGCTTAAAGAGTTGATTATTAAAGAACAACATAACTGTAAGGCAACGGGCTATTGGAAAACAAACAGTGTCAAGTATAATTTTCTACTATTAGCTCACGAATATTTGTTCGTATTTAGGAAATAATCAGCAGACTATACAAACTGGGTAACGTGTAAAAGTGAACGAAAAGCAAACGGGGTAGCGGCTTCAATCAGCTGCTACCCTGTTAATTTTGGTTATTGTTAGTTAACAACCCCTTGGGTCACTTGTTCATTCTTGTATGATATCTAATGAGTTCTATCGCTGATGCAGTTTCAATCCATGGATCAATATTGTTTTTGGTTTTGAGTGGTCATTTTTCGACGCAGTCCAATAAATAAAAATTAAGCAGGTTTTTAATAAAAACCTGTTGACAAACGCCGCTGTCCGGTTTATAATAAAAACCGTCAGATTATTATTAAGAAATCGGAGGTGCAATATGTCAGGAAAAGTTATTCAAGTAACATTCAGCGACTCAGAGTACTCACATCTTGAAAACCAGGCAAACATCGAAGGTGTTACCGTCCCGCTTTACATCAAAAATAAAGTGCTGGATGACACCGAATTCAAAAAACACTTTAAGGAACTGCTTACTCGGGTTTCCCGCATCAAGCCGAATTCCGACTTTAACATCAAAATGGTCTTCGCTACCGATTGGCCCAATATTGAAAAGGGAGTCAGGCTTGCATTAGGGCGAGCCTTTTACAACTATGTTGAGGCTGGGAAAATCGCTAACACAATACCTACAAAAAAAGACAGTGCTAATGTTCAGTGGTATGTGACCGGAGGTGTAGTTTAATGTTGTATTCAGTTGATACTTGTAAATATGTCAATAAACTTCCCCATGAAAAGAAATATGACTGTTGGATGAAAAATCTCTCCCCGGCAGATTATGTCAAAATTGTGGATACTTTATATGATAAGATCGACTTGAGTGACATAAATACATCAAGTTGGATTCCCGGTAATGATTGGACCGGAACTGTTTATGAACCTCTATATCACGCGTGTGGAAACAGCAAAGAAGCATCTGGTCTTTTCTTCGGTGTGCTCCTGTTCAAACTTTTAATGGATAGGCAAGATGCTGTTTGGGGCTTTGGCCGCTATGAAAAAGACGATATTCCGATTCGTGGAATGACCTATTTCATATTAAAAAATCCACCGGTAAAATAACCCAATATAAGAATTTTTAAAAGCAAAACCGCTTCTGATTAGAGGCGGTTTTATATGTGGACACAATGGGACGGTTCTCTTGTGTCGGTTTACTTCCACGCAAGCGGCACATGGCTACCAGGCATAACGGCAAACTCAAATACGCTTTCCCCGCCCGCTTGATATAACCGTTCAACTTTCCCGCCGCCATTAAGCTGCATCAGTTCGCCGGCATCACCCTTGATATACACCCGCACCACCGTGCCATGCTCAAGAAAACTTTGCAGCACAAAGGTATTGTTATCATACGGAAATAACGCAACCTTTGCCTGTCCCTCGATACGCACAGGCAATGCGCGCGACAGATGCGAGCGGTATTTGTCAAGCACCGTGTCCGGGAGGCAGTGACACAGGGGGACGGGTCTCTTGTGTTGCAAAAAGATTTCCGGTAATCATGATGAACAATATTTTCATTGCGGAACACATACAATGCGTTCCCCGAAATCGGGCGTTATGAGCAGGATGTGCTGATACTAATTACTCATAAAAACCTAACTAAAAAATCCGCACAAAACCTCATAAATCAAAGCTTTTGCTTGATTTTTTAGAGGTTTTTTAATCGTGAATCAGTATGAGCAAGATAATTTAGTTGTACCATTCAAACGAGATTGATGCAAAGAACCGCGGATGCCGGGAAATTCCGGAATTTGCGGTTTTTCATTCCTTTTTAATGAGTTTCATCAATGTTAAGCCCATCAAAATTTCCGCAACCGTCCATCCGCTTTCAATCGAACACGGTGCCCAGCCGACGTCGTGCGGCACACCGTAAATCTCATTGAGCTCCATATCAAAAGCGCGCGCCCAAGCGCCGTCTACAGTTTTTTCTTTGCTTTGGATTTGCGACAGGCAAAAGAAACGGGCGACATCCGTCCACAGGTCATAAAACATGTTGTCTTTTGTCACATAATAAGCATAAGCAAAGCCTAACGGCAGCCAGTTGACGGAATATAACAGGTCCGCCACAGGATCGCCGTTCACCGCGAGCAGCGAGCATTCGCCGGCCTCACGCCGCGAGCAGTTTGCTTGATACCCGGTGTCCCATTCCGCGTAACCGCCGCACGGATACCGCAGCCGCGATAGGCCGGCAGTGACCCGGTAAAGCATTGCTTTGTGATTTGCTTCTCCACTCATCTCATACAGGCAAGCGAGCGGGAAAATAAGGCGGCACATCTCCTGCGTTTCGCTCTGTTCACGTTTTGTTTCGGGGTACACCGTCATAATGGCTTCAAGTCCCTTTTTCGCGGTGTCAAAATATTCCTGCTTTTTGCTGACCTTGTATGCAAGCAGCAGCGCGGCATGATAATAGGCGTTGTAATGCGCGGAAGGGCTGCCGCTTTCGGTTGTACGGATGTGCTCCATTTCCTCCGGCGACAGGTTCGCGCAGTCGGTCCGGTTGGGCCGCAAGCCGTTTGTGCCCGTTGTTTTTACCAAAAAATCGAGCGCGGACAAAGCGTCGTCAAAATGGCGTCTGGCTCCGTCTTTGTCCGAAAAACAAGCCTTCAGCAGTGTCGGCAATATCGCCCGCGCGACATCATCCTGGTAGCAGGTTTGCCACGCGCTTTCCGACCATCTCACCATTCCGGCGAAAAGACCGTCTTTTTCCTGCAGGTAATCAAAACAAAAATCTTCGATGTTTTCAGCGATGATGAGGCTGTCTTTGCTGCCGGTGAGCAGGTTGTTAAGGAGGAAAGCACCGCAGGTTTCTCCGCAGCAGTCTGTTCTTATCTGTGCGGCCAAAATCTGTTTGCCGTCCTTCGCGTCAATATGATGCCTCAACCCTTCCCGCACACCGCGCTTGCCGTCCTCAACGAGCATCCCTGCATTCTTGAACCAGCAGAGTCCTCTGTTGATGCAATCGTCAAGACTTTGGCTGCCGTCGTGGCAACAGACGGGTTCCGGAAAAACGGTTTTCACCTTGGAACCGGCAAGCCAGCCGGTTATGTATTCAATCAGTACCCGCCATTTTGCCTGCGGCGCCAGCCGTGCGCGGTTGAAGTTGCACAGCCGGAAGGCGCAGACCATTGTATTTTCTTCATACAGCCAAAGCGAAGAGATCCCATATAACAACTCGTCCGCCGCCAGGTCAACTTTACTGTGCGCACTAAGATAGGGGTGGCACATCAGGATTGCTGTTATGTTGTCCGGCTGAAAGTAGTAGGTGATGTTTTCGTTGTAATGCGTGTCAAAAAGATCCCCGGTTTCAAGCCCCTCAACATCCGCGCAGCCGGTAAAAACGCTCCTGTGGTGTGTCAGCCGTTCCGGTGTTCCGCTGTAAAGCTGCCCGATGGAACTGATGAATTCGCTGAAGACTTTGCCGCCCGCCGCGCGGAAGCGTTCGATGCCGGTTCTCGCCGCCGCATCAAGCGTAACGGGGGCGTTGCTGTTGCCCGCAAGCAGCGCGACAGAATAATAGTCGCTGAGATCTATATCGCCAAGCTGCCGAAAGCTCACCATTTGTGCACTGAAAGATGTAAGAAGCACATCGGAGAAATCACTGCTTTTATCGGATACAATCAAAATCCTATTGTTCATCTTTCCCCCGCCTTTGCTTTAGAAATATTTTGAAATCATTGTATCATAAATACAATATCTTGTCTTCAAAAATCCGGCTTCGCCCGCTGGCGAACACATTGAGACGGGTCTCTTGTGTTGTAAAAAGATTTCCGGTAATCATGATGAACGGAAATTAATAATCACGAGCCTAGGAACGCATGAAATTCGTTCCCTACACCAATAGCATGTCAACAAACCTGTCCACTTGACATTCCCAGAAAAAACTCCTGCCGCAGTTTACTGCACAGGAGTTTTTTTGTACAAGGGGATGGTTCTCTTGCGTTGACTTTATCATATAAAAAAGGAACAATCACAAAAGTATAAAACAATATACAGCAAAATCATAAAACGAATAGCCACAAAAACATAAAATTTTATTGACTTTCCAAAGGAATTGCGATACACTGCAATAAAAAGATGTCGGGGGCGTAATTTGTGGAATTTAAATATTATCCGAGAATTGTCGATAAACTATTGGAAGAACAGTTGCAAGCTGTCGGCGCGGTCCTTATCGCGGGACCAAAATGGTGCGGTAAAACGACAACAGCGGGGCGGCAGGCGAAGAGTGTACTAAAGCTGCAGGACCCCGATAAAACAAAAGGCTACCTCGCCACTGCCGAGGTGAAGCCATCGCTTTTACTGCAGGGCCTTAATCCAAGGCTCATTGATGAATGGCAGATGGCGCCGGTTCTTTGGGACGCAGTCAGAAACGCGGTAGATGAGCGCCGCGAAGAAGGGCTGTTTATACTGACAGGATCAACGACCGTTGATGATGCAAGCATCATGCATTCCGGTACAGGGAGAATATCCCGTATGATTATGTATCCAATGAGCCTGTATGAGTCAAATGAATCAAACGGCAGAATATCACTATCTGATTTATTCGCTGATCCGGTCATGGATATTGACGGCATCACAACAGATTTGTCTGTTGAAAATCTCGTATTTGCTGCTTGCCGGGGCGGTTGGCCTGTAAGCTTGCATAAAAAGTCCAACAAAGCGGCATTGTTTATTTCCGAATCCTATGTGGATAATATCTGCAGCAGCGACGCTTCAACCGTTGACGGGATTAAACGGAATCCGGAAAGGGTCAGGGCGGTGCTTCAATCGTATGCAAGAAATATCTCCACATTGGCTGCAAACACAACGATCTTAAGGGATGTGACCGCCAATTTCAATGACATTACAAGCCCCACACTCTTTTCTTATCTTGATGCACTTGAAAAGCTATATGTTATTAACGATGTTCCGGCTTGGAATCCCTCTATTCGTTCTGCTTCCGCGATGCGCTCCGGCAAAAAAAGAGAGTTTGTTGACCCGTCTGTTGCCGTGGCTTCTTTAGGGCTTACTCCCGAAGTTTTGCTGCAGGATTTAAACACGTTCGGCTTTATTTTTGAGAATTTGTGTATCAGGGATTTAAAGGCTTATTCTTCCGCACAAGGCGGTTCGTTATCGTATTACCATGACCGGTACGGTCTTGAAGCAGACTGCGTTTTACGCTTGCGTGACGGACGATATGCATTGATAGAGTTCAAGTTAGGAAGCAGAGAAATCGAAGAGGGCGCTAAACATCTGATTGAACTCAGGGATTTAATAATACAAAATAATGCAGATAAGCCAGGAGTGTTAAAAGAGCCTTCTCTTTTAATAGTCATTACAGGCGGTGAAATGGCCTATTCAAGAAAAGACGGGGTAAAAATCATTCCTATTGGGACATTGAAAGACTAACGATTGAAAGCACTTGTGGGAACAAGTGCTTTCTCTAATTAGGAAATCAACAACACGTGAGAACCCGTCCCCCATGTTGTAATAATAAATTCAATAATTGCTGACAGGAAATTATGCTGATGTATCAGTTATAATGGGTTCAACGAAAGGAGAGTGACTTAAATGGATAATACAGAATTAATAACAAAAGCCATTAAGTTCATTCAGAAGAATCCAAAGGAAATTTTGTCGCTTCAGGAAATAGCCGATAAAGCGGGCTTTTCTCTGACCTATTTCGATTCACTGTTCCTGCGTCACACCGGATACAGTGCCGTTGAATACGCCCGCGTCTATAAGCTCACACGGGCAGCGCTGGATTTGCGGATAACAGAAAAGTCGGTGCTTGATATTGCGTTGGACTACGGTTACTCCAACCCTGAAAATTTCACACGGGCATTCAAAAACTTTTACGGTATCACACCCAGCGAATATCGTAGAAAGTACAACGGTTCGGCGGTTTCCTGGCACGAGCTTTCCGGAAAAATCAGTATCAACCGTTTTAAAAATACATTTCCGGAATTGAAACAGATTAATCTTGATACAGCGCTCGATTACATGTTCACGCATAATCCATCTATGTACGCCGAAAACATCGTCAATATGATGGTGGCTCAGGCTTCTGCATTCACGCTTGGCGACGAATTCCAACCGGAACACTTCGTTTATGCTTCGGATTATAACTCGGCTTTCCCCTTGGTTGATCTTGTTTGCGGAAACGAGGATGCAGCTATTGAGTATATCAAGTTGTTTTCAAGAATCGTAGAATGGGGATTTACCATTCACATGAATCCAGAATGGGAGTGGGACATTTTCAATAATCAGGTGGCAAATCTCGGATTCACCTGTCGGTACGGTTATGATATGATTTATCCGGGAAAGGAAATCTCGGTTCCCTCATACAACGGAATGACTGTGCGAGAACTGAGCGCCGGAGATATGCCGCTTGTACGAGAGTTCAAGGAAAAAGGCGGGTGTGCGGAATGTCATGTACGTGGTTTGCAGACTCATTTTGACTGTATAGCAAATCCCTGCGAACGCGGTTTTGGTCTGTTCATCAAGAGTGAGATGGTTTGTCTTGCAACACCGGTCCTTGATACAGTCCGTGACATGAAAAAGTATGATATAGGTGCAATATTTGCAATCGGACGAGGCAATGAGAAAAATGCTATTGAGTTGATATGGAAATATGTTGTCAACACAAGTCTCATTGATGGATGTCTTATCGGGAACGCAAACGCTCATGAGGATGATACACCGCTCAGCGTCGCGGAAAGCGAAAGAATGGGTTTTGTAAAAGTTGCAAAGAATTGTAGCTATAGGAAGTAATATGAATACGGATTCATTTCTCGCACTAGGCATCTTGGAGCACAGGGGACCGTTCTATGATTTGATGAAACAATCACAACGTGGTATTGCTACCAAAATGAAAATAAAAACCAGGGGTTGCAGCAAAATGATTAAATGCTGCAACCCCTGTTCTCTCTGCGATTAAAAAAAACAAATCGAAATCTACCGTTCGCGTTTCAAGTAAATCATATCAACAAGTTGTTTCCCGTTGTCAAACATCGGATGGTCATAGTTATCGGTAAAGAAGTTTTTTATCCGGTGGGACTCTGTAAAGCCGCACTTCCGGTAAAAAAGAATGGCCGAAGGGGTGTCGCCGGTGCCCACAAGCATGGTCTTGCAATCGGTATAATAGGTTAATACAAAATTTATCATGGTTTTCCCATAGCCTTTTCTCTGGCTGTCGGGCTTTACCGCGATGTTCTTGATTTCATAAACGTCGTCGGCTTCTTTTGTCACCACGCATTCGGCTTTTATCCCGTTGTCATTCAGAACAAACAGTTCGCCGCGTTCGAGGTATTTGTCGACCATACTCTCCTGCTCATCCGCCAGGAGCAGCAGGTCCAGATATTCTTTTTTATCTCCCGTAACTTTTTCGATATTCATCAAACATATACCCTTTAATCAAATTGAACGCGCTGTTACTTCCACGCAAGCGGTATGTGGCTCCCCGGCATAATTGCAAACTCAAATACGCTCTCCCCGCCCGCTTGATACAACCGTTCAATCTTCCCGCCGTTATCAAGCCGTGTCAGCTCGCCGGCATCACCCTTGATATACACCCGCAACACCGTACCATGCTCAAGGAAACTTTGCAGTATAAAGGTATTGTTGTCATACGGAAATAGCGCGACCTTTGCCTGTCCCTCGAACCGCACAGGCAATGCGCGCGACAGATGCAGGCGGTATTTGTCAAGAACCGTGTCCGGCAGCCAGTAAATATCGGCATAGTCGTCCGGAATGTTGATAAAATACGCCCGTCCGCTGCCGTAGTTTGTATAGGTCACGAGCGGGTTTGGCATACTTTCCGAAAACATGGCGGCCTTGTAGTCGCAGTCGTTGAGTTTCCAGTCCGCTATGGGCATGCCGATTTCCTTACCGGAATAGTTATACCGAACCGCCGCGTCCCAGCAGCCCTCGAATGCACCGAAATGATTGCTGCGCATCGTTGTGCCGGATAGCCGCATCGCGGTGAATTCCTCAAGACCACGGTCCTGCATCACCCGTACAAAACCTGCGGTAAAAGCTACATCGTTGCCGGCTGTCAAATGTTTTTTCACGCGGGAGAGCACATCCGGGTCACACGCCGATGATGCGGTCAGCAGCACTGTACAAGGCTCTTCCGGAAATATTGCCACCGGATCGCAGGGTATGCCGCACATGCCGAGAAAGTCATACAGGTTATCTTCACCGTCGCTGTGATAAGGCAGGTAGGTTTTCACGCCGACGGGCCGCCCCAGCGCGCCGAGGAATTTGTCCATCTGTAGCAGCTCATGCCCGAGCAACGGAATGTACCTGGTGTCCAACAGGCTGCCAAAGCAAAACAGTGTTATTTCCTCCGGTTTGGCGAACAGCGTCATGTACGCCTGTTCGACATAGCTGTTTAAGGGATTGTCGCACAGATAAGGATCAAACCAACCTCCGCGGTTGTTGTGCGGGGGACAGGATTGCAGCCAGCGAATCAACGAATAGGATGTATACCGCGGATTGCGGAAAAACGAATAGGTCGTATGCCGCGTTTCGGTGCCGGAGTAGGTCGCGTCAAACAGGAAAGGCTGCGTTTCGGGATTATAGCCGAGCCGTTGAAAGGAGTGCATCCATGTGGGGTATTTAATGGTGATTTTTACCTTTGGGTTTGCCGCGCGCGCAGGCGCAAGAAAATAATCACGGCAGATTTCGGTCATTTTCTGGAGGCGGAACTGAGTCCAGGTTTGATCGCCCTTTGCCTCGCGGCAGGTGTCACAGGTACAGTTGGTGTTGAGGAAATCATCGATCATAATTTCATCAAACTCGGTGGCCATGCGTACAAACAGCCGCTGCAGCTCGTCGAGCTGCTCGGTGTTCGTGTAGCACATGACTCCCGCTACGTTGACCTTGCCCACCTTTGTATTGACCGTGGTAATGCCCGTCGCTGTCTCGATGCCCGCGCGGTTGAAGAAATCTTTAACCTGCAGGAGCTTTTTTGAATCTACCGTGTCATCGCGGTAGGTTTCGATATAAACCTTTGAAAGCTTAAGATGCTTTTGGAAAAAAGCAATGGTTTGAAGAAATGCCGGATAGGTATCCGGCATCTTCATCACATCATGAACCGTGCAGTAAACAGACAGCTTAAAGTTTTGATATTGTTCCATGGATTCCCTGCCCCTTTCATGCATTATCAATCTATATATATTTAGTATTATACGATTTGTTCCCATTATTTTCAAGAATTTTTACAGAAGCAGAACACGGGGGGCGCGCTTGGAGGGAAGACCGTCCGCTTCGCCACTTTGTGGGCTCGCGCACTTCATCCTCACGGCGGAGCCGCTCGGACCTCGCACTGACGGCCTGCGACCCTCTAAGGGATCGAACCCTCTAAGAAACAAGCAACCTGTCCCCGCTGGGGCAAGTTGCTTGTTTGGCAAACTACTATTCTCAACTATTAAATCGAAATTTCAATCGAGGCTTTCACTAATTTCCTCTGAAGCTAAGGTAAAACCGGATGTGACGATATTCAACAATGCATTATCAACATCATCAATCAACCAAGATCCATCTTTTTTAACACAATTAATTGTAATCGAAACTTCTTTAATTGTTTCTTCTGATTTATCAATTACATCTGTAAGAATTCCGGTCATTATATTATCCATTGCCTCATCGGACATTTTCTCACCTGAAAATGCATAACCAAATGCTTGTTTAAAATATTCAGCCATTGCGGTTTTTAAAATAATACTGCCGTCAACATATTTGCAGTCGACTTGAACAGATGCCTTATCACCATCTATTTTTGAGCCTGTAACATCGTATTCTATTTTTTGCGCATTTGATTTAAGATAATCCATAAAATACTCAACGAACATATTATTATCATCTTTGTTATCTTCTGATGTATCAGTCTTACCAAAGTCTGATTGTTCTAAAAGTAAATTATTCATTTTGGGTAAGTCAAAGGTTTTCGCTGCTTTAAAATATTGTGAGATGGTGCTTTTTGGGCTTGCGCCACAACCGGAGAGAGAAAGCATCATAATGAAGACCATGAATACCGCGATTGGCTTTTTCATTAATAATCGCCTTTCAAATTTTATTTGATACAATTATATATTGACACTGCCAAAAATTCAATATAACAATTCATTTTTCATTTGAATTGTACAATAAACATTTCTTATATTTCTTATGACTGAGAATTCTATTGAAATTTTTTATATTTATGATATGATATTCTAAGCATGGCAAATTTCTTTTGTTAAGGGGATGAACTTATGCAATATTTAGTTAATGCAAGCGGCGAAGTTTTAAGTAAACAAGCTAAGGCTAAGGCATATGCTATTAAGGCCCACTCAAAAGAAGAAGCGTTGGAAATTGCAAAGAATAACTTTATTGATGACTATTATACTATTGATGAAACCATAAGTGTGATACCATACAGGCGAACACGCAACGCAGTTGTGTCATATTTCTTCATGCTAATTCCAATTCTCTTGTCTTTTGTTAGATGGTATCTCCCAACCGGTCATAATCCAATATCAATAATGCCTGACTTCATTTCGAACTTCTTTGCAGTTTTGTTATATGCTGCTTTTTTAGTCAGATTCAAAGGAATACAAAGAACTATTGGCTCTTGGATAGACATTGTTCTCTGCGTTTTTAGTGTGTTATTAACATCATCTTTTATTCGAATAATACTTGTTATCAAACCAATAACCATCTTCGGAAAAAAAGAAATATCAATTGACACTAGTTGGATATTGCTGGTTGCGATAGTTTTGTCTTGGTTAGGACTAAAAATAATGAGCGTTGTTTGCATTGTTGGAGTTGGTGCATTTGCATTCTTCAATATTGCTCAATTAAGTGAGGCTATGGGGCCTGTTTGGGGTACAGTTTATATCTTGTGTTCTTTCATGGGAATATTGTTTTATATATCAATCGAGCCAGCATTTATAGAGGCTCTGCCGTATTTAAAGAAATCTGGTCGTAACGGATTAAATTATCTGCGAGACGATATGGTCAAAGCTGGAAATTCTGCGATATGTATAAGTGGCGAAGCCTTGAATAAAATTGGAAAAAAATAATGTATACTGCTGATTGTTGAAGCTAACGAATAGGATTAATGTTAAAAAGGAAGAGAGATTTTTGCTATGTATAGAGTAGTAATAATTATATTAGCGGTTGTTTTAGCAATAGCGGTTGTTTTGGGTATAATCTTTGGTATAAATAAAATCCATGATAACTGGGAGACGAATAATGAGGCGGAAAAGGCTCCAATCGGCCGGTATATAACAATAATCAATGACACAAAACATATTATTAATGAGGTTCACATAACCGTTGAAGAGGGTAAAGAAATCGAACTTAAGAATTGGGAGAATCCTGATAAAACAAGTTTTCCTATAAAAATACCCGATGAATATAATAAATACAATGAGTTTACGGTCACTTTAATTGATAGATATGGAATAAAATATCAGAAAACAGTTCCAGTTCCACAAGTTACAGTAGATAACAAAAAACCAATGGAAAATGCAAAATTCACCGAAGATGACTATGTAAAACAAAAGGGTGATTGGAAAAGAAAAATTGATAGATTTTTTAACGGAGATTGACTCAAGGCACATTGGACAAACACCAGTGCGTGCTTGGAGGGATGACCGTCCGCTTCGCCACAATGTCGGCTCGTGTTCTGCATCCTCATCGCGTAGCCGCTCGGACCTCGCACCTGAAAACGCGCCCCCGGCGCCTTTTCATAACGGCGCAAACCCTGTCGGGTTCGAATCCCTCCACAGAAAAAAGCGACAAGCAAAACGCTTGCTATGAAGCGTGCTTCGCACATGAAGTATCTCCCTTTGGTCGAAATGAAGTGTTGAGCAAAGCTCAACATGAAGCGAAGTTTGCCTCATGTGTCCTCAGACACACTTCATGCCGCAAGGCACTTCATATTGCGCAGCAATTTTTCACTTGCCGGCAGGCAAACTTCATTGCAAGAGCCCTGAAATTGATTACTCAATTTCAGGGTTCTTGCATGGCGCGCTTGGAGGGAAGACCGTCCGCTTCGCCGCTGAGCAGGCTCGCGTACTGCATCCTCACTGCAAAGCCGCTCGGACCTCGCACCTAAAAACATGCCCCCGGCATGTTTTCTTAACGGCGCGACCCTCTCAGGGTTCGAATCTCTCCAAGAAAAAAGCAACCCGCCCCGATGGGGAGGATTGCTTTTTTGGCGCGCTTGGAGGGATTCGAACCCCCGACCTACTGGTTCGTAGCCAGGCACTCTATCCGACTGAGCTACAAGCGCATCTAACTGCCAACGTATGTTACCACATTTTCTTTGAAAAAACAACCCGGTTTCAAAAAAAGATAAACCGTATCCGGATTTTGCCGCAAGTTGTTAAAGCAGCAGCTTCTTCACCCGTGCGATCTCTTCCTTTGCAACCCCTGCCGCCTGCAGGTATCCGGCGACACCGCCGTATTCATTGTCAAGATAATCCAGCAGAGAAGAAATGTTTCCGGGTTCGGAGAACAGATGGTCATCATTGTTTTCCCAAATCAGCCCGGATTTCGCCTCAAGCTCCCTTTTGTAAAATGGGTTAAGGTATGTGCCGGAAACCTGATAATCGGCAATGATGTCTTCTTTGCAAACACCTGTGAGGTCAAGAATCATCGAAGCAAGAATTCCCGTCCTGTCCTTGCCCAAAAAACAATGAAAAAGCGCCGGTGTTTCTGCTACGGCAAGAGTTTTGAACGCCTTGGCATAATTTATGCTGTATTTTTCAACGCTGTTCTTATATATTTCTCTGAGCAAAATGGAATCATCTGTGATTGCGGGGTTGACCTCAAGCAAAGATATCTGGTGATAAATAAAATCGGGATGTCCCAAAAATGCGGAAGGTCTTTCAACCGCTTCCAAATCGCCGCGAAGGTCGATTACCGTTTTAATGCCGTGCGCGGCAAGTATCTCCATGTCATTCTGAGTGGGATTCCTGGGTATGCCGCAGCGCAGCAACCGTCCGAATTGCGTAACGGAACCGTCTTTGCAAAAGTAGCCTCCCAAATCCCTGCAATTCACGATATTATCAAAATCAATCCTTCGCTGAAAAGGTTCTTGCATTGTTACACCTCCGTTAACGGTGTCAAAAGGACGATTCTTTTTACAGAATCGTCCCCCTGCGTTTTGTTTCTGGAGCGGATGACGAGGCTCGAACTCGCTACCTCCACCTTGGCAAGGTGGCGCTCTACCGGATGAGCTACATCCGCATTTGCAAGGGGAATTATACCAACTTATTGTTCTGTTGTCAAGCGCTAAGAATTGAAAGTTTTATAGTTGCCCTCTGTTTTCTATCTCGTTGAAGAGTTTTGCCAACTCATCCATTTTAAGGCTTTCCGCGCGCACATTCGGGTCAAAACCCGCTCGTTCAATTGCCGCCGTTATCTGCTCTTTTTCAATACCGGTGCCTGCGCTGATACCGTTTGCGGCGGTTTTTCTGCGTTGACCGAAAGCCGCTTTCACCATTTTAAAAAATCCTGCCTCATTTTTTACGGATACAGGCGGCTCCGTTCGGACATCAAAGCGGACAACACAGCTGTCCACCTTCGGGGAAGGAATAAACGAATGTTTGGATACATCAAAGATTTTTTTTGCCTGCGAATAGTAATCCACCGCAACCGTTACAGCGCCCGCCTGCCTGTTGCCGACTTGCGCGCATAACCGCTCCGCCGCCTCTTTCTGCACCATAACCGTAACAGCCTCCACCGGAATCCGGCTTTCTAAAAGGAGCATTATCACGGGCGAAGTGATGTAGTAAGGCAAATTCGCGCAAACAACCACACGCATCCCGCTGAACTTTTCCTCAATCAGCTTCATCAGGTCAAGCTTCAAAATATCCGCGTTGATGATTTCAATATTATCAAATTCGGCAAGTGTTTCATCGAGAATCGGCAACAGTCGCTTATCCAACTCAACCGCAACAACCTTTTCGGCGAGCTTGGCAATCTCTGCAGTTAAAATGCCGATACCCGGCCCGATTTCCAAAACACCGACGCCTTTTTTGGCCCCGCTTGCCTTTGCCATAGCCGGGCATATATCCGGGTCGATCAGGAAGTTCTGCCCTAAAGACTTTGAAAGTGAAAACCCGTGGCGGTAAAGAATCTCTTTTACAACGCCGACATCCGATAAATCTCTCATAACAGCCTCGTGTCGTTAATCATCAGCTCAAAGTTGTAGTCCAAATAATAAGCTGCCTTTTTGCACAGCACCATACGGTCCAGAAATATCTCAAAATATTCCATGACAGGGCAGATTTCCGTATCGATTTCCAGCGACAGTTTAATCAGCTTTTCATCCTTCTCGATTTTCAGGTCGGATTTCCTGACGGCGAAATTAACCCTGTCATGAATGTCGGTTAAAACAGTCTCTTTATCCCTTACTCTGGTGCGGCGCACATCACTTTTATCTGCCAAAATCAATGCTGCGGCAATGGGGTTAACCGCGGCAGCTGTTTTTTCGTCATGGTGCCCGATAGCGGAGGTCACCTTGGCAATCTCGTCCGGCGGGAAGCCGAGCCTCTGCAGAATCCCGAAAGCCATCAGCGCGCTGGTCTGCGCGTGATCCACCCGGTTGATCATGTTGCCGATATCATGCATATAACCTGCTATTTGGGCAAGCTCGCAGTTGCGCTCGTCATACCCCAGTTTGCGCAAAATACGCGCAGAAATGTCCGCCGTACGCTTGCAATGGGCAAATCCGTGTTCGGTGTAACCTATCGCGCCGAGCACCTCATTGCTCTGCTGAATATATTCATTTATTTCTTCATTTTTTCTGATATCCTCAAAGCTTGTCATTATGTAAGCCTCCTAACTTTTTTTATATTGATTTTTTGTTTTATTGTTATATAATAGACATAATGCATTTTTGCACGGGAAGGATGAACTGACATGGCAATTCTTTTAACAGGCGGAGCCGGTTATATCGGTTCCCATACCTGTGTTGAGCTTTTAACCGAAGGGTATGACATTATTATACTTGATAATCTCTCCAACAGCAAGAGAGAAAGCCTTGAAAGAGTAAAAGAGCTGGGCGGACGGGATTTTAAATTCTACGAATGTGACATCCGCGACCGGTCGGCGCTTGACCTTATTTTTGCCGAAAACAAGATTGACGCTGTGATACATTTCGCCGGGCTCAAAGCGGTCGGTGAAAGCATAGATCTTCCTCTGGAATATTATGAAAACAATGTCGGCGGAACCATAACACTCTGCGAAGCTATGAAAGCTGCCGGATGTAAAAAAATCGTTTTCAGTTCTTCCGCCACTGTTTACGGCAACGGAAACCCGTCGCCGCTGGATGAAACCATGCCTGTCGGCGGGACAACAAACCCTTACGGCACTAGCAAATACTTCATTGAGCGTATTCTGCAGGATTTATATGTGTCCGACAACACCTGGAGCATTTCTCTGCTGAGATATTTTAACCCTATCGGTGCCCACAAAAGCGGCAGAATCGGTGAAAATCCAAACGGGCTTCCAAACAACCTGATGCCCTATATCTCACAGGTTGCGGTCGGCAAGCTGCCTTATCTCAGCATCTTCGGCAATGACTACAACACGCCCGATGGCACCGGCGTGCGCGATTATATTCATGTTGTGGATTTGGCCTTCGGTCATATAAAGGCGGTTGAAAATGTACTGAAAGGCACCGGCTGCGATATATATAATCTGGGCACAGGGATAGGCTACAGCGTGCTTGACGTGATTCATGCTTTTGAAAAAGCTTCAGGCGTAAAAATAAACTATGAGTTCTCCGAGAGACGGGATGGCGATATTGACGAGTGCTATTCCAACCCCGAAAAAGCTTGGACAGCGCTCGGCTGGAAAGCTCAAAGAGATTTGAACGAAATGTGCGAAGATACCTGGCGCTGGCAGTCACAAAATCCGGACGGATATTGACAGCCGGCTGAAACTGAAAGGCTGATTAAATGGAGTTGTTTGAAAACTCGCAAGCGCCGGAACAGGCACTGCTCGTCAGTGTCGATACGGGCGAATACGATACCGATGTTTCTCTTAATGAACTGGATGAGCTCGCGCGGACCGCGGGCGCCGAAGTTCTTGCAAAAATAACGCAAAACCGCGGCAAGCCTGACAATGCTACATATGTGGGAAAAGGCAAACTGGCGGAAATTAAAAATTTTTGCTCCGATAACGGGGCGAATTTAATTATTTTTGACTGCGAGCTGACCCCGTCCCAACAACGCAACATCGAAAACGAAACGGATGTGCGCGTTATTGACCGTACCACCTTGATATTGGACATTTTCGCAGCCCGTGCAAAAAGCGGAGAGGGTAAACTTCAGGTGGAACTGGCGCAACTCAAGTATTCCCTGCCCCGTTTAATGGGAAAAGGAATTGAGCTCTCGCGTCTGGGCGGCGGAATCGGCACAAGAGGCCCCGGAGAAACAAAACTCGAAACGGACCGCCGGCACATTCGCCGAAAAATAAAGAACCTTGAGGATGAGCTGGACACCCTGCAAAAACGAAGGGATATTGCAAGAGCAAGGCGGGCTAAAACAGGCGTTGAAAGCGTTGCTATTGTCGGTTATACCAACTCGGGGAAATCCACCTTGATGAATGCCCTGACACAGGCGGGCGTTCTGGTTGAAGATAAACTTTTCGCGACCCTTGACCCGACATCCCGTGCGCTTTCACTGCCGGACGGACGAAGTGTTATGCTCATTGACACCGTCGGGCTGATACGCCGTTTGCCCCACAAACTTGTGGAGGCGTTCAAGTCAACCCTCGAGGAGGCGGCTTCCGCATCCGTCATTCTGAATGTGTGCGATGCTTCCAGCGATGAGTGCGCCGAGCATCTAAAGGTGACAAACGAGCTTTTGGACGAACTTGACTGCGGGGAGACCCCGGTGTTAACGGTTATGAATAAATGCGACCTTGCACCCGGCATTTTCAACTTGCCCGTTATCGGCAAGGGGGTTATGATTTCCGCCCTTAAGGGCCAGGGGCTTGAAAATCTGCTGGAGGAAATCGCGAAAGCGCTGCCGCCCACACGCAGGCAGGCTGAATTTATTTTCCCCTACGCCGCGGGAGCCGATGCGGCGGAATTGCGGCGGGAAGGCGTAGTGCTGGAAGAAGAGTTCCTGGAAAACGGGCTTTATATAAAAGCAATCGCCGGCATCAGGCTGCTGGAAAAGTTTAAAAATTTTATTAAGGAATCGGATTAAATGGTTTTCTCGAATTTGCTTTTTTTATATGTGTTTTTGCCGCTGAATCTGCTGCTTTATTTTTTGGCAAAAGATATCCGGACCAAAAACGCTATCATGTTGGTTTTTTCTTTGATTTTCTATGCGTGGGGCGAGCCTAAATATGTTATTCTCCTTGTCGGAATGACATTCGCTGACTGGATCTTTGCGATGCTTATCGAGCGCAGCGGTGCTCCCTCGCAGGCAAAGCTTTGGGTGATTTTAGCCTGTATCGTCAATCTGGGTTTGATAGGCGTTTTTAAATACGGCACCTTCACGCTTGACAATGTGCATGCTCTTACAGGTTACCCCGGCGTTATTCCGCAAATTGCTCTTCCGATCGGTATATCTTTTTATACTTTCCAAATTCTGTCTTATGTGATTGATGTCAACCGCGGCGAAGTAAAAGCGCAGCACAATTTCGCGCATTTGCTCATGTATGTAAGCTTGTTTCATCAGTGCATTGCCGGGCCTATTGTGCGTTATAAAGACATCTCCGACGAAATTCTTGCACGCAGCACAAATCCCTCCCAGCTCAGCGCCGGCATAACCCGGTTTGCGGTTGGACTGGGGAAAAAAGCATTGCTTGCCAACACCTGCGGAACACTTACGGATACAATTTTGCTGGCAGACAAAATCGCTTCTGATCCGAGCCTTTTGACTGCCAACCTTGCCGCATTATCCGAAAAACCAGCTATCCTTTTATGGCTTGGTGTTCTTTCTTTCATGCTTCAGATTTATTTAGATTTTTCCGCTTATTCGGACATGGCAATCGGCATGGGATTAATGATTGGTTTTCACTACAAAGAAAACTTTAATTATCCCTATACAGCATCATCGGTGTCACAATTTTGGCGGCAATGGCATATCTCGCTGAGCACTTTTTTCAGAGATTATGTATATTTTCCGCTTGGAGGAAGCCGCAGGGGACTTCTCCGGACAGTTTTTAATCTGTTTATCGTGTGGCTTCTTACCGGGCTTTGGCACGGTGCCAGCTGGAATTTTGTTCTGTGGGGGCTTTATTTTTTTGTGTTCATCGCGGTTGAAAAAATATTTCTCGGAAAAGTTCTTGATAAAATACCGCATGTTTTCGGCCATGTATATCTGCTTGCGGTGGTTTTCTTCAGTTGGATTTTATTCCGCTTCCGCCGGTTACCCTTGGTATGGGTTGTATTGAAGGGTTTATTTTGTTGGAACAGCAATCCATTTACAAACTTTGAGGCAAAAACGGTTTGGCAGAATTATATGTTTTTCCTTATTGTGGCAATGATTGCAGTTACTCCTTTTATAAAAACATTCAGCGAAATGCTGAGAAGTAATGACAATAAGAATTCTGCATTGATAAAAACTTATGCGGTTGCGCAATTACCTGTTATTATTGTTATAATTATTCTTTCCACGTTAGCACTGGTTGGCAACAGTTATAATCCTTTTCTGTACTTTCAATTTTAAAGCGAGGTGTGCCGAATAAAAACTGAAAAAATTAAATTCTGTTTGAAAAAGGCTCACAAACTTTTTTCGGCCGATTATATCATTATAACTTTATTTTGCCTGCTGCTGACAGTCGGGTTTGTTTTTTCTTTCCTAATTCCTTTGCGTCCGTCTGTTTCGGAAAGCGAAAAACGAACACTGTCCGTTTTCCCGAAATTCAGTGTGCAGACATTATTTAACGGCGGTTATTTTAAAGGTATTGATTTATGGTTTTCGGATACATTTCCGTTGCGCGAGCAAATGATCGCCGCAAACGCCTCCATTCACAAACTATATGGGTCTCATGCCGTACAGATTCAGGGAAATGTTGAGGAAGGTGACGAAATACCTGAGGCACAAGCTCAGCCAGTCGCACCACTCACGGAGGAACCGGTCACAGCAGAAGCATCTGTTACCGAAACAACCGGCTCCGAAGCCGCATCCGCCGCCGAAACCTCTTCCGAAGCAGAAACCACTGCCGAAGCAGAAACCACTGCCAAATCAATTGACTCCGCGGAAATTCAGACATTGGAGGCAATGCTTTTGGTTAATGACCGGGCATATGAATATTATAATTTCAGGACCGGTTTAGCCAACCGATATGCCGCTGTTCTTAATAACGCCGCAGCTAAACTAAACGGTTCCGCAACCGTTTACGATATAATTGTACCAACCAGCACGGGCATTATGCTTCCGGAAAACGTAAAAAGCAGCATCAACAGTTCAGATCAAAATAAAGCAATCAATTATATGTTCGGCTTGATGAATAATACGGTAAAAGTTGTGTATATTTACGACACGCTGTCAGCACACAATGATGAATATATTTATTTCCGTACCGACCATCACTGGACGGCTCTTGGGGCTTATTACGGCTATGAACAATGGGCAAAGGGAAAGGGAATTCATGCGGTCCCGCTTTCACAATACGAAAAAGTGAGTTTTGAGGGTTTTCTCGGATCTTTTTATTCCGAGTCTGAAAAAGATCCCGTTTTGGGAAACAACCCCGATACAGTGGCAGCATATAAACCTTATAATAATACACAAATGAATTTTACCGATAAAAAAGGTGAAGTATTTAAATGGAATGTAATAACCGATGTTGCATCATGGAATTCAAGCAACAAATACGGTACATTTATCGGTGGCGACAATCCCTACACGATCATTGTTAATAAAGATTTGTCCGATAACTCTTCATGCCTTGTTATCAAGGAATCCTTCGGTAATGCGTTTGTTCCTTTTTTGGTTGCGCATTATCAGAATGTTCATGTCATCGATTACCGTTATTGGAAAGGCAATTTGAAAAATTTCGTTGTATCCAACAAAATAAAAGATGTTCTTTTTATAAACAACATTTCCGCTACCCGGAATGAACTGCTTATCAATGACTTGGAAGCATTGACAGGTAAATAATTGTTTGCAATGATTGATTTCTTACACGGCGTTCAATAATTGTTCTAATAACGCTTTTAAAGTTCCCGGGGCAACCGTCAAAAAAGATGTTGACAAATAGATTCCCTTATCTTATAATGATTAAGCCTTATCGGTGGCAGATGGCGGCATAGCTCAGTTGGCTAGAGCATTCGGTTCATACCCGGAGTGTCGTTGGTTCGACTCCAACTGCCGCTACCAACAAGGCCCGGTGGTCAAGCGGTTAAGACACCGCCCTTTCACGGCGGCTACACGAGTTCGAGTCTCGTCCGGGTCACCATTTCGGATTTTGGAAGTCAGATTTTTTAAATTTTTGATTTTCAACTTCCGATTTTTCACATTTTAAACAAAATGGACGCATAGCTCAGCTGGTTAGAGCGCTTGCTTCACACGCAAGAGGTCCACGGTTCGAGTCCGTGTGTGTCCACCATGAAAACGCTCTGTTTTGTAAAACAGGGCGTTTTCAATGAAGTATCCCTTTCGGGATGTGAAGTGTCCTTCGGACATGAAGTGCCTTACGGCATGAAGTGTGCTGAGGCACATATAGGATACTTCGCTTCACGTTGAGCTTTAGCTCAACACTTCATTTCGAGCAAAGCGAGATGCTTCATATGCGGAGCATACTTCATTTCCATTTATCATTGCATATTACAATAAATTATGAGGTGTTTATGTGAAAGAAAACAGATTAATGGATATGTCAATGGATTTTGCAATTGAGACAATTAAACTCGTCAAAGAACTCAAAGTGAAAAGAGAAAGTATTATTTGTAATCAAATCGGCCGGAGCGGTACGAGTATAGGCGCAAATATAAGAGAAGCTCAATATGCGCAAAGCAAACCGGATTTCATTGCAAAACTTCAGATTGCTTTAAAAGAATCTAATGAAACGGGCTATTGGCTGGAATTGCTCTTTAAAACAGGCTATATCAGCGAAGACAATTTTAGACGGCTTGATTCAATTTGTACAAATATTCGAATTTTACTTATAGCATCCGTAAAGACGGCAAAAAATAAGTAGTAAATTTTTCGATTGCAGCGGCCGAGAGTCCGTGTGTGTCAAACCTTTTAAAAGATAATTCCCGTCTCCAGCCCCATCGCCTTCTCCGAATCTTCCCCGCAATAAATCGTATAACTTTTATCCAAATACCAGCTTTTACTTTTCTCATCGTAAAACCGCAGGTCATCGGTTTCGAGCAGTATCTCAAAAGATTTTTCTTCTCCGCTTTTGAGAAATACCTTTTTAAAGCCCTTGAGCAGCTTCTTCGGATTGTCAGCCGTATTTTCGGCGGAACCGGCATAGACTTGGATAACGGTTTTTCCGTCTTTGTCCCCGGTATTATTTACTTGAACGCTGACGGAAATTTGATTTTTATCCGTTTTCTCGGCTGTTAACCCCGAAAACTCAAAAGTCGTGTATGAAAGCCCGAATCCGAAAGGATAAGCGGCTTTTTTGTTTTCTTTATCAAGCAGGGTATATCCGTGGTAATAGCTGTATTCAATTTCTAATGTTTTGTCACCGGGAAAAAGAAACGGCGGATAGTCCTCTTCTTTTTCCGCCATGGTGAAGGGCAGTTTGCCCGATGGATTCACATTGCCGCAGAGTATATTCGCCAATGCGTTTCCGCCCTCAAGCCCGCTGTAAAACGATTCCAGTACAGCGGCGGCTTCGTTTTTCCACTCTTCGATGATTACCGCGCTGCCGCCGGTAATATTGACGATCGTATTCGGGCAAACGGCGCAGATTTCATGGATAAGCGCGACATCTTCCGAAGGTATGCGCAGGCTGTAGCGGTCGCCGCCTGTGCCGCTTTCGGTTTTTTTGTCGCTTTTTATCGTATTGACCAGGTATTCCCCTTCCTGCTTATAGTTGTTGCCGACGCAGACAACAACAGCCTCGCAGGCTTTGATTTTTTCCAAGTCGCTTTTTTTGTTTTTCATGCCGCAAAGCAATACATTGTCTTTGCCGAAAACATTGCATAAGCCTTCGTACGGCGTCACGGTATAGGTACTGAACACATTGCTGCTGCCATGGTCGCCCACATTGATTTTGTCCGCGTACCGGCCGGCAACGGCTATTTTTTTGCCTCTTACCAAAGGCAGAATACCGTTGTTTTTAAGAAGAACCGTTCCTTCTTCCGCAACTTTTCTGGCAAGTTCGGTATGTTCTTTTGATTGGATGACTGATTTCGGCTGAGGTTTCAGCTTTGGCGTTACCTTGATAAGCCCGGTGAGGATATGATCGACGGCGGTGTCGATATCGCTGATTTTTAATTTGCCCGTGCGAAGGAAACGGTGTATTTTGGCGTAACGGACAGTTGCGGGCATTTCGATATCCAACCCTGCGGGAAGCGCTTTGCGCGCGTCATAAACACCCCATAAAAAGTCGGAAATGGTAAAGCCCTCAAAGCCCCACTGTTTTCGGAGCACATCGGTCAGAAGATAGCTGCTCTCGCAGCAGTAGTCGCCGCGCACCTTGTTATACGCGCCCATGATGGAGACAGCCCCCGCGTCGATACACTTTTTAAAGTGCGGAAGATATACTTCCTGCATGGTTCTCTCGGTTGCCGTCACATTGACCTTGAAGCGGAGGTTTTCGATGCTGTTGCAGGCATAATGTTTCGGGCATGCCATAACGCCCATCTCCTGCACAGCCCTTGTCAGCGCCGCGCCCATTCTGCCCAAAAGATAAGGGTCTTCGCCATAGCTTTCCTGTGCCCTGCCCCAGCGCGGATTGCGCAGAAGATTGATGCAGATCCCCGCAAAGTAATTGGCGCCGCCTGCAATGACCTCTTCGGCAATGGCTTTGCCCACCTCGTATTCGAGCTCGTCGTCAAAGGCCGCGCCTCTCGCCATCGAAACAGGAAAACATGTGCTGTTGCCCATGACAACGCCTCTGGGCCCGTCAGAAAACTTAACAGGCGGAACACCGAGCCTCTTGACGCCGCATGTTTTTATCGGAGCGTAGTTATAGGTTCTTCCGGCATGCAGGATGATGTCCCTTCCCGATTGCAGAAAGAATCCTCTGCCCGAAAGCATCCGGATTTTTTCCCTGTTGGTCATTGCTTTTCTCAGTCCCCCGCATATCTTCGCAAGGTTTTCGCTTGTAGGGTCGGCTTGATACTGCGAAACAGCCTGTACAAAATCCATTCAGCCACTGCCTTTCAAAACCATAATATTGTTCTTTGTTTGTCAAACATCAGTTCCTTGAAATCTCATTTTAATCGGTAAATCCTTCTCTTCCTTGGCTTCACTGCTCAGACATTTATTGTTGTTCTTTTCAAGCATCAGCGTTTCGAGTTGTTGTTACATATAATAAACATATGTTGAATTATTGCCACAATGTATAGTATAATTACTTTTATTAAGTGATGCAATCGGCAAAATTGCAAATAGTGTTCCATAATTGTTCAAATTTTAAAATTATGTCTATCGGGAGGGTTGGTTTTGGACGGAAGAATCAAATATACTCAATATATCATCAGAAAATCTTTCATCGAAATACTTGAAGTGACCCCTTTGGAAAAAGTTACAGTGAAGGAAATCTGTGAAAAGGCCGAAATAAACCGGGGAACTTTTTACAAATACTTTTCAGACCCTTACGATTTAATCGAGAAAATAAGCGACGAGATTTTTGACAAGGTTCTTAACGCAAGCGATAAATTTAAATTAAGCTTACCGCTGGAAGACTTTTTGACAGATATCCTCGCAACCATTTCCGAGAATAAAGACTATTGGAATGTCATCCTGAATCAATACGGCCTTGATTACCTGCTGAACAGGTTTGTGGGTTTGTTTCATGATAAAGTGATGGTGATCGTAAAGGAAGCAACCCCGGACATTGACGAAAAAGCAGCCGAAAACCAGTTTTTGTTTTATATGAGCGGAAGTTTGGCGGTTATTAAAAGCTGGATCAAAAACGGCTGCAAAGAAAGCGAAGAATACATCCTTGATTTTTTGAAGCAGGTGCTGAGCTGGCAAAGCATATCCGGGTAATATTGTGAAGGCGGACTTTCTTCATAACACAAAACAGCATATTTTTGATCGGAGGTAAGAACCTTGAATAATCTTTTTATCAATCCTGAGCTGAAAAAGCAAGGCAAAAACAGGGCGGCATCCTATTTAAGAAAGAGTTTCAACATAAAAAAGCCTGTAAAATCCGCAATCGCAAGGTTTTCAGCCTGCGGGTTGTACAAAGCTTATTTCAATGGCAATTCGGTGGATGAGCAGGTGTTTATGCCGGGCTTTACCGCCTACGATAAACGCCTGCAGTATCAGGAATATGATGTCACCGCCTTGCTGTCACAAGGCGAAAATGTAATAGGCGCGGTTGTCGGTGACGGCTGGTGGCGAGGTGAGGTCGGCCTCAGCGGTATCAAAAACCACTACGGCAGCGACATTGCCTTTCTGTGTATTTTGACTATTGATTATGTCGATGGAACAAGTGAAAAAATCGTTACCGATTCCACATGGAAAGCCACGCAGGACGGCGCAATCAGGGCGGCCGATTTAAGAGCCGGCGAAACATATGATGCAACAAAAGAGCTGACGGGATGGAATCATGCCTGCTTTAACGACAGCGGTTGGCACGGTGTGAAACCGGCATCATACGGCGGCAAATTGGTTCCCTCCGAAGGCGAAAAAATATTGGAACACGAAACCTTTGAACCGGAAGTGCTTGTTACGCCCGACGGCGCAACTGTTCTTGATTTTAAACAGAATATGTTCGGCTATACACATTTTAAAGTCAGCGGAAAAGCGGGACAGCAAGTTACATTAATCCACGGCGAAACATTAGACCAAAACGGCAATTTCACCCTGAAAAATCTTGGCTCGAAGACGCGTCGGTTCCAACGGATTGATTACATCTTAAAAGACGGCGCGCAGGAATACAAGCCGGCATTTTCCGCTCACGGCTTCAGATATGTAAAACTTGCCGGCTGGCCGGAAAAGGTGCTGCCCGAAAACTTTATAGCGATAGCCCTGTATTCGGATATGGAGCAGACAGGCACCTTCGAGTGTTCGAACGCTATGATAAACCAACTGGTAAAGAATGTCCGTTGGAGCCAGAAAAGCAACTTTTTGGATATTCCGACCGATTGCCCAACGCGTGAGCGTGCTGGCTGGACCGGGGATATCGGAGCATTTGCCGAGACCGGCAGTTATTTAATGGATACCCGGAAATTTCTGAATAAATGGCTGGCTGATGTCCGCGCGCAGCAGCGCGAAAACGGTATTGTCCCAAACACCGTGCCGGATGTTATGGGCAAGTCTATGGGGTTTTTGAACGGAAGTTCGGGCTGGAACGACGCGGTGGAAATAGTTCCTTATACATTGTATAAAATGTACGGCGATAAGACTGTTTTGGAAGACCAGTATGAGTGTATGACCAGATGGCTTGCGTTTTCCGAAAAGCGGGCAAGGCGCACGCACCGGCTCAATCTGTTCAAGCACGGCAGCCACCGCAAATATATTGTGGATACAGGCTTTCATTTCGGGGAGTGGCTGGAACCCGGGCACGTTATGGTAAAAGATACTTTATACACGATGTTTGTGAAGCCGGACGCGGAAGCCGCCACCGCATACTTTGCTTACTCCGCAAGGCTGATTTCTGAAATTGCGGGTTTATTGGGCAAAACCGGAGACGAGAAAAAATATGCGGAGCTTTACAGCAAAGTAAAACAAGCCTACCAAAAGGAATTCATCAAAGACGGTGTGGTGAAATCCAAGCGTCAGTGCAGATATGTCCGACCGTTGGCGTTGGGTTTGATTGAGGGCGAACCCGCAAAAGCTGTAGCGAAACAATTGAACAACATGGTTGTTGCAAACGGCTTCAAAATAGGAACGGGCTTTTTGACAACACCCTGGATTTGCAGCGTACTGGTCAATTACGGGTACACCGGCACCGCTTTTAAAATACTTGAAAACACCTCGCGCCCGGGTTGGCTTTACCCCATAACAAAAGGCGCAACGACAATTTGGGAAAACTGGAACGGCATTGATGACAACAACAAGCCAACAAATTCCCTGAACCATTATTCACCGGGAACCGTTGTCGGCTGGCTGTTTAATTCGGTAGCAGGCATCAAACCGCTTGAACCGGGTTTTAAAACAATCCAAATCAAGCCGACCGTCGGCGGCAGTTTAACCTTTGTGAACTGCACCTATAAAAGTGCCGCGGGATTGATTTCCGTCGCATGGAAACTGGATGGCAACCGCTTTACCTTAGATATCGAAACGCCGGGGAAGACTGAGATTGTTCTGCCCGACGGCACAAGTCAGATTGTTTGGGCAGGAAAACACAGCTTTACCTGTTAATTAAAAAATTGATTTGCTATATAGCAGAAAAGCGCAAATCAACAGTAAACAACACAAATTTTAATTTGGAGGCGAAACAAATGCCAAGGTGTAAAGTAATCCCTTACCGCACACACAATCACGGTTCTTTTGAAGAGGAGTGGCTGCTGCATAAGGGCTGCTCGGAATGGTGGTATGCCACCGGATATCTTGAAGATGAGAACAAAAATCTCTATTCGTTTCAGTACACGCTCATCAGGGCGAGGGTAGGCCTGCTTCATCCATACATCCTAATGCTTGCGCTCACAGACTTTAAAAACGAAAAACACTATTACAGCAAGAAGCTCACAATGTCGCGCAGTGACCTTAAAGTTGATGAAACCGCCGCCGCCTTCGGCAATTTGGCGCTTGCCGAAAAGAAAAATGATGGCATAAGGTGCTCGGGGCAAAACCCGGATTTTTCATTCGATCTCTTTCTCGGCTATGGTAAAGGCGCAGTTTGGCATTGCGATAACGGCGTGCTGCAAATGGGAATTCCGGGTAAAAAGGAAACAACTTTTTATTTTACCTGGCCGAATATGCCGACAGCCGGTACGATAACATTCGCAGGGAAAACGCTGAACGTAACAGGAAAATCTTGGTTTGACCGGCAAGGCGGGACCTATCACATTGCCAACAAAGAATGCCACTGGGAGTGGTTTTCGCTGCGGTTCTTTGACGATGAGGAAATCATGCTTTTTTCCTTCCCGCAGGACGATTACCGCGACGGAACATATATCCTCAAAGACGGCAGCTACTCGCGGCTGAATGAATACAGCATCAAGCCGCTTGAATTTGTATACCCGGAAGGCCTTAAATTTTCAAGTGGTTGGGATGTTAGCGTTCCCGGGGTAAAGGATGAAAAATATATAATTAAACCGCTGCTCGAAGGCCAGCTTAACCTTGTATATTTTGAATTGCTGGCGGGAATCTACCGGGAGGACGGAACACAGGTTGGGATGTGCTTTGTTGAACTGCTGCCCGGTGTTTACAACGACAGCTTCGGGAAGCTAAAGAATCTGATGTCGCAAACGGAGTAATAAGATAGAATACTTTGAACTTTAATTTTTCCCCAAATCGATGGCTGTACCCGAAACCTCCGAAATAATCATAATGCCCTCTGTTTCGTCTTAGAAGCAGCGGGCATTTCAGTTTTTCCCTACCAAACCCCCTTCATCTATGCTATAATATCACGACACTTTATGAAGGCAGGTTGTTTAATGACACAAAATGAAATGTTTGGTTCTGCGAAATGGGTTGCTCCGGAAACCGGCTGCGACCAGCCGTATATCCGGGGTGAATTTAACGCTCAAAGCATCGAATCCGCGGAAATCACCATCTGCGGCCTCGGTTTTTTTGAGATGACTGTTAACGGCAAACGGGTGAGCGAAGACCTCCTGGTGCCGGCATGGACCGATTATGAGGACCATCGCTTTGAATGCAGCGGTTCCGCTGTAACAGACAGGTTCTCCCACAGAATCTATTGCCTCAAATACGATCTGACACCCTTTATCAAAGAAGGTAAAAACGCTGTCGGTGTCATGCTCGGCGGCGGGTGGTACAGACGAATCGGTTACGGTGAAGCCAAACTCTGCTATTTCATAACGCTCACCGGAAAAGGCGGTACGAAGCAAACAGTTATCAGCGATGAAAGCCTGAAGTGGGTGCAAAGCCCTATTACGGCAAGCCGGGTTCTGTACGGAGAGACGCACGATTATACTCTTGAAATTCCAGGTTGGAACCTCATTGATTACGATACTTCCATATGGAAGAACGTAACCGTTGTGCCCTCTCCCGAAACGGAATTCTATATTCAAGAATGCCCCTCCGATAAAGTTATCCGCTATTTAACACCGCGCCTTGTAAAAAAATTCAGAAAATACAGCATTTACGATGCCGGAGAAAATATGACCGGCTGGCCGGTTATCACCTGCGCCGGTAAAAAAGGCAGAAAAGTTGTCGCGCAGTACGCCGAGGTGCTGAAAAAGCAGGGTTATCTGAATTCCGCCTCCTATACATATAAACATTCACGCAAAAGAATGCAGACGGATGTCTATATCACCGACGGCAGCGCCCGCGAATACCATCCCCGCTTCACGTGGCATGCCTTCCGGTACTTTTCTCTCACAAACAACGCGGCAGTGAAAACCTGCGCCGTTATCCACAGCGATGTGGCTGTAACATCTTCTTTCGAATGCGATGACAAATCCCTGAATTGGCTTTACGCCGCTTATGTCAGAACACAGCTTTTCAACATGCATGCGGGCATACCCTCCGACTGTCCTCAGCGGGAAGGCCGCGGTTATACCGGCGACGGGCAGCTTGCCTGCGATGCCGCGATGCTTTTGCTTGACGGCAAGGAGTTTTACAGAAAATGGCTCGGCGATATTGCTGACTGCCAGGATAAAGCCACCGGGCATGTTCAGTATACGGCCCCCTATTTCCCCTCCGGCGGCGGCCCCGGCGGCTGGGGCTGCGCGATTGTTGTTGTGCCGTATGTTTTTTATAAACACTACGGCGAAACGCAGGTTTTAAAGGAGTTTTTCCCGCGGATGCTGGAATATTTCAGATACCTTGAAGACCACAGCGAAAACGATTTAATAATTAGTGACCAACCCTGGGCGTGGTGCCTGGGCGACTGGTGCACACCCGATAAAATCAAGATTCCGGAGCCTTTGGTGAATAACTATTTCTACATAAAAAGCATGGAAACAGTCAAGGAGATTGCGGCGCTTATCGGCGAGGAAAGTGTTATTCCGATGCTGAACGAGCGCATCGCCGCCCGGAAAAAAGCGATTGAAAAAGTCTATTATAACTCCGGTACGGGCGACTTCTTCGAAGATATTCAGGGCGCCGATTCCTTTGCGCTTGATATCGGTCTCGGCACGGAGAAAACTTTTAACAACGTTATTCAAAAATATAACAACCTCGGGATGGTTGACACCGGCATTTTCGGCACGGATATTCTGACGAGGGTGCTTTTTGAGCGCGGTCAAGGGCAGCTTGCTTTCAACCTTCTTGCTTCAAAAAAGACGACATCCTTCAATTTTATGATGGAGCACAACGCCACAACGCTTTGGGAATATTGGACAGGCAAAAAATCGCAAAGCCATCCGATGTTTGGCGCGGTGACAAGATATCTTTTCTACTATCTTTTAGGCATCAGGCAAACGGAGGGCTCAACGGGCTTTCAAGAAATCATAATTGAACCGGTGCTTGTTGAAGGCATGACATTCGCGAAGGGGCATATCACAGCCGCTTCGGGCAAAATAGCCGTCGCTTATCAAAAGCAACCGGGATGCGTTGAGTTTGTTATTGAAATACCGGCCGGGGTAATAGCCGGCTTTAAGATCGGCGAGGAAAAGCGCGAGCTTCACGAGGGAAGCAACACCTTTACCGTTAGAGATGAGGTTAACCGATGAAAAAGTTTGAAAAAGTTTTGATAACAAGCGACTTCGACGGCACCTTAAAGACCGATGAAGGTATTATCACAAAAGAGGTCCGCGAGGCCATCGCGTATTTCATTACCGAAGGCGGATATTTTACCGTTTCCACCGGCAGAACCTATCAGGGCTTTCATTTATATGACCCGGGATATATCAACGCGCCCGTTCTTTTAGCCAACGGTGCATTGGCTTATGACTATGAGCAAAAAAAAGCGGCTTTTTTCGACGGTATCGGGGAAGAAGGGTTTGAGGCAGTAAGAGCTGTGCGGGATAATTTCCCGGCGGCGTCAATCGAAATGTATCCGTTCAATGAAACCTTTGCTATCCATCTGTCGGATGACACCGAGCGGCATTTCACCAGCCAAAATATTAAGTTCACCGTCGTCAACGACCCTTCTGCCGCAAAAATGCCCTGGCAGAAGGTTATGATCGGCAGCGATGAGGCCACATCGCCGAAAATACAAAAACTTTTAAAGACTATAACGGATGACCCGGCGTTTTTACCCACAACGGGCTCGTTCATCGAAGTGATGAAAAAGGGCGTGGACAAGGGCACAGGGTTATATAAACTTGCCGATTATTTGGGTGTTCCCCTCGACCGGTGCTACGCCGTGGGTGACGGTTATAACGATGTTGAAATGCTTGTTGCCGCGGCGGGTGCTTTTGTGCCGGAAAATTCGGCGCCGGAAGCCTTGGCGGCCGCAACACATATCGTCCGTTCCAATAATGACCATGCCGTTGCACATGTGATTGAAATACTGGATTACCAGTATAATAAATAAAATGTTCGATTTATTGTAAATAACAACAGTTTCAACAGTTTTTACCGTGATATTCGCTAAAGTTGTGCTACTTTTTTTGTAGGATATTTCAATATTCGTAAATCTTTAATGTAATCCATGTTATAATAATTAAGAATGCAGTGGCGAGTTATTATACCCCCCGGATGTATATTTCTGCCATGTTACTATTTTTTATTAAGGAGGAAAAGGCTAAATGCTTAAGAAAGTCAGCAAAATCCCGTTTGCGGGAACACCTGAGCAAGAAGCCCGGCTACGCAGTATAATTGATGAGTCCAAGGATAATAAGAGCCTGCTTATTCATGTTATGCAGCAAGCTCAGCTTATCTACGGTTATCTTCCCTTTGAAGTCCAGGTTATGATAGCAGACGGAATGGACATTCCATTGGAAAAAGTCTACGGCGTGTCGACATTTTATGCACAGTTCGCGCTTTCGCCAAAGGGGAAGTACAATGTTTCGGTTTGCCTCGGAACAGCTTGTTATGTCAAGGGCTCCAAGGATATTCTCGACAAGATTTGCACAAAACTGGGCATCGGCCCCGATGAATGCACGCCCGACGCAAAATTCTCAATTGAAGCCTGCCGTTGTATTGGCGCTTGCGGGCTTGCCCCCGTTATGATGGTAAATGATGATGTCTACGGCCGCCTGACGGTTGACCAGGTCGATGCAATTATTGACAAGTATCAGGCGCTGACCTGAATTTTTAATCAGAAACATATTATTCGTGGAGGTGTTAGCAGTGAAAACTATTGAAGAATTAGATGCTTTGAGAGCACAGGCAAAAGCAAAGATGACCACAGGCAACGGCAACCCCGATTTCATCCGCGTTGTTGTCGGCTTTGCAACTTGCGGCCTTGCCGCCGGTGCCCGGCCTGTGTTTGAAAGTTTTAACGATGAAATTGCCCGCCGCAAACTTACCAATATAGCGGTTACTCAAACAGGCTGCATTGGCATGTGCCAATATGAGCCGATTGTAGAGGTTGTCGAACAGGGCAAAGAAAAGGTTACTTATGTTAAAATGACGGCTGATAGGGTTTCCAAAATTGTAACCGAACATTTAGTAAACGGTAACATTGTTACCGAATTTACAGTTGGCGCCATCGCCAAATAAAAGGAGGAAAAGCTAATGTATCGTGCCCATGTACTTGTCTGCGGCGGTACCGGTTGTACCTCCTCACACAGCGATGAGATTATAAAAGCCCTTACGGAACAAATTGCCGAAAAGGGTCTTGCTGATGAGATTAAGGTGATTAAAACCGGTTGCTTCGGGCTTTGCGCAATAGGCCCCATTATGATTGTCTACCCGGAAGGTTGTTTTTACAGCGAAGTTAAGGTGGAGGATATCCCCGAAATCGTTGAGGAGCACCTAATAAAAGGGCATATCGTCAAAAGGCTTCTTTATGACGAGACTATTTCTCCGGACACAATCAAATCACTCAACCAAACTGCTTTCTACAAAAAGCAAAAAAGAGTCGCTATGCGCAACTGCGGCGTTATCAACCCCGAAAGCATTGAGGAATATATCGCGCTCGACGGCTATCAGGCGCTCGCGAAGTGCCTGACAACGCTGAAGCCCGCTGAGGTTATTCAAATTGTTAAGGATTCCGGGCTGCGCGGCAGAGGCGGCGGCGGATTCCCCACCGGGCTCAAATGGGAATTTACCGCTAAAAGCGAAGCCGACCAAAAATATGTAGTCTGCAACGCCGATGAGGGCGACCCCGGCGCGTTTATGGACCGCTCCGTGCTTGAAGGCGACCCGCATTGCATCGTGGAAGCCATGGCCATCTGCGGTTATGCTATCGGCGCTACCGAAGGTTATGTTTATGTCCGTGCGGAATACCCCATAGCCGTCAGCCATTTGGAACTGGCCATCGAACAGGCTAAAGCACAAGGCCTTTTAGGTGAAAATATATTTGATTCCGGTTTTAATTTTAATCTGCATGTCCGCCTTGGCGCCGGCGCGTTTGTCTGCGGTGAGGAAACGGCACTGATGACCTCCATTGAAGGCAACCGCGGCGAGCCGCGTCCCCGTCCCCCGTATCCTGCTGTTAAGGGACTTTTCGGCAAACCGACCACAGAAAACAATGTTGAAACCTTCGCCAATATCCCGCAGATTGTTCTGCATGGCGCCGCAAGCTTCGCGGCCATGGGTACTGAACGTTCAAAAGGCACAAAGGTTTTCGCTTTGGGCGGCAAAATTAAAAACACCGGCCTTGTTGAAATACCGATGGGCACCACGCTTCGCGAAATAATCGAGGAAATCGGCGGTGGTATCCCGAACGGTAAAAAATTCAAGGCTGCGCAAACGGGTGGTCCCTCCGGCGGCTGTATTCCCGTTTCGCTCATTGACACGCAAATCGATTACGACAACCTCACAGCCATCGGCTGTATGATGGGTTCCGGCGGTCTTATCGTTATGGATGAGGATAACTGCATGGTTGACATCGCAAAGTTTTTCCTCGATTTCACCGTTGACGAATCCTGCGGGAAATGCGCTCCCTGCCGCATCGGCACCAAGCGTATGCTGGAGATTCTTGATAAAATAACGGACGGCAAAGCCGTTCCGGAAGATTTGGATAAACTTGAAGAACTTGCTTACTATATTAAAGAGAATTCACTTTGCGGCCTGGGGCAAACGGCTCCAAACCCCGTTCTCTCAACCATGAAGTTTTTCAAAGACGAATACCTCGCCCATGTTGTGGATAAAAAGTGCCCCGCGGGTGTCTGCAAAGCCCTTCTTAACTACTACATCGACCCGAAGAAGTGCATCGGCTGCACACTCTGCGCAAGGGCTTGCCCGGTCGGCGCTATCACCGGCTCACCGAAAACCGTTCATGTGATTGATACCAAAAAATGTATAAAGTGCGGCGCCTGTATGGATGCATGCAAAAAAGTAAAAGCCATCAGTAAAGTATAAGAAAGGAGGCGCCAAAAATGGAAAATGTAAACATCAAGATTAACGGAACCCCTATAAGCGTAGAGCCCGGCATTTCGATTCTCGAAGCCGCGCGCGTCGCCGGTATTGAAATCCCAACGCTGTGCTTCTTGAAAAAAATCAACGAAATCGGTGCCTGCCGCATTTGCATGGTAGAGGTCAAAGGGGCGAGGAGCCTCGTCACCGCGTGTGTTTTCCCCGTAAGCGAAGGTATGGAAGTTTTCACAAACACAGCAAAGGTCAGAAGAAGCCGCAAGATGACCCTTGAGCTTATTCTCTCCACACACGATAAAAGGTGCCTCTCCTGCGTGCGCAGCGGCAACTGTGAGCTTCAGCATCTCTGCAAAGAATTCGGTGTGGATGATGAAGATTACTTTAAGGGAGAAAACAAGCAGTACGCGTTTGACGATTCCGTCGCCCACATGATCAGAAACAACAACAAGTGTATCCTCTGCCGCCGCTGCGTCGCGGCGTGCGAAGCGCAGAAGGTCGCCGTCATCGGTGCCAACGCCAGAGGTTTTGACACGCATATCAGCTCCGCATTCGACAAGGACCTTGCGGATGTCTCCTGTATCTCCTGCGGTCAGTGCATTGTCAACTGCCCCACAGCCGCTCTTGTTGAAAAAGACGATTCCGGCTTGGCACTCGCTGCTATCAATGACCCGAGCAAGTTTGTTATTGTCAACACCGCGCCTTCCATCCGCGTAACCTTAGGTGAAAGCTTCGGTATGCATATCGGCACCAATGTGCAGGGCAAAATGGTTGCCGCTTTGCGTCGATTGGGATTTGACAAGGTGTTTGACACCGACATCGGCGCTGACCTTACCATTGTGGAAGAAGCCAACGAGTTTGTGGAAAGAGTAAAGAACGGCGGCGTTCTGCCAATGATCACCTCCTGCTCACCCGGTTGGGTTAAATACTGCGAACACTACTATCCCGACCAGATCCCTCACCTTTCAACCTGCAAATCCCCACAGCAGATGTTCGGCGCCATCAGCAAAACCTGGTACGCCAAAAAGATGGGGCTTGACCCGGAAAACATCGTTGTTGTCGGCATTATGCCCTGCACGGCAAAGAAGTTTGAAAGCAAACGTGACCATGAAAACGCATCCGGCTACCCGGATGTTGACATAGCCCTTACCACCCGCGAATTGGCAAGAATGATTGACACCGCAGGCATTTTCTTCCCCAAGCTGCCCGACGAGGAGTTTGACAACCCATTAGGCGAAGGCACCGGCGCGGCGGTCATCTTCGGCGCCACAGGCGGCGTTATGGAAGCCGCATTGCGCACAGCAGCGGATACGCTCACCGGCGAGGATCTGAAGTCCCTTGATTTCACAGAAGTCAGAGGCACACAGGGCATCAAAGAAGCCACTTATAAAATTGCCGGTATGGATATCAATGTCTGCGTCGCAAGCGGGCTTGCCAACGCGAATATCGTGATGGAAAAAGTAAAGAACGGCACGGCGAATTACCACTTTATTGAAATTATGGGTTGCCCGGGCGGCTGCGTCAACGGCGGCGGCCAACCTATTCAGCACGCGGTGGTGCGAAACTTCCTTGACCTCAGAAGCCTGAGGGCCGCAGCGCTTTACGAAGCCGATAAAGATTTGCCCTTAAGGAAATCACACCAAAGCGAGGCCATCAAGCACTTGTATGATGAATTCTTTGGCACACCCGGCAGCCACAAGGCTCACGAGATTCTTCATACTTCTTATGTTGCAAGGCCGAAGTACAAGTAATACTAATTCACGATTAAAAAACCTCTAATAAATCAAGCAAAAGCTTTGATTTATACTATTCACCATTTTAATGCAGAATAGTATTATGAGGTTTTGTGCGGATTTTTTAGTTAGGTTTTTATGAGTAATTAGTATAATCTGTTTAGTTTTAAAGCCCCGTGAGTATGATAAAATGCTCGCGGGGCATCTTTCACCCCGACGCTTTGTATCGGTTTAAGCCTTTGGAAAAGCCATTTAAATATAACAACTTATCGCTGTAATTTTTGCAGTAATTTTTTCTTGAATTTGTTTGCTCCGCTGTGGTATAATAATTTAATTAAAATTGAACGAAATAAACTGTAACCTCAAAGGAGGGGCAATGATGAAATTTGAGCATCCCGAAAAATTCGCCAAAGAGGGGTTAACTTTTGATGATGTTCTGCTTGTTCCGGCAGCGTCAAATGTGTTGCCCAAAGATGTCTGCCTGTCAACAAAACTCACCTCCACAATAACGCTTCATACGCCGCTTATGACCGCCGCGATGGACACCGTCACCGAAGCCCGCATGGCAATTGCAATTGCCAGAGAAGGCGGCATCGGTGTTATCCATAAGAATATGTCTGTCGCCAAGCAGGTTGACGAGGTGGACAGAGTCAAGCGCTCGGAAAACGGCGTTATCGCCAATCCGTTCTTTCTTTCTCCGGAGCATTTGGTCGAGGACGCGCTGGAGCTGATGCAAAGGTACCGCATCTCCGGGGTTCCAATCTGCGAAGAAGGCAGGCTTGTCGGCATCCTTACCAACCGCGACCTTCGCTTTATGACGGATTTCAGTATAAAAATCAAAGATGTCATGACCAAGGATCACCTTGTAACCTCCCATGTCGGTACCACACTCCAAGAGGCAAAAGACATTTTGATGAAGCATAAGATTGAGAAGCTGCCCCTCATTGATGACAAAGGCTATCTTAAAGGGCTAATAACAATTAAAGATATTGAAAAGACTGTACAATATCCAAACTCAGCGAAAGATGCGAGCGGAAGGCTGCTTTGCGCAGCGGCGCTCGGGGCAACATCCGACGTGCTTGAAAGAGCAGGCGCTCTGGCTAACGCGCAAGTTGACGCATTTGTGCTTGATTCGGCACATGGCCACAGCAGCAACATCCTGAAATCTATTAAAAAGGTTAAAACAGCTTTCCCGAATATTTCGATGATAGCCGGCAATATTGCGACCGCGGATGGCGCAAAAGCCCTTATCGACGCGGGTGCCAATGCCGTTAAGGTTGGCATAGGGCCCGGTTCCATCTGTACAACCAGGGTTGTCGCCGGCATCGGCATGCCTCAAATTACCGCAATTTATGACGCTGCTGTTATTGCGAGCCAATATAATATTCCTGTCATTGCGGACGGCGGAATTAAATATTCGGGCGATATTGTCAAGGCACTCGCCGCCGGAGCGAATGTTGTTATGGTTGGCTCGCTGGTTGCGGGCTGTGAGGAATCCCCCGGGGACACCGAAATTTACCAAGGCCGCCAGTTTAAAGTTTACCGCGGCATGGGCAGCATCGGCGCGATGTCAAAAGGGAGCAGGGACAGATATTTCCAGGAAGATAACCGCAAGCTTGTCCCCGAAGGCGTTGAGGGCAGAGTACCTTACAAGGGCACCCTCTCGGACACCGTTTTCCAGATGCTCGGCGGTCTCCGCTCCGGCATGGGGTACTGCGGATGCAAAACCATCGATGAACTGCACAATGCCCAGTTCGTCAGAATAACCGGCGCCGGGCTTATCGAAAGCCATCCGCATGATGTTTTCATCACCAAGGAAGCACCGAACTATTCGTGCAATATATAACGAGTGGTCAGTGGTTAGTGGCCGGTGGTTCGCACACGTTGAGTATTCAGGACATAGGTAAGTCATTTGATTCAGGACATGGGTAAGTGTTTAC
>CAZVJW010000031.1:0-49289 GCA_964627535.1 uncultured Eubacteriales bacterium
AGGAAGGGCAAATCTCCGGCAAATTATAGCTTTTCGAATTCTCGCTGTGGCAAACAACACTCATCACCTCAGGGATTATGTCCCCCGCTTTGCGGATCAGAACCGTATCGCCAATTCTGATATCTTTTTCCGTTATAAAGTCCTGATTATGAAGCGTTGCCCTGCCGACAGTGGAACCCGCGACAAGCACCGGTTTAAGGACTGCCGTAGGGGTCAGTGCGCCTGTTCTGCCGACATTGATTTCGATATCCAGAAGTTTGGTCTGCTTTTCCTCCGGAGGGTATTTATAAGCAAGCGCCCATTTCGGAAATTTCGAGGTTCTGCCCAACGCCGCGCGCTGTTCAAAGCTGTTCACCTTGATGACTGCGCCGTCAATGTCAAACGGCAGGGTTCCTCTGATTTTTCCTATTCTTTCAAGCTCGGCAATTACTTCTTCGACCGTGCGAAACTCATTATAAAACGGTATGGTTTTTATTCCCAAGCTTTTAATAAAATCAAGCGAACTTTTATGATTGTTAAGCTCCACACCTGTTACCTGCTGGATATTGAATACAAAAATATCCAGCGCTCTTTGAGCTGTAATTTTAGGGTTTTTCTGCCGTAAAGAACCCGCTGCCGCGTTTCTGGGGTTTTTGAACAACCTTTCCTCATTGAGCTCCTGCTGTTCAACAATGCGGGTAAATGCATCCCGCGGCATATAAACCTCGCCTCTTACTTCGATAAAGGGGACTTTCGTATGCAGGCGATGCGGTATAGAACTGATGGTCAGGAGGTTTACACTCACATCCTCGCCGACGAGCCCATCGCCTCTGGTGGAGCCTCTCTTAAAAACCCCATTCTCATATTCAAGTGAAACGGAAAGTCCGTCAATTTTCGGTTCTACAATATAAGTCGCATTCGGAGCGGTTTCCCTAACACGGCTGTCAAAGGCTATGACCTCGTCAAGGCTGAAAGCATCCTGAAGGCTTTCCATCGGCACGGTATGGCTCACAGGGGTAAACTGAGCATCGGCTGATCCGCCGATGCTCTGAGTCGGAGAATCGGATGAAATTAACTCAGGATATTCGGCCTCGATATCCTTAAGTTCCCGCATAAGCGCATCGTATTCGTAATCCTCAATTTCAGGGCTGTCGTCCAAATAATATTTTCTGCCGTGGTAGTTAATCACAGTACGAAGCTCATACGCTCTGGCTTTGCATGTTTCGAAATTATTCATTTTATCACCGCTCGCATATAAATTTTTATCAATAAAAGTATATCAAAAAACGAATTGACTTACAACAGAATTATGCTGATTCTGCTATTTTCAAAAACCGGTTCAGCGGTTGTTCAAGAACGCGCCCCGCAGCAAATACCGCGGGGCGCTTAAAACTTATTCAATTGTTTAGAAGAACCGTAAAAAACTATGTTTCAGATTGTGCGACTCGCAATTAATATTACTGAATCGAGTACATTGCTGATATAACATCAGTTTTTGCTTTTCTCCCGCCCACTTTCACTTTAATAATGGCACTTCATTACATTTGTTCAATTCCGGTTTAGGCAACGCGCGCGGAGCAAGATTTCCGGTCAATGCCTATGTACCGCTTTTTGTTTTTCGCCATTAAGAGTACGGTGGGCCTTGGAATTGCACGGAACGCTGTCTTTGTCCAATGGAACCGCCTCCTTTGATTTATTTGCGTTCTTTTCGGAACGCACTCAGAACTTTCTGAGAACTCTTCATAAAATCATCCTCTTCTGTTCAATTAAATTATAACCTAATGTTGAGATAATGTCAACATTAAGTTCCAATTATTTCCATTATATTTTATGCAATTTGCACCTGTTCTATTTTACTATTGACTAATAGCTTCGATATGGGTAATATATATTTATATGAATGAAATGGGGATAATTTCCGATGGACGATGAATATAATCCTGATATTGTCAGCGTTGTTGACGAGGACGGCAAAGAACATGTTTTTGAAGAACTCGACCGAATCGAAACCGACAAAGGTAAATATGTTGCATTGGCGCCTTTATATGATGAAGCCGAGCAATTGCTTGAAGATGACGGTGAACTGATCATCCTCAAAGTTAACGAAGAAAACGGAGAAACATACCTTGAGCCTATAGAAGACGAAGCCGAGTTTAATGAAATCGGTCGTATTTTCGAAGACAGGCTCGGTGACTTATACGATATTGACAGTGAAGACTGCGAAGCAGAAGATTAGTTTTTATATTAATTTTTTTGGACCCTGCCTTGTGCGATAAATTCGGCTTATATTGATCCAACACTTTTTTTTCGGGAGCCTTAACTCCGGTGGTGAATTGCAGACCTCCCGGCTTTTTGCCGGATGAAGGGAGCGCGAAACCATTGGGTGGCACCCACCTGCTGTGTGCAGGTTCTTATCAGCCGTATCCGGCTTGGCGGGGTACAATTTAATATTGTTTTGGTTGGAGTGATAAAAATTGCAAAGAATAATAAACGCTCAGCTTCTTGATGTTATTCCCTATCAACAGGGTTTTTTATATTCAAAAAAAGATTATATGGATAGCGGGAGTATAAAAGTATCGTTTTTCTTTTTCAATCAAGTCCTTAACAGTTCCGAACCTGTGGTAAAAAAAACATACCTGCAGGCAAAATTCGGGAACGCTTATCAAACGATTGCGGAACATTTAGGTGATTTTATAAATTGCGACACTTCTTTTTTCCCAAACGGAGCAGTAGCTGTTTTATACAAAACAGGTGAACTTTATATCTTCACCGCAACCGGCAACATAGCAATCAATTGCCATTTACTGTACCAGGACGCTGCTGTTCAATGCCCTGTAGTTGATGATAAATGCATATGGTGTGTTGTCCCGGAACGCAATTCGATTGTTAATTACTCTCCGAATGAACAAAGTGTTTTACTGAGAATCGGCGGGGGGAAATCGAATGCTTTCAATTGTCCGGTGAGCGTAATAAAAATACTTGACAAGCTTTATATATGCAATAAGGACTCTTATAAAATCAGAACCATTAAGCTGGAGGATTATTCTGTTAAAGATTATCGCACCTTTAACGAGCCTGTTTATAAATATTTTCAAGTGTACGACAAAGAATATGCCGTTCTGGATTCCGGTTTGTATATGCTTTAACCGTCTGCTCTCAACCAAATAAACATGGGCTGAATTTTGCAAAACAAATTGTAAATTTCAGCCCATGTTATAATATTGTATTCAATCAATCGGCGCTTTATACTAACCACCGATAAAACGCATTGAATCTTTGCGGTCTTTTTTGCGCAGATTAGTATTATCAGGCATTTGCATAGAAACCCTTCACGGTTTCATAAAACACATCGATATTTTCCCATTTTGCGGATGGCGGGATATCACACCCCGAGGAAATAACGAAATTCGGGTATTTGGCGCAGACATTTAAAATGTCAAGTGTTGCCGCTTTGACAGATTCGGGTGTTCCGTCGCGCAGCTGTCCGGCGGGATCAACATTACCCATAACAATTTTATCGGCAGGGATGTGCGGCAGCATGTCGCTCATTTTTATAGCGTTGCCGAAATGGTATGCTGACGCTCCGACCTTAAGAATGTTATCAATCATATAAACCGTTGAATTTCCGCAATTGTGATAAATCACAACAAAGTTTTCATCCTGTACAGCATCAACTATCTTTTTTACATAAGCGCATGAAAATTCTTCCGAGAGCGCGGGTGAAAGCATCCCGGCAAGCGGCTCGGCAAGAGCGACTCCGTTGGCACCCGCAGCTTTAAAAGCAAGGCAATATTTTACGATGAACTCCGAAGCCTTTTTCAGAAGCAAATGCACTGTCTCAGGCTCTTCGTAGCACATAACCATAGCTTCCGTAACGCTCAAAAGCCGTCCGCTCAGAGAAAACGGGCCTATCACGCAGCCGAAAACCGGCCGGTCGGTTATGGATGCGGCGGCTATTCTGACAGCCTCGGAATATATACCTGTCCGTCCGCAGCCTATTTCAGGGATTTTCAAAGCATTTGCTTCATCATAGTTTGAAATAAGCTGTCCTTTCACGGTCGGTATCTCATCGTCCGAGAAAAAGATTTCGGCGCCGAAGCATTCGGACTCAACGGATAAATCCATTAGACTGTTTGAGCCGTAAGCATCGTTGCGCTCGGCAATAAGCTTCATCCCCTGAGCCTGTTTTTCGCTGTCCGATATCAATTCCTTCACCGTTATCCCCATCAGCTGAGCCGCGGGGAATGAAAGAATCGGAAACGCTTTCTTATGTTTATCGTTTTTAATATTCTCAAGCCATTCCGTCATATTAATTTTCATAAAATTCCAATACCTTTCAAATTAATCACTGCAGCGGAGTTTCAGGGTATATCCCCTGTTCCCACCAAATCTTATTCATCAGCTCGTAACGATCGAGCGGCAGCCCTGTATAGGCGCAGTTTGAAGTTGAAAAAATGTAGCCGTAGCCTGCCATTCCGTCATTCAGGGCACGCATCACATCGGCAACGCACTCTTCTTCGGTTCCTGTTTGAAGCAACCCGCAGTTCACATTGCCTATCAAGGCAACCTTGTCGCTGTATAACCTACGCATTTCTTTTAAAGAAACGCCGCCTTGAGGGTCAAGAGAATGAAGCGCGTCAGGCTTGCAGTCAACCATTTGCTGCGCTATCGGCATAATGTTACCGTCCGTATGCTTGATTGAATAAAACCCCATATCCCTGTATGCCGATATTACTCCGGCCAGATAAGGCACAATGTAAGTGTCAAACATCGCAGGGCTGAAAAACGGATTGACATTAAAGCAATAATCGGAGCAAAGTGCAAACCCATCCAGCAAACCCGGATGTTTCTGCATTTTTTCGGCAAAAGCAATGCTGTTGTTCATGCGGAGTGCGGCTTCAAATTTAACTGCGTCTTCTTCCTCATAAAGCATTTCCGTAAACTCTTCCATATAGTTGCCGTCCGGCATACTGAAAGTCGGGTCGCCATGCATCATTACAAAGAATTCATCACCGGACCTTTCGCGGATGGTTTCAAGAAGCCAAATTGTGTTATCGAAATCACCGGGATTCGGATGCGCAAAAATAGCGCTGTGATGATATTTACGCGCGATATTAATATAGCAGTCCGCTATATCGTCCATCTGCGTCTTTTTTTCAGCGGTGCTCATTTGATTCCACTGCCCAAACGTTCTTTGCGACGGATGAACCTTTCGTATTGACTCCATCGTCAGATAAAACACCAGCTCAAAAGTCGGAACATGGCCGGTTATGGGTTCTCTTTTCAAGGCTTTTATAAACCGTTCTCTCTCTGTCATCACTTTTTCTCCTATATACAAATTCAGGCAAGAGCTGAGCCCTTGCCTGTAAATTTGTTAACGTTTATTTCAAGCGCTGCAAAGTTCCAAAGCAGCGTCGGCTGCGGAGGCTGCATCGACTTCATAACGGTCAGCACCGATAGAGGTGCAGAAATTGGTGGTTATCGGAGCACCGCCGACCATTATCTTAATCTTATCGCGAATTCCTTTTTCTTTCGACAGCTCGACAACCGCTTTCATTTCGTTCATCGTGGTTGTAAGCAGAGCCGAACAGCAGATGATATCGGCATTGTTTTCCATCGCCGCCTGCACAAACTTTTCGGCTGAAACATCAACGCCCAAATCAACAACCGTAATGCCTCTGCCTTCCATCATCAGCTTAACGAGATTTTTGCCTATATCATGCAAATCTCCCTTAACCGTACCGATAACAACCTTGCCTCTGTTCACTCTATCAGCTTCGGTCATATGGGGTTTTAAAACCGCGACGCCGGCGTTCATAGCACGCGCTGCAATCAGCACTTCCGGCACAAAAACTTCGTTGTTCTTGAACTTTTCTCCGATGATTGCCATGCCGGAAAGCAAGCCTTCCTCCAATATCATCTTCGGGCTTAAGCCTTCGTCTATGGCCTGCTGAACGAGCTCCTCAACCTTTGGTTTGCGACCCTGCTGCAGAGAAATGCTGATTTCCTCATAGATGCTCATTTTTGTACCTCCGTATAAATTTTTATATTAATTTTACTAAACGCTGCTATTTCATGCCGAACATTTTTTCTTTCAGATCCAGGTAATATAAATAATCCTCTTCCGGAACATTCGGGGGGCAGCGATGGTCGCAAAACGGGATATACCCTCCGCGCTCAACAAGCGGTATCAATGTTTTCATATAAGCGTCAATGGCATCCCTGCCGGAACCCAAAGCCATTTTGTCAACTCCGCCCATTATACGCAATTCTTTTCCGTATTCGGCGAAAAGTTCCGAGGGATGCGCGCAGCCGTTCACTTCAAACGGAAAAAGGCAGTTGATGCCGCCTTCCATTAAATATGGTAAAATTGGACGGACATCACCGTCGCAATCGGTATACCATAAATCGATTCCGTAAGCGTCAAGCTTTTTACGGATTCTTTTATATCTCGGCATAACCACATTTTTGAAAAAATCTACGCTGACAATCGGGCCGTTTTTAAAGCAGATGTCTTCCCAGCCGCTTGCAACGTCAAAATCAAAGTGAGGAAGCACTTGATCCAAAAAGTGTTCAACCAGCAAACAGCATTGTTCCACCATATCCTCAACCATATCCGGATAGTCATAACACGCATATGCCAAGCCCTCGAAGGTCATCATATCGCGGATTTTGCCTATCATGGAACCGCAGCTGACGCAGAGCGGAAAATCTCTGTCCGGCGGGCAGTTTTCTTTCAGCAGTTCAATATCGACTATTCTGACAGGGTCGTCAATATTCAGGCGGTCTTCCTTAACCCTTTTCCAGTCATCGGGTGTTATAACACTGGAACCCACATAATGCGGAATGCTGCTGCTGCCTTTTTGCTCAATTGCGAGAAGGCCATCACCGTTGCGGACTGTTCTTGTTGTCACGGTTTCTTCAATCACTTCTGTCGAAAAGTGAGGATGCAGCCAAATATTGCCGCCGATAGTTTCCATACGGTCAAAGTTAAAAAACACATCAGCCTGCCAGTTCGATTTTATACCGTTGTCTTTAAACATATTCCATTGTGAAAAATTTTCATCCCAATAACCAAACTCCATATTGAAGCATCTGTCCACAGGTTTATAATGCATTTGATTATTAAAACGCTCACGGTCGGTCATGGTGCCTTTCCATTTTTCGCGCATTGATTTAACGGCCATGAATTCACCCCTTAAAAGCAATTCTATTCGCCATTATAGCATTGACCATATAAATATACAATATTTTTTTTTACATTCCTTATAAAATAACAGAAAAAATAGATAACGGCAAAAAAGCTCTTTTTATTATCGTTCAACAAGACTATTTTGAGTATTTTTTCAATTCTTCTATAGCTTTAAAGGCCTGCAATAATAAACAAAACTGACACCGCAAGTAACGATGTCAGTTTTTATCTTTTATTGAAAAGTCTTCAGCGGGATGATTATTCCGCTTTTCTTTCTGTCTTTTCGCTTCACTTTGCCGACAATTTCGGCAAAATTAAAGCATCTCGATTGCACCTGCGGCGCCCATGCCCGCACCGATGCACATGCTGATTAACCCGTATTTTCCGCCGGTATCCTGTAAATAGGAAAGAGCTTTGCACATCAGGATTGCGCCGGTGGCTCCCAATGGATGCCCCAACGCGATGGCGCCACCGCGCGGATTGACTTTTTCGATATCCATACCGAGCTGTTCAATGCAGATAAGCGACTGAACCGCAAAAGCTTCATTCAGCTCGATAACATCAAACTGGTCTATCTCCATGCCTATTCTGTTGAGCAGTTTTGGGACAGCATATACCGGACCGATACCCATCATAACCGGGTCGACACCCGCTACCTGGTAACCGAGAAACTTTGCAATTGGTTTAATATCCAGTTCAGCAGCCTTTTCCGCTGACATCATGACAACGAAAGCCATGCCGTCATTCATGGGGGAGGAGTTGCCGGCTGTTACCGAGCCGTTTTCCTTAAAGGCGGCGGCCAATTGATTCAAATTTTCGTAGGAGGCGTCATGCTTGATGCACTCGTCTTCTGTCATAATATCAATGGCGCCGTTTTTGTCAGTAAATGTGACAGGAATAATTTCCTTTTTAAAGGCGCCTTCCTTTTGCGCTTTGGAGGCTTTCTGATGACTGCTCAGAGCGAAATTGTCCATATCCTCTCTTTGGACATCGAACATATCGGTAAGTACTTCGGCTGTTGTCCCCATGGCCAGGTAACAGCTGGCTCTTTCTTTGAATATTAACGGATCAAGGGCGGTCAGATCCAGTACGGTCATCGGCAGCATGGACATCGATTCGACGCCGCCGGCAATGATAATATCAGCCTGATCGGCCATAATCTCATTTGCCGCATATGCGATGCTTTGGAGACCGGAAGAACAAAAACGGCTTACCGTTACGCCGGATACTTCGTCCGGTAAACCTGCCCTAAGCACGATAATTCTTGCCATATTTAAACCTTGGACATCTTCAGGAGTTGAGCAGCCGACAATAACATCATCAATTTCTCCAAGCGGCAAATTCGGAACTTTCTCCAAAACGCCTTTCAGGACTTCGCTTGCCAGTTTAACAGGATATTCATTAACCAATGTGCCTTTTGTTGCTCTGCCTATCGGCGATCTTCCATAAGCAACTATTACAGCATCTTTAAGATTATTCATAATATAACTCCTCCTTTATTCATATACAGTCATGACTTTAAGGTCATCGGCAATAATTAAATCCGCTTCGGTTGCAGCTTTAAGCTGTTCAATGGTAGTATCCGGCGCAATTTCTTTCACTAAGAGTCCTTTGTCGGTAACTTCAATAAGGCACATATTGGTTACTATAATGTCTACGCAGTGCGCGCCGGTAAGAGGAAATGCGCATTTATTAAATATTTTTGGGTCTCCTTTGTTGGTATGCTCCATGGCGACAATAACCTTTCTTGCGCAGGTAATAAGGTCCATTGCTCCGCCGTACCCTGCCATCAGTTTCCCCGGAACCATCCAGTTCGCCAGGTTGCCTTCTTTGTCCACCTGCAAAGCACCAAGTACGGTTATATCGACATGCCCGCCTCTGATAAGCGCAAAAGATACAGCGCTGTCAAAGAACGATCCGCCCGGGTTTAGTGTTGCCCAAGCGCCGCCCGCATCGAAAACATCCTTGTTAATCTCATGCAAAGGCGGGGCAGGACCTAATCCCAACACACCGTTTTCGCCTTGCAGCGTAACTTTCAACCCTTTCGGAATATGGTTTGGAATTATTGTCGGTAAACCGATACCTAAATTGATAACATCGCCGTCCTCAAACAGCATAGCTACTCTTCTTGCAACAAAATTTCTCCAATTCAATGCCAAATTAAGCACCTACCTTTACAATGGCGTCAATCAGAATACCCGGTACTGTAACAAGCTCCGGGTCGATTTTGCCGACCTTAACAACTTCTTCCGCTTCAACAATAGTATATTTGGCGGCAGCAGGCATTAAAGCGCCGAAATTTTTCGTGCAGCCGGTCATAAAACAGTTGCCGTCCAAATCAACTTTTGCTGCCTTGATGATGGCGACATCACCTTTAATTGCTTTTTCTAAGAGGTACATCTTGCCGTCAATCTCCATCGTCGGTTTGCCTTTTTCTACATCTGTCCCAAAGCCTACCGGCGTATAGAAAGCCGGAATGCCGGCGCCGCCCGCTCTGATTCTTTCCGAAAATGTTCCCTGGGGGATTAATTCCAGTTTCCCCTCGTTATACAGTTTTTCGGCTGCCGCGCTTGGCCTGGTAAAGGTTACAATCATACCCCTTGCACGGGTTTTTAACATTTTTTCAAAAGCACTCAAATAGTTTGAATTTGCCGCGTTTGCCACAAAAAACAGATCTTTCAAATCGGTCTGCTTGAGCATGGCTCTCATCACGCGCCCCGGGTAACCCATCGGTCCGAAGCCGCCGACTAAGATTGTATCGCCGTCTTTTATCGGAGCGATAGCCTCCAAAATACTCATTAACTTACCCATACAGTACCACCTTCTGTCTATATAATTTAACAATTTAAATGCGCTCATGATAAACTAACTATTTAAGTGCTTTAAACAATTCTAAATTGTCATAGGAAAATGTTCTAACGCTATCTTCGATCTCATGCACAACTTTAACGACCATATCATTATATGGTGTCGGTACGCCGGCCTTTTTGCCGTAGTAACACACCGCGCCGTTCATTGAGTCAATTTCTGTTTTTCTGCCGTGTTCTAAATCCTGCAGCATACTTGCTCTGAGCAGATTATGCTTTTTAATAACAATCGGAATGATAAACAGCGATTTCATTTCTGTTATCTTATCTTTATAATCAATCAGTTTGACCACATCTTGCCCTTGAATAGGTTCGATTTTTATTCCTAATGCTTTGGTTACATCAATGCACTCTTTGATAATGCGCAAAATGCAAACTTTTGATTGTTTATTAGCCGCCGCCTCCCCAAAGTTGCAGCCCATGACTGCAGACATCCCGCTGAATGAAGCGTTGATAATCAGTTTGGCCCAGCGGGCGCCGGCGAAGTTGTCGACTACTACTGTCTCTCCCATGCATTCAAGAAGTCTTTTTATTTCGTTCGTTTTCGGGTTAGGCTTGCCCGTGACTGTACCTATATCATAGGTTAATGCGTCCGGTTCGGATGTCAGTTCAGAAACGCCGGGACTGATGTATGTTGCCCCCCAGGCGATCGTACAGCCGACAACCTTGTCATCACCTACCACCTCAGCAACAGATGGTTCCGGCATACCGTTTTGCAAGGTGCAAATCACCGCATCATCGTTCATATATTGAAGCAAATTCTCGACGATTTTCTTATTCATCGTCTGCTTGGTCATTAAAAACAGCAGATCATATTTCTCGGTGATTTCATCATAGGTAAGCGCGTTGACAGGATAATTCATTTTGACCGTTCCGATTATGGTAACGCCGTTTTCCTTCAAAGCCTGAATGTTCTCTTTGTCAATGTCGATCAAGTCAACTTTTTCTTTTGCCTTTGCCAGGTACGCACCTAAAACAAGCCCCATAGACCCTGCGCCAACTATTGCGGTTCTCATAATACTACCTCCTTAAAAATTATAAAATTGCTAATATTTATTATATATTATTATTTGGATTTACACAATTGTACACCCAACCAACATTTTTGATTTCGTTTTGTGCAAATTGTACATTTGGTTTATTGAATGCATATCTGATAAACAAATACCTCATTAAAGAAAGAAGAATGATCAGATGATAAAAACGCGAAAACGATGCCGTTAAATTTACCTGGATATTTATATAAATATTAGCATCACAGCATTAAGAGACAATCCAATGCTGTGCCGTATATTTATTCGAAAATTCTGATACTTTATTTTATTGGCGATAATGTATTTTCATTTATATTCAGTTGCAAAAATTGAGGGTATTTTGAGTTGCAAAACACATTCGGCTGACTTTTTGAGCCGATTATCCAATTGACAAAAGCATCATAATCCGGGTTAAAATCCGTGTGAATCATACCTTTGACAAACCATGTGAATTCCGGAAACATACAGGTTGAAGCGTCTATAATGCTGTCGGGAGATACATGATTATGACCGCAATCAACGACCTGTGTGTAATGATTTCCGAGTGTTAACCCCAGTGGAGCGCAAATTGCTCCGCCGCTTGTATAGACAGTGTCAATCAAAAAATCGGTTTGCGCATTCATGTTTGTTGTAACCGGTACACCTTGCAGGTTGTAATTTGATATGATCGCGATTTTTACGCCGTTATTAACGGCATTTTGTAATATTTCTTTTACCTTGCTTTGCACATTAATACGATAAAAGTCGATTTTTCTGATCAGTTCAGCATTTATAACCGGGTCAAGCATAGTTGCTTTTGCTTCATCGTAATATTCAGCCGGAACAAGTTCCCACAAACCGGGCATTGTGCCAAAAACATCCTTAAGGGTTTCATCGTACAGCCTGTCCTTCAGTTTCCCGAAAAAACCGTTTGCCGTCGAAATAACAACATCAAATACACCTATCCTGTCAAATACCGATAAAAGTGAAGCTAATTGTTTGCTTTGTTCGTCATCTTTCAGAAACGCATTTATATAGCGAAGAACGGCTTTTTTATTGAATTCTATCTGTTTGGTAAAAAGTTCACCAACAAGCGAAACCCCTTCAAACGCCGAAGAACGCATAACAACCGTGTCAATATCCGACGCGCCGAATTGCTGAAGATATGCTACCGTGACAATACCGCCCATGCTGTTGGGAATCAACGCCACTTTTTCGCAGCCAGTCTGCTCTTTTATAAAACAAATATAATCATTCAGTTTTTTTGCGGCGTCCATATAGTCCATTCGCCAATCGTAGCCGAATTCAAGCACACTGTCAAAGTTATTCCCTTCCGGCAGGCTCCAGTCATCCTTGACTGACACATTATATTTGGATGTACCGTCGGCATTGCAAGAGAGCGGTTCAAGCAATGCCTTTATATTCGGAAATATTGCATTCCCGGCAGCATCCCAACTATTGCCGGCTTTTAAAATGTTTTTTGTCCGGGTCAGGCGGGCAGCCGCTTTTATTATTTCAATTCCGTCTGGGGGAAACAATGCTGTCTCACGGGTTGTGCCGGCATTTAAATACAATGATTCGCTGAAAATCCCGTCAACATCTATTACCGGAACTCCTACGTCTTTTTTCGCCGCCGCAAAAGCAGGGAATATGGAAACTGACAGTATTGACAGTGTTGCAATAACTGCGATCAATTTACGAATTGTTTGTAATCTCATATGAACAACCCCACAATTGTTATGTTTAATTCCACACCGGGCATAAAGTATTATCCGATTTATTCAGCTGGAGGAACTGAGGAAATTCAGCGTTGTCAAACACATCCGGCTGGCTGTCGCAGTTTAAAATCCAGCTGATAAGTTCATTATAATCGCTGTTGAAATTGGTATGAATCATCCCTTTAATAAACCATGTGTATTCCGGGAAAAAGCAAGTTGACGCATCAATAACCTTGTCCGGGGAAACGTGGTTGTGGCCGCATGAAACCATCTGAGTATATCCCTCCGGAAGAGTTCCGCCGAGCGGCGCGCATACAGCGCCCGCACTTGTATACTTTGTATCTATTAAATAATCCGTTTGATAACCTGTATTTGCTGTCAGCGGTACGCCGTACAGATTATAGTTTGAAGTGACCGCAACCGTAACACTGTTGTCAATTGCCAGCAGCAGAATATCTTTGATTTTACTTTGAACATTGTAATGATAATTATCAATTTTTTTGATAAGTTCCGCATTAAGAACCGGGTCAAGCATCGTTACTTTAGCGGATTCAAAATACTCATCAGGCACAAGCGCCCATATGCCCGGCATATATGCGAAAGTATCACCCAATACCTCCGAATAAGCGCGGTCTTTCAGGTTGAATACGAATTCATTTACAAATGAAACAAGTTTATCCGCAATGCCTAATTTGTCAAGCATGGAAATTAAAAATGAAATCGCTTTCCCCTGCCCGTCCTCCTTTAAAAAAGCACTGACATAACCCAGAACCATTTTTTTACTGATTGTAATATTTTTGTTAAACAGTTCACCGACCATTGAAACGCCCTGGTACGCTGATGAACGCATAATGACCGCATTGATATCTGTCGTACCATAAATTTTCAGGTATGCAGCTGCTATATTGCCACCCATGCTGTTCGGTATCAAATTGACTTTTTCACAACCGGTTTCCTGCTTTAAATATTGAATGTAATCGTTTAAACGAACAGCTGTATCCATGGGATCCAAACGCCAGTCATAATGAAAACTCAGTGTTCTGTCAAAGTTATAACCTGCAGGCAGGTTCCAGTCTTCCTTTATAGAAACGTTATATTTTGATGTTCCGTCAGGGTTGCATGCAATAGGGTCGAACATCATTTTCGCTTGTGCTATAAAACTATCGCCAAAGGCACTCCAGTTTTTATCAATTAAAAACCTGCCGATTGGAACGATGAGACTCTTCAGCGTCCCTATCATATCTTCGCTTGTCGGATAAAACAGCTGTTTTTCATCCGATGCGCCGGGGTTCATATAAATTGTCCTTGTTGCTATTCCGTCAACATTTATAGAAGGTATCAGAGCGGATGTCTTTTTCCCCGCTGCATAGGCCGGTACGCAAAATCCCGTCAATAGAATGAACACAAGAAATAAAGCGATTGATTTTTTTACCGATTTTCTCACAAAAAGTCCTCCAACAATTATTTTAACGAAAAATTTGCTTAGCGATTTATTCGCATATTAGCATCGCGCGCTTACACAATGCTTCTTTACTTCACAACATAAATGCTTATTGCCAGCAAAACCTGTGCGCTGAAATAAGTTACTAAATTAAGCACCGTCATCGGGCGGGTGTCTTTGTTTGCAAATAGAATAATCGCTAACACCGCATCCGAAACAACAAATAGAACCGCCCCGGCAGTTAGAAACACAGCAATAACGGCAGAATTTACAAGCCCGGCCAGACAGTATTGAACACTCAGTGAAACAGCTTTCACAAGCATTGTCAATATCACAACAGCATAAACAAAAATCGGTATTTTTAATTCACCAAGCTCTAATTTCAGCTTGAACGCCAAGAAAATCAAAACAACAAGCAAAACAACTATCGCTACGATTTCAGCGGTGTTTATAAAAGTGCCCTGCAGATTCGCGGTTATCACTTTTGAATATGCCGCAATATAAAAAACATGAGCGGTTAAAAAGCTAAGCATACCGAATATAAATATTTTATCCTTCATGCTAATTCCCAAAAATAAATCACCCCAAAAAGAAAAAAACAGCCCCGCAATCATCAACACCGCATAGGTTGTATAGTTTGAGGATGCAACCATTGCAAAGACGCCGATAAGGATAAAAAGCCCGGAGCAAATACACTTGGCAATCAACGGGCGCTTGCCGCTTTGACAAAAGCCGGCAAAAAGATAAACCGGGAGGAAAACAACCTCCAGACACACCGAAGAAAAGAATAAGAGTTTAAACAATATAATCAACCCTCTCCTGCAAATTACTAAATAGCATCAACTGTTCATACCAGATTCTACAAGATTGATTTTAACCTTGTTAAACGGGTAAAGTCAAGAATATAACTGCAATAATTTTCTTTAAATTGTTATGCACTCATACTATTCATCATTTAGAAGACAGACAAAATCAATCTTCTAAATTCGCTTTCCAATGACATCGGGGCAGCGTTCAACTGCCGCAGATGCTGATAAATAATATCTGCCGGCAGTTGAAGCCACAGCAGAAATTTTTTAACTGATTAAACTATATCTACATTTTTAATGATGAATAGTATCAAGCCCTGATCTTTTCATGAAAAACGGCTTCCGCTTTCACTTCCGCCGCCTAATTAAAAAGACGCAGAAATAAAATCATCTCCCCGATTCCATTTCTGCGTCTTTTTTCTGTTGTACGCCTTCGGATTCGGAGGCTTACGCGTAACAGGATTTATACTGTGCCATGTGCCGCGCCTGCTGCTGTCAACATCATGTTTTCTTCGTTTTGACAATTTTGCATACGGTTTGAACTCGTCCATTCATGAGCTCCTTCCATTTAATGCTTTTATTATAACACAGTTGATTTATAAAACCAATAGGTTTACCGGATGAAACTGCAATTTTTCCCTTTATGCCGCGCGCTCATGAAATAAAGAATTCCGTAGCAGCCTTCACTTAGAATTTTTGTATGCAAACTGTATTATTACGTTTATTGATTGTATTCATCTTGCTTATTTGATAGAATTGCAGCAAATAAATACTGTTGATGAAAAGAGGATGTCGATGAGTATTGGATATGCATGCTTGACAGTCGGGGTACCCGGAACCGGCTTTAAAAACTGCTTGCAGAAAAACGCGGGTGGAGACAAACTGTATGAACTTATTTCTTATAATTTGAGTATACTTGATAAAATAATTGACTACAATATAAAAAACGATGTCCGGCTCTTCAGAATCAGCTCGGGCATTATCCCTTTCGGGTCAAGCCCCGTCAACAATCTCAACTGGCAGGATATTTTCAGAATGCGGCTTATTGAAACGGGAAATAAAATCCGCTCAAGCGGAATGAGAGTTTCCATGCATCCGGGGCAGTATACGATACTTAACTCCCCAGATACAAATATTGTAAAAAAGGCAGTTGATGACCTTGAATACCATACAAATTTTCTTGACAGTTTGGATGTCGGCCGGCAAAATAAAATTATTCTTCATATAGGCGGCATATACGGCAATAAAACTCAGGCAACGAAACGGTTTGCAGACAATTTTTACAGGCTCGACGAAACTATTAAGCGGCGTTTAGTGATTGAAAACGATGATAAATGCTATACTGTCGCAGATGTTCTTAAAATTGCTGACTCACTGGATTTGCCTGTTATTTTTGACAATTTGCACCATTTATTGAATCCGTCCGGTTTGGACGGAAACGATGGCTATTGGATTAACTTATGCAGAAATACATGGCGTAATGAAGATGGCAGGCAAAAGTTACATTATTCTCAGAATAACCCTCATAAAAAGAACGGCGCGCATTCCGATAGTATATTAATCAATGAATTTCTCGTATATTATGACAACCTTGTAAGTAAAGATATCGATATCATGCTTGAAGTAAAGGACAAAAACCTTTCGGCAATCAAATGTATAAACTGCCTGACACAGGACCGCAGAATCAGCAGGCTCGAGTACGAATGGAGCAGATACAAATACCTTGTCATGGAAAAATCGCATCAGGATTACAATAAAATCAGTATACTGCTGAAAGATAAAAATTCCTACCCGGCCATTGATTTTTACAGCATTATAGAAAATGTAATAAGCAAACCCAGCGTAAAAGGAGATGCCATAAACGCAGCAATGCATGTATGGGGATATTTTAAAGAGAAAGCATCTGAAAAGGAAAAGGCTCTGTTTTTAAATAAAACACAATCTTATCTGCAAGGGAAAACTTCGCTCGCTGCTGTTAAAAACAACCTGTTGAATTTGGCGGTAAAATATAGGGAAGAGTATCTTCTGAATTCCTATTATTTTTCATACTGAACCCTCAGAGTTTATAATCGAATTCTGTTCCTCCGTACTGTCCTTATCCATTGCCCGTTGTTTCAAATCCTCAATAATTCTCCGGTGCTTGTCCTCTGTTAAATCATAGAAGAAGAACGGAACGACAGATAGAACGGTTGATACCAATACAATAACAATCGTTACAAGGAATATTTTGTTCCTGAATGCATCGTTATATAAAACATCCCAGTCCGATGTGAAACCCATTAAAGCATAAACGGCAGGCACCGTCATTGCTATCATTGTATTAAACGGTGTAAATATTAAACCGAATACACCGGAACTGACTTCCAGCCTCTTGCCGCTGAGCCATTGCTGATAATCCCAGATATCCGGACCCATAGCACGCCTGCACATAATACTTGTGCTGTTGATAATGTTGGCGATATAGGACACAACAAAAAATAAAATGAGATTGCCTGTTGAAATTGCATAATAACTGAACACAAGCTGAATAATCGAAGCAAACCGGCCGGCCATAAAGATTGGTTTTTTCCCGATTTTCCGGACAAGCATCGGCCCCAAAAGCTGCCCCGGAATAGCAGCTGTTGCCAAAATTGTTGCATAAACACCCATAACCCAGTCCATTCGCATTGAATAAATAAACATTAAATTCGCGATGTTTATGACTCCGTTGTCAAGGTCCATGAACAGCTGATAAAAATTCATAATCCAAAAATATTTATTTTTAAGCACTTCTCTGAAACCTTCAAGTATATTGACATTGGGTTTGTGATTTTTTTCAAGAATAACTCTTTCTTTGGTTTTAAAAGCCATAAACAGCGTAAAAGGCGCAAAGAAAATTACTAAAGCAGGGATGACAATGCGGAAGGTCCGGATATCGGTCATACCGCCCGTATACATAGCAAGTATCGGAAAAATTGATCCTATAATCGCAGGGATCAACCCGATAACCATTTCGCCGTATGCCATCAGCTTTAACCGTTCCAAACTGTTCGGCGAAATAACATTGGTAAGGTTGCTTACCTGGCCGTAAAAACCGGAAAACATTCCGTAAACCGAGAACAGAAAATAAATGACCCACAGTCTGTTAACCGAGTCAATCTTTTCAAAAGGAAGATATACAAGCAAGAGCAAAATGACGATTGTCGGCAAAACACCGATGATAATTGTAGGGCGGTATTTGCCGAAACGCGGTGAAAGCCATCTCAATTTCAGCATAGTAAAATACATGCCAACCGGATTCATAACCAGCATGACAGCTAAAATTCGAGGAAACCCCGGCACAATAGCTTCAAAAAAATGCTTGTCAACGAAAAACAAGGCAGCTGCAGCTGTTAGGCTTATTATTGACAAAACATTAACAAACTGCATCGTTTGCTTCGGCGGTCTGCCGAGATTATCAGTAACCGACATACCGAGAGGACCCCAGATGTATCCCAAGGGCAGTCCGATAACCCCAATCATAAAAATGCTTTGAAAGCTGATGCCATATATTGAGCCTACCAAAAAGCAGGAAGCGGAAAACGATACGTTTTTTATTGCTGAACCGACACTGTCGCAAGCCGTCCATCCGGCGCAGAATGTCAAAAACTCTTTGTTGCTGATATATTCGCCTTCCCGAGGTTTATCCCAGTACTTGAAAAAATCGTGATATAATTTTAATGCGTTCGTTTTAAGTTTACCCATTTTTGCTATTCCTTTCTTTGGATTGCGGGGCGCCGGCTTATACTGATTACTCATAAAAAACCTGATTAAAACATCCGCACAAAAACGCATAATACTATTCTGCATTAAAATGGAGCATAGTATAAATCAAGGCTATTGCTTGATTTTTTTGAGGTTTTTTATCGCGAATTAGTATTAAATCATTTTCTCATATTTCAACGTTGTTCCGGTTAAATAAACTCATAGGGTACTTTTTTTCTGAAATTATCTTTTATATTCGGCAGCCAATTGTCATCAAGCTGAATTTCGTTTATGTCAGCCTTGATATAAATTTTATTCATTTTGCTTGAATTGCTGAAAAATGCGTATCTGTCAATCTTTTTACAGCTTGCGGGGATGGTGACATCACCTGTCAGACTGTCGCAAAATGAAAACCCGTCAACGCCAATTATTGTCAGCCCCTCCTGAAGCTCAAGCTTTGTTAATCCTTTGCATTTAAAAAACGCTTTTTCACGGATTTCTTGAATTTCACCGGTAAAAGTAATCCCCAGCAGTTTGTCGCATTTATAAAACGCGTTTTCACCTATTGCAGTGACTCCTGCGGGGACAGAAAAATATCCGCTGGTTTTGTCAGGAACCGGTTTTTCGTTTTCATCAAGAACAGACTCTCCGATGGTATCATTAATATAATTATACCCGCGTTTATTCGGGTAAACCAGCAGTGTCTTCATATCCTTGCTGTATAGTACACCGTCAAGCGATGTAAAATTTTTGTTATTATCATCGACAACTATTTTTTCCAGATAAACGCAGTTGGTCAATGCCCAAGGATGAATCGTTTTAACATTGGGACCTATATACAATTCTTTGAGATTTTCGGAGTTTGACACCGAATAATCCAGAATTTCAACAACCGGTTGCAAAACACCGTTTTTATCGGTGGCATTATCGGGAATTATAAAGACAGCATCATCGGAGGCACCGTTGTATGATTTCAGCGCAAGCCCCGAATCCACACCGGCATATTTTACGCCTGCTCCGTTTGTTTTCAGCTGGTTTGCCATCAAAAACGCCACACTGCCGACAACGAAGATGCCGATTAGCAATCCGAAAAGGATTTTTTTAACGATGTTTTTTTTATTCATATACTTCTCCATAAACTATTTATACTAATTACTCATAAAAACCTAATAAAAATTCCGCACAAAACCTAATAAATAAAGCTTTCGCTTAATATTTTTGATGTTTTTAATCTTTAATCAGTACTACATCATTCAATCTATCTGTTTTCAATTACTTTTATAACAATCCCCTTTTCTTTTTTACTCGTTTTTCAGCGGTTGAAAAGAAGCAAGTGTCAATCAACGTTCCGATGATAACAATAACAATCATCAAAAATGTTACCCGGTTAATATCTGCCAAATCCCTTCCCATGGTCAATGCCTGCCCCAGCCCGACAGTTGCCGATATTACTTCACCGGCCATCAAAGCTCTCCAAGCAAACGACCAGCCTTGCCTTAACCCTGCAATCAGCGACGGAACGCTGGCAGGAATAATAACTTTATAATATAGCTCCGAATTGCTTAAGCCCATTGTTTTGGCAACTTTTATATAAATCGGATTGACCAGACTGAAAGCACTTGTGACAGAGATTGCTATGCTTGAAGTGGTGCCTATGACAATAACAAATAAAATCGAACTGTCGTCCAACCCAAATAATAATATTGCAAAGGGAACCCAGCATATGCTGGGAAGCGCCTGAATACCCAGCAATAGGGATTTCAGGTTTCTGTTGAAAAACGAATATTTTGACATACAATAGCCGATAAAGAAACCAACCAATAAAGAAATGCCATAACCGATAAACGCTCTTCTTATGCTGTACAGTATGGCAATAAACAGTGTATTTTGATTCAGCATCCGGACGCATGATTGATACACGCCATATGGATTAGGGAAAGCATACGCTTTCCACCAGCCGAACACTTCCGCACCGAAATAATAGACAGCCTGCCAAACAACAATTACGGCCAAATAAAACAGTACAAGCTGAAAGATTCTACCGATCTTCGTCATATTGCTTTTCCACACTATCCAATACTTCCTTCCGAACAATACTCAGAACTTCTATCCGCATGTTGACAAACGCCGGATTATCCAAATGCCTCGGGCGCTGAAAATCCACCGGCAGTATTTGCCTGATACGCCCCGGATTTGACCCCATTACCACTATCCGGTCGCCAAGCTTAAGTGCTTCCTCAACGCTGTGGGTAACAAAAATAATTGTTTTACCAATCGTTTTGCATATCTCCTGTATCTCTTCGAGCAGCATATTGGTCGTTTGCTTATCCAACGCCGAAAAAGGTTCATCCATCAGAATTATTTCTGAATCAATAGCCAATGCTCTCGCAAGGGCTACTCTTCGTTTCATTCCGCCGGATAATTCATGAATACGGTAATTATAAAATTTGAGAAGATGCATCATTTTTAAATAATGCACCGCTCTTTTTTCTTGCTCATCTTTTGGCAGCCCTGCTGCTTTTAAACCGAATTTGACGTTATCAATAACATTTAACCAAGGATAGAGCGCGTCCTCTTGAAACATAACGGCACGGTCCGAACCCGGTTTTTGTATTTTGACATTGTCGAGTGTGATTACACCCTGAGAAGGGGTATCCAGCCCGGCAATCAAACTAATAAGCGTTGATTTGCCACAGCCCGACGGACCAATGATACAAACGAACTCCCCGTCATTAATATCCAAATTAATATCTTCAAGCACAAACTGTTCGCTGTTTGCAAATCTTTTACTGACATTCTCAATATGTAAGCTCATTTTCGCCCTCTAATCTACACCAAAAACTCATTGTCAATTAATTGATCATCCGGTACTTTATCGTTAAATTTTTCCCGCAAATTCAAATCGGCAAAAGTATTAATTGAATTTACGGGGATAGCATAGGTAACGACCAGTCTTTTAAAGGCGCTGTCCATAACCGCGTTTGTGAAGCTGCTTCCCGTTTCTTTTTCAATCGCTGCCTTGATCATTATTTTAGACTGTTCGCTGTTGTTATTAATATAACCGGTTGCTTCTTTGTGCGCCTTAATAAATGCTTCAACAATATCTCTGTGTTCTTCCAAATAATCTTTTCTAACGATAACTACCGCTGTGCAGGGAATATCATCAGCATTTATTTGATTATAGTCCAAAATCAGCTTGCATCCATGCTCCGTTTCCAGAATACTGCCCCAAGGTTCCGGCACCAGCGCGGCATCAACTTCTTTTTGATCCATCAAATTCGGAATATCCGCATTGGATGCCTGGATGACATTGACATTACCCCCTGCAGATGTTGGCGACAGATTATTGGATGACAAAATATCCAAAAGGTTCAAATGCTGCGTATTGCCGAATTGAGGCACGGCAATTGTTTTGTTTGCCAAATCGGATACGGAGGAAACCGTGCTGTCTTTTCCGGCAACTAACACAGAGCCGCCGTTTGTAACCCCCGCAATGATTTTTAAATCACCGTTTGAATTGACATAACCGTTTATTGCCGGTACGGGTCCTATGTAACCAATATCAATTTTCCCCGCATATAATGCTTCGATTTCTGCCGGTCCCGCATTAAACGATGTCCAAGTTACCTCGCAGTTTTCGTCTATTTTCTCCAATGTTCCCTGCGTCTTCATCACCAAAGCCTGTGCATGTGTAATATTCGGGAAATAGGCGACATGCAACTTAACACTTTCGATCACGCTCTTTTCTTTGCATCCGCCGAATAAAACAACAAACATCATAAGCATGGCAAATGAAATACACTGAATACGTTTTCTGATTGACAAAACTTTTTCCTCCAATATAATCAAAACTTCAACATGCTGTCATTTCATACTAATTCACGATTGAAAAACCTCTAAAAAATTAAGCGAAAGCTTTGATTTATACTATTCTCCATTTTAATGCAGAATAGTATTATGAGGTTTTGTGCGGATTTTTTAGTTAGGTTTTTATGTGTAATTAGTATCATCAATAAAACTGATTAATATTTAACTATGCGCATCAATTTAACGTTCAATTCTCAGCATACTTTTATGCAGAATTATATACCATACAAAATAAAATAACAAGGATGAATATGACAGGTAACACTGCGGCTTTAGCGCTAAGGTTTTTGTCTGTCAACATGGGTATTCACCTGTGCGGCGGCGGCTGTCATTTATTGAGGCACAAACTTATGAGGTCATTTACATTCGCTGTTGCCATGCATTCAACCGTGTCGGAAGCGCCATAATAAATTTTCACTTCGCCGTTATCTTCCAAAATCATGCCGCCCGGGAAAATGACATCCTTCCTGTAGCCATCTTTCTCTTCGAAATCGCGATCAGACGCAATAAGAGGCTTGTCATAGATACCGATCACCTTTGAAGGATCCTCTAAATCAAGAAGGGCGATACCTGCATAATACACTTTTTGCCACTTATCATCCCAGCCGTTCTTACCGCGCGACTTGTCGATGTCAACGCCGTGGAAGGTGGTCAGCCAGCCTTTTTCTGTTTTAATCGGCGGCGCGCCGGGGCCGATTTTATCGTTGGCAAACGGAACATCCTCAACACCCATGACAAGGCGGGATTTGCCCCAGTAAACCATATCCGGCGATTCGGACATCCAAATATCAAACGTGTCTTTACCGCCGCGTGAATAGACCGGCATCGGCCTTTCAAGGCGGACAAAGTTACCGTTAATTTTTTCGGGAAACAAAACCATGTTGCGGTTGTCCGGAACGGTTACGGTAAGAATGTCAAAATGAACAAAATCATCCGTTTTTGCAATCCCGCCATGTATCCCATGCACGGTATCAATCGCAAAGCACATATAACATTGGCCGTCAATCACTGTCAGCCTCGGATCATAAGCTCTTTCAATTTCGTTTGTAGACATGGCAAGGCAAGGTTTTTCCCCAACAGTCCAGTTGATGCCGTCTTTGCCGGTTGCAATGCCGATGTTGGTACCGGCAATCGTATGTTTTTCAAAATCGCCGTAGTCATTTCTGAATGCCATCACATACATACCGTTGAATTTTGTAATACCGGCATTGAATATCAGCGCCGCATTGTAAGGCACATCTGCCCTTGTTAAAACGGGCTTTTCCAGTTTATGTATAACGCTGCTTGATTTTAAATCAGTCATCATTTTCTCCTCTAATATTTATTAGCCGTATATAGACGAAGACATCCGGTTCACGGTTAGTACAATCCCGCTAACCAACCCGGCAATTTCCGGGAAACCGCCACAGGTCTGCCGGCTGAGCTATATGTATTTTTAACCTCGAATTTATTGAGAATAGATTTCATTTTTGACTAAAAGCAGTTCGTCAGTCTGCACTTTGGAAAAAGAACCGTTTGTGTCGATGTGGATTTCGAATGTAATGACACCGCCTGCCTCAATCACTTTTGAAGCATATTTCGCCAGGTATCCGCTTTCGTATTTAAGATCTGCGGCTCCCCACCAGCTTCCGAGATAGGAAAGGATTTGCCACTGTGCGCCGTTATAAAAACGTGCGAACGGATAAAAATCAAAACTGTTTTCTTCCCCTGCGGTGTAATCGCATACAGCGGTTGCCGGTTTAATGAAACCGTTCATGACACCTTGATTGAAGGCCACCAGGCTGCCGCCGTTGCCTACGCGGCAGGCTTCCTTATACAGCTTGCTGACATAGTCCGCCATGCTGCCGGTGTAGCCGGTTCCTTCATAGAAACCGTCGAACCACCAGCCGGCTAGCTTTTCGCCGTAACGGACCGCCCATTCCCGGATAACTTGTGACCATCGTGCGGCATAAATTTCATTAATATACCAGTTTGTTTCGTCATGCCGCTCGGTGGCACCCAAAGCCAATGGGATACTGTCGCCCGCGGCGCTCGGCCCCTGGCTCGGCAGGTACAGCATCAGCTTGATACCGTACGGTGCGAGCGCGTCCGCGGCTTCCATCGGAATATCCCTTGTTGCGCAATAGGTGCCCTGTGGAACGCCGATATAGTTTTCGTATGCTGCGTTGGGCGAGCAGAAATAGCCGGAGTTTTGCCCCAGCGTCATCACCGCGTATTTTGCGCCGGTTTCATTCACTGCGTCGGCAAACTCCTGCGCATTAAAGCTGGCAAAATCCTCCTTGGCAGCAAAAAGATAATGCACAAAGATACCGTATTTGGAAGCGTGGAACCAATCAGTTGCTGTGTTATTCATGCTATCACTCCATTCATTACTATATTTATAAATATGCCGAATCCTGTATGTGTTATCAAACAGGGAATAGACCTCAAAACCGGACGCTAAAAGCACCGACAGCAGCAGACTTAACAGCCTCAGCCCGGTATGGGAGTGAATCGCGGATTTCAGATATAAAACCAATTTCCAAAACATACAGTTCTCCAGCATTTTCTTTATAAATTCTGCATGCAGTACATTAACTGCCCAACCCGCTGAGCGGGATTTTCGCCACAAGAATGTCCTCTTTGTTCCGGGAATAAATCACGAACAGGTTTTCCCCGGCTAAGCAGGTGTCCGGGTAATGAAAGCCGCGCCCCTTTGCCCTGCCGCGGTGTTTCATCACTTCCGGCTCGCAGGCGATTACAAAGTTTTTGTCGAACAGATATCCGTCCTCCGAAACGGAAAGGCAAAGCTGAAACCGCCGGTAACCGGGGTTCCCGACAATATACACGCTGCCGTCCGGAAGGTTCCCGGCACTTGTGCGCGCGCTTGTATCCGGAAATTCCGTCGGAAGAACTTCCGACCATGACCGGCCTTGATCAAAACTGAAATGGGCGTTCTGCACCCCGATGTTGCTCCGCCAGAGCCGCACCCAAGTTCCGTCCTTTGCTATATAGGCACGGGACGGCTCACCGCAGCCATTGCCGTTGTGGCAGGCAGCGTATTCCTTCCACCAGTCTAATGATGTTTTGCCATCCCATTGCGGCCATCCCGCCGGCAGCATATCCCATTGCGTCATATGACGCGGATTTTTTTGATATTCAATGATTTCTTCCGCTACAGCAGGATCGTAATCGCTATCCGAATAGAGCTCCTTGTTCTGAGCTACAGAAAAGATTTCCCCGAGCTGCTCATGGGGCTGGTTAAGCCACATTAAAACTCCGGGAGTACCGTCTTCCTTCAGTTCCCGCGCGAGCCTTCCTATTCCCGGCCAATTGACACCCTTCGCGGCATCAGCCATTGCCCAAAGCCTGCCATCCGCTATGGCGAAACTGTTGGAGCAAAGCATGAGGTGGCAATGCCCGCAAAGGTCGTTTTTCCAGGATTCCGTGCTGCTCTGCAAGCCGCTTCCGCATCTGTCGTGCGGACGGTGCCCGCGGCAGGGATTACCGTCCCCGTCCTTAATATCCGGATTGGCTAGCGGCGTTTCCATCGGCGGGAAAAGCGGTTCGGTTGCCGACCACGTTTCCCCGAGATCTTTGGAAAACGCATAGCGGACATACTGACCAGGTGAATCCTCGTCCGACAAATGGACGCTCCAATGAGCGAATAGGGTTCCCTTGTAAAAAGTGATATGCGGATGGAGCGAAAAAGCGCCCTTTTCCGGCAACGGCTCGCCGGGATACAGTTCCGTGACCTTTTGGTTTTCCAGCCGGCGCATCCCGAGATCCGGCTTTGTAAGGTCGGGGTGTTCCGTCCATCGGATTTGTTCAGGCATAGCATTCATCCTCACTTTTTATTTAATTGATTATAAGCAACAGTTAATACTAATCCCTCTTTATACATGGCTAAAATTTAGCACACAAACCCATTTGTCAAAGGTTTTCGCTTGATTTCATAGAGATTTTATAATCGGAATTAGTATAAGCTGTTTTGACTACTATGATAATATTATTAGAATAACTTAGAAGTAAAAAATAATCAAGAAAATTCAACCGTCATTTTGGATGGCTGATTTTCTTTTTCTCTCAGAACAGCTGACTCTGAACAAAGCAACGATATTTATTAAACATTTATTGCTTTATAATAAAATCTTTGATAAAATAATGCGGTATTAAGTTTTTCGGCGGTAATCCATTTTTCAAGCCGCAAGAAAGGACCGTGCCATGAAAACAAAAAACCCGGAATGGATGACCAATTCAAGAGAAAGAATGAGCTATTACAGCTTTTTTATGGGCCAGGATGCTGTTTATGCCATCGTGACGACATTCCTGACGACATATTTACTCTTTCAGGGCATCAATCCCGCAAAATCCGCGATCGTTATGCTGTCTGTAAAAGTTTGGGATGCTGTAAATGATACGATTTTCGGCGTGATTTTTGACAGTGTACATTTTAAGAGCAAGAAAAAATTCCTGCCTTGGCTCAAAATATCAACCTATTGCATTCCCGTGACAACGGTGCTGATTTATGTGATACCCGGCAGCTTAAGCGAAACCTGGAAGCTCGTTTGGTTTGCCGTTGCCTATATTCTTTGGGATACTGCCTATACGCTTTGCGATGTGCCGATTTTCGGAATAGTAACCGTCATGACCGAGCGGATTGATGAACGAACAAGTCTCCTTTCCTACAAGAGCATATGGTCGGGAATCGGCGCGGGCATCGCGACGATTGTCGCGACGGTAGTCGTGGGCGAAAATGTCGGGATGTCCTTCGGCCTTGCGGCCATCATCATCGCTGTGTTTTCGTTTGCCGTCATGATACCCGTCAACTTCAACGTACAGGAGCGTATTACAGCATCCGAAGATGAAGAGAAGTTTACTATGAAGCGGATGTTCCGCTATCTTTTTAAAAACAAATACCTGCTTATCTATTATCTCGGTTACCTTTTCCACGCCGGGTTTGGTGTGAGCGGTTCGTTAATGCTGTTAGTCTCCTACTATATGTTCCACAATTCGCAGTTCAGCCTTTTCATCCTTGCGCTGTCCGTTTTGCCTATGCTTATCTGCGCATTACTTGTGCCAAAACTTTTAAAGCGCTTTGATAAAATGAAGCTGTACTTATTATGCTGCATGCTGAATATCATCTTGAGTATTGCCACCTGGGTCGCCGGGTATGACAGCATGCTGATATTTTCAGTTTTATCGGTACTGCGGTCAATCCCTGCTGCCTTTGCGGGCGTTACCATGTTCATGTTCACGCCCGACTGCGCCGAATACGGCAAGTTCCATTCCGGTATCGAGGCCAAGGGCATCACATTTGCCTTACAGACTTTCATGGCCAAACTGACAGGCGCCATTTCCGGCTCCCTGGGTTTGTTTTTGCTTAAATATGTCGACTGGACTTCTGTTCATGCGGAAAGTTTTGAGGACTTGAAAAAACTTGCGATTATACAGAGCGACAAAGCTATGTCCGGTTTGTGGTTCATCTATAATATGATTCCCGTTATCGGTATGGTTATCGCTTTCGTTATCTGGTGCTTCTACCGGCTGAAAGACAAAGAAGTGCAGATTATGGCGGACAGCAACAGCGGCAAGATCACGAAGGATGAGGCGTTCAGGCTCTTGAACAATCATTAATTTCGAAGCAGTAGAATTTTTTAAGTAAAAAGTTCGACTCTAAAAAAGAAAGACCCGCTATTTGGCAGGTCTTTCTTTTTGCTTTTCGGTGTCGTTATATTGATATCCAAGCCGGTTAACATAAACCTTTGCCGGGAGGAAAACTGTTGATAATTGCCCCTTCCGGTTTTGGTACCGGTCCTTTTAAAATCGGGTCATCGGTTGCCAGCTGCCAATCGCTGAGGCGCTTGTTTAAATCGGCATATACCGCGTTGTATTTTTCGTCACCGATCAGGTTAGCCCTTTCAACCGGATCAAGATACAGATCAAAAAGCATTTCCCGTTCCCTCTTTTGCTCCAGAAAGCCATGATTAATCACGAAATTCTTGCTTGGCGAACCGTCAATATTATCCGGTATGAAGCAGTCATGCTCATCATAAAATCGGATCAGTTTATATCTTTGCGTGCGTATGCACCGCATCGGTTCATAGGCGGCGTGGTAGGATACTTCGGAAAATATTTCTTCCCGGACTTGATCCGATTCGCCTTTGAACAGCGGCAGCAAAGAACAACCCTGCAGCCAGCCGGGTTTTTCGGCGTGAATCAAATCGCAGAGGGTCGGATACAAATCAAGCTGGGAAACAAGTGCGTCAACCGCTTTTCCCTTTAAAGGATTACCGGGATATTTGAGAATGAGCGACACACCGATTCCCGTGTCATAAAGGTTGCATTTCATCTGCGGAAAAGCGATGCCGTGGTCTGTTGTGTAAATGACGAGCGTATCGTCTTCCTTTCCGGATTGCCGCAGCGCATCCAGCACGCTGCCGATGTAACGGTCCGCCGTCATCGCCGATGTCATGAATGCTGCCATATCCTCTCTGCATTCCCGCGAATCATATAAAGGCATCGGAGGCTGAACATAATCCGGATTAATGCCGGGATCAATATCCGGAAATTTTCGATGAGTGTGGTGAAGACCCAAGGAAAGGAAAAACGGCTGACGGTTTTCCTTCATTATATATTCTGCCGCAAAGCACAGTTTCATAACCCTGACGGCCGAGAAAAGCCGCGAGGTGCTTTGAATAGTCGTTAAGCTTAAACCCTCTGTGCGCCAGACCGGTCATCCCGCAGGAATGAGGGTTCATACCGGTGAGCATGGCAGCCCGGCTTGGCGAGCAGGTAGGCCCCGCGCAAAAGGCCTGCCGGACCAGCGTGCCTTCACTAGCGAGCTTCATCAAGTTTGGTGTGGGCACAGCATAACCGTACGGCTGAATATACCGGCCGGTGTCATGCGTATGCAGATAAAGAATATTCATATGCTTTAACCTTCCCAATCATTTAATCAACATTCAAAATATTATAATACCTTATGGTCCAGTACGGCCAGGTGAAAATATTTCCGCTATACAAATAGCCATTTTTGTATATACCGCTCCCCGTCCGGTCTTCGGCATTTATTGTAAACGGGCTTGTATTGGCCTTGTGAAGCCTGCGTTCATCAACAGGCAGAAGAATATTCGACTATTTTTTTTAAACAGCGTCATCCCTTCTTAATATTTCTTTCAGCAATAAAATTAATACCATTTTCATTCGCGTAATTTTCCGCGTAAGAATTTTTCACACCATGAATAACGAGATTTCTGCATCCCGCAAAAGCATGCGTCCCAATTTGTTTTACACTATCGGGAATATATACATTACATAATTTAAAACAGCTTTTAAATAAATCATGTTCAAGGTTGACTACACTGCCGGGGATTTTCACTTCCGCCAGCGATTCGCACGCATAAAACGCACTCTCTCCAATTGTTTCTAAACCGAACGGCAAGTTTATCAGGAACAATTCTTTGCAATTTGCAAAAGCCCAACTTCCAATATATTTAATATTTTCACTGATCTTTACCGATATTAATGAAACACAATCTCGAAACGCGTGGTCACCAATATAATAAGTACTGTTGGGGATATCGATGCAATAAAGTTGATAACAACTATAGAATGCTCTTTCTTCAATTTTGCGCAGCGCTGCCGGCAGGATAACGGATTGAAGAAAGATAAAATATGAAAAGCACTCTCTTTCTATTGTTACAGTACCTTCCTTAATAGGAAATAAACCGCTGAAACAGCCTGTAACTTGTTTTGCAATCAGCCCGTCTGAGGAGCGTTCATATAAGATTCCGCCTTCAATGAAAAATATTGTTTGATTCGGTGAAAACTTAAGCGCGTCTTTTGGAACACCTTGGAACGCACCTGCTCCAATTTTTGTTAATGTGCTTGGTAATCTGATCTCACGGAGTCTTTTACAGCCACGGAAAGCATCGGCTCCGATAACGGTAATATTTTTTTTCAAATAAATACTTTTTAAGAAGCTGCAATTTGCAAAAGCTTTGCTGCCTATACTCGTAATAAGAGCGTTTTCATGGTAGTAAGGCACCCAAATTATTTTTTCGTTTCCGATATATTGTTCAATTTCCAATGTTCTGTCATTCAGCTCTGTATATAAAAACCCTTCTTCGGTTACCATCATTTTGCCTCCATTCACAGCAAACAGCATAGGGGCAGACCGGACATCCTCGCAATAAACACTGACTATTCAAAATCGGTTTCCCCGCTTTAAACTATTGCTATATATTCTCTCTGTTGTAATGGAACAGTGGCGATACTCAATGCATTCATGTTAAGGATTTCATATTCGTCGTTCTCTGTGCGCGGGGGCTTGCTCAATGCGGGCAGCTTAAGGAAAAACCATAATCAAAATTGTCATTCCGGTCACACATATGTATCCACGTCGCAGTAAAGAATCTTTCTTATTGTAAGAGTTCAAGAGATCCTTCGTCGTACGCTCCTCAGGATGACATATTCAGCCTGCATTTGGTTGCTTGCTCCTGCCGAGAGTTTTTTAGAGAGGATTTTCTCATACAAGTGCTCTTTTTAAAAGGACGGCGGCGGGGGCAGAAGTCCCCGCCCAAAATTTTCGCACAATACTTCTGTGCAATTTAAAGCATTTTTCTTAAATCACTTTCATTGGGCGTCGTTCCCCATCATGTCACTAACCCCGTCCATTAACACTCCGGTTCATTCAGCCCTGCGTCACAATTCCCGTACTCTGGTCAATATTCAATGAATAGTTTTGCACATCCCTTATAACCGAGCAATCGTTTTCATCAATAATGCCATCCCTGAAGAGATCGCCTGCCATAATAAATGCTGCACCCGTTACATTGTCCCATTGCAGCAGTGCGTAATTTCCAATATCAATAATCGTGTCTGCGTCATTTGTGTCAATAATACCGTCGCCGTTGACATCACCAAATATTACAATAGTGAATGTCTGCAATACCTCGTTTGTTATACTGTTCACCAAGTAAACTTCTGAACCAGTGCCTAAGGACTCAGGTGCTGTGGAATATTCGAGCCGCGCATTTCCAGTAATACTAACATAGTTGCTTTCAAAATCAGTTTTAGTAATTCCACATTTTAAGCCGAAAATAAACTGATTATAATCATCTATTACCGAGGTTTCACCATTGATAACGCTTATGTTTGCTATAACACGTATCCATTTTGCGTAAAGAGTCATTTCTCCAGTTACAATATCAGTATAAAAATTCCAATTATTTCTGCAATTTGCATCTTTATACCATCCGGCAAATTTGTAGCCTTCTCTTGTTGGAGATATCGGTGCACCTATTTTCGTGTTTAGTGCTGTTGTAATTGAATTAACATTGCTGCCTCCTTGGCTATTAAATGTGATTGGCAGATGTTTCATGGATGATTCTGTAATCTCAAGAATATTGAAATGTGAATACTGTGGGTCTTCAAAGCTTATATTTTGCGTTCCGTCACCAGACAAGATCACCTTGTGGGTTCCGGTTGCGTCGAAATTGTATGTTGAATTGTTGTTTGATGTGTACGTTGATTTCTGAGTGAAATTTCCCTTCACCTCCAGAATCCCAGCGGTTAGATAACTGGTGTGGTTACCGCAACTGTCCATTATAAAGTTTCCGCCGACCATAATATAGTCTGATGTTTTCATCATTTGTAGAATTCCATTACTGTAGCTGCCGGTTATTGATTGGTTCTTATAGTCTCCCGCTATCTCCAAGCGACCACCGTTGATATTGACGGTTCCATATGTATGTAAGAAATTTCCTGTTGTTTTCAACGTTCCGCCATTGAGGTTAATATTTCCGCCTGAGCTCTCCAATATATCATCATGTATCGTTAATGTGTTTCCATTCAGGTTAAGATTGCCGGCTATCTGGCAATCATAACCGTTGTCTATGAATATCTCCTGGTTCGCATTTGTTATAGTTAAAGTTGCAGCCATCTTAAAACCACCGCCGGTTAATGTCAAACTGCTACTGGCAATAGCAAAATTCCCTGTTATTTCCAGTAATCCGTTGTAGTTGAGTCTGTCTGTAGTCAGAGTGGTTATTCTTACCGGAGTGGCGAATGTAACATTACTATTTGGATTCTCAAAATAATTAAACCCGGAAGCAAACGGATCTTCAAAGCTAATAATTTGCTCGGTATCACCGGATAAAATCACTTTGTGGGTTCCGGTTGCATTGAAATTGTATGTTGAATTGTTGTTTGTTGTGTACGTTGATTTCTGCGTGAAATTGCCCTTAACCTCCAGAATTCCAGCTGTAAGACAACTCGTGTGGTTATTACTGCTGTCCATAATAAAATTGCCGTTAACTTTTATATAGTCAGCTGCCTTCATCATTTGTAAAGATCCGAAACTGTAAATCCCACTCAAAGACTGAATCTTATAGTCCCCGTCTATCTCCAGACGACCACCGTTAATATTGACTGTACCATCAGTCTGCAAAAAATTGCCTGTTGTTTTCAGCGTTCCTCCATTTAGGTTTATATATCCGCCTGAGCTCTCCAATATGTCTTCATGAATTATTAATGAGTTTCCGTTTAGGAAAAGACCACCAGCTATCTGACAATCATAACCGTTCTCGATGAAAATCTCTTGGGTTGTGTTGGTTATGTTTAGCGTGCCAAGCAGCTTGAAACCGCCTCCTGTTATTGTCAAAATACTGTTTGCAATAGCAAGATTTCCTTTTATTTGCAAAACACCGTTATAGTTAAGCTTATCCGTAGTCAATGTGGTTATTCTTACAGGTGTTGCAAATGTAACATTGCTATTTGGATTCTCAAAACAATTGAAACCAGATGCCCCTACATCCATGAAACTAACTACTTGTTCCCCCTCGCCGGTTAAAACCACTTTATGGGTACCTTTTGCATCAAAGTTGTATGTCGGATATAGATCACCCCAAGCGTTTCTATATGTCGCTTTCTGAGTGAAATTGCCCTTGACTTCCAGAACGCCAGCCGTAAAGTAGTTTTTATTTAAGTTTACACTATCTATATAGAACTCCCCACCGACTTTAACATAATCAGTGCTATTATTCATGACCAGAGTCCCCAAACAATACCCACCGGTTGATGACTGGATCTTGTAATCACCTGCCACCTCTAAACGGCCTCCGTTGATATAGATTGTTCCGCCTGTTTGCGTTAGGCTGCCTGCGGCGATAACGGTTCCACCATCAAGGGTAATACTCAATGAGTTTGAATAGTCTGCATTTAGATTCAGCAAACCGCCGCTTAAAGAAATAGACCCCGTTCCCGGATCAATATTTCCGGTGATTGTTATATGATGTCCATTTGAATACAGCGTACCATTCAACTTGAAATATTCTCCCGGAATCGTTAATGCATCACAATTTATGTTTATTCTCCCTCCTGAAACCATGTCGTTCCCCGGAAATGGCCATGTACCTTCATCAATATTAAGCGTTCCTGTTAACGTTAGAGTACCATTGTAGTAATATTCATCTAATGTTAGTGGCCACGCACGAATTGATGTTGCAAATGTAACATTGCTATTTGGATTCTCAAAATAATTGAAACCAGATGCCCCTACATCCATGAAACTAACTACTTGTTCCCCATCTCCGGATAAAACCACTTTATGGGTACCTTTTGCATCAAAATTGTATGTTGGATAATCATCATACCAAGCGTTTCTATATGTCGCTTTCTGAGTAAAATTGCCCTTGACTTCCAGAACGCCAGCAGTAAAGTAGTTTTTATAAAAGTTTTCACTATCTATATAGAACTCCCCGCCGACTTTAACATAATCAGTGTTATTATTCATGACCAGATTCCCGGTACTATAACCACCTGTCGATGACTGGATCTTGTAATCACCTGCCACCTCTAAACGGCCTCCGTTGATATAGATTGTTCCGCCTGTTTGCGTTAGGCTGCCTGCGGCGATAACGGTTCCGCCCTCAAGGTTAACACTTAATGAATTTGAATAGTTTGCATTTAAATTTAAAAAACCGCCTCCTAAATAAATCTGCCCCCCTCCCATATTAATATTTCCAGTTATTGTTATGTTATGTCCATTTGAATACATCGTGCCGTTCAACATGAAATATTCACCCGGAATCGTCAATACATCACAATTTATGTTTATTCTCCCTCCTGAATTTAAAACCATGTCGTTCCCCGGAAATGGCCAGATTCCTCCATCAATATTAAGCGTTCCTGTCAACTTTAGAGTACTATTGTAGTAATATTCATCTAATGTTAGTGGCCACGCACGAATCGACGATGCAAATGTAACATTGCTGTTTGGATTCTCAAAATAATTAAACCCGGAATTATTGGGGTTTTCAAAACTTACCGTCTGAAGTCCATCGCCCGATAAGATCACTTTGTGCGTCCCTGTTGCGTTAAAATTGTATTCCCAATATGTATCATTCCAATTATTCCAATCCGTAGAAATCTGAGTGAAATTGCCCTTCACTTCGAGTATACCGGCAGTCAGATAGTTTGTATGGTTATTGGAGCTATCCGTTACAAATTCTCCGCCAACCTTCACATAGTCAGCTTCGTTTGTCATCTTTAAATATCCGCTGCTATGTGTATATGTTGTACCGCTTAATCCTTGTATGCGGTAGTTTCCCGTTATCTCCAACCGTCCCCCGTTGATATTGATTGTTCCGCTTTCCTGCGTCAGGTTGCCATGGATTCTTATGGTACGTCCGTTGAGATCAAGTGTTCCACCTTGTAAAACAACATTCGCATAAACATCATTGCTTAAATAAAACGAACTAATATTCACACCGTAAATATTAGTAAATGGGTACAAGTAAATCGTATTCGGCAAACCGGGTGAACCGGGATCAGTAACCTCCACCTGAGTTTTATTGCTCTCAGTACTATCTACTTTCGCCCAAATGTTATAAGTACCTGCACTGACAATTGGTTTGAAAGCAATTATATAGTTTTGATTAGAAAAATCCCACGTTATTGAGTTGATTGTTGTTGATGTGATTGTAGACGAACCGTTTTTTTGCAGCATAATCGCAACATTCTGATAAGTATCCCCTGGAATTGTAAGCCTTGCTTCATAAGCTGTATTACGAACCATTGTTGTTGGAATTGATGTCAACTGTGGGTTGCTATGCTGCGGCAGATATTCAAACGGCATTTCACAGATTTTAGTTGTTGCGTCATTGTATGTAATTACCGCCTTAAAATAGCCGCCGTTACTCAAAGCAGAAAATGGTTGTATGTTCGCGTCCATACCAACAATCAAACTGTTGTGATAAATAAAATTTGAAGTAATCCCCGGATATGTTGTGGAATTAATCATATTTACATAGGCGGATTTAGATGGGCCGCAGTACCAATCGATTTTGCTTTTACCACCATGGCTGTCGTCGTTAATGTTTGCGTTGTTGAGTGAAACAGCAAAGCTGTTTGTATTATCATAACGACTAATCTTGAGTCCTGAATCATGGTACAAAGCAACATAATTAACGAGACTTCTCTTTGCTGCTTCAATGTCCAAGCCTGATACAGATCTTAGAAGTGTCGCATTTGTATATGCCGTTTTGAGGTATTCTTCTCCGCCTTCAAAGTCAAGGTTATAATTTATTTGTGCTCCGGCGTAAGCAGTTGCCAATCGATTTCCAAATACATCATCACTGTGCACGCCTGAATTTACAATGCAAAAATCAAGGAAACTCATATTGGTGATCTGCCAGATAGACGGATCAAAGAGGCTTTCCAACTCGGATTCAGAATATGCTCCCGATGAAAAATTGTACAGAATGAGAAACTGAATTCCGCCCTTAATATCCATTATAGTATCATTTAAATAACTCATTAAGGACCAATACATTGAACCTACAGAAAATGCTCCGCTCAAGCCCCCCTTTAAAGCGCCCGGTATTTTCGAAGCAAGGTCATACAAGAGAAACCCGCTGTTAACATCCTGATTATCAGGTAAATGATTTTGTAAATATGATTTTATTTGACTTTTAGTTGCGCTTACAATAGAACTTATTCCATCTGAGAGAGTGAATATTGTGTTACCTTCAAGTATATTGTCCGGAAGTTTTTTTGCAGACGAAACTACAAAATCCTTGAAGAAGTCTGCAGTATAATTTGTTTCATCCGTTGTGCAAAAAATAACATTTTGCAAAGGGTTGTTGTTTTTATTTGTATCGTTGACATAGTTGCCATATTCTTGACATATTTGACGTGCACGGCCAAATGCATCAGTCGGGGAAACGGCGTCTCCTGAATTAATATAGGTATCCTGCCATTTTTGAATGCTTTCTTGCATAGACTCTAAAAAAATGATATCCCGCATGGTTTTCCATACTGGGTAGCTGCTATCTTGGATTTTTCTTTCTGTACCATTTTCATCAGTGAAGATAATCGGTGAAGATAAATTGACAGCCGTATTAGCCATTGTCTGGGAGATATTGATTCCAACTTCATTTCCCCAGCTAATTAATTCTTTTTTATATTGGCTTATATCTGAACCGGGTTTAGCAGGCAAATCCTTGTCCGTCCACGGGAAATTAGGATAAGTCAAATCCACATAAGTGCTAATAGCTTGAGCAGGCACAGTAAAAGCAATTTGAATTACTAATAAAATACTTATGGTGCAAAGAATTCTGCGATGTCTTCTCATTTTAAATATGCACTCCTTAAAAGATACCTTGTTATGATTATAGACTTATTTTTTTTCACATTCAATAATTATTTACATAAAACAATAAACCCCTGAAATCATAATAAATTCAAGAGTTTGTTTTGTTCCCCAATTTGGATTAATCTCAATGGCTGTTACGATCAGAAACACATGCGCCTTGCTGCAATGGTTGAGGATATCATATTTTCTGGCAGGGATGGTTCCTCCGTCTCTCACTTTTTCTGTTCAAAAATCCAGCTCAGCAATTCCGGGTCGCGGTAAGCCACTTCCCAGCAAGCGTGGTTTTCCCACTTATATTCGGTATATTTAATTTTTGTCGAACCGGCATCTTGAATTGCTTTGACCATGTTGCGGGTTACTTCCGGGTCAGAAGTCCAGTCAAGCCTGCCGTGAAAAGTCCAAATCGGGATATCTTTCATCGTTGGCGCAGTCTCGATTAGTGTATAACCGCAAATCGGGACAGCCGCCGCAAACAAGTCGGGATGGCGGTATATCATATTCCACGTTCCGCTGCCGCCGCTTGAAACGCCGGTAATGTAGATACGGCTTTCATCAATTTGATATTCGGACTTGATCTGATTGATAAGGCCGAAAATCAAAGCGGCCATATTATCCTCATACCATCCCGAACCCTCCGGGCACTGCGGAGCAATCACAACGCACGGATACTTCACAAGGTTTTCATCGTTCAGAAGCGTCTGCATAATGCTGTTTCTGACAAGGTGTTTTGCATTGTCGTTACCTTTTCCGCTTGAACCGTGCAGATAAACGACCAGCGGAAGATGCTTGTTCGCACTGTCAGCCGGGGTATAAATGCGGTATGGCATGGAGCCTGTCCCTTCGGGATTATTATAAACCTCAGCCTTCATCTGATCTGTAACATCAATATTAAAAAACGTTCGAATAATTACACCTTTGCCGCCAATTAGGCGCACTCCGCCAAGTCCGACTATGATTAACGCTGCGAAAGTAATCGAAATTATCCGTATTATCTTTTTTCTTTTCATTTATGAATCCCCCATTTTTTACATTTAACTTATCTGTACTCTACCGGAACACCAACATCAAACATCTTCCTTTTTTCCATTAAGCAGCTATTCCGCCGGTCGTCTGAATTGTCCTTCCATGTGGTTATATTGGCTAAAGTCTCTTTGACAAACAGGTTCATATACACCTCCCGGCACTCCTGCGTACCGTTAAAGTTATAACCGTGCATAATCGGCTGCTTACCGTCCGCCATCAGCGCCTGCAACTCAAAAACGCTTAAGATTTTTCCTTTGTCATTGGTAAAGTATGTATGAAAAGAAGGGTCAAAAACGCACCATTTGCCAAGCTCGCTAATATACACCTGCGACATAAAATGATTCCAACAATCAGAAAAAAGACATACCGGATACGACTGCAACCCAAGTGCAAGCAGACAGTCCGAAAAAGAAATTGCTTTGTGCCGGCAGTTGATGGCGTGTGAAAACGGTTTTTTATAGGAATATCTTAAAACCTTTAAGCTGTCGTCGGACAGAAAGCTGAGCTGCATGCCATTGTAATATGTGTTTTCGCAAAACCAGTCAAACAGATTAACAGTCCGCTCAAAGTCACTGTTCCCTTTGGCAGTCACTTTAAGCGGATAGGTGCGAAGCAACTCGTCATAGCTTTCAATATGAGTAAACCACCGCTTGGGGTCAGCGCAATCCGCCTTTTCCTCCCCGATTTTAAGCGGCCGGTCATCAGCGTCAAACTTCTGTTCTCTGACGAAGTGAAGATAATTGTCCCATTTTTTCAATTTCAAACATGAAATCAACATCGCAATTTTATTCATCACAATACCGCCGTTTCGATTTATTGGGCTGCATCCAGCGCATTCACAGCTTTTTCAAAAGCCCCTGCAACATGAGTTGCAGTATCCGGCCCCATCGACATTGTTTCTTCATAATGCCCCGAATAGGAGGCGTCCCAGCCTTCACGGATATACGGCAACTTCTTATCCAGGAGAAAGGTTTCCGGCGTAACAATATACCCGATTTCATCATTTGCAAGGCCGAAGACCAGCAGGTTTTCATCATCCGCGATACTGCTAAGAGTTTCCGGGTTTTGCTTGTCCGGATTCAGCGCTGTGAATTCGCAGCCGTTATATGCAAGCTCCGGAAAGATTTCACCCGGAACAAGAGCAATTTTCAAACCGCCGAGGTTTAGGCAGGAGACTTCCGTGCGTTCCAGCAGCTTCAGCTTTCCGTCCACAAAGCCCAGGTGTCCTTTGCCGGCCATGATGCCGCCAATGGAAGCAAGGCGGAACACCGTATTTTGCACCGGAATATCTGTTTGAACTGTCGCGATACCAAGGGAAACCGAAACCGGTTTTTCGTTTTCAATCAGCAGGGACTGTTCCGCGAGCCAATAACCGGTTTTCACCATCAATTCCCGCGCGTAACTGTCCTGCCGCTCAAAATATGCATTACTCAATTCATCCCACCGTTCCGGTGCGAATTCCGGAGAGCAGTAGTAGGCAGCTTCCTTTTTTTCAGCGTCTGTTAATGCCGTCCATTCATCATCATTGGTATAATATTCGAAATATATTTTGCGGGCATTTTCCATCAGCCCTGCCATGTCTGTTATCCCTTTGTCGAACAGCTCCTGCACAAACGGAGCATACAGCTTTTCGAACGACATACCGTTTCCGTTTTCATCGCACTCGTAGCCATAGATTGCAATCAAACCGCCGATCGCGCCGGCAAACACGATGCTGTCCGCACCCGTCAGTTCCTTATCACGCGCGCAGAGATAAGCGACATAATCCGCCGTCAGCAGCCCCTTGTCCGGTGAATACCGGTAGTTCAGCCGGAACACCTCCGGGTGCGCGGAATAATTGAAAATATGGATTTCCGGCGAGTTCGTGTCCTTCGGGACGAAACGGATTCTTGTCAGGTCTTCTTTGTAGAAAGACGGATCACGTGAATCAGCTAAAAACATTGAAAAATAAGATCCGTCATCCATCTGCAACCGCCCGTCTCCGGCGCTGATACTGCCATAAGTTAGCGTACCTTCCCGCCGGTTAAGGTACGATGATTTCACCGCGTTGATAATGCCATTGAAAACGATTTCCATGTAGCCCTTGTCACGCCCGGAGGAAAGCGAATAGAGATCGCCCCAGTAACCCAGGGTATCAATAGCCTCATGGCAGTGGGTGGACATGATTTCGATACCCCGGCATCCCGTTTGGGCACACCAGTCCGCCAGCCTGTTTTTCACTTCCGTGGTATCCGCGTAAACAAGGCCGATGCAATCAACGGAAACCAGCGCAATTCCGCCGGTGCCGGACTTGTCGTCCACCCAGACGCTGCGGGCATAAAGCGGGTCGGCAATTTCCGTCGCCAAGGTTTCATTATCGAACCCGGCAAGATGATACAGGTAATTGCCCTTCGCATCCGTCAGAGATTCCGGCATAATTTCGCACTTGCCGAAGCCGACATCGTAATAATCAGACTGTGTGCCGCCGCTGTGCGAAACATTCAAAGCCGGTGCCGGCATACCGAAAGACGATGTGACAATAGTGATTAAGGAAAGCAGCATTGTAATAGGAAGTTTCAGAAAATTCCGGGGGTTCTTTAGAATGCCTTTACAAAAACGCAAAACATAGTCCATTGTATATACTCCTGTAAAATAAATTTTGATCCATCCTATAATATTGTCTTAATGGCAATTTGTCAATAGGTTTTATTGAGATATTTACAATAAATTAATCTGCATTGTAAAAAACACATCACGATACCGCATAATTGTTAAATTTCTCTGAAAGTTATATTGTTGCTATAAAATACAGATGATGATATTATATGAATTATCAATTTGAATGATTTGAGGCGGATATATGAAATTGCTGATTATCGACACCAAAAAGAAAATATACAGGGCAACTTCTGTCATGTTTATTGTTCAGCTTTTCGGCGCTCTGGGCGCGGGACTGCTTTACTTCATCGGGCAGATTTTTTTTAACGGGCACTTTCCGGGCGCAGACACTGCCGGCGATATCAACATTTTATGGTTCATATTCTTTTATGCAACGGATTTTGCGGTTATTTTCTTTGCTTTGACGCTGAGTTATCTGATTGCCGGCCTTCCCGCGGTTGCGCCCTCACTGACACTCGCACTGTACTTTGCCAATTTCGCGGGCGACGCGCTGACCGGCGGAAAATTTTATTTTAATTTTTTTGCCACGCCCGCCAATCAGGGCGGAGGGGTCAACATCGGTTATATGAGCTATCTTATTATGGCGCTGATGGTTTCACTGATGATTAAATGCCTTTATATCGCCTGGGATAAGGTTAAGGACGCGTTGGGCAAAAAGCTTGATTCACCGATTGAAAAGCTCAGGAAGAAAATCAAGCTTATTCCGGCCGCATTAGACGGCATCGGTGTGCTTGAAATGGCCGACATTTTACTGCTTTATCTGATAATCCCCGTTGTTTCCACAGCAGTAACCTGGGGCGTTATCCGTTACGGTATACAGAAGCCCTTTGCGCTGCTCGGCGATTCTTTGATTGCGCCCCTTACGGCAATCGCTTCAAAGGGTACGGTGCTGATTGCGGTCATCTTCGGGCTGATGATTGGCTTTGACATTACCGGCCCGCTGTCAATGGCAGCCTTCGCGGTGGCAGTGGCTACTTTCGCGGGCGGAGACAGCAGGCTTATAACAATATACGCCGCCTGCTTTGTAACCGTCGGCTGGATTCCGTTCGGCGCGGTACTTCTCGGCAAAATTACAAAAAAACTGCATTCGGATGCCGATGATTTCAATATTGCCGTCAGCGGACCCATTAACGCGTTTTTTGAAAACATTAAGCTGACAGTTGCGTTTTCGATGAACTATGCATACAGAAGCCCGTTCACTGTCATTCCCGGCTATATGGTTGGCTGCGCGTTCGCGGGATTACTTATCGCGATATTCGGCATTGTCAACACCGATTATTTGACCGGTGTACCGAAGAACGGGAACGGAAGAACATACGCGGAACTTTTTGCGGCGGGCGAGCATTACGTTTCTTTTACATTACCGCTGCGCTCCGGCGATTGGCTGACATGCCGCATCCCGCTATTTTTTATCATTATTATCTGCGGTTTTATAGGCGGCGGGTTGATTATCCTTCTCAAAAGAATTGAAACCAAAATCAAAAAGAAACACGGCACCTATTTTGAAGCAAACGACGATATTATTCTTGAAACAAGAAACTTTGCAAAGAAGCTTAATAATAAAAATGTTAATTTTGAAATGAAGCAAAAGTTTGATATAAAAAAATGTGAACCAATTAACGTGGGATTGTCAAGTGACAAGAAATACTTTTTGGAAGCCGCTGACGGCGAACGTTTTCTATTGCGTATATCTGATGTGTCGGAATATGAGCGTAAGAAAACCATGTTTGATATCATGAAAAAAGCTGCCGATATTGGTATTCCTATGTGTAAACCTGTTGATTTTGGAATATGCAATGACGGGAAGACTGTTTATCAGCTTTTAACATGGTGCGAGGGAGAAGATTTAGATAAGGTTTTACCCACACTTCCAAAAGCCGAACAGTATGCTTTAGGAATAAAGGCCGGAGAGATACTAAAGATGATACACTCAATTCCTATACCACATGATTTTGACGATTGGTCTGTACGCTATTTCGACCAAAATGATGGCCGGATTACAGCATTTAAAAATTGTGGTATTCAGATTGATGGCAGTGATCAAATTATAAAATTCATTGAGAATAACAAACATTTACTCCGCAACCGTCCACAGTGTTTTAATCATGGTGATTTTCACGTTGGAAACTTAATGATTACAAGCACCGGTGAATTGTCTGTCATAGACTGGGAAACACTTGATTTTGACAATTGCTGTGATCCTTGGAATGAATTTAACAGAATTGGACTTTCAGATATCTGTCCGTATTTCACAACCGGTTTGATACGAGGATATTTTAATGGCGAGCCACCCATTGAATTTTGGCACTTGCTTGCTTTTTATTTAGCAGCCGGTTCATTGATGCTTGTATCATGGGCTTATTACTCACAAAAAGATGAGCTTGATTATGCAATTCAACAAGTTAAAAATATCTTGAACTGGTATGATAATATGCAATGTGTAATACCAAACTGGTATATTAATAATTACGAAGGTTAAGTATATTAGAAGTAATGAAATCGGCTGTTCGCTGCCTATTAATTAGAGCAGCCAAAGAAAAAGCCCCGCCTATTGGCGGGACTTTTTCTTTGGCTGCCAAGTTCGATACGAGTCAATAACCCTTCCTCTTGACACTTAAAAGCATTTTATTTCCAATTGACAGGAATAATGACCATATTCACTGCGCTGCCGTCCTTCATGCTTTCCTCATAGACTTCCAGTTGCCCTTTCCCTGCCGGTGCGTTAAACGCCAATTCTGCCGAAAAGTCGCCGCGCTCCGGGGCACCTATTGCGGCTTGTGTGAAACCTTTCGCCAAAATTTTTCCGTCGGAATCTCTAAGGCAGTAACTTACGGTAGCTTCGAAAGCCATGGCACTGCCGGTGATTTTTACCGGGCTTGTTATTGTCTGGCCTGTCACAGGCGTATTGACCCAAATAATAGGCTCTTTGACCGAACTCAAGTTCCGTTCAAAAGGCTGCTCATACAAACCGACATGCCCCCACCAGTCCATCCCGTTCTCAGCTTGGCCATCAACGGTAAACTGAACCTTTTTGATGGAAGAAAACTCGGTCAGGGTGTTTACAATTGCGGTTATGCCAAGAGATTCGCCCTCGGCACCGACATTCGCTTTCAGTACCTCTGCGGAGAAATCAACCGTGGCAAGTCCATTTTCAATTTTGATGTTCAAAATCTTCGTATCAGGCGGCATTACCCGGTATGCCCCTTCAGTCAACGGTGTACCCGTTATCAGTTCGGTTAAGGCAGCACGGGCCGCAGCATCACTTTTTTCAACCTTGTGAATCTCCCGAACCAAATAGAATTCATTGACACCACTCTTTAAATAGTAAACTGCAACATCCATTTTTTCGCTGACCGGTTGAGTTGGCTTTGTGGTATTCTGAGCAGCTGCGGTCAGGGTTGTTAGTTGGCCGGTCAAGGTTGTTTCAGATTTTTTTGCGTTATCGGCAGCGCATCCGACAACCCCTAACAATAATAAGGGTAAAAGCAGAACCATTAAACTTTTGAACAGCTTCATAATAACACCTCTTAAATATCACTTAACATGAACATATTCTGCGTTGCTATGATTGTATCACTTTTTTACAATTCTGCAATACAGGTGTTCACATGGAAGGAATAAATTACCGTTACAGCTTGCGAATATTCCATATAATATTAATGTAATTATTCATAAACTATTTTTCTTATTGTTTCTACAGAAAGAATATATTCCTGAGCAAGAGTTTCTAAGGTTATTTTCTGCAAATATTTATCTCTAATTTCTTCATTTCTTTGCTTGTAAAGATTTTTTGCTCCAGAATTTTCGCCCCATTTTTTACGTTCTTTATATTTTGGGAAATACAAAGCTTCTCCATTTACATATTTTTGAACCTCTTTGAGCAATTCGTCAGGCAAGACATCAGAGGCTTTTCTATATTTCATTAGTAGTCCCTCCGAATTTGATTAATTGTTTTTAATAAAATCTTCAATGGTTACATAGGAATCAATTCTAACACCGCTATCTTCAATTGCGGAAACTATTTTCTGCTCGGCTATCTTCACTTGTTTAGCGAAGTCAGTCAGATTTTCCACATCAAAATGGCTAAGAATGTCCAAACCTGAAATGCCAAAATCTGTGCTGATATCATCTATATCAGTTTGAAAGCCGCAAGTTAGTGTGAACGCAACCGTCGGGTTGTGCTCGTTACAATAATGATACACTCTTTTAAAATAATAAATGCATTCCTGATACCATTCAGCTAATGTTGTGTAATCAGGTTGAGAACTATTCCTTTGCTGAACTCTATTTTGCGATTTAAAAAACTTTCTTGTGCTGTTTATGATATCATGGCACAGACTTTTAATTTCATCCCCAGACTCTGCTTTAACAATGCTTTCATATAATTCGATAAAATGTTCGGGAATCTGTTTCATTAAACGAAGCTGATCAATTTCACACATAACACCACTTTTGAAATATGTTTGATTAACACATGCAACAGAAACAGATAAATAATCGGCAATAAACCCGGCAGCCTTTCGCACCTTGTACAACTCATCTTCAAACATCATGGTTTTATAAATTTCCATTGCGTTGCTCAACCATTCTAAACCTCTCTCATACATATATGCGGAGTTTTCTAAGTTTGTCTGTAACTTTTTTTGCATGTTTATAAATCGTTGCTTATCTTCTTCGCTTTTGTAATAAAGAATTTCTGAATCGGCTAATGTAGTTATATAGTAATCTTTTACATTGGCTTTTTTCTCGAAAGCTTCCCATGAGGTTTGTTGCAAATCATATCCGATTCCATCAATTATAAAAGTTCTGGCCAATCCAATAGGCTTTTCAGATTGGGAAATAAACCCATTAACATATCTGACACTCTTATCCTGTTCAAGAGTGTATGTGTTATGTTCTATCATTAAACATACTTCATCTTTATAGACTGTTTTGGCTTTATTGATAGTCCATTCCACTAATTGATTATTTAAAGCTTTCATCTTATTAATCACCTTTCACATTTTTATTTTGCAAGGCGCTTTGCTATTATAATATATCCTATTTATTTTTATCATGATATACCGCCTTTGTTTTGAAACATTCTTAACCAGATTGTTTATCAATAAAATATGATCTTCTATATTTTATAGGATGATTATACAATAGATACATACAGAATTCTACTAACTATTATTATCTATTAAATAATGCTTTGTTATGCAAGTCACCGCATAGGGGCCTCGGCTTTTTGGCCGAGGGGTTCCCTGTGCGGTGATAGCTATGAAAATAAGTTAAATTAAAATAAATATCTTTTTGTATCTGTTTAAAAATAAATTTTCATCATTGGCCAATAAATTCTTATTACTAGTCCCAAGCTTTGTTTGAAGCGCCTCCTGACGTACTATAATTTGAAATAACATATCCATTAGTGCGAGCCCATTCTCTTGCTGCGTCCTCTAAAATGCAATTCTCACAATTAAGATAGGCTTTTGCCATCGCTTCGTCGCAGAATTCATTAAATGCCGAAAGAAGCATTGTTACTGTGTCTGATTTTCTAAACAAAACGAGATCTTGCGCTGCTATTCGTCGCATATCGAGGCTCTCAGTTTTATCTTGTAGAGTTTCTTTTAAAGGGTCTATTGCACGTTCATCATTGTTTTTTATACATATCATTGACATTGCATTCATTGCATCTGTTCTAATGACAACGCTTGGTTTATCATCTAAATAAATACTTATTAAAATATCATAAGCTCGGATATCACCGATATTTCCTAATGCTTGAATAATAAAGTATTGAATATACTCTTCATGATCCATATTTTTCAAGACATCAATCATAGGGTCTACGGCAGCAACACCTTTTTTCTCAAGTGCACCCACAATTTTTTCTTGAATATCGTGGTCTTCATAGGGATCATTATTTCGTTTTTTTATGACAGCAACTAGTGATTCAACATTCTCATCATCTAAAGATAGATAACCGGAAGAAAGTAAAACAATCCCCAAGGGTTTTTCTATTGGATTGTTATCGATATTATAGAGTGCTACAGCTATTGAACTTTTCAAACTCACATTTTCCGAATAGGCAAATGTATATGGCGATTCCAATTCATTTGATAATGATAAAAATGCTCTTACTTCCTCTATCGCTGTAGGATCACCGCTCTGAACAAGTGCTATAGCAGCAGCTTTTCTATCTTTACGGTTTGCGGTACTATCATGTAATAAATCTAAAGAAGACTGGATTGAAAAGGTAGTTGAATTGTTTGTATTCGATTGAGAGATAGGATTATATATTGATCTCAATGGTTGTTGCAATAACCAATTTACAACAGACCCAATGCTAATTATTACAACAAGTCCAATGCAAATTATAGCAGCAATTAAATAACCGTTTTTCTTCTTTTTAGGCGCGGTTGGAAGCTGTGGGTTAAACATATTTGTTTGGTTCGTTGGTACTGGATTTACCGGTGGATATTGGGGTTGAACATTTAAAATGTCTGCTTTTGTATTAGCTCCACATCTAATACAAAACTCAGAATCGTTATCGATAAGTTGACCGCATTTTTGACAGAACATTAAAACATCTCCCTACAATTAAGATTTGCATGTTTACATTGAACAGAACGCCTGTTAGAATCGAACTTACCAATATAATTGTCGCAATTTGCATAAGTCATTATTATCATAAAATAATATTGCGTATAATGAATTTCTTACCAATACTATTGCTATATTAATTACAATTTCAAATACTCTTTTTACCTTGTTTTTCATTGTAACACCCTTACAAACAATATTTCTAGACTATTACTTATCTATCTATAATTTACTCATCAAGATTATATACTAAATTTCTTAATAATTCAATAATTAATAATTTGAATTATTAAGCCTTTGAACAACAGTAATAAGTGTTTATTACTCACCGAATAGAACTCGAACCAACGACTCATACGGTCAGAAACATTGTCGCCTTGCTCGCTTGAAGCGCTTCGCTCGCACAGCAGTTTTATTGATTTTGATTAAATATGCGTCAAGACAAATGAACCGTCCCTCTGTCTTCCCGTCCCTCTGTCTTCCCCGTCCCTCTGTTTTCTGTCTTTTGTTCATATAAGTATTGCATTCCTTTGCTACTTAACCCTCATCCAATAGATGTCGCTCTTCGCCTTCCAAATAAATAATTTTATCATTTTTTACTTCAATAACTGCTTTTTCAACCACATTGCCGCCGTAAATACTTTTTGTATAGGTAACAATACCGTTGCCATTGCCTTTGTCTTCATAACCTTTTTCATAAACATATCTTATGCCGTCTTCAATCTGCTCAAGGCTGCCAACCCAATATGGGTAATCATTATACATTGAACCTAAATCATTAGATGCCTGATCACTAATATTATCAAGCTCAACATCTAAGGATCCGCTTTCAATTATTGCTTTTCTTCCAATCAATACCAAATAATCGTTAGCGTATGCTCTATGCTGCCTTAATATCGTCGGATAATACAACTCTTCAAAAATAAACAATGACTGTCTTAAATACGGTGGAAACATTTTATTAAGTGATTCGGCATTGTGAATTCCGTCTTCAGGTTCCTGATAATCGATAGTTGAATACTCACCGTTGCTGTTTTTACTTAGTGTAATAACGGTAGGTATTGGTCCGCTTCCGCTAATGTTTGTGAAAATGTTGTTTTCAAAAGCAAAGTTACCACAACTGGCAATCACATATACTTTTGTTTCATTTTCACCTTTATCAATTTTAAGGATTTTGTGTCCTTCGCTTGCAACTTCGCCTTGATAATAGCCGGCACTCTGTGAAATAATTGCTGACGATACGGCTTGATTAATTTTACGGGGTATAAATATGTTGATTTTGTCGCTGCACTGAGTCAATAGAATCCCTATTGTGATAATAACAGCAAAAATTGTGCCAATAACAATTTTAATTTTTTTGGTTTTTAAAATCTTATTATTTTCCATTTCAAATTTTGACATCGTGTTTGTTGATAAAGAAAATTCCATAATTTCACATCCTATCCTTCCACAATACTTGCTGCGTAATATTGTATTAGTAACAACCAAAGAGAAAAAATGACAGCTGTGATTTCAATACAAATTACAAATATCCTTTTTGCCCTATTTTTCATATCAACGCCCTTGCAATTCTTAACATTGGACTATTGTTAACTCTATATTAATTCGCTAATCAAGATTATATACTTTATTAATAGAAATTTCAACAAGCAATAATTTGAATTAATAAGCTGTTTGAACGAGTTTGAAATCGAGGTTTAAAGAGCTCCCTAAGTTGGACTCGAACCAACGACCCATACGGTCAGAAACATTGTCGCCTTGCTCGCTTGGAGCGCT
>CAZVJW010000032.1:0-47664 GCA_964627535.1 uncultured Eubacteriales bacterium
GCGAAATATTCAAGCGCCCGCAGGCAGTCGTATCTGTATCTGAACGGATATGAGAGCTTGAGATATCTTTTATCAAAAGCCATGCTCTTATCGAGCGGACAGAACAAATTGCGGTCAAGTAAATAGTTGATTGCGGATTTTTCTGCTCTCTCTATTTCATCCAAACGGTAAGTATAACCTGCGAGCCTGAATTCCAGGAATCCTTCAAGCACGCAAATGGTTGAGTGCGGGTCGCTGTTATTGGGGTCAACCCTGAAATTCCAGCTGAATCCTCCGTCCGGTTGCCTAACTTTCAGCAGAAAATCAATTTGAGATTTCAGCGCTTCTTCGGCCGCGCCGAAATAACAGGCATAATTCAGCACCATGCCGCATATAGCAACATCGCTCGGGAGTTTTGTCTTCGCGAAGTTCACGCTTCCTTCATCGTCTATGCACTCGTCGAATATTCGCCTCCCGGCGATGACGCATTGCGGGCAGTCTTTCGGCATCCCGATATTTTTCATTTCTAAAAGGGTGTAATGCGTGCAGGTCCATTTCGGCTGATAATAATAAATACCCCAGTGCCCGTTTTCGTTTTGACAGGCAAGATATTTCGCGCCGATGCCTTCCCGTTCAATCCGGTGTTGCAAGGCGCTTAATTGTTCTTCGCTGCTGTGCAGCAAATCGCGGTGAACCATGTATTGAATGGAAACATCCCCGTTTAAAAGCCATGCGATTGTTTTATCCAACCTATTCAACCTCCGTTTGCAAATGCCTTTCTGAACTTATTATATGGTAACATTGTACCACACATTTTTATCAGAGTGAACGAACAATTCTGAAGTTGACCGCTTCAATGAATGATGTAAAAATATTTGACAATATTAACCGCAGAATGTAGTATGATTACATTCACAACATAAAAGGAGGGGTAGCATGAGCGCGGTTAAACCCGAAAGACCGAACATCCTTTTCATTCTTTCCGACCAGCACAACGCATCCTTCATGGGCTGCGCCGGAAACGAAACGGTCAACACACCGAATTTGGATGCTTTGGCTTTGCAAGGCGTGCTTTTTGAAAACGCTTACTGCCAAAATCCGCTTTGTGTGCCCAGCCGTGCATCCTTGCTGACAGGCAGGTATTCAAAAGACATAGGCATTTATGAAAACAGGCATATTTTGCAGTCCGGCAGCACGACGATTCCCAAGGTGCTTTCACAACAGGGATATAAAACCTGCGTTATCGGCAAAACGCACTTTAATGGCGAGCAATATCAAGGTTATCAGCAGCGCCCATACGGTGATTTGCTGGGTCAGGCGCATCAGCCAGACCCGAAACGCACAGAGGCGGCACCGGATTCGGGGCTCGGTGATGTATTGGGCAACAGCGGCGCCACAGGAATACCGCTGCCGCTGACGCAAACCGAAATCTGCGTTTCCGAAACGGCAAAGTGGCTTCAAGCCTATGCCGCGCAAAATAATGACAAACCTTTTATGCTCAGCGTCAATTTTGAAAAGCCGCATTTCCCTATGAGAGCGCCGAACCGGTATTTTAAAAAGTATGAGGGGAAGGTTAAACTGCCCGAATTCCCTGAGGATTATCTGGCGAACTGCGCGGTGCCGTTTGTCAGAAAATCATTTAAAGTCAACGGCGCGTGGGATCACTACGGAAAAGACCGTGAAATCCACGAAAGGGCTCTGGCCGCTTATTATGCCTGTGTCGAGTGGGTTGATAACGCAATAGGCAGAATTATTCAGATGCTTGAATACCTTGACCTTGCCGACAATACAATTGTTATTTACGCTTCGGACCACGGAGAAATGGCGGGTGAAAAGGGCGCCTGGCAAAAGTCGGTGTTTTTTGATGCTTCCTCAAAAGTACCGTTAATTATGCGGTGGGCTTCGAATTTTCCCGCAGGACAGCACAGAAAAGAACCGGTCGGTTTGATAGATTTATTCCCAACGCTGTGCGATTTCGCGGGCATACCGGTACCCGATGAATGCGGCGGTATCAGCCTGAAGCCATTGTTGACAGGCGAAAATACGATAGACAGAAAAGCGATTTTCAGCGAAAGTGTTGTATTAAAAGTTCCCGAATTTGCCGGCTGCATGATGCGGAGCGACAAGTGGAAATATTCGTATTATCTGGACGGTACCGAGGAGCTTTACGACATGGAAAACGACCCCGGCGAGTGGAACAACCTTGCGCAGGATGAACGGTACGCTGATATGGTCAAAGCCATGAACTTTGAAGTCCTGAAGTTCTGGAAGCCGGAAGAACAGTTGGAAAGATACAATAAAGCACCCCGCATGGAAAACGAAAAACATTTTTATCCGTATTCCAATCAATTTGTTATGGCGGACGGAACTGTTATTGACGCAAAACCGTAAGTAAAACAGGAGACTGCGAATGAAAAAAATAAAGAAAATCGAAACCGCGATTGAAAATACACGGCTGCTGCGGGAAAAATTCCTGAGCGATCCTTACCGGCCGGGGTATCACTTTGTTTTGCCCGAGGATATCGGTATGCCCGGTGACCCGAACGGGGCGTTCTTCGCGAACGGGCGGTACCATTTGATGTATTTGTATGCCTGCCGTTCGGACTCTTTCCGCTGGGGGCATATATCAAGCATCGATTTAATCCATTGGCGCTCCCACCCGGATTCGATTATGCCGGATGACCTTGACGGCGGTATCTTCAGCGGCGGCGCTTTTGTGGATGACGACGGCACCTGCTACATGACCTATTGGGGTCTGCCGGTTAAAGGCAAAAATCAGGGCGGGGTACGAATCATAAAAAGCTCCGACCGCCACTATGAGCAATGGGAAAAGTTCAAAGAGTATGCGCTGCCCTGCACGGAATCCGGTGTTCATGAAACCCTGGATACAAACGGAAGGCCAATGTATTTAGCTTGCGCGGACCCGAGCAACATCTGGAAAAAGGACGGCACCTATTATATTCAGATGGGCAATCTGTCCGTTCTGCTCAAATTCAAGCGCGACGGCTTGCATGATTGGAGCAAGGATGAACCCGGAAAAATCGAAGTGCCGGAAAACATCCGGGGAGACTGGGTTGACCTTTTTAAAAGTAAAGATTTGGTAAACTGGGAATACATGCACCGGTTTTACGAACGAAATCAGACAAACACATGGACAGCCATCAACGAGGACGATATGTGCCCAAGCTTTTTGCCATTGCCTAAAGCTAAAGACGGCGGAGAGCCGAGCGGAAAATATCTGCAGCTTTTTATTTCGCATAATAAAGGCTGCCAGTATTATATCGGGGAATACGATAAACAAAACGATATCTTTAAGCCCGAAAAACATGGCAGGATGACATGGGTTGACAATACTTTTTTCGCTCCCGAAGCACTGGTTGACCCACAAGGCCGGCAAATCATGTGGAGCTGGCTGCTGGACAACCCGAAGGATGAGGATAAAAACGGCTGGTCCGGCGTTTACGGTTTGCCGCGTGTACTGTGGCTGAGGGAAGACAATTTTCTTGGTATCGCGCCGGTGCCGGAAATTGAAATGCTCAGGTATAATCCGGCAGTGTTCGGCGAACTCCTGCTGAAAGATGAAAAATATCCCCTGCAAAGCATTAACGGAACATCCTGCGAGATAAAGCTGACGGTAGATGCAACAGACGCTGACAAGGTTGGTCTTTATTTAAGGGCTTCAAATGATTTTTCGGAATACACTAAAATCTATTATGACCGCCAAAACCAAAAACTTGTTTTTGACGCAACCCACAGCGGAAAGCAGGGCAGGCCGGTTATAGAATCCGCGCCGCTGGTTTTGGAAAAAGGCGAAAAACTGGAGATGGACATCTTTGTGGATAAGTCCGTTATTGAGGTGTTTGCCAACGAAAAGCAGGCGATATGCCGCCGTGTCTATCCGGAAAAGGAAGACAGTGTAAACGCCTGCCTGTTCAGTGAAGGCGTTTCGGCTTTCAGCGTTGTAACCGTTTATGAAATGATGCCGTCGAACTTTTGCTGATTCGCACCTCAATATTTTTGAACCTTTCATAACCAAGCTTAAATGACTACAAATAGTAAACATCTCAATTTATAAAAGAGAAGGTCGAATTGTGAAAAAAATCTTATCCTTATTCCTATCGGTTTGTATGGTTCTTGCCTGCACGCCTGTATCCGGTTTTGCCGCGGCGGATGAAACCGCCGCTGTCTCTGCGTCCGGCAGCGGGGAAAACTACCCGTTTATTCTGATAAGGGGTGTTGATTTTGGCGCGCTCTATTTGAATTATGGTTCGGATAAACAGGAACCGGCAGCAAAAGCCATCTTATCCGGGGATATTATCTCAACGGCGTTAAAGGCCATCGGCTCGGGGATTATGCATCTCAGCCTTGACAGCGCAGTGGATGAAATTTTGAATTACGCCGGCGATGTTCTGGGGAGGCTTGGCTGCAATAAGGACGGTACATCTGTTTATGATATAGGTTTACCTCGTTACCCCCTCAGTGCCAGTCATTATGCGGATGCGCTTATTACCGGCGGAGGAAAAGGAGCCGAAGAGGGTATCGTTAAATCTGCGGCGGAGCGCTACGGCGCGGATAATGTCTACTATTTCACCTACGACTGGCGGCTTAACCCGCTTGAAATATGTGACGAAATCAACGATATGGTAAACCTCGCTATGGCGGAGCATAATACCGAAAAAGTTAATTTGGTCTGCGCCAGTATGGGCGGCGTTGAAGCCGTTGCCTATTTGTCAACATACGGTTATAGTAAAATCAATAAATGCGTCTTCCTGTCATCAACTTTTTGCGGAACCTATATCGCATCCGATTTGTTCTGTGGCAGGTTAACCGTATCCGCACCGGTGCTTTACAATTTTTTGGCGGATAAAACGAATGGCGACAAATTCTTGAGCATTGCTGTGAAGGCCCTTAATAAAACAGGAGTTCTAAATTCTGTCTCCGCTTTAGCCAACAGGTTCTTTGAAAAATATAAAGGCAAGGTTTATGATGAATTTCTGAGAGATTCTTTCGGCACCATGCCGGTGTTTTGGGGGCTTGTGCTGCCGGAAGACTATGATGAGGCAATCAACTATATGTTTGGTGGCCGCGAGGATGAATACGCCGGTATCATCGCTGTATCAAAAGAGCTTCAAACCTTAATGGCGGGGCGCGACCGGCTTTTGGAAGATGCTGCCGCGTATGGCGTTGAATTTGCCGTTGTCGCAAATTACAACAGCCCCCCTATGCCGATTTATGAACGAGCCGGTGCCAACAGCGACGGCGGGCTTGAAACGGCGCTTGTTTCGGGCGGAGCAACCGTGGCGGATTTCGGTAAAACGCTGGGCAGCGATTATATTCCGGCAAACTCAGCTTTTGTGTCGCCCGACAATGTTATCGACGCGTCCACCTGCCTTTTCCCGGATGCTGCCTGGTTCGTAAAAGACGGGGAACATGTGGCCTGCAGCTACGGCACCGAATATTCGGATTTCCTTTTCTGGCTCATAGATTATGACGGCCGAGCAACTGTTAACAGCAACCCCCTTTATCCGCAGTTTTTGATTTCCGGAAGCGGGCAGACCTTGGCAAGGCAATAGTTTCGTCCTGCTGATTGCAAGGTTGCCGCTTTCGTGACAAAGTCACGGACGAAAGAAAAACTTATTGTTATAATAACTCCATAATACAAATATCATTAAATGTGGGGGGTAACAAATGTTTGATTTCTTAAAAAAAGATAATATCAAGGAAATCTATGTCAATGATATTGATAGTCTGATCGGGAAAATTGAATTGATTGACATCAGAGAAACTTATGAGTACGCCGGCGGAAGTATCATATCGGCAAAAAATATCCCGATGGGTGACCTTTTAACGAATCCCGATCATTATATGACGAAAGATAAGACTTATTATCTATTGTGCCAGTCAGGTGCAAGGAGTTCAAGAACTGCAGGTTCATTGGCAAAGCAGGGTTTTGATGTCGTTAATGTTTCAGGCGGTATGGGTTCCTACGCAGGAACAAAGAGAAAGTGAATATCCTAAACAAATGTAAAGCCCTTGATTTCATTACGATTTCAAGGGCTAAACTTGTTGCATATGCATTAAATATCCGAAATTATTTCATAAACCAATGATGGGAAGTTAAGGTTCTAACCTGTTAATATCCCTTGGGAACATGGTGGCATATCTCACATTTGAAAGTTCAAGTAATCGCATAGTAAAACGTTCAAGCCCAAGACCTAAACCGCCATGCGGCGGCAAACCGTACTTGTGAGCCATTAAATAGCTGTCAAAAAGCTCGATTGTCATATCCCGGTTTTTCATTTTCATTATTTGCTCATTGTAGTCATGAATACGCTGGCCGCCGGTGGTGATTTCAAGGCCGCGAAACAAAAGGTCAAAACTGTTTGTGTATTCCGGATTTTCTTTGTCGTCTTGCGCGTAAAACGGTCGTTTTGATGATTTGTAATGTGTTACAAAAACAAAATCACTTCCGGTTTGTTTTTTAACAATCTCACATATCAGCTTTTCTTCTTCTGGTTCAAAATCCTCAAAGTCTGTAATTTCCCGCTTATAGGTTTTAGAAACGAGCTCTTTTGCTTCCATGAATTTAATGGCGGGAATTTCTTTAAACGGCGGAACATTAACCTTTAAAATTAGAAGTTCCTCGCTATACTGTTCTTGTAAAAATTCCAGAGTTTGAAAAATCATCTTTGTTTCCATCTGCATAATATCATAAAAGCTTTCAATAAAGCCTATTTCAAGGTCAACACTGATATATTCGTTGATATGCCTTGACGTGTCATGCTTTTCTGCACGATACACAGGTGCTATTTCAAAAACCCGCTCGAAAACACCAACCATCATCTGCTTATAGAACTGCGGACTTTGAGCGAGATACGCTTCTTTCCCGAAGTAATCAAGCTTAAAGATGTTTGCTCCACCCTCTGCTCCGGTCAAGACTATTTTTGGGGTGTGTATTTCTGTAAATTGATTGCTGATTAAAAAGTCGCGAAAGCCCCTGCAAATACCTTCTTGAATTTTAAAAATTGCCCGTTCTTTGGCATTTCGCATCGTGATAGGGCGGTAATCAAGCAGAGTTTCAAGTGAAGCGGCAACCTCCTTGTTATTGATAACAACAGGGGGTTGCTCTGCGGCGAAAGACAATGCCGTATAACTTCTTATCCTAATTTCGTATTCTGTTCGGCTGCGTTTTTCAGCCACAACATCGCCTGTTATGACCACACTCATGTTTTCTTTGAGTTCATGAACGGGAAAGTTTGAATATTCTTCTGAGTAAATACATTGCACGAGATTTCTTTTGGTTTTTAAAACCACAAAGGCAAATCCGCTCATCATACGGATTTTATATAGTATTCCATGAACTAAAATCGTTTTTCCGATTGAATTTTTCAACTCCCCAGCCTCGGTATGAGAAGATTGCAGTTCACCGTTTATTGTTAACATAATATCCTCCATAAATTTATTTTTAGTTTATAAATTTATAGTGTTTATCCATTCCAACATAATCTGTATGTTTCAAAATATCACAACCTTTATAAAAATTATAGAATAAAAAAGCCACATGGATACATAATGTACCAATGTGGTTTACGCCAACAAAATTGACATAAGCGAAAGCCAAAAACCGGCCGGTTCGCTTTATTACCGCATAGGTACAACACTTTAAGCACTTGTACCTATGACACGTGTCAAGGTCAAGTGCTAAAGATCAGTGTCAATATTTAAATAATGGCAATGAAACATAAGAAATACCTGCCTATAAAAAGTTTAATTATAGTTTACCATCATTAATCAAAAAGTCAAGCAAATTGCAGAAGCAATATATTGAGGCATGATAAATAAAAACGATGTTATCCTTTAAGCTTTTTGACCATCTGCATTAAATACGGCTTAGCATAAGTGAAAAAGCTGAACAGCGCATCGCAATAAATGTTTTCCTCCGCACAACCTGCAAGGCTTAAATCTCTGTCCCGCCGACAGCCGCCGCGGCAAAAATCATAAACATCGCAGACCTTGCATTTTTCGCCGCTATAAATCGAGGTTACGCGAAACTCTTTCATTTTGTCCGTTATGCCGATTTCATCAATGCTCATCTCATTGATATTGCCGAGCTTCCAATGGTCAATGCAATAAAAGTCGCAGGGAAAAACAGAGCCGTCCGCTTCGATAATCAGCTGCCCCGGGCAATAACCAAGCATACCGCACTGCTCGGATTGCTTCCCCGCGGCGATATTGACCAGGTTGTCGAAAAAACGGATACTGATGTAATTGCCGGTCATAAAATCGCTGTAATAAAGCTTGAAAAGCCTGATTAAAAAATCCTCATACAGTTCCGGTGTCAGAGAGTGGGGGAGCGTGAACGGCTCACTGCCGAGCGGGTCAAGACAGGGGATGAACTGCAAAAAACGAAAGCCGTTTGTTTTGAAAAATCCGTAAATCTTTTCGATGTGCCTGGCGGTGTATGAAGTGATAACCGTCAAGATATTATATTCGACCTTATATTTATCAAAAAGCTTTGCGGTTTTTAAAATTCTGCTGTGCGTTGGGTTGCCGGCCGCGTCTGTTCTCAAAAAATCATGCGTTTGTCGGTCTCCGTCCAAAGAAAGTCCAACCAAAAAATGATTGTCGGCTAAAAATCCGGCAAACTCTTCGCTGATATTCAGCCCGTTTGTCTGCATCGAAAAGAAAACTTTTGTTTTGTTTTCGTTCAGTTCTTTTGCTTTATCGACGAAAAACTTGAAAAACTCCAAACCGGCCAGCGTCGGTTCTCCGCCCTGAAAAACGAAGCTGACGCTGCGCGAAGCGGCTTCGAACGCTTTTTGAATAATATTTTCAGCGGTTTCCCGCGTCATGATGCCGTAGGATTCTTTCTCCCTGTTTTCGGCGATGTCGCAATAAAAGCAATAGCCGCACCGCATATTACACAGGCTCGATGCGGGTTTTATCAGTACGGTCAAATGTTCCATAGCTTCGTCCTTTTGGTGTTTATCTGACAGTTTCAAGCCGGATAGCTTTCACTTCATCAGCCTTCAGTCCCTGAATATATATTGTTCTGTTTTCTCCGGGCAGCAAGTTAAAAAATTCATCCTCGGGGATTCCGTTTTCAAGGCTAAAATGCACGGCATGGCAGAAGTTTTCGGCGGATATGCGGATAATTACGCCATCCTGAACCTCTTTTATTAAGTCTGCTTTCAGCTTGCCTTCCGGTAAGTTAAGGTCTTTGGTCACATTTTGCCTGAGGATAACCGAGCGCACAGTCTCGTCTTCAGGTTTGACTGCCCAAACCTCTTTGCAGGCATCGCCTTCGGTCAATGGCACTTCCAAAACCACGCCGCGGAAGAATGGCGGGATGGTAATAGCAACCTTTTCAACTCGCGACGTTGCCCCGTCAAGCGGAACCCAGCCCGCCTGAGCGCTGATACTGATTACATTCGCCGTATCATTGCAACCGGTTACGGAAACCTTGTCTCCGTTTTTTCGGAGAATCAGTTTAAGGGGCTCAAACGCTCTTTTAACGCCATAGAACGACGGTTTGCGGCGCAGATAATAATCGATGATAGTCCAGCCCACTTCACCCCAGCAGTCGTTATACATCCAGAATAAAGCACCCGAGCACTGCGGTTTGCTGCGTATGGCCTCCAAAGAATAGTTCAGCATGAGGGACTGCACCAAGGAGGCATATAAAATATATTCCGGCAAATCGAGTTCTCTGTCGGTGTAGTGCTTTTGGATGCCCGCGTTAACTGTATGCTTCTCAAAGGTATTGTTGTGAATGTCCCAAACTGTGCTGTTTCTGTCAACACGTTGTCCGTCAAAATATTCTTCAATGCTTTTTAATTGGCAGGGGCCGGGATAACCGTATTCCGAGATGAATTTTGATGTAATCTTGTCATATTCCTCCGGCGTAATGCGTTTTTCCATATCCCGGTTCATCATGCAGTCGCCCCAGTGATGCCTGTCGCCAATCTCGTTGCAGTCGGGGTCTTCGCCGCCATACGGTGATGAGCTCCAGTAGGGGATGTGTGCGCAGTTTTTATGCACGATGACCGGAGCAATCTGGTTGTAGATGGTCAGGCCATAACCTTTACTGTAACCGTAGATGAGACGACGGTGCTCAAAGCCTTTGTACATGCCTTGATTTTCATTATTGCCGCACCAAAGTGCCAGAGAGGCATGGTTGCGGAGTCTCTTGGTTTGGTAATCGATTTCTTTTTCAACTTCCCTTTGAAACCAATCAAGATGGTCGGGGTAAAGTGAGCAGGCAAACATAAAGTCATACCAAAGCAAAATCCCGTACCGGTCGCAGGCCTCAAAGAATGCGTCGCTTTCATAAAGTCCGCCGCCCCAAACACGCAGCATGGTGAAGTTGGCAGCCTTTGCCTCGCGGATTAGCTTATCGTATTTTTCATCGGTCACTCTGGCATAAACGGCGTCGGCAGGTATCCAATCGCCACCCTTGCACATCACCGGTTTGCCGTTTACCAGAAAACGGAAAATCCGGTTTTTATCATCAATTCTGCCGGTGTCCAGCTCAATTGTCCGGATACCGTATTTATATTCGCTTACCGCCTCAAAACCGCCGCTCTGCGCGGTGATTTTTACATCATAAAGCGGCTGCTCACCCATACCGTTGGGCCACCAAAGTTTGGCATCGGTGACTTCGAGTTCAAGCTCAACAAAATTCATGCCGGATATCATCAGGATATCCTTTTTTCCAGCCTCGGCAGCTTTTTCACTATTAAAGAACAGTTCAATCTTCACATCAGCGTCTATTGTCGGAATAAGCCGCAGGTTCTCCACCTCAACAACTGCTTTGATTTTGGCAGGATGTCCAATACTGAGAACAGAAAGGCAGCTGCTCCGGACAGTAATCCGGTTAAAACAGTTGATACGGGCGCCTTTCATGATGCCGATGGTGGCAATGCGGGGGCTCCAGTCCCACCCGTAGACATACTGGGGTTTGCGGATAAACGCGCGGCGCTTATCCCCGCGGCGAATATTCCTGTCGCCGTCGGATTCGCAGCCGACTGCCCAGCCGACTTCGGCGACATCCTCCTCGCTAATATGCTCCAAACCGCTGGTAACCCTTACCAACAGGGAGTTTTGCCCTTCTATAATATACGGCTTAATATCATATATAAACGGGTAGTGTGTGCTGTGGTGCGAACCTATATGAATCCCGTTGAAAACGATGTCCGCTTCCGAATCGAGTGAGTCTATTTCCAGTTCAATCAATTCGCAGCTCCTATCAAATTCGCTGCTTTCAATAGTCCGAAAAAACCACCAGGAGCGTTTCTCAATCCATTCGCTCTCAAAGCAATAACCGGCTTTGACAGGGTCTTTTATAATACCGTTTTCAATCAGCGGCATATGCACGTCGCACGGCAAGCCGGTTTTCAGCCAGCCTGTTCCCGTCCCGCCGCCTGTTTCAAGGATCGAATCCTTCCGGTTCAGTATTTGCGCCGCTTCGCCGACACCCCATGTCAGCGGCGCGTCCCGCAGCTCCCAGTTCTTTTCAAGAGAAATAATCATGATTTTCATCTGTCCTTCATCGTAATTATTAAATGACTTACCTATGTCCCGAATACTCACACCTGTTTGCTATCCACTATCCACTGCCCACTAACTTAATGTCACCTTGATAGCCGACCCGTTGTATTCGGATTTTTTAAGCTCAACAAAAATATGCCATTCGGCCATGTCGTCCGTTCCGACTTTTGGCACATCCCTCTTCACGGAAATATCGGTGACTTCGTCACCCTGCATAATTTTTGCAACTTCATGCCGGACGGACCCGCTGCCTTCTTCCAGTAAAATAAGTACAAGCACATAGTCGTTGAAAAATGCGTCATTATAATTGCCCGCTTGAGCCAAAAATCCTTTATCAGTGTTGGGTGGAACAGGGTCACGCTTTTCCAGATTATATTTATCTTTGTTTTCCTTGTAATAATTGTCAAGCGCGTCTTTCGATTTTATGACGGTAACAACCGGATATTTGATACCCTCGTTGTACCCGTCTGTACGGACATAATACGCGGAAAAACTCACTAAATCCGGAGTTGTAGTTGTTGAGTTATTTTTTGTTGAAATCGTTGTTTCTTCATCCCTTTTCCCGCCGCAGCCGGCAAGGCAAGCTATAGCCAGCGCAGTAAAACAGGCAATTATTTTTTTAAACATATTATCACCGTCTTTCTTAAATTTGACGAGTTCTTTCTTGCTGAATATTATATCATAATTCCATGATACCTGTCATTAAAATATGTTTGTTGAATTTGTATCACAAAGTGTGATAAAGTAATGATATAAACAGCTGCTGAAATCGGCCGCCCGGCAGTGAACCCTTTGCTTTGGCGGCAGCATTGAAACGGAATACTATGTTAAATGAGTTTTCACGAACAGAACTTCTTCTTGGAAAAGAATCTATGAAAATCCTGAAAGCTTCCGCAGTCGCCGTGTTCGGCATCGGCGGAGTAGGCTCTTTTACGGCCGAAGCCCTTGCGAGGGGTGGAATCGGCAGGATTGCTTTGGTTGACGACGATAAAATTTGTCTGACAAATATCAACAGGCAGCTGATCGCCACCCATAAAACAATAGGGCAAAAAAAGGTTGAAGTGATGGAAAGCAGAATTCTCGATATCAACCCCAAATGCAAAGTTGAAATATTTGAATGTTTTTATTCCGCTCACAATGCCGATGAAATTGACCTTTCAAAATTCAGCTATGTTGTGGATGCGATCGACACGGTTTCCTCAAAGCTTGTCTTAATCGAAAAAGCGCAGCAAGCGGGTGTTCCTGTCATCAGCTGCATGGGCGCCGGGAACAAGCTGGACCCGACAAGGTTCGAGGTTGCGGATATCTATAAAACCTCCGTATGCCCGCTGGCTAAGGTGATGCGCAAAGAGTTGAGGGCAAGGGGAATACCTTCTCTGAAAGTAGTCTATTCAAAAGAAGAAGTGCTGAAACCCGAAGAAGGTGAAGATATCAGTTGCAAAAGCAACTGCGTTTGTCCGCCGGGAACAAAAAGAAATTGCACCGCCAGGCGGCAGGTTCCCGGCAGCGTTTCGTTTGTCCCTTCGGTAGCGGGGCTTATTTTAGCGGGCGAGGTTATCAAAGGCTTGATAAAGTGCGCGGATAATACTAATTCACGATTAAAAAACCTCTAAAAAACCAAGCAAAAGCTTTGATTCATACTATTCGCCATTTAATGCAGAATAGTATTATGGGGTTTTATGCGGATTTTTTTGTTAGGTTTTTATGAGTAATTAGTATAATATGCGATTTAATTATACGGGAGAGGGGAATATGACATGATTGAATTCATCAGGCTGCTGTTCTCAAAAAGGCAGGCGTCAACCGTCCAGATGCTCGGTAAAAGATTTGTTCACTTGCTTGAAAGCGGCACAATAAGCTTAAAAACTTTCCTCGCGCTGGCGCTTGTTGTCGGGCAAATGTTTACTGTGTTGGCTTTTGACCTCGGTATGAAACCCCGCGGGCAAGTTCTTGATTTGAGCAAATTTGACCTTGTCTGGTCGGATGAATTCAGCGGCACCGAGGTTGACCCGAACATCTGGGGCGGGCACTATGTATGGGGCAATGCGGAAGCCCGCAACGGCGGATACTGGCACAGCAGCATGGCATCTGTGGACGGTAACAATCTTACCATCAAAACAGAATATCTCGACGAAGGTGCCGGCGGCAAAGGCCCCGGTTACTATTCGTATGGCATGGACACCAGAGGCCGTTATGAACAGCGCTACGGTTATTTTGAAGTGCGCTGCAAAATGCCCGCTTCGCAGGGCCTTTGGTCGGCGTTTTGGATGCTTAACGACGACACCTTTTTGGAAGACGGCACAGGGCAGGACGGCACGGAAGTCGATGTTTTCGAATCCACCTTCTATAAAGACGCATGGTATGGCCAGGGGAACAACATCGTTTCCGGCGTGGTTTTTGACGGCTACAAAGAGGCCTCGCAGGGATTAACAATCGGCAAATACCGCGTTGACGGCAACATTTACAATGAGTTTCACACCTATGGTTTGGAATGGAACGAGAATATCTATATCTTTTATGTGGATGGTGTTGAAACCGGCAGAACAAGTTTCGGCGGTGTTTCAAGAGCCAAGGAATGGCTGATTTTGTCCGTCGAGGTTTCGGGAAAAGACGGGATCGCAAGCGGGGACAACCACGGCACCGGTTATATTGCAAAAACCAAGGTCTGGCCGGCGAATTTTGTTGTCGATTATGTAAGGGCATATCAATACAAAGATTTGCTGCCTGCCTAATACTAACCACCAACAAAAAGCAAAAAGGCTGTGAGCATCAGGGTTTTTCCTGCGGCTCACAGCCTTAAAATATTTTTTTCAGCCGTTTTCATCATTGTCCCGAATTTAGAAGCTTTGATAATACATAGTTATGCCAAGCAAAAAAGATGCAATATTAAGCAATGTCGAAACGGATAAAGCTTTTGTAAATTTCATATTTCCGAGCATTCCCAAAACATAAGCCTCGGTTAAAACCGCGATTATTTCAAACAAAAGCAAACTTATAAAATAGTATCCGGGCCCGAACACTTTGACGGCTGCCATTAAAAGCAGGTTCATTGCCGGATTTGTGAGCATATTGCACAGCAAACTGTAATAAACAAAATTCCGTTTTCTGAAGAGGAGATAAATGAATGCCCCTTCAACAACAGAAGTAATGATGAAGTTTGCTATGAAGACAATATATATCATTGTTATTCTTCGGGCTGTTTATCTTTTGGCTCACCGTTGTTTACGCTGCCGGTTTGATTTTTTTTACGTGCTTTTTTAATCAGGATAACGGCGATAACAATGATGGCGATTACCCCGATCACAATTAGCGCAGGGACACCGAATAACATCAGGTATGTCGGGCCGGCGGCTACATCAAGCAAAGTGACTGCTGACTTCTTGTTTAATTTTTTCATGGACATTCATTCCTTTTATATTATTTGCCGATAAGAATGTGAAAACAGCGGATAACAAAACAAATGCCGTTAAAACAAGGAACACCGCGCCGGAAGGTACGCTGAAAAAGTAAGTCGGCACATTTCCGCAAAGCAAAGCTAAAGTTGTCAGCCCAAAGGCCAGGCCGGGATTCGCCGGGAATTTTGATGCCACAGTGCAAAGAGTAATGGGCATGGTTATGTTGAATAGAATAATACCGGCAACAGAGAGGAAAGCGATGTTTTTGCCGGCAAGCAAAAAGGGAATCGAAAGGATCAGAGCGGAAACACCGGCCGTTTTTGCACCAAACCTGTCGCCGAGCATACCGCCGGATGCTTTTCCGAAAAACGCGCCAAAGCCGGGAAGCAAGCTAAGAAATGTTCCTGTTTTCCACTCCGCCGGGATAATCGAGCCGCCAAAAGAGCGGATAACTATCGAAAAAAAAGCAAAACAAATAACTGCCGCAAAAGGTAAACCGGATGCAATATTAAACCTGCAGGCAATTCTGCCGTCCGGTTCCGCATATTTAACAAAGAGCAGCAGCAGAGAGCCGGATATAATTATTAAAGCAAACGGCAGCAAAATAGACGGACTTCCGCTTTTTCCGAAAATCGTTCCGAAAGAAACACCAAGAGCGCCCGTTGAAACGAAGATTCCGCTTCTCGCCATCTTTCCGTTTGCCTGCCTCAGGCAGTCAATCCCGCCGCCTATATGAAAACATGCGTTTCCGAGCGCGCAAAGGCAAAGTGAAAGCCAAGGAAAAGGCATTGTTAAAAGCCCGGTTGCCAGCAAGGCCCAGCCCATGAGCGAAACAGGTATTTTGGGCCGGCTGTCGCAAAAATATCCGATCATCGGCTGAAGCCCGAAGGCTAAAATATTATACATTAAAAAGCCTATGGCAACAGAATTCAGTTCATTCATCCGGGGTTTGAAATTGCCGAAAAGGACAAAGAAACATACGAAATCCACGCAAAAGTGGGAAAGCGTATATGCAAACAAGGCTTTTGATTTCCGGCTTATTCCGATCACCTCTGAATCAAAGCATTTTCAACGATAAATATGATTGCGTTTGATTTATTATACTTTTTCTTTTTCCGGCCTAGCCAGCCTTTCGGCATTCAGGTGATATATCTTTTCTGTTACTTCTGCCGGCAGACCGAGTGAATCGAAAAGCGCCCGGTGCGTGTTGTCAAAGCAGTCCCTGGCGTAAAGCAGCCGGTCCTGAAAACGCAGAATGAAATCCTTTGTATAATCAAGGTCGCGGGAAAGCGCGTTGAGGCAGGAACCCGCCGAGCCGTCGCAGAAAAGGTTCGGATATTTTTCAAGCAGAACCTCAACCATGCCTCCCGGAACAACCGGGCCTTTCGGATAAGAGGTTTGCAGCCCGAGTTCGTCGTTTGAGATATGACACCAGAAGCCCGGCGCGTGCCCCAGAAAGTTCGTCTCCGGGCAGAGCTTCAACAGTCTTTCAAAGGTGTCAATCCCGCCGCCGAACCAGTAATTTGGGCGTGGGTAATTCGCGCTTCTCCCGGTGGCCGTGTCATAATCAAAATGGATGGTAACCGGCAGCCCCGCCTCGCCGCACCAGCGGTAGAGTCTGAGAGCGTCCGGATTATCAACCATCATACGCAGCTTCACTTCCCCGCAGACCTGCACACCGTACAGGCTGACCGCAGCTTTGAGCTTATCCAGCGCGTCCGGCCGGCGCGGGTCGGGCGCATAGCCGAGTATAAAACGGTCAGGCGCTTTTTGCTTATAAGTTAACCCGAGTGCAAAGGGGATCGGCCCCTGCCCGCCCGCCGCTAAAGGCAGCACAGAGTTGTTGCCCGGGTCATATTCGTCAGCAGGTGTTTCCCAGGATAAAAGCCAGGTTTTCGCAATCCCGTATTTGTCTATGTTAGCAATGAATTTGTCAAAATCATGTCCGTGCCAGTCTGCATGGTTGTGGGCGTCGATTATCATGGCTCATCCTCCTCCGCGTTGAAAAACCAGCGTCCGGCATATTCGGGTTCCGGCGCAGCTCCTTCGAGCAGGGATTCGCAGTTTTCGCTAACCTTTTTAAACGCATGAACATATTTATCGATTTGTTCCGGTAGAAATTTTCTGAACCGGGGCAGGGAAAACACTTTGACTGTTTCGCAGACTTTTAAACCCCTGTCAAGTTCTCTTACATCCCTTTGTGTAAAAGCGATTCTCGTCGGTTTTTCCGTATTCATCAGATTGTAATCATAAAACAGCCGGTGCGTATGCATTGGGAAATACCCGTAAGGGGTGCTGCCGCACCCTTCCGCGGCAAGCGCTTCGCAAAAACGGGTTACCGGCAGGCCGCCCAGTTCCTCCGGTTTGAAAATACCGTGCGGGGCGTACCAGCCGCCCATATTCGAACCGTCCGCTTCATCAACCCGATGCGCCTTGATTCCTTTGACGCCCTCCAGTGAGTCCCAAAAGTAATTCAAGGCTTTGCGTATTTCGGTGCTTCTTTCATCGTAATATTTCAGCTGAACCCGCCCCATGGCGGAACAGGTTTGGTTCATTCTGCCTTTCATACCGCCCATAGGTATCTTTTGGTATTTCAACAAATCCTTTGTCGAAACCCATTTTTCATCAAACCGGTCGTAATGCGCGTAAGCGATTCCACGGTCAAAAATCTCCTTGTCATCCGTGATAAGCATGCCCGCCTCGCCGGTTGCAAAGGACTTTCCGGACATCAGTGACATCGCTCCCACATGCCCTATGGTTCCGAGTTTTATGCCTTTATATAATCCGCCCTGCGCGTGGGAAACATCCTCGATGACCTTAATATTATGCCGCATCGCGATTCTCATAATTTTGTCCATATCGGCGGGGTGGCCGTAGTAGTGCACAACAACAATTGCTTTTGTCCGCGGCCCGATGCACCTTTCCAGGTCGTCCGGGTCAATGCAGAGCGAGTCTTCCTCTATGTCCGCGAAAACAACCGTCGCGCCGAGGTTGAAGGCCGGTACGCAGGAAGCCCAGTAGCTTTTACTTGGGCAAATAAGTTCGTCGCCTATACCGAGCTTAACGGCAAACATGGCCGCCTGCAGCGCCATTGTTCCGTTGCAAAAACCGAGTGCGTAGGTTGAGCCTTGCCAGGCGGCAAATTCCTTTTCAAATTTTACCGTCACATCCGTGCCGGACATTGCGCCGCGGCGCAGAACTTCAAGCACCGCGTCCTCGTCTTCTTTTGTTACAATCGGCCACTTGAAAAGATCCTCCGGTATGTCCTCAACAGCCTTTTCTCCGCCGAACAGCGCTAATTTTTCCATACACTGCATCTCCTGTGATGTGTTCATACAATCGCTTTATACTAATTACTCATATAAACCTAACTAAAAAATTCGCACAAAACCTCATAATACTATTCTGCATTAAAATGGCGAATAGTATGAATCAAAGCTTTTGCTTGATTTTTTAGAGGCTTTTCAATCGTGAATTAGTATTATGTCATCCAATCAGCCGGCGTCTGCCAAAAATTAGGTGTTGTTGAAATCGGTCCGCCCAGGGTCATGTAGGTTATCCCGGCATCTACGATGTCGTTATAAAGCTTTTCGTTTTCTTTGAGCCTGTTTACATTAAGCGGAGAGAATTCGCCCATAAATAAGTTTGCCTTGTAAACCCGGAATGAAAGCCTGGAACGCTGAATGTTTTCCAATTGCTTTGCGTTTCCGGCATTTGCTTCCGCTTTGTCCCAAAGCGCGTCTATCTGCTTTCTCTCAGCCGCGGTAAAAATAAGTCCCTCATACTGCCATTGGAAAATGTAAATATGCTGGCTCGTATTGAGCGTTTTGTTTGTGATGATGTCAATATATTCTTTGATATATTTCGCCGAATCCTCGCCGTAATAACCGTTTAAGAAGTCATCCATCAAATACTCAACGTCGCATGTCGGGTCCCAAAGAAGTTTCGCAAGTATATAGGCTCTCAGTTCGCCGAACTCGCCGCTTTTTGATGCCGCGTTGCCTTCTTCAAAAACACCCTTCACATTATTTTCAGCAAAGAATTGCATATTGGGCTGAAGCACCTGGAAATTAGCGAAAATGTTCAGATACATCATAAAGTTGGTGGTGTAGTCCCACGCATAAAGGTTTTTGCAGATAGCTGACCAGCCCTTCATATCGTTGGCGAAAGCTGCTTCGGTATCCGCTGTGCGGGCAGCCCGGGAATCAAGTTCAATAAACGGGAATTTATCCAGCCGGTTTTCGCTGCGGATTCTCATAATGCCGCACTCCTGCAGCGGGTGCGAAAAGCAGCATTCAATCGAACAAAGACGGACAATCACGCTGTCCCGCGGTACGATATTTTTGGGCGGTGTCCGGGTGTATTGGTAAGCAAAAGTGTCAAATTGGACATTCGGGAACTGGCCTTCAAGCGCTTCGGCTACTTTGTTGACAAACCAGATGTTTGTGCCGGACGGCCCACCGTATAAGGCGTCCATTGCCTTGCAGTCAGGGCATTGGCAGTAATTGCCGTTATCGTTTTGCGTGATGGAAACGATTCTTGCCCGCGGGCTGGCCAGCAAAGCATCTTTGACGTTTTGGGTAACGATTGCCAAAACATCCGGGTTGGTAAGGCAACGCTGGTCAACTGTCCAATCATTGATATCCTCTCGGAAAGAGAAATACTTGGGATGATCAGCAAAATAGGTTTCCGGCAACAGCGAGCTCATGGAGTGGCAGCCGTTGGCGTAAAAAAGAGTGCCGCCGTATTCCGGATAATCAGTGCCTTCGTTCATCTTTTGCTTTACCCGCCAGTTTTCGTCAAGCGTGCAGTTCCAGTCCTGATAGCGGTATTCGAAAACAGGTTTTTGCGTATAATTTAATGTCGCGTCAATCTTAACCGTTGTGTTATTCGGGATAACCGAAACCTCCGGTGTAAACCAGCGGCAGCCGAGGTTCTGTTCCAGGAAGTTGTAGACGCCGTAAAGCGTTCCTCTCAATTCTCCGCCTGCGATAACAAGTTTTTCACCGATAACCTTCACCATAAAGCCCTCATCGCCGAGCATTGCGCGGTCAACGGTAAAGGTGCTTGCGCTCTCGCGGGTTGTATTGCCAACAATGATTTCATGCGCGCCCGTTTCGGCAGCGTCGGTTTTCAGTTCAAGCGTTTTGCCGCTTATCTGCGCTATATATTTCTGAAGTTCGGCTGCGGCCGTCGTTTCGGAAGGGGAGCAGGCAGCGCCTTTAATAATGAAATAATCGCTTTCACCGTTATTGACCAGGGTTAGCCATTCGGTAATAACCGGCGCAACATATTTTGTCCCGCCGTAGTCGATATCCTTGAGCTTCGTGTGCGTAATGCTAAGCGTAAAAGAGGTGAGAATTTGCGAAAGCGCGACAATAATGGCTACAATATTGGTTGTCATTTAACTTCCTCCTCAAGTTGCCTTGTGTTTCCCGGCTTTATTCAGGATAGGTTCCGCCGGTATTCTCTTTGTTCAAGGTCCCGTCCGTTTCTATCAGCAGGCATTTTACAAGCGATTTGCATACCGGCCGGTGCCTGATACCTTTTGGTACGATGATAAGATCACCTGTAAACAGTTCAACAAGTCCATCCTCAAATTCGATTTGCATTGTGCCTTCGATAACATAAAACATTTCGTCCGATTCTTCATGCACATGAAAATCCAAGGTTCTGTTTTCAGCCTGCAAAACATTCAGCACGTGATTATTCAGTTGCCCAACTTTTAAATAAGTGAATAGTTCGGTAATGCTGTTAGCTTTTTCAACTAAATTTACTTTTTCAATCATTTGAAGCCGCTTCCTTCCGGTAAGGCTTAAAACAGGCCGCTGATGACGCCGTTTTCATCAATGTCAATATTAACGGCGGAAGGGATTTTTCCGAGGCCGGGCATGGTCATAATCGCGCCGCAGAGAAACACCACAAAACCTGCTCCGGCGCTTAGCCGAACCTCTCTCACGCGGATATGAAAGTCTTCAGGCGCCCCTAAAAGAGCAGCTTCATCGCTGAAACTGTATTGGGTTTTCGCGATGCAGACAGAAAGCCCGCCGAATCCCATCGCTTCGATTTCCGCAAGCTTCTTCGCCGCGGAGATTTCAAAGGTAACGGAACTTGCGTGATAAACCTTGGTGCAGACAGCCACAACCTTTTCCTTGAGGGATTGGTTTGACTCATAAGCAAAAACAAATTCGGAAGGCTGCCCCGCTAAGGCAACCACTTTTTCCGCCAAATCAAGCGCGCCTTCGCCGCCCTTTGCGAAAACTTCGCTTAATGAGCAGGGCATCTGATGGCTTTCGCACAGGTCAAGCAGATATTGGTGCTCTTCCTTGCTGTCCGAAGGGAACGCGTTGATGGCGACGCAGCAGGGGAGTCCATACCCGTTATGAATGTTATCAAAATGGCGCAGCAGGTTAGCCGAACCTTTGGCAAGCGATTCCAGGCAGGGGGTGTTCAGCAGTTCTTTCGGGCAGCCTCCGTGGTGCTTCAGCGCGCGCACGGTTGCCACAAGCACCACCGCGTTCGGCCGGACGCCTGCTTCGCGGCATTTGATGTCTAAAAACTTCTCGGCTCCGAGGTCGGCGCCGAATCCCGCTTCCGTTACGGTATAATCCCCAAGCTTCATCGCAAGGCGCGTGGCAATAATGCTGTTGCAGCCGTGGGCAATGTTGGCAAAGGGGCCTCCGTGGATGATAGCGGGCGTATGTTCAAGGGTTTGCACCAGGTTGGGGTCGAAAGCATCCTTCAAAAGCGCGGCCATCGCGCCCGCCGCGCCGATTTCGCCGCAGGTGACAGGCTTGCCGTCGTATGTGTAACCCACCACAATCCGTGCAAGGCGGGTTTTTAAGTCCATAAGGTCGCCTGCCAGGCAGAAAATTGCCATCACTTCGCTTGCCGCGGTGATGTCAAAACCGTCCTGGCGCGGTATGCCGTTCGGGTCTCCGCCCAGGCCGTCGACCATGTAGCGGAGTTGGCGGTCGTTCATATCGATGCACCGCTTCCAGGTAACGCGGTTGGGATGCAAATTATGGGGATTGCCGTAAAAAATGCTGCTGTCTACCATGGCGGCTAAAAGATTGTTGGCAGCGGATATCGCGTGCAAATCGCCCGTAAAATGGAGATTGATATCTTCCATCGGGACCACCTGCGCGTAGCCGCCTCCCGCCGCGCCGCCCTTGATGCCGAACACAGGCCCGAGGCTCGGTTCTCTTAAGGCTAAAACGGTTTTCTTGCCTAACCGGCTCATGGCGTCCGCCAAGCCGACATTGATGGTTGTTTTGCCTTCGCCTGCGGGCGTCGGGTTGATAGCGGTTACAAGAATCAGCTTGCCGTCCGGTTTGTCCTTCAGTTTTTTCACAAGGTGATGGTTAATCTTCGCCTTGTATTTGCCATAAGGATTGATTTGATCGCTGTCAATTCCAAGACTGGCTGCTATTTCCGTAATAGGTTTCAGGACGGCTTCCTGCGCAATTTGAATGTCACTTTTCATTTTATCCACTCCGGCCCCGCATAAGCGGAAAATTTGCGTTATCATTATAAAAGATAGTAACAAAAATCAGACATAAATGCAACCGAAACATGTACCGGCGGGACGAGGGTTTTACACGGCCCATCAATGCATAAAAAATGCCCCAGTGAAATCTTCTTTCACAGGGGCATTCGTTAAGATGTCAGCCTGAAACAGCGGGTGGGTCGAAGGGGATTATACGCCGAACGAGCCGTAATAGAAGAACTCGATGATCATGATCAAGCGTGCGAAAACGAACTCAAAGAAAGAGTCGCTGTGCAGAAACGAAAGGATTTTGTCCCAAATTGTCGGAATGTAGATATAATCGGAGGGAAGGAATTCATAAGAAATTTCTTCACTCAAAGCTCCCTCAGCGTTTGCAAACGAGCCGGCGGCAAATACTATAGTATAAGTTTCGTCCGGGTTAACAACGAACTCTTCGTTAACATACAGAGAAACAAGCATATATTCGTCGGGTTCATTACTGAGGATTTCGCTTAGGGATTTACTGACAGCAATGCTTTTCGCCGAGCCGAAAAAATCGGGCAAATAGGATTCGGCATCGCACATGGATTCGTTAAAAACCTCGTTTTGCTGACTGTCATAAATAGAGAAGACAAAATCATCCGTACTTAAAACAGAACAGCCCTCAATAACAAAATAAATATCAAAAACTTCATTCGTTTTATAATCGATATTCATATTATACATGGTTATTTCGTAAGGATTTTCAACCACAGCGAAAGCACTGACAAACATGGTTGTTGCCAAAATAACAGCTAGAAGAACAGAAAGCGAATTTTTTGCGATTTTTTTCATTTTTAATCCTCCATTATAAAATTTAACACGGGATGAGAAGCGAAATAAGTTACCCGTTGATTTAATCCCAACCCCTTCACTTTTATATTTCGAATATCCAAAACAATTATATTTCATGGGGTTTATTTTGTCAACAAAAAATTTGAATCTAAACAAAAAAAGCAAGTGCGCCAAGGGAATAGGCGTTTGACAACTGTTTTATCAAACCCAGTATACTCTTGGCACTTGAATGATAGATTTAATTTACTCACTGGATTACTTTTTGGATTTGAGTTTATTTTTGATGAAATTAACGACTGTTTCGGCAAATTGGTATTCCAGGCGGTCCTTAGCATCGAGCTGATTGTAAAGAAATGATGCCGTATTCCATTGGTTATAGCTGCTGTTTAACATATAAATCCTCCTCAATTACTATATGTGATAGTGTTCTGTCAGGTAGTGCTCTTCCTGATGTAGTAATAATATCACACATTTCTTAGGATGTCAAACAGTTTTATTGAAATTATTTTGATTTGTTCTATAATGTTTATGAGACGTTATTCAGCATTGAATAAGCAATATTTGAAAGGAAGGTTCAATATGGGTTTTATAGAGCTCGCCAAAAAACGCTGTTCTGTCCGCGCTTATACGGAAAAGCAGGTGGAGCAGGAAAAAATCGAAAAGATTCTGGAAGCCGGCAGGGTCGCCCCGACCGCCTGCAACAACCAGCCGCAGAAAATTCTGGTCATCAAGACGGAAGCAGGGCTGGAAAAACTAGCAAAGGCCAGCCGTGTTTTCGGCGCGCCGCTGTTCTTTGTTATTTGCGCCGACCATACTTTAACTTGGAAAAGGTCGTATGACGGCAAGGATTCTGCCGATATCGACGCTGCCATCGTCACCGACCACATGATGATGCAGGCAACCGAGCTCGGACTCGGCTCGGTTTGTATTTGCAGCTTTAAGCCTGATGTTCTAAGGGCTGAATTTGCCATCCCGAAAGACATTGAACCGGTGAACCTGTTGGCTGTCGGTTATTCTGCCGGAGAGGTCAAGTCACCCGAACGACACACAGCGGAGCGCAAGCCGCTTGCCGACACTGTTGTTTACGAGAGCTTTTGATCATGTCATTCAGAACGAAGTGAAGAATATCGGCAACTGTCATTCAGAACGGAGTGAAGAATCTCGGTAATTGTCATTCTGAGCGGAGTGAAGAATCTCGGTAACTGTCATTCAGAACGAAGTGAAGAATCTCGGTACTTGTCATTCAGAACGAAGTGAAGAATCTCGGCAACTGTCATTCAGAACGGAGTGAAGAATCTCAAAAAAAAATCGCCCGGCCAAACTTTTTGTTACACCGGGCGGTCTGCTTATTGGTATTACTTCTTGCCTCGCTTTTTAAAGTCCTCGTCAATTTGCTCTTTCCAGCTCGCGTTAACCTGTTTGCCTTCTCTGAAATCGCTCACAGCGCAGCAGACGGTTTCATAGTTAAGCCTTGTGCCTTGAGCATCGGCATGGTAATTGACAGATCTGTCCGCGCTAATCCCGAATTTCGCGGCGGCTTCGATGGCGTCGATATTGGCGCCGAGGAAAAGGAACTCCCAGGAATACTTCGTTTTTTGGTGCTCGATCATATTTTTAATCTGGCTGTATTTAAACTCGCGGCTGGCGTTCTCCATCCCGTCGGTGATGATAACAAACATCACCTTGTCCGGTCTGTCCTGCTCCTTTGTTTCCGCCATGGCTTTGCCTATCCGGTTGATGGTTCTTCCAACCGCGTCAAGCAGCGCGGTGGAGCCTTCAACGAAATACTCTTTTTCCGTTATCGGGTTGACCTGCCTGATGTCCGCCCGGTCGTGCAGCACCTCGTAGTTGTTGTCGAAAAGCACCGTTGAGATAAAGGCATCGCCCTTCTCTTTTTTTTGCTTTTCAAGCAGGGAGTTGAAGCCGCCGATGGTGTCCTCCTCGAGCCCCGCCATGGACCCGCTTTTGTCCAAAATAAACACCAGTTCCGTTAAATTCTTTTTCATTATGTTATCCTCCTTTAATGTTGTGACTTCAGGATAACACACCGGTTGATACATCAGGTCGCCTGCCGGGCGACAAAATATAAGGGGCTGCCTCGGCAGCCCCTTATAAATTTTAAAAAATTTAATTTAAATCGATACAACAGAAGTCATCATAGATTTTGATATGTTTTATCGCAACATGCTCTGGTTGCATTTATGAAACGGAAATAACTCCCCACATACCGTTTTGCTTAACCCATGCTTTTCCTTCATAAACCGGGCGGATTACTTCAAAAACGCCAAAGTCAATTACGCGTTCACCGTTTGTTTTATATAACGAGCATTGATTGTTTTTGTACAGCGTTACAAACCCGCCCGATGCAGCGTAAGCGCTGTCTGTTGTTCCCCAGTCATAATACGGTGCCCTGTTCCAGCAGCTTTCGTATTCGAAACCGAAAACAGTTTCGCCTTTTGCATTAAGGTATCCCCATTTGCCATCTTTCTTCATTGCGATCAATCCGTTATGGAATGTTCCGCTGCCTTCATAAATAAAGCCGGTAACCAGTTTGCCTTGATTCATTAACGCATATTTTTCGTTTTCCAGTAAATTTAATGTTTCCGGTTCTATTATCGTTATCTTTTGAACGGCCATCGTATCAGTCATATAATCAGTTGCTTCAGATGCGCCATAATTCCATAAAACAGGTTTATTACCTTTTGATTCCCAGAAAACAACTTTATCTACATCAGTTCCGGTTATTGCAGCGGAATCCTCACATGGTACAACTTGTTTATTTTCGTTTAATGTGTAGGATTGGTATTCTTGAGTTGTCTCGTTTAAAATGTCTAAACAATATTTACCGCCATATCCATTGAATATCTGCGCGTATTTGACATCGGCGATTATTTTCCCGGAATAATCTATCAAACCGAACATGCTGTTTTGCTTAATATAAGCCAGATCATCATTTACATGGGCGCTGTTTTGATTGCCTGCCCCAACCCTGTCGGCAACTATAACATCAATATTCTCAGCGTTGATTTTTGGTTCAAGCACCCATTTATAAGCGGTCTGTTTTGCTGTTGATTCGTTTGCTTTTGTTTCACTATTGCTTTTAGCATCAGAAGTTATCTTGTTGTCTGATGCCTCACTGTTGAAAATTTTGTCCTTGTTAACATACACAATAGCCGACACACCAATTAAAAAGATAAATAACACAATAACTGCAATTACCGCAGTAGCCCTGCTTTTCCTTTTTTTGTTTGAATTAACCGGCATTATTTCGTTTTGCAATCCATCGGTTTCCGAAAGAAATTTCTTTCCGCAGTACTTACAGAAGCCATCGTTTTCTTCGATTTCTTTACCGCAATTTGGACACAACATTAAAATCAGCTGCCTTTCAACAAAATTTTTATTTTGATATTACTAAGGGAACTTCAATTTTTCAAGACGTAATTTTCATTGTTGTCTTGTTGTGAAATGAGTATATCATATGCGCAAATTAAAGGCAAGATTTTTTAATTTAAAGTGTCAAACTCTGTCCCTTTTATGTGATTTTCAGGTATAAAATTCACGCTATACCCCAAGCAGGGGCTGTTCAAATTTAAACAAAACTTCATTGATTTCAAAAATATTGTAGGTGCCTTCCGCAATAAAATACTCGATGATAATGTCCGTCACGTAACTGTGGCTGAGCGCGAAACCCGCCTTGCCCAGCAAATCCTTTGTTTCGTCCAGACTCAGCTGCAGCGCAATGGCGAGGGCGAGGACGGTCGTCTTTTTCGGTTGGTAATTTTTGTTGATTCTGATTTTGGAAAACAGCTTGCGGTCCATATTGGCTTTTTTGTAAACTTCCGTGTCCGTTTTGCCTTTTTCGTCTATCAGGCGCAGCAGCATTTTGGAAAACGTTTCATCCGGCACTATGTCGTCAAGGCTGCGGATGGATTTTGCAGCGCCTTCGACCGGCGCCTGAGGTGCCTGCATGGGGGCGGCCGGTGTGTCAGAGGGACGGGGGTTAGACACGGCATCGCAACAAGAAGTGTCAAACCCCCGTCCCTCTGACACACTCTCAAACAGCCTTCTGCTCTCGCGCAGGCCATGCACTTCCCCCGGTTCAAGGTTGCGTATGCCCCGCCGGCTGTCTTCCGGGTAATAGCTTTCCTCATAGTTTTCTTCAATAAACTGCGTTATCGACTGATACAGTTTTTCGCTGAGTTCAAAAGCCTTGCTGTCGTAAACAACAAGGGTAATCATCATGTCGTTTTCCGCCAGAAACGCTTCAATGGTTTCCGTCGCGGCTTTGAGCGCCTGCTCCTTGGGGTAGCCGTAAATGCCGGAGGATATCAGCGGAAAGGCGATGCTCTGAAGCCCGTACTCTTTCGCCAACCCTAATGCGTTTTTATAAGCATTGCGCAGCAGCGCCTCTTCGTTTTCATCCCCGCCGTGCCACACCGGGCCGACCACATGGATGATAAAATCCGCAGGCAGATTGTAACCCTTGGTAATAACAGCGCCGCCGACCGCGCACCCGCCAATAGCATCGCATTCCGTCTGCAGAGTATGAGCACCCGCCGCAGCAAATATCGCGCCGCAGACACCGCCGCCTTGCTTGAGCTTTGTGTTCGCGGCGTTGACGATGGCATCGGCGGTTACTTTGGTTATATCGTTGCGGATGATTTCGAATGGCATATTAACCCTCCGTCATCTTTAAGTATTCGCTTAAAAACAAGGTATATTTTCGTAGTTACTCTTTAACTAATTTTGTGATGATATTCTCATATTTCGATATCAATCGTATTATGTCTAAGGTCTCATTCCGTTCTCTTCTTCCGGCAATCTCCTTATTACTAAAATAATGTTCCTGTAGGTTCTTTGGCATTGTATTTATTACATAAAAAGGGAACCTTTCGTTAGTTTTAATTAATATTGCAATTGCTTTCAGTTCAAAACATTTACTTATTTCAAAAAGACGTTTGTCATATGAAAACATATAAGGTAAAAAAATATCAACTTTTCTATCGTCAAAATGTTGGCATTCAAATTCCATAAACCGAAGATGAAACAAGTCCCAAGCCATATTTTTTATATCACTAATTATTTTTCGACTATTTTTTTGAATTTTGCCAAAGAAAGTATAATTTTGACCTTTTTCAAAGTAGTTGTGTGCAACTGTTGTTTCTGGAATCGTAAAAAAACCTAATTCGTTATTCATAAATAAATACAACAAACACATTTTTTCTTCAAGCGAACTATTTGCGTTTTGTAGCTGAATACTAATCATGCATAACAGGGTAGAATAAATTTTCTGGTACAACTGATTAAGTTCTTCGAACTCTCGAGTACCAGCCATTTTCTTATAAATTGTCAATATTTTATTTGCCTGTTTCAGACAGTATCTATCTGATTTTGTATTATTACTATAGAGTTTTTCAAAGGCAAAAAGTGTATCAAAAACATCCTTATAATTCGCACGGTTATAAAGAAGGTTTTCTAAGGTATATGGCAAATAGTCAACACCAATATTATGCAGTTTCATAAGTTCTATAACACTGGAAATATTTGTAGGAATAGACTTCTGTTTACCGTCATAATATTTTTTTAAATAACTAACAGTTTGTGTATCAAAAGAAATGCATCTTTGGTTGAAAGTGAGACCATCACCTAAATGAACATACCTCTTAATGATATCATTATTTATAAAATTAACTTTATTATAGCTGAATGATGTATACAATTGCTTTTCTATATCTGGTATATTTTTAAACGGCTCATACAAATCAACTCCAGAATTACCGGAATTTGATATGATTATCGAAATCGATGAAAGCAGAGACATGTTCGAATAGAATATCTTATATGAATCATCAACATTGTCGAAATTGCAGATATTGAAAATTAACTCGAGCTGCTCAGAGGTAAGTTTGTTTGAAGATAATGTATGTCTTGGTATATTGAACACCCATTTCTTAATTGAAAGATAAAAGCTAATTAATACTTTCAATGAAATATTTGCTTGGTAGGCTACCTAAGGATACGATTCCATTAGACTCCTTACTCTCATCCGCATCTGCTTGATTTGAATTTCCTTGTATTATTACACCAATTACATCAAAATCAACATTAAAAACCGGTCCACCACTCATTCCAGTTATGATTTTTGCGTCAATATTGTATATCGTTTTACCAAACTTCTTATTGCTTCCAATGATTTTGCCCTCTTGCCTCTGAATTGTCGAACCCGGAGAGAAATTCGGAAACCCTGCGATGCGAATGCGTTGATCAGATACAATATTGGATTTAACAATTCTAGGATGAGAGCCAATCGTGTTTAAATTATCTACTTTTAATATTGCTAAATCAGATTCAGAACTACTCCATTCAATTGTAGCACGATGTTTTGTAAATATTTCATTAGCGGAATAAACTTCACATTCATTATTTTCACCCTTAAAAGTATGTTGACAAGTTAAAAGGTATCCATTACCGATATATAACCCCGTGCCTTGAAAACAATCTTCAAGACTATTGCATTGTTCAACTACAAACAGATTGTTTTCAATCCAAGCATATGCATTGACAATTTTGTCAACATCAAAAATATTTTTGTCTACTAAGATGTTAAATTCTTTTGCTAACTTTGTAAAAGCTGGGTTGCTTGGGGTTTTTATCATTTTTAGAAAGTTTAATTTACCCATTAAAACTTGTATAAACCAAGTCGTTATGAAATCATTATCATCCACTTTATTTTTTATGTTTGTTTTAATCTTATATGGATATTTTGCAATGTATTTGCAAGCTTCATCATATATTCCATTTTTCATGCAATTGTATAAAATTGATCTTAATTCGATATAAAATTCTCGTTTAACATTGATCTTTTCGTTTGTTACTATCCCCGTTACCTCTTGTCGTTTGGTCCTAAATGACAGATTAATTTTACTATCATTAATCCTAAAACCGTTGTTCCCGATAATCTCAGTAAATTCAGAAGACAATTTAATAGCACCTGGATCATATGAAGAAATAATTTCAACAGGCATCCGTTTCAAATTTGTTGAAATTGTAATATCATCTGCATATCTGGTATAATGGCATTTTTTACTTGTGAGAAAGATCATGAGTTCTCTATCCAATCTTTTCAATATCATATTTGATATTGTGGGTGATGTTGGCGCACCCTGTGGTAGAACGCCTTGATAGCAAGCAATCTGTGCTAAAGTAGTGGCTACTTCATTATTAAATGAATAAGGTCTTGATAAGAAAAGACCTCTAACCCTACCAAAATGAATACTCGGGAAGAAATCTTCTAAATCGATATTTAATACTATCTTTTTCGAAACATGAAGTTGTGAATTTGATACAATGCTTTTTCCTGTAACGAATCCGTGAGCACAAGACTGTGCTTTAAACACAACATCTAAAACATCATTGAACCTTTGTTGCAAACTTTTCAATTGAGTGTTTGGTGCATCAATTTTACGAGTCTTGCCGTTTCTCTTCGATATTTCAAAAGTTAAATATTTATCGTTTTCTTTCGTCATATATATACAGCCAATTAAAAACTCTGGTTTGACTTCCAACAAATCAGCAATTTCGGTTCGATTTTTTAGAGCGAAAAATTTCGAAAAAATATCTTCTTTTCGTGCAAGCAATCGTTTCATATTTAACCTCGTATATAGTAATTGTGGAGGGAATTCACTTTTGTTCTGAGCCCCATCATTATATGAACAGGAATAAAAATGATGAGAGAAACGGGAGAGGCGAAGAACATATTGGTAAACATTTGAAATAATCGTTGCGTTACGCTAACGAGAAAGCAATTCCCTCCACAAATTACATCAACCAATTATTTTCTGATTATAACATAAATGATTGCAATATGTCACTATAAAATATTAATTTATTGTGATTTATTGTGATTGATAGTATTAATATGCCCATTTGAGCAATATAGCCGAATGTGTCTGAGTACAGAGTTGATTTACTAGAACATTGTATAATTTCAAATCCACTTATCACCCATTCATCAATCATCACAACACTCCTCCACAATCCTCCCCACATGTATCTCCGCCGTATTCAAAAACAGCACCCCAAACGCTCCTGAGTAATAATCAGCGGCGGTTCCGTGCAGCCCCAATAATCCCGTCCACGCCGTCTTCCTCAATCATTGCCCGGCAATGCACAGCAGTACATTGTGGGTTTCATACTGACATTATGGGTTTCAATATAAAGATGTCATTTTACCTTCCCTTGATTAGCAACACTATCCATCTTCGCGGCAATAGCATCCCTGTCGCCAAGATAATACTTATTCTCCACATGAAAGTCGTTATCCAGTTCATAGACAAGCGGTATTCCTGTCGGAATGTTTAGGTTCACAATTTCATCATCGGGAATATTTTCAAAATATTTTACCAATGCCCGCAATGAATTGCCATGGGCAGCGATGAACACCCGTTTTCCGGCAATCATGTCGTTTTTTATAACACCCTCAAAATATGGTACAGCGCGCGCGATGGTATCTTTCAGGCTTTCGGCAAGCGGAAGTTCGGAGGGATTAACATCTCCTGTATTGCTCGGAGAACGCCGGATTTCTTTCGTCATCTTTGGTTAATGCCGGCGGTCGCACATCAAAGGACCTTCGCCAAATTTTTACCTGTTCTTCGCCGTATTTTGCTGCCGTTTCTGCCTTATTGAGCCCTTGAAGCGCGCCATAGTGCCTTTCATTTAACTTCCAGCTTTTAATAACCGGCAGCCATTCCCGGTCCATCTGCGTTAAAACAATGTTTAATGTTTGGATTGCTCTTTTCAGAGTTGAGGTATAACAAATATCAAAATCAAAACCCCCTGCTTTAAGTGCTATTCCGGCTTCGGCCGCTTCATTTTCACCGGATGCGGAAAGGTCCACATCGGTCCAACCGGTAAAACGATTCTCTTTGTTCCATTCGCTTTCTCCATGCCGAATTAATACAAGTTTCATGCTGTAAACCTCCGGTCAAAAATTTATATCGATTGCTGCTACAAAAGGCACGCATCCACAATACTTTCCACATGTATCTGCGTCGTATTCAGGAACGGCACGCCGAATTCGTCTTTGGTGATGATTAACGGCAGTTCGGTGCATCCCAAAATAATGCCGTCAACACCGTTCTCTGTTATCATTCTCTTGGCGATTTCAAGCAGCCCGGCACGGGTGCCGGTAAAAAAATGCCCCAATTCAATTTCGTCCATCAGTTTTTGGTGGATATAATTACGATCTCTTTCGTATGGAATGGCAACAGAAATATTGTGCGCGTTAAACACTTTTTGATAATAGGTGCTTTCCATCGTAAACAATGTGCCCATCAGACCGACATTTTTTAAGTTGTGTTTTTGCGCGGCTTTGCAGGTTTCCTCAACAATGCTTATTAGGGGAATAGGGGATGCTTTTTGAACCTGCTCAAAGACGATATGCGGAGTGTTAGCGGACATAAAGCCGAAATCCGCGCCGGCTTTGTAAAGCGAGTTGATGCTGTCTGCCAAAAAATCGGTAAGCCCGGAAAGATTTTTCTCCTCGGCCATTTTTAAAACCGCGGTCATATCGACGCTGTTGATTAATATTTTGGGATAGGTGCCGTTATTGGTTATTTCCCGGTATCCGGCAATAATCCGTTTGTAATAATCTATGGTGGATTCGGGCCCGAGCCCGCCGATCATTCCGATGGTTTTCATCAGTATTACCTCCCTAAGTTTTCGGTAATTCCATTTAATAGCATTATAGCATATAAACAAAAAGATGTCGACTGCGAAAAGCAGCCGGCTTCATATGCCTTTTATATATCAAATTACCTGCAAAACTGCCAGTCCAAAGCGCTCAGTTTTTATCTACCTCTCCGACAAACCTAGATATTAGATTGTGGATTTTAGATGTTAGATGAAGGATATCGTTTTGGCGCCTGAGGATTAATCATCCGTCGGGCGAAGCCTCAGCGATTTATCGCTGTCTACCCATCCTTGAAAATGATGGCGTTTAACGGCGGGAGCAAGCCCCCGCCCAACAATGAATTTGCTAAAATGCAGCATGACTATAATAATATTTCAATATACACAAAACTATCATACGGGCGTGTCGATGGACTTGCTATATTATTCAAAAAATTATTCAAAAAAATTAAAATTCTTATTGACAAAATTATATAGAACTAATAATATATAATAAAAAATTTATGGAGAAGGCAGAAGAATGAAAATGATGAAAAAAGCATTGGCGGCAATTACTGTACTATGTATTTTGATGACGGTTCTTAGCGGTTGTTTCATCAAGATAAACAAAAATGACACCGAAAGCACAACCGAAACAGCAGCAGATACCATGGCGGCACCGGTAAAAACGACTGTCCCGCCGCAAACAACAGCGGCGGCATCCGGATTAACCGATGTGAAAGTCGGCAAGACAGTTGATTTCGGCCAATATGAGCAGGAAAACAATATGGCAAACGGAAAGGAAGCAATCGTTTGGCGTGTGCTTGCGGTGAAGGATGAGAAAGCCCTGCTGTTAACCGACAAGCTTTTGGATGTTAAGCCGTACAATATTGAGAATAAGGACATCACATGGGAAACAAGCACCCTACGTAAATGGCTGAACGAGGATTTTTTAAACAACGCTTTTACGGCAGGCGAACAAGCGGCCATTGCCGCAACAACCCTTTTGAATAAAGACAATGATGATGATTGGACGGATGGTGGAAACAATACGAACGATAAAGTATTCCTTCTAAGCAGAGAAGAAGCGGAAATGTATCTTGCAAGCGTCTCGGCCCGTATCGCGCAGGGTACTATTTGGGCACAAAACAATTTTATGGGTGTTGCTGGTGACATCCCCCCGGACAATATGCAATGGTGGCTTCGGTCTGTCGGATATAAACAAAACGCTGCATGCATGGTGTTCGAAGACGGTACAATCTCCGATGGCAGCCTGACGTTCGGCCTCAGCAATGTCAGTATAGAATCAATCGGTGTCCGTCCGGCTTTATGGGTTAATCTGTAATTTTTCCCAATAAAAGCAAATAATACTAATCCCTCTTTAAAACATCGCTAAAAATTCGGCACAAAAACCCATTTGTCAAAGGTTTTTGCTTGATTTCATAGGGGTTTTATAATCGGGATTAGTATAAACACCCCGAACAAGGATGTAAAGCGAAAGCACTTTACAACGTCTTGCCGGGGTGTTTTTGCATTTAAAACCAAGATTTATTCCATTGCCTGCAAGCGAAAGATTTACGGCATCACTACCCTAAACGTCCTAACCTCATACGGCTTCAAGTCAAATGCAACAACCATCCCGTCAATTTTGACCGGCTCAAACTCCGCCATGGGTTCCTCAAGCATATTGGTTTCCGATGCGGCGAGCGGTGCCCGGTCAAGCGTCAGTTTAACATTTTTCGCCGGTCTGCCGGTTGCTTCATAAACCCGGATGACAAGGCCGTTGTCCCGCGTCATCACGGCGGAAAGCATTACCTGCTTGCTATCAACGCCGGCAAAGCTGTGGCAGGCCGGCAAGCTGCCGCTGTGAACCTGGACCTTTCGCACGTCAAGCGGGTGGTTGAACTCAGCGCCCTGGCGGTGGAGCAGAGCCGCCCGCCAGTCGCCTTTGTGTGGGACAACAGCGTAGTTGAAGGTGTGCGGTACGTTGATTTCGTGCCCGCCCTCCGATGAATTATCCGCGCTGAAACCGCCGCAGTCGCCGTAGATGACAAAGCTCGTGCACTTCATCACGGAGAGCAGCATTTTGTTATTGACAACCGCGTTGCCCGGCAAGCCGCAGTTCAGCAGCCCCAAGCCCCGGTCCTCGCCGGAATAATCCGCCCAGTTGATGGCGGGGTATTCGCCTTCCGGGCGCTCCAGGGCGCCGAATGGGATTTCCTGCGTTATTTTGCCGCTGCGGACGGCTGTGGGGAAAGCAACGCGGTAGCGGACATTTTTCACGCGGTTGGTCAGATTGGTTTCAATCTCAACGCGCGCCAAACCTGTAAAAAGCCGCACATGCGTGATAAAGTCATAACTGCTGATTTTTTGCGTAAAGGTGAATTCCGTGCAAACGTTTCCTTCACTCATGCCGAATGTACCGCCTTTTTGCGCGGAGTTTCCGGTGTTTGTTTTATTCAAATCCAGCGGGTGAATTTCTGTGGACGGCCGGTTTTGCCCGGCGCGCAGCGGCGTGCCGATTTCCCAAAAGTCGCCGTTGTCCTCGTCGCTAACGAGCATATTGCCCATTGGCATTGCGGCGTCAATCAGTTCCGCGCCGGTTTCTTTGAGGACAAGGCTTGTAATGCAGCCTTTCCACAGGTCTACTTTTATTTTGATATACTCGTTTTCGAGCACGCCCTCGTCAATCTCCTCCATGCCATACCGTTTGCCGGTGCGTAAGGGGTTTTGCCAAGGGCTTTCGGTGTTTTTCAGCACGCGGTAGACTTCATAACCCACAGGCGGGCATTTAGCCATGAAAAGAAGGTTAGCCTGACGGATAGCGCCGTTCCCGTAGCGCTCCGTTACATGCGTCTGCAGCGGCACTGTATTGCCCTTGCTGTCCGCGACTGCTACGCTGAACACATCATCGGTGTCATAGGCGACTTCGGCGGAGGCTTTATCCGTGCGCTCCCAGCAAAGCGGGTTGAAGATAACCAGCGGAATGCCGTCGCCGCGGGTGTCAATCTGTCCAATAATATTATCGAAACTTTCTTCAAGCGAAAGGTTTACAATGTTTTCCGCCTGCGCGTAGCGCTTTTTCACATTTTTATTGACATTATCCATCTGCACGCCGCCGATGACATCGTGCACCTGGTTGAACAGCACCGGTTCCCAGGCATCGTGCAGCCGGCCGCTCTTGTCTTCACCGCCGAATATGGAAGCGAAAGTGTTCCATGCCTCTGCTTCATGAAGCAGGTTTTCAAGCCGGCGGTTCGTTTGCTTGCCGGCAATGCGGGCGCTGTAGCAGCCCCGAAAGACGGGGTTAAAATCGTCGGTGACGGTTTTAAGCTGATCCTTTTCCTTCAGCACTTCCGCAAAGAATTGACCGGGTGTGCCGACAATTAAATCAAAGGCTCTGTTCGGGTTGGCGTTCCACTGCTTTGCAAAGTGCGTATCGTGCCGCACAGGATAGGTGAAGTCGCCGCCTTCGGGCGCCGCCATGGCATTGGTGGCCGCGTATTTCTTCAGCATATTGCAGCGCTGCTCCGCAAAGCGGCAGAAGTCCTCATACCGGTCCGGTGAACCGGAGAAGGCATCGTAATGGTATGCCATCCAATGGGTTAAAATTTTGGTGCCGTCAATGCCCTGCCAGTAAAACTCCGATTGCGGAAGATCCGCGACTCGGGAAAACATATAGTAATCGAATCCGCACTTTTTCATAATCTGCGGCATCTGCAGGCAATGGCCGAAGGTGTCAATCATCCAACCGGTTCTCACGTCAACCCCGAGTTCTTTTCTATAATAACCCTTGCCGAAAACAAACTGGCGGATGATGGATTCGCCGGAGCACACATTCAAATCGGACATCACATGCATCCCGCCGATGATTTCCAGGTGTCCGTTCTTGACCATTTCAATAAATGTGTTCCGAAGCTCCGGATATGCCTTTAAAAAAGGCTCCACAAAAGCAGACTGGTCCAGGCTGTATTTGTAGTCCGGATCGGTTTTGAGCACATTCAGCGCGTCGATGATGACCTTATAACCGACGTTGAGGTATTCCTCACGGGTGAGAAATACCTCGGCGTCATAGTGTGTGTGTGGGATGATAAAAAGCTTGTCCATCATTAACCATTCTCCCAAAAGGCGGGATAGGACAGTCATATCCGTTTCCGTTATTCGTTTTACGGGCTGTTTAAATAGACTTTTTCAAGAAACGCTGTCTTATTATATCCATTACCAGTCCAACGGTTTCAATTTTGAGCAGCAAGGTCATTAAGAAATACACAATCATCCCAACGCTTCCGCAGGCCAGCAGCCTTAAAAAGTTGGATGTAAAATCTGTCTGATGCAGCGGAATAAACCGGTGCACAGCCAACGCAGCAGCCAGGCAGAAGCCTGCCGCAATAAATGTTTTTACGATTTGCCGGATCGATTGCCGGAAATTTATCTTCCCTACTTGTATATGCAAAATCACCAGCATCAGCATCGCGCCTGTAAAACTGGCTATGGATGTCGCCAATGTCAAACCTTTTACACCCAGAACACCTTTCAGCAGCAAATCAAGCACAATGTTCAGGGACACCGAAAATATTCCGCAAAACAGCGGAACTCTCGTTTTTTGTGTTGAATAAAAAAACTGGGTCAAAAAAGCGCGAGTGCCAAACCCGAAAAGGCCGATGATATACAGAGAAAACACGGGTGCGGTCAAAGCCGTGTCCGCGGCTGTAAAGTTGCCATGCTGGTAAACGACCCCGATGATATCACGGCTGCAGACGAGCGAAATCATGATGACGGGCAGGGTAATCAAAGCCACCGTCTCCAGCGATTTGCGCACGGATTCCTTTAATTTATCCACTTGCCCGAGTGCGGCAAAATGGCTGAGCTCGGAAAACATGATGGTGGTGAGGGGGACGATTAAGATACCCACGGCCATCTGAACCAAAAAAAAGCTTTTTGAAAGAGCCGTGACCATGCCTACACCCATCGATGAGGAAAATATCTTATCCGTTAGGTTGTTTATATCATCAAAAGCTATGCCAATGAGTGCGGGTAATGCCAATAAAAATGTGCGCCTCAGTTCTTTGTTCCTTAAATTCAACAGGGGTTTATATTTATATTTCCCTCTTATAAAAGGGAGAAGTATTACAACCTGCAGGATTCCTGCGATTGACGTTGAGACAGCGACGGATTTTATGCTTTTAAAAAAAATACAGGCGATAATCACACAAAACGTAAGAGCCAAACCTTTAAGCTGTTCGGGGATGAAGTTCTTGTGCGCATCCAATATGTTTGACAGTACGCCTGCAATAGCCCAAAACAATATCGTGGGGTACATGATTCGAATAAGGTAGATCGTCAGATTAAGGCCCTCTTGGCTGCCCTGATAGACGAGGCCGCAAATCTGCGGAGCTAAAAGATAACCTGCGGCACTCACTATAATGCCGCAGATGACATATAGATTTAAAATGTTGCTGGCATAAATCCCTGCGCTGTTTTCGCCGTGATTAAGTCTTGTTTTTGTATAAATCGGGATAAATGTAGAGCCAATTGCGGCCCCGAACGCTATCGCCGTAATATTTAAAATAGTATAGGCGGTAACATAGGCGTCGCTTTGAAGGCTTTGCCCAAAATACGCGGCAAATACCATTTCACGGCCGGCACCGGCGATTTTACTTATAGCGATTACCATTGATACGGTAAATGCCGTTCTTATGGTTTTTTCTTTTTTGTCTATTCCAATCATTACTTTCTGTTAAAATATTGAGTTTTATACTAATCCCGATTATAAAACCTCTATGAAATCAAGCAAAACCTTTGACAAATGGGTTTTTGTTCCGAATTTTTAAGCTATGTTTTTAAAGAGGGATTCGTATTAACCGGTGTATGATGTCAAGTATACACTGTATTTTTTTTATTCGGCAGCGGTTCTGAAATCAGCAGTCAGCGGCGCCTTTGTTTGTTTCATATAGGTGTCGTATGCGGTAATCTCAACTGTATATTTGGTATCGGGCTTCAGGTCTTTAAATATGTGGGACATGGTGCCCGGCATAGGCTCCATGTAGAAATCGGACCAGAACTTGTAAGTGCCGACTCTCCATCCTTCCTTTTTCAGGACGACGGAATAACTGTGGAGTTCTTCCCCGTCAAGCGCCTGCGTAAAAGTAACCGTTGCCCCGGTGGATGTTATGCCTGTGAATTCGGCCTTTGCGTCTTGCGGCCATACAGGCGTATCCGCGGTTTTATACCTTGCGTTGGTATAACTGAAACCGGAGCGGTCGGACGGGTTGGTGATGTAATAAATCAGCTGTTCATCGGAAGTTGATGACGGAACCGAAAAGAAATCACCCGTCATAATATTGAAAGGCTTAACGGCAACGCTGTTGTCGGCATACACTTCAACAATATAAAACTGCGCGGTCCCTTCGGCGTCGGGCGGAACGGTGCCGTAACTCATGCCAGGTTCCAGCTCCACATAAGAAAGGGTGCCGCAGTTGAAGCTTGTGAAAAAGGCTTGGTTGCAGGAACGCGGGTCGTTAACAGGATAGTGGGAATGCCCGGAAAAATCGATGATCTGCGGGAAGTTATTGAGCACCGGCGAAAGCTGAGCTGTTCCCCAATATGTGCTTCCGTAAACCGTTCCCTGAATGTTGCGATGGTTGAAAACAAAGATGGGCTTTTCAGCATCTTCTTTTTTTGCGTTATTCAGCTGCCGATAAAGGCTCGGCAGCCTGGATGTATAGAGGTGGCTGTCGTCATAGCTCGCGGTGATAAAATGGAAACCGTTGATTTTACGGTCTTCGTTGGCGGGCACGCCGAACCATTCCTCGCATTTGGCGATGGTGGTTCCGCCGTCCCCGATATCATGGTTGTCATATACGCACATCAGCGGCGTACCGGCCTTTTTATACTTATTGACTACCGTATTGATATTATCTGCCTGCGCTTTTGTGCCGTAAGTGATAATGTCGCCGGCGAAGACAAAGGCGTCAATAGAGGAGTAAGGCTGGCTTTCGGCATATGCGTAAGAATATTGAAAAAGTTTTTCCAGCCGGCCGTATTGCCTGCACTCGGCGCTGTCCTCCATGTGAATGTCGCTGCATACAACAAAACGCAGCACAGGGTTATCCGTACGGTCAATCGTTGCGGTGTTGCCGGCGATGTTCGCCGGGTAAAGATTTAAACTCATGAGGAATGACACCATGCCGCAGATAAGTATTCTCAAAAATTCCATGTAATACCCCTCCGTGAAATTTGATAGTTCAATAATACAGCAAAGTTCGTGAAAAGACAACAGAAACGGTTGAAAGAGAATCATATGTGAATCTGCCGGATTTATCGCGAAGCGTATATGGCGAAAAAGCCCTTATTTTTAAAAAATAAAGGCTTTTTCAGATACATATGATGATTTTAAATTAAAAAAATTATTGCTGTTTTGGCTTTTTTACTATTGCATAAATACCCGTGATAATTATCGCTGTGCTGAAAAGAACCGCTGCGGCAACAACCTTTTCATGCCCGATTTCTTCCTTGACCGTATAGCCTTTGCTGATGATTTCAATATTATTGGAATGAATATCCACATCACCGCCATGCTCTTTGCAGTCTCTCGAAAAAGTGCCTGTTATCCGGATAGTATCACCGATATGTTTATAATCTCCGAAAGCAGTAATCTTTTCGGCATCCCCGGATGTCAGCCATATTCCGATAGCGTTCGATCCGTCATTGATATTGACCCATGCATATTCATCTCTTTGAAGGATTTCTCCTATGGCTTCACCCTCAACAATAACCTGCTTTTCGTTAAAACCGGAGATGTTTTCAATCAAATCATTAATTTTGAAAATGTCCGCCGCGGCAGCCGAGATAGTAAAATAAACCGCTGTCAATGCTGAGATTAAGAAAGTTTTAATGACTTTACGCATATCTTTTTTATTCCTCCGACAATATATCCGAACAACGCAAAAACGGAAACAAACTCAAGCCTTCCCAAATACATTGTCAGAATATACTGCACTTTCATCAGATTTGGCATAGATGGTGCTGTGATGCCGATTGACAATCCGACATTGCCGGTTACAGAAGCCGCTTCAAACGCTGAATCGGCAAGGGGATATCCGTAATAAGTGCCGAGTGCTGTATCGAATGCAAACAAAACCATGTAGCACACAATAATCAGGGCGGAAATTTTTACGGTGCTGTCATCCAAGACATAATCTTTTATATGATGGTATTTGTTAACCCTTACACTTCTTTCGGGGGAAAGGATTTTTTGAATTTCCGCAACCATACCTTTGAATACAATACCTACCCTTAAGCCCTTGAAACCGCCCGCGGTAGAGCAGGCGGAACCGCCTATCAGCATGGCAATGATTATAATTAATATCCCGAAATCTCCCCACTCAAGAGCGAATTGCCTTGCGTATATGTTGCCTAACCCTGTCGTTGTATGAGCGGAAATAACATTGTAAACAACACGCCTGAAAGAAGAAACGGAATCTGTATAGATGCCAAGCTGAGACAGCTTATAGACTGCAAACGCGCACGCCAAAAATGACGTGATGAAAAAGCTTTGGGTTTCGATGTTTTTAATCATTTCCTTTCTCTTCTTTTGCCAAACAGCATAATGCAAGCCGAAGTTTAGCGAGCCGATCACAAAAAATATAATCGTTATAATTTCGTAAATAAAGCTGTGATAATACATTATATTTTGCGTGTACGGGGCAAATCCTCCGGTGCTCCATGCCGATTCAAACATAAAAAGACCATGGAAAAAGGCGGACAACGGTGACAAACCTATGAACATCCCGCAAATCCATAACGCAAAAGTTCCCACAACCAGATATATTAAGCTGATTTTCCAGATAATCCGGGCGGTTCCCTTAACGCTTGGGACAAGACCGATATCTTTTGCCTCACCGACATACATTTTATAGGCGCCGCTTGTGTTTTTCAGCAGAAAGCTGAGCGCTAAAACCACAATTCCCTGCCCGCCGACGAATGTGAGCATGTGCCGCCACATATTCAGCCCGGTTGACAAATGATCAAGGTTTTGAGTTAAAACCAACCCCGTGGTGGTAAACCCGCTCATAACATCAAAACATCCGTCAAGAATGCTTTTTACATTTCCGCTTAAAATATACGGGATTGAGCACAGTAACATCAGTATTATCCATGACAGAGAAGCGACAATAAAACCGTGTTTCCATTCCGCACGCAATTTTTTAACACGGGTTTGCCTGCCGAATAGAACAAGGGAAAAGCCTATGATTAAAGTTGCGGACATGCTGATAGTAAAGTCCAGAACCGGGTTCCATTCGCGCAAAAGCAAAGAAGTAACAAGAGGGATGGCCATTAAAAGCGCCGTGCCCATAACTACATATCCGGTGTTATAGCTGATAATAGAAATACTTAAAAAGTGCGATCTCAAACTTTTCATAGCATCACCTTGTCATAAGAAAGACTGCCGCAAAAATAAGACCGCTGTAGATAACAACGGATATGACCTCTTCGAAAAAACCTGCGACCTCATCTTTTTTGTTTTTCATAAAACTTCCCTCCCGAGTGCAAACTTTTTCTCATCGCAAGAAAAGTTGAATGGTTTGTAACAATAAAAACATAGTCATTTTTCATAATTTTTGTATCACCTTTCGGATAAACAACTTCGCCGCCTCTGAGAATGGAAGCAATCGTACACTCCACAGGCAAGTCCAAATCCTTGATAAAGTGTTCCTCCCAGCCGTTGCCGCCGTTAACCGAAACCTCGATGAGTATCATATTGCCCCGGTCGAAGGTTTGAATGAATTTACAGTTGCCGCTTTCGAACTCATATTCGATCAGGTTCGCGATAACCTCTGTGCTGCAGACGGTCCGGTCAACCCCGAGCATTTTAAACATTTCGGTATTTTTCGGATTGTTGACTCTTGCTATTGATTTAATGTTGTAGACCGATTTTGCTATCTCGCAAACAACAAGGTTGTTTTCGTCCTTACCCGTTACCGCAGCAACAAGATCAGCTTCATTGATGCCGGCGTCATTTAAAACATCTAGTTCGGTACCGTCGCCGCAAATAATATCCGCATCAATATCTTCGGCGATTCGTTGGCATTTGCTTTCATCCTTTTCGATAAGGGTTACATCATAGCCGCGTTCCTTCAACATTTTTAAAAGGTTTTTTCCTAACTTTCCCCCGCCTACAATGATTGATTTCATTTTGGGTTCTCCTCGATTCTGCTTTTTAAAATAAACGCGCTGATTTCCGTCGGATTGATTGTTTCGATTTCAAGGCTGTCATAAATGCTCTTTTTCTTCGGTTCGTTTATTCTTGCAACAATCCGCGGCGTGTTGAATATCTTTTTAGCGATAAGAGAAGCTGTAATGTTTAAATTATCTTCCGGTGTAACGGAAACAAAACAATCCGCCTGTTCAATTCCGGCCTCTTTTAAAATGTCGAGGTCAAATTCGACACCTTTTATACGCAGGCCGTTAAACCCGCTTCCGAGAGTTTCAAGTTTTTGGGAATCGCTGTCAATAACCGAAACATCATAATCCGCATCGGATAGCTCTCTGGCAAGTGTACAACCCAATCTCCCGCATCCGACTATAATAATGTACATATCGTTTTTCTCCTTTGTGGCTTTATGCGAGTTGATTTATTAAGAGGCATTGTGTCTTCTTTCTCTTCTTGATAGGATGACTTCTTCTTCGGGCTCATCACCAAAATCAATCGCATATGGTCTTGATTTGTCAAAAAGAGCGCTGATCCGTTCAAGATTTTTACATGGCGGTTTGTATGTCGGGTCAAGTGAATATGCCGCTCTGTAATGCCTCCGCGCGTTGTCTCCATCCGAATTCAATTCATACCAAATCCCAAGCAAATTGTGAGGTTGAGGCGCGTCGGGATTTTTGCAGATTGCCTTAATGATAGAATCGTAAGCCTTATCCAATTCTTTTTGGCGAAGGCTGCCAATAGCCGAATCAATACATTGAACAAATTCCAAGTCTAACTCCATCGAATTATTCATTATCTTCGTCTCCTTTCGATTTCATTATAGGTTGTGTTATATAAGTTTTGTGTAAGGCTTATGTTGAAACATATAATTTTTGTGTTAATGTTTGGTGAACTCGGTTCTACTCTTGATTTTTGTAAATTGAATATTTTATATAAAAATAAAAAAAGAACCCCGCATTCGGGATTCTCTGAATATTCGGATTTGTTTGTTATTCATCGGCAAAACGATAGCCGACGCCAATTTCGGTAATGATATACCTCGGCTGGGCAGGGTCTTCCTTCAGTTTCCTTCTTAAATTTCCCATACAAACTCTCAGGGATTGTGTATCATCCGAAGTGATTCCCCCCCAGATATTTTCAACAATGAACCTGTGTGTCAGCACTTTGCCTTGGTATTTTACCAAAATCAAAAGAACTTTATATTCGTTCGGTGTAAGGTGTATTTCCTCATTATTAACATAAACCCTGTGCTTATTATGATCAATGGTTAAACCGTCCAGCTTAAAAAGCATATTTTCGGAATCTGCAGAAGCCCCTGAAAATGTCCGGTGCCTCAGAATAACCCGAATACGCGCAAGCAATTCGGAAACACTGAAAGGTTTTGTTAAATAATCGTCGGCTCCGGCATCAAGAGCTTCTACTTTTTCTCTTTCATGGTCGCGGGCGGATACAATTATTATCGGTATTTGTGATATTTCACGCAGTTTTCTGATTACATCAACCCCGTCCATATCGGGCAAACCCAGATCTAAAATCAAAATATCGGGATTGTTGGAAGCGGCCAGCATCAGCGTGTTCGAGCCGTTTTCAGCTTCGATGCATTTATAACCTTGAGTTTCAAGCGAAATCTTCAGAAAATTGCGAATCGACTTTTCATCTTCGGTTATCAATATCATTGGCTGCATAGCTGTTTCCCTCCTTTGACGGAATGCTGAAATTCACCACTGTACCGTGCGGTTTGTTGTTGCTGATTGATATACAGCCGCCGTGTGCTTCAATGATCGATTTGCATAATGAAAGGCCCATACCGGCACCTCGCCGGGAGCTGAATGTTTTATCCTGCCGCCTGTAGAATCTTTCGAAAATATGGGGCAGATCAGCTTCGGAAATTCCGGGCCCGTTGTCACTTACCTCAAAATTGACATCATTATCCATACAGTTGACTGTGACGGTAATTTCGCTTCCGTCAGGCGTATAATTGATTGCATTGCCGAGAAGGTTGATTAAAACCTGTTTTATCAAGACACCGTCGACCTCAAGCAACACCAACTCTGCCGGCATCATGGCAATGATTTTATGTTCAAATGAGCGCTTTTTAACATGGCCGATCGCTTCGGCAACGATTTCCTCCACAGCTTCCTCGGCAAAATTCAGTTTTATTTTTCCTTCCTCAAAGCGCGTCATATTCAATGTATTTTCGACCAGTTCATTCAACCAGCCTGCATCATCATAAATGTTATTCAGAAAATTTTTCTTAACATCGTCGCTCAATGTTTCAAAATTATCAATCATTGTGTTCGCCGAGCCCATAATACCTGTTAAAGGGGTGCGCAAATCATGGGAGATTGTCCTGAGCATGTCCGCGCGAAGACGTTCCCGTTGTATCTGTATCTGTGTTTCCTCTTGTTTTTCATAAAGACTTTCTCGTTCTAAAACGACTGCTATCTGAGGCGCGATTGCATCCAAAAAATCCTTCTGTGCCTTATTAAGCGGTTTTAAATTTTGGGTTGAAATCCCTATTATGCCAAGCACGCCGCCTGAGCCTATAACGGGGAGATAGAACGCTTTGCCTTGCGAAAAAAGGTTGGTGCCGCATCCGCATGGATTGCCTGACATATAAGCCTCATGACATACAATAAGTTCCTTATCGTCATTGAAAACGTCGTTTCCCCAAACATACCTGCTGAGAATTCTACCGGAAGCATCAAAGGATTCGACCAATATATCAGCCGAAAACTGTTTTGAAATCTCTTCGGCGGAAATCTCCGCCAGATTTGCTCTGTTTTTCACTCCCAGCAATTTTCTGCCTATATGATACAATGCTTCAATACGTTCTTCCCGTTCTTCGGCCAGAAATGTTTCCTGCTTAATTCTGATGGTAAGCATACTTGTAATAAATCCGACAATAAACATGATGACGAAGGTAACCGGGTAATCCGGACTGAAAGCCCTGAAGGTGAAATAAGGTTCGGTGAAAAAGAAGTTATAAAGCAAAACACCGAAAACAGATGCGATAAAGCTGTAAAAATAACCGCCTGCCATATAGGAATACAATATAATTCCCAACAGGTAGATCATCACAATGTTTGACTCTATGATTCCTATATATCTGAAAAACACAGAAGCGCCGGTACAAACTGACATGATGGCAATCATCAGCAGAATGTTTTTTAGAATGAGTTTTTTATCAAAATGATTATCTTGAATTGAAAATGTATTGTTTTTTTTAAAACTGCTGATGAAAGATTTCAATATTCCACCTGCCTTTCGGGTAAAGCTTTTTGCAGTGGTTCAGTATTTTCATATTAACCGACGCGTAAATTATAACAGAAATGATGTGGTATGTAAATAAAAGGCTTTCAGTTGAGCCGGGACTGCTATTTCAACATGCTGTGCTAAAGAGACGGAAAAATCACTTCCGGAGAAGTATTTTTATGTGCGACCCTCTCAGGGTTCGAATCCCTCCAAAAAAAGAAGCAACCCGCCCCATGCATATGGAGCGGGCATTTTTTATTCATATCGGGCTTGCCTAAAAAGTCAGAATCACGCGATGGCGGATAGTAAATCAATGAAAACAATACAATTTGCACCCGCAATTTCCAAAAAATGTTTACTCCGGCTCATTATGTTTGTTTTTTTTGTTTTCATACATCATTTGGTCAGCTTTACTTATCATTTCTTCAGGACTGATTTCATCAGTTAACTCACATAACCCTACGCTTACAGATAACACAATTTTAGCGTTGTCAAGGTTGAGAACAACGTTTTTTAATGAATTCTCAATTCTGTCAACAATATTATTTGCTTTTTTGACCGTTGTATGGGGCAGAATAACAACAAACTCATCACCGCCATATCTGCCGAACAAATCCTCTTGGCGAAGTGTATCTTTGACAGTAGCTGCAAACATTTTAAGTGCAGAATCACCGCCTAAATGACCATACTTATCATTGATAAGTTTAAACTTATCAATATCCATCATGACAACTGATAGTTTGCCCGAGTTTTGCTTTGCGAGATCAAATTCATACTGAAAAAGGCTCATCAAATACTGACGGCTGAATATTTCTGTCAATCCATCCTTTTGAGCCATTTCTTTTAAAATGTACCCTTCCACTTTTTCGGTTACATCCAGACAGCTTCCTATGAAACCTCTAAATCCCTTATTCTCATCAACAACCGGTACACCTCTGTCATTAATCCATCTCCACTCACCGTCATGACGAAGTAATCGATATTCCATTTCAAAGGGGGTTTTTTTACTGAAGTTTTCCAGATAAATTTTTACGCACCTATCCAAATCGTCAGGATGCACTCCTTCTACCCAACCATCACCATATTCTTGTTCTGCAGTCCGGCCTGTAAAATCAAGCCATGTTTTATTAAAATAATAGCACTTAGCATCAAGACCTGATCTCCAAATTAGGTTTGGCGCGGTCTCAACGATAATCTTGTATTCATTTAAACTTAAACGCATATAAATCACGTATAATCCAATTATCTCAAATGAGGGGGTAATTGGATTATTTTTCTCC
>CAZVJW010000033.1:0-45196 GCA_964627535.1 uncultured Eubacteriales bacterium
TATTATATCATATCGGACTACAAATATCTATATGTTTATCGTTAAATAGTATTAGCATGAATATTTCGTGTAGTGAACGCCCTCTGTGGCGTTCAAAAAGCCGGTGAAAGTTGACGGCTTAATTCAAAGAAACAACTATATCTACTTTTCAGATGCTGAACGCCACAGAGGGCGTTCACTACGTTGGTACTCCTTTGGGCGATGTCTGCCATTTTGAGTATGCATGCAATTTGTATCACACTGAGGAGGAACGAAGAAGAGTCTTTGCCGCGGGGCAAGATCCTTCACTACGTTCAGGATGACACGCTTTGCGGCACGCCAGTTTTTTTGAATACAGCATAAATATTTCGTGTAGTGAACGCCCTCTGTGGCGTTCAAAAAGTCGGTGAAAGTTGACGGCTTAATTCAAAGAAACAACTGTATCTACTTTTCAGATGCTGAACGCCACAGAGGGCGTTCACTACGTTGGTACCCCTTTGGGCGGTGTCAGCCGTTTTGAGTATGCAAGCAAATTTGTGTCACTCTGAGGAGGAACGACGAAGAGTCTTTACCGCGGGGGAAAACCTTCTGTTCTATAAATATTTGTCCTTTTCTATTGCTCACGCAGCTCGTTTTTGTTATGATAAATCAAACTCAAAAAGGGAGATCATATCATGAACGAGCAGCTTAAAAATAATCTTATCAACCCGCCGAAAAAGTTCCGGCCGATACCTTTCTGGTCATGGAATTCAAAGCTGAATGAAGATGAAACCCGTTGGCAGGTTGCCGAGATGGACAACACCGGCATCGGCGGATATTTTATGCACGCAAGAGGCGGATTGCAAACACCCTATATGGGCGAAGAATGGTTTGCAAATGTCCGTGCCGCTTTGGATGAAGGCAATAAAAGAGGTATGGGCACTTGGGGGTATGATGAAAACGGCTGGCCAAGCGGCTTTGGCGATGGCCTTGTCAGTGGAATGGGCTTGGAATATCAGCAAAAATATCTGCGCTGTGAAATCCTTGAAGCGGCAAAAACAGATGACAGGACGATTATCAACTTACCCTGTCAAGATAAAACAGCTCACATGTATTTTGATGTCAATGAATTTTATGTGGATACCCTTGACGCAATGGTTACGGATAAATTTATTGAGGTTGTTCATGAACGCTACAAAAGCGAATTGGGCGCTGAATTCAAAGACCTCGCCGGCTTCTTTACGGATGAACCGCAGGTTTCGCGCGACGGAATTCCGTGGTCATTTACGATGCCTCAGAAGTACTTTGAAGCATATGGTGAAGAGCTATTACCGCTGTTAACAGACTTGTTTTATGACAACAAAGGCTGCGAAAAAACACGCTACCGCTTTTGGAAGTTGGTTACCGACCTCTTTGCGGATAACTTTTTGGGCAGGATTTACGCTTGGTGCCAAAAGAATGATGTAATGCTGACCGGCCATATGGTGCTGGAGGAAACACTGGAGAGCCAGCTGACTTCAAACGGCGCTTGTATGCCCAACTACGAGTTTTTCGATATCCCCGGCATGGACTGGCTTGGGCGGCATGTGCAAGTGAGTCTCACCCCTTTGCAGCTTTCCTCTGTTTGCAATCAGCTCGGCAAAAAGCAAATACTGACCGAGAGCTTTGCGCTTTGCGGATGGGATGTCAGTTTTGAAGAACTGAAATGGATATTTGAAATGCAGTCTGTCCGGGGTATAAATCTATTGTGTGAGCACTTGGAAGGCTACACACTTGAAGGCATCCGCAAAAGGGATTATCCGCCCGGTCATTTTTATCAGCAGCCATGGTGGGGTGAGTATAAAAATCTGCTGGATCCGTTAACCCGTATCGGGGTATTGCTTGCCGAAGGTGAGGTAAAATTTGACGTTCTTGTGCTTCACCCGCAAGCCTCCGCCTGGATTTGTTACAGCGATGACGATATAGAGAGAAGCACCAATATAGGCAGTATCAATATGGGGCTGCTGAATCTTATCAATACCCTCGAAACGGCTTAAATTCAATTTCATTTGGGTGATGACAGAATCATAGAACGCCATGGCAGGGTAAATGCCGAAAAGTTCGAAGTAGGCTGCCAAATCTACAGCGCGGTTATTGTTCCGCCTTGCATGACGCTGGCCAGCTCAACGTTGGAAAAGCTTGAGGAGTTTAAGGCAAACGGCGGCAAGCTGATTTTCACGGACGAAATTCCGACAATGGTTGATGGCGAACAATCAAACAGACCGGCAAGGTTGGCTGACGGCTGCCCGCATCCGGAAATTGACGATGTAATTGCTGCTTTGCCTGAGCAAGTTAAAAATATCGGCATTTGTGTAAAAAACGGGTTATCCGCCGATGGCATAACCTCAACCATAAGGCACTTTGAAGATTTTACAATGGTTTATTTTGCCAACACCCTCGGTAAAGAGTGCGATGCGGTATTATCAATTGAGGGCAGTTCGGTTGAGGAATTTGATTACACAACCGGTACAGCTAGAAATATAAATTATACCGTTAATGGGGAAAAGGTCGAGGTGGAGCATCACTTCTACAAGATGAGTTCGGTGGTTTTTTTTGTTTACAAGGACGCCCGCGCAAAATTTATTCCGGTAACCCAAAAGCAACTTGTCCCAATCAACAATAAACTTTCCGCAACTTGGCAGATTGCCGAGCGGGATGAAAATGCTTTGACGCTGGATGTTTGCGACTGTTTCTTTGACGGCAAGCTTGCAGGCAATAATATCCCCATCAATGATATACAGGAGATGGCGCTTACATTCAAGCGTGAGGTAGCGGTCAGCCTTGATTTCTATGTTAAGGTTAGAACGGTACCTGCGGGGAAACTATACCTTGCAGTTGAAAAACCGGGAAATTATGAGCTGACTATTAACGGAAGCATTGTCGAACAAAAGCCGGAAGGATGGTACCGGGATAAAACCTTTGAGAAACTTGACATATCGGGTCTGTTTGCTGAGGGTGATAATGTCATTACGCTCAAAACCGGTTTCTGCCAGTCAGCGGCTACCTATGAATATATTGAACATTGCTTTGCCTTTGAATCGGAGCGAAACAAGCTTTGCTACGACCAAGAAATAGAGGCAATATATTTGGTTGGCGATTTCGGCGTTATTTCTCCCCATAAGGTTGAAATGGTTGGCCATGGCGGTGAAGAACTTGCGGGTGATTTTGAACTTGACACTGCCCCAACGGCTGTTTCTGCAGGCAGTATTATTTCACAAGGTTTTCCGTTTTTTAACGGGCGAATGGTACTGAAAAATACCGTCATGCTGAATGACGGCGAGCTTGATAACCGCAGTATCGTTTTTTCTAAACGCTGTACCGCTGTAACCAAAGTCAAAGTTAACGGCAAACAAGCGGGTACGGTGCTTTGGCAGCCATACGAGGTAAAACTGGACGGATTGCTGCAGAAAGGTGAAAATTCAATTGAAATCGAATTGATCGGTTCATTAAGAAACTTACTTGGACCTCATCATTTGCATGAGGATAGTTTTGGCGTCGGTCCCGGCAGTTTTTTTCACAATTCTCCTGTTTGGCGGGGCGGATTGAATAAACATTGGAACAATGCCTATACTTTTGCATCTTTCGGAATGTTTATATAATAATATGCTTTTTAAGCACTATAACCATCTTATAACTTGACAAATTCTGCCTTCAATGCGATAATAAATAAATTGTTTTATGCAAGGGTTTATTTTTTATGATTAAACCCTTGCAATTAAATTACTCGGATATTTATTACTCAAAGGAGCAATCAAAATGGCAAAAGATCTCGCAAAACAATATGACCCGAAGGATGTGGAAGACCGTATCTATCAAACTTGGATAGACGGCAATTATTTCCATGCCAAGGTTGAAACCGATAAAAAGCCTTATACAATCGTTATCCCGCCCCCGAACATTACGGGGCAGCTTCATATGGGACATGCGCTGGATAATACGCTGCAGGACATTATTATCCGTTGGCGCAGAATGCAGGGTTATGACGCCCTATGGCTGCCGGGCACCGACCATGCTTCCATTGCAACCGAGGCAAAGCTTGTTGAGGCGCTTAAGGAAGAAGGCTTGACAAAGAGCGATGTCGGCAGGGAAGGCTTTCTTGAAAAAGCATGGGAATGGAAGGCAAAATACGGCGGTACCATTATCAATCAACTCAAAAAAATGGGATCATCCTGCGACTGGGAGCGGGAACGCTTTACTTTGGACGAAGGCTGCAGCAAGGCGGTCAAAGAAGTTTTTATAAGGCTTTACGAAAAAGGCCTGATATACAGAGGCGAACGCATTATAAACTGGTGCCCGCATTGCCTGACTTCAATATCGGATGCCGAGGTTGAATTTGAGGAAAAGGACAGCTTTTTCTGGCATATCCGTTACCCGTTGGCGGACGGCAGCGGTTTTGTTGAGCTGGCAACCACCAGGCCGGAAACGATGCTGGGCGACACTGCCGTTGCGGTTCACCCGGATGATGAACGGTATATGCACCTGATTGGCAAGACTGTTATTTTGCCGATAGTCAACAAGGAAATCCCGGTTGTAGCCGACACCTATGTTGAAATGGATTTCGGCACCGGTGTGGTAAAAATTACCCCAGCCCATGACCCGAATGATTTTGAGGTCGGCGCAAGGCATTCTCTGCCTATTCTTGATGTAATGACCGATGACGGTCATATGAATCAAAACGCCGGCAGGTTTGAAGGCATGGACAGATATGAGTGCCGCAAAGCAATTGTAAAAGACTTGGAAGCCGGCAATTATCTGGTTAAAATTGAGCCTGTCAAGCATAATGTCGGCGCCTGCTATCGCTGCCACACAACGGTTGAACCCCGCATATCTATGCAATGGTTTGTGGATATGAAACCGCTTGCCAAGCCGGCAATTGATATTGTAAAGGACAGGACCGTTAAGTTTATCCCGGAGCGGTTCGATAAAACCTATTTCCACTGGATGGAAAATATAAAAGATTGGTGCATATCCCGCCAGCTTTGGTGGGGGCACAGAATTCCCGCGTGGTACTGCGAAGCATGCGGCGAGATCAATGTCAGCAAAGAAGAACCCGAGCACTGTACAAAATGCGGCAGCTCTCTGCTTGTTCAGGACCCGGATACGCTTGATACCTGGTTTTCTTCGGCCCTTTGGCCTTTTTCAACCCTTGGCTGGCCGGATGAAACGCCCGAATATAAACACTACTATCCCACAAGCACGCTTGTAACAGGCTACGACATCATCTTTTTCTGGGTAGCCCGTATGATTTTTTCCGCCTGTGAGAATACCGGCAAGCAACCCTTTGATACGGTCTTTATTCACGGTATTATTAGAGATGCGCAAGGCAGAAAAATGTCAAAATCACTCGGCAACGGTATTGATCCATTGCTCATCATTGATAAATTTGGCGCCGACGCTCTCCGTTTCGCTCTTGCAACCGGCAACAGCCCTGGGAACGATATGCGCTTTTCCGAAGAAAAGGTTGAGTCAAGCCGCAACTTCGCCAATAAACTCTGGAACGCCGCCCGTTTTATCCTCATGAACCTTGAGGAAAACGAGCCTGCGCCGCACCTGCCCGAAAATCTTGCTTTGGAGGATAAATGGGTGCTGAGCCGTTTTGCTTCAATGAGCAGAGAGGTAAAAGAAAACCTTGAAAAATTTGAGCTCGGTTTGGCTGTGCAAAAGCTTTATGACTTCATTTGGGACGTTTTCTGTGATTGGTATATTGAACTTGCTAAGATTCGTCTGCAGCAGGGCGGCGAAGCGAAAGAACAGGTGAAGGCCGTTTTGGTCTTTGTTATGTCAAACACGCTGAAGCTGCTCCATCCGTTTATGCCGTTTATCACCGAGGAAATTTGGCAGACTTTGCCGCATGAAGGTGAATCCATCATGATTTCGGAATGGCCGGTATATGAAAAAAAGCTCGATTTCGCTGCCGAAGAACTGGAAATGGAGCGGATTATGGAAGCAATCAGAGCTGTGCGCAACCGCAGAGCGGAAATGAATGTGCCGCCGTCAAAAAAGGCGAAGCTGTTCATTGAAACAGTATATACCGATACCTTCAAATCCGCCGGGGTATTCATGCAAAAGCTTGCATGGGCATCTGAGGTTGAGGTAGGCAGCCATTTTGAAATTGACGGCGCTGTCAGCATTATCACTCAGGACGCGAAAATCTTTATCCCGATGGGTGATCTTGTCGACTTTGAGGCAGAGCGCGCAAGACTCAAGAAAGAGCTTGAAAACGCAGAGAAAATGCTGGAAGGCATTACAAGCAAGCTCGCTAATGAGAGCTTTGTTTCAAAGGCTCCCGCTGCCGTGGTCGAGGCGCAAAGAGAAGCAGGGGAGAAGCTGAAGGATAAAATTGAGATGCTAAAAGACAGCCTTTCAAAGATTGGATAAGTAATAAACAGGGGCGGTTGGGTTAAACAACTGACCCCTGCATTTCTTGTGTTCTTCTTTAGCGCTCTCTGTCGAGGTAGTTGACGCCCGTAGGTGACTGAAGGAGAGAGATTGTTGTTTGATTAGGTTAAACAAACATTTTTAGCTTTTTCTTTTCAACATTAGATGAGGCGCTTTTTAAAATATGATAACTTGAAAAATATAGTATATTCAGTATAACTAGGAGTATAAAAATGGGTAAGCAAATTAGTTTCATTCAAACTAAAGACGAAGAAACAGAATTTCTAAAGATGGTTATCGAGGCTGGGTTTTTAATCTCTGATGATAGAAATGTGACATTAAATAAAGAAGAGGCGGTAATCTCAAAAGAATTATCACTTTTCATTCTTTTTAACAACTCAAAGATTGTTATGAGTAAAAATGGGTTTCTTGAAATAATTGAATCTGAAGCTATACAATACTCAAGAGAATTTTATTTTAACAATAAATCGAGAAATAATAGGTTGTGGGTAGGAAATAAATATTACAATAATAATGGTCAGCTAGTGTCAAAATGTAAAGAATTAGATGATATGTACAGTTTCCTTGTTAAATGGGTTAAAAGGCACTATGTTAAAGTCGGTTACAATTTATACTCAATAAAATAGTAATTAATTTTTATAAATGCTAATCGATCGAGGTGTTTAATGAACTACAGCGAAGCGTTAGAATACATCCATTCACTTGAAAAGTTCGGTATCAATCCCGGGCTTGAACGCATCATGGCTTTATGCGATGCGCTCGGCAACCCGCAGGATTCGCTTCAATTTATCCATGTCGCGGGCACAAACGGCAAAGGTTCCACTTCAACCATGCTTTCGGAGATTTTACAGGCGGCGGGTTACAAAACAGGACTGTTCACCTCACCGTATGTGGTTGATTTTTGTGAGCGTATGCAAATTGACGGCAAAATGATTTCTCATGACGAACTGGCGGGTATAGTAAGTGAAATTGAACCGGTTATTTCAGGCCTAGCGGCTGAAGGGATACAGCCAACGGAGTTTGAGGCAATCACCGCCGCCGCTTTTTTATATTTTGCCTGCAAAGAGTGCGAAATTGTTGTGCTTGAGGTTGGTCTTGGCGGTCGTTTCGATTCAACCAATATCATCAAAACACCGCTGGCAAGCGTCATAACATCGATTTCAATGGACCACATGGCTGTGCTGGGAGACACCATCGAAAAGATAGCCGCGGAAAAATGCGGGATTATTAAGCAGAAGGGAATTACCGTCAGTTACCCGGAACAAACACCGGATGCGCTGGCTGTGATTAAAGAAACCGCAAAGCAAAGGAATAATGAAATTTTTATACCCGATGTTAAAGAAATTAAAATAATCGATGAGAGTCTTTATGGCACAAAAGCAACTTTTGACGAACTGGAAGTTTTTGTGCCGTTTATGGGTGAGCATATGGTGTTAAACGCTTCCGTGGCTGTAGCAACGGCACGAGTGCTTGCACAAAACTGTTTAACTGTCAGCGATGAGAATATCGCCCACGGTATTGCCTCGGCAAAAATGCCGGCCAGAATGGAGATAATCAATGAAGCTCCCCTAATAATTCTGGACGGCGGCCACAATGAAGGCTGCGCCAACGCGTTGGCCGCCTGCATAACTAAGCATCTGAACGGCCGCAATATTACCGCGGTTTGCGGCATGATGAGCGATAAAGATTATGATGCCTATTTGAAGATTACCGCTCCGCTTTTTAAAGCTTTTATTGCGGCAAAGCCTGTCATATCAAGAGCTTTGGATGCGCAAACGCTTTCAGAAACCGCAAAAAAATATTGCAAAAACTGCATGGCTATCGAAAACCCGCAGGATGCAATAGATAAAGCTTTACAACTTAGCGGGAAAGACGATGTTATCATCATCTGCGGTTCGTTTTATCTGGCAGGTGATACTAATTCACGATTAAAAAACCTCTAAAATATCAAGCAAAAGCTTTGACTTATGTTGTTTTGTGCGGATTTTTTGTTAGGTTTTTATGAGTAATTTAGTATGAGCTGAGAGAACAATTAAAAGACCTATAAATATTTCTTGACAAGTTATGATTTCTGTTATAAAATAATGCAGTAATTTAGTAAATTACTAATAAATTATAACGGAGATTTATAAGATGAAAATTCCAACCAACTTAAAGCACAAGCCGGTTATAATCAGCGATGATTATGACAAGATTGACGGCAGGCAGGCATATGATTCGGATACAAAAGGGCTGACACTTGGGCTTGCTCAATGGAATGACAGGGGCAAGCTGGATATTTCCGCCAAGGTATGGCGTTATACCGGCGAGAAATGGTCAAGGCAGTCGGAAGAGCTGCCACTGCACAAAGTGCTTGATTTGGCTATTCTGATCTGCCGCTCTCAGCTGTATTTCAAAGAAACTTCTTACCGTCACAAAAAATTCTACGACCCTGAAAACCCTCAAATAGACCGTGTCGGGCTGCAGGGTGATGCGATGAATGTCGCCGTTTGCACCGATAATGAGAGAATTGATGAAGATATAAAGCTGTTTATGGACGCACTTGCAAAGGATGACGAACTGTTAAGCGAACGTTTTGCCGTGCTTGGCGAACTGTTAAATACAATGGGATATGTTAATGGAGGAGGATGCAGCATTGATTAAAACAATACCAAACGGTGTATATCCGACGATGGTTACACCTTTCACAGCAGAAAACAAGATTGATTACAACGCCGTTTCTCAAATGTTGGAATGGTACGCGGAAAGGGGAGTAGACGGCATATTTGCCATCTGCCAGTCGAGCGAAATTTTCTTCCTCTCCGTAGAGGAAAAGCTTGAACTTCTTAAGTTCATCGTCGCCAATGTGCCGAAGGGAATTACAATCATTGCTTCGGGGCATACCGCCGATGACCTTGATACACAGATTGTTGAGGCAAATCAATATATTCAAGTCGGGATTGACGCATATGTGTTCATCTCCAACCGTTTTGCAAAAGAAGATGAGAGCGACAGCGTTTTTCTGAAAAACATTGAAAAGACAATCAACTCAATTGATGAAGTCGGGCTTGGTATTTATGAGTGCCCCTACCCGTATAAAAGGATTATGATGCCTGAAACGCTTGGCAAACTTGCCGCAACCGGCAGATTCCAATTTTTAAAGGACACCTGCGGAGATTTAGACTTGATTAAAGCAAAACTGGCTGCCGTCAAGGGAACAGGGCTAAAGATATATAACGCGCATGCGGGCACGCTCTTGGAAACGCTTAAAATGGGCTGCTCCGGTTATTCGGGCGTAATGGCAAATTTCCATCCCGAAATCTATGGCTGGCTCTGCAGGAACTTCGAAACAGAGCCGGAAAAAGCTGCGGAATTTCAGAATTTTATCGGCTTTGCTTCAATGACAGAGTGGCAGATGTATCCCGTTAATGCAAAATATTACCTTGGGCTTGAAGGGATTAATATGGGCTACACCAGCCGCGCAAGAGACGCTTCACAGTTCATTACGGCGCGTAAAATGGAGATTGAGCAGATGCGCGGTGTAACGCTCAAATTTAAAAACGATATGGGGCTGGAACTCTGCCGGCGCTGAAATTATTGAAATAATCTATAAAAAGCTTGAATAGGCATAAAATAAATGTTAAACTATTTAAAATATTTTGTTTAAAGGGGCGAATAAAGTTAATGGCACAAAAGAAAACCGTATTCTTAACAGGTTCCTCCGGCAATATGGGCTGGGCAGGTTTTAAAGAACTATATGCGAAAAGGGATAAATTCAACATTGTCCTTTTAAACAGAGGCAGCGACAAAAACAAAGCAATGTTCAAAGATTATGAAAACGACCCATGCGTTAAACTTATTTGGGGTGATCTTACAAATTATGAGGATGTTTTAGCCGGTGTTACCGGTGCCGATTATGTTCTCCATGTCGGCGGAATGGTATCTCCGGCGGCGGACTATTACCCGAAAAAGACTATCAAGACGAATACAACAGCTGCCAAATATATTGTTGATGCGGTTAAAGCGCAGCCTAACCCGGACGCTGTGAAGGTTGTTTATATCGGCACAGTTGCCGAAACCGGCGACCGCAATCCGCCCATCCATTGGGCGAGAACCGGCGACCCGATTAAAATAAGCATTTATGACCATTATGCTATCAGCAAAACGATTGCTGAAAGAACCTTTGCGGAATCCGGGCTTAAATATTGGGTTTCCCTTCGCCAATCCGGGATACTTTACCCCGCTATTCTAAAAAATTATGACCCGATTATGTACCATGTTCCCATCAACGGTGTTCTCGAGTGGGCAACCATTGAAGATTCCGGCAGACTGTGCGCGAATGTATGCGGCGACGATGTTCCGGAAGAGTTTTGGAGACGCTTTTATAACATCGGCAGCGGCAAGGAATTCAGAATTACAAACTTTGAATTTGAGCAATTCCTTTTAGGCGCCATCGGCTTGGGCGACCCGAAAAAGATTTTTGAATGCGGTTGGTTTACCCTGCGCAATTTCCACGGCCAGTGGTATGCCGATTCCGACCTGCTTGAAAGCTACCTGCATTTCAGAGAAAAAATCACCATCAAAGAATATTTTAAAAAGATGTCGGATGCTCTTCCGGGATATTATAAGCTTTCAAAACTTTGCCCGCCCTTCATTATCAAAAAGCTTGGTATGGAACGGCTCACTAAAGTGCCTGTTTATGGTACTATGAGTTGGCTTCAAAGCGGTGATAAAAACAGGATATCCGCTTATTACGGCAATGTGGAAGCCTGCAAGTGCATCGGTACATGGGCTGATTTTAAGGTGGTTCGCCCAACAGAAACGGTAACCCTGCTTGACCACGGCTATGATGAGAGCAAGCCGACAAGCGAGCTTGATCTGGATGATATGAAGAAAGCTGCGGCTTTCAGGGGCGGCGAATGCCTTTCAACTTCTATGATAAAAGGTGACCTTTTCACACCGTTAAAATGGAAGAGCGCGCGCGGCAATGAATTTGAAATGACGCCGAATTTGGTTTTAAAGGGCGGCCATTGGTGCCCCGAAGAGCTTCCCTGGCCATGGGATTACGATAAAGAGGCAAAAATCAATCCGTTTTTTGCGCAGGTATGGTATCCGCTGCATGACAAGGATGAAGACAACTACTATGATGAAAGTATCTTTGCCGGGTTTAAAGACTGATTAACACAAAAATACTTTAATTATTGCGGCTGCTCATCAACTTTGAGCAGCCGCATTTTTTTCTTGTAATTTATAGGTTTATTTTGTATAATATTTAGTAACCCAATCGAAAACGAGGTCTTAACATGCGCATTGACGAGATGTTCAAAAACAACGATGTAACCGTTTCACTGGAGGCATTTCCACCCAAAACGGAATCTTCTTTTGAGCCTGTTATCAATACCGTTGAAAAATTGTCAACCTGCAAGCCGGATTATATGAGTGTCACTTACGGCGCGGGCGGCGGTACTTCAAAAAACACATTGAAAATAGCTTCATATATCCAGAATAACCTTAAAACAACATCACTTGCTCATTTAAGCTGTGTATCATCCTCTCGTTCTGAGATATCAACGTTGCTTGACGAATTAAAAGTTGCCGGAATAGAAAATATTCTTGCTTTAAGAGGAGATATTCCCGAAGGTATGACTTTTCCTGAGGCAAGCTATTATAATTATGCTTTTCAGCTTGTTGAAGAAATTAAAAGCAAAGGCAGTTTTTGTATAGGCGCAGCCTGTTACCCCGAAGGGCATATTGAGTGTGCCAACAAAGCTGACGATTTGGATTATCTGAAGGCAAAGGTGGACAGAGGTGTTGATTTTCTCGTTACCCAAATGTTTTTCGACAACAATGTTCTTTACAGCTTTCTCTACAACGCCATGCGCAAGGGTATTGATGTGCCGGTTACCGCAGGTGTAATGCCGGTTATAAACAGCCGGCAAATAGTGAGAATTTGTCAAATGGCCGGGACTTCTCTGACACCGAAATTTAAGACAATTGTTGATAAATTCGGCGAGAATCCCGAAGCGCTCAAGCAAGCCGGCATAGCCTACGCCACGGACCAAATTGTTGATCTTATCGCAAACGGTGTAAGAGGCATTCACATTTATACAATGAACAAGCCCGATGTGGCATTAAAAATTATGACGAATCTATCAGATATTTTGAATGTGAGCAGGTGAAAAGATGAGCGTTACAAAACTTTTCGGTAAAAGACTGATATTTATAGACGGAGCAATGGGCACCTTTCTGCAGGAAAGTGGGCTTAAAGCCGGAGAATTACCCGAGAGTGTGAATATTAAGAACCCCGAACTTATTCAGGAAATTCACATAGCCTATTTGGAAGCCGGCTGTGATATTTTAACAGCAAACACCTTCGGTGCTAACCGCATTAAGCTTGAAGGTACCGGTTATAGCGTGGACGAGGTTGTTTCGGCTGCCTTACTTAATGTGAAGGTAGCAATTGAAAGAACACCCAGTTTTAAAAAACACTATATTGCACTTGATGTCGGCTCCACAGGCAAGCTTTTAGAGCCGTTCGGTGAATTGAACTTTGAAGACGCATATGATGTTTATAAAGAGCAGGTTACCGCAGGTGAAACCTATGGTGTCGATTTGGTCATTATTGAAACCATGACGGACACTTATGAGATGAAAGCGGCAATTTTAGCGGTTAAAGAAAACACAAACCTGCCTGTTTTCGCAACCTTTTCTTTTGATGAAAAAGGCAAGCTTTTAACCGGCGGCGATATTGCTTGTGCCGTTGCTTTGCTTGAAGGCTTGGGTGTTGATGCACTGGGTATTAACTGCGGGCTGGGACCCAAAAAGATGAAAAAGTTTTTACAGAAGCTTTCTGAATTGTCGTCTCTGCCGATCATTTTCATGCCAAATGCGGGTATGCCTGTTCTTCAAAACGGTAAAACAGTATTTGAAGTAAATCCTGATGACTTTGCGGCCGATATGCTTGAGATGGCTTTGGGCGGCGCGCAGATTCTCGGCGGCTGCTGCGGTACCACACCTGCGCATCTCAAAAAAACAATTGAACTTTGCGAAGGGATCGAGCCGAAACCCGTAACAAATAAAAATATTACCGTTGTTTCATCCTATTCAAAAACCTGTGTTATCGGTGAAAAGCCCGTGTTAATCGGCGAGCGGATTAACCCAACCGGTAAAAAAAAGTTTAAGGAAGCGCTGCTTAAGGGCGATTATGATTATATTGTCGAACAGGGTATTGCCCAGCAGGAAGCCGGCGCGCATATTCTGGATGTCAATGTGGGGTTGCCCGGCATTATTGAGAGCGACGCCCTGGTTCGGTCTGTGAAGGATTTGCAGATGTCTTTAACTTTACCCCTTCAAATTGATTCCGCCGACCCTGAAGCCATCGAAAAAAGTCTTCGGATTTATAACGGCAAGGCACTGATAAATTCCGTTAACGGCAAAGATGACGACATGAAAAAAATCTTTCCGCTGGCAAAAAAATATGGCGGCGTTTTGGTCGCCCTTACCCTTGATGAAGACGGTATTCCCGAAACCCCACAGGGACGCCTTGCAATAGCCCGAAGAATCGTTGAAACCGCGGCGAAGTACGGGATAGAAAAGAAAAATATCATTGTTGATGCCCTGACCATGACCGTCGGCGCTTCCGCGGACGCGGCGAAGATAACGCTTGACTCCCTCGCGCTTATCAAAAAAGAGCTTGGCATTAAAACGGTGCTCGGCGTTTCCAATGTATCCTTCGGTTTGCCGCAAAGGGATGTTATGAACGCTACCTTTTTTGCGGAGGCTCTTTGCCGGGGGCTTGATGCTGCGATCATCAACCCTTTGTCCGATGCGATGATGAACACTTACTATTCACACAACGCCTTAAACGGGCTTGATTACCTGTGTGCCGAATACGGCAATTACATCGAAGAGCTGACCGAACATGCAGCTGTAACAGCAACAGCCGAAAAACAGACAACGCTCTATGCCGCTATAAAAGGCGGACTTGCGCAAAGAACATATGACCTTACCATGGCGGAACTGAACAGGAGCGAACCGCAAACGGTGGTTGCTGAAATTCTTGTACCTGCGCTTGATGAGGTTGGCAAAGGTTTTGAGAATAAGACACTGTTCCTGCCTCAGCTGATTAAGAGCGCAGAAGCCGCGCAGAACGCGTTCACAGCCATAAAAGAAAAGCTGAGTTTAACCGGTGAGTCACATCAGCCGAAAGGTAAAATTTTACTTGCAACCGTAAAAGGCGACATCCATGATATCGGCAAAAATATTGTCAAGGTAATGCTCGAAAACTACGGATACGAGGTAGTGGATTTGGGGCGAAATGTCGATTGCGAGCTGATAGCAGCGACTGCAAAGGAACAAAAGATAAAACTTGTCGGATTAAGCGCTCTGATGACAACCACTGTGCCTGCAATGGAGAATTTAATAAAAATGATTAAAGCAAGTAAATTGGATTGCAAAGTTATGGTTGGCGGAGCTGTAGTGACAGCTGAATATGCAAAGCAGATAAATGCCGATTTTTACGCAGCCGATGCCATGACAAGCGTTTCGATTGCAGATGAAGTTTTCGGTTAAAACATTTGTCATTCTTATACTAACCACCGATAAAACGCATTGAATCTTAGCGGTCTTTTTAGCGCTGTACTGCGTTGTCCTCCTTGCCTTGCGACAGCTAAGCATCATCGTTTGTCTTGTGCAGCACAAAAAATCATCGCAAATCTAACAACGCTTTTCATCGCCGATTAGTATGAGTAAAGCGAAGAATCTTAGCGGAAACTTTTCCTAACAAAACACCGGAGGTCAAAATGGCCGCGATACTCTTGATGATTGTATTTTTATGCTTTATGATTATCGGCATTCCGTTCAGTATTTTGGGCGTGGTATGGCCGGGCATGCGAATTGATTTGGCACAGCCGCTCGAGGCGCTAGCCACAGTTCAGCTGGTTATCATATTAGGCAGCATTTTTGCGAGTTTCTTCAGCGCAACTCTCATCCGTAAGGTCGGTACCGGCAAACTGATCGTCATTTGCTGTTTGGCAATCGGGTTTGGCATGCTTGGGGTTTCCTTTGCGCCAAGTATACTATGGGTATATTTATTTGTGCTTCCCTTGGGATTAGGCACCGGCGTTGTGGAAGCGGCAATGAATCTTTTTGTCGCGGAAAATTATAAGCCAAAATATATGAATTGGATGCACAGTTTTTGGGGTGTTGGTTCTGTTTTAGCTCCGCTGCGAATAACACAGCTCCTCGCCAACGGAAATTCCTGGCGTGCAGGTGCGAAAAGTGTTGGCACAATTGTCTTGTTTGTAGCTTTACTCGCACTGTTTTCTTTACCGCTTTGGAAAAAGAGTGAAAAAAGACTAAAAGCAAACAGGGAAACTGAAAATAAATCGTTGCATACAAAACCCTGGCGGATCAAAGGCGTGAAAAGCTCCTTGCTGCTGTTCTTTTTTTATGTAGGCGCAGAGTTCTGCATTATTACGTGGCTTGTCAGCTTTTTAACCGAGTACAAAAGCTTTACACTTATTTTCGCCGGTGTTGCACAATCTGTATTGTTTGCAGGCATAACAGCGGGCAGAATAACAGCAGGTATCGTTGTGGGCAAACTCGGCAACCGTTTTCTCATCTGTTCCGGAATGATTGCCGCTATTGCCGGAACTGCGATATTGTTAATAGCGAGCAACAATATTCTTTCCATCTGCGGTGTTGCGTTAATCGGTCTCGGGTATGCGCCGATTTACCCATGTATGATGCATGAATCTGCAATCCGGTTTACAGGTGGTTCGCAAAAGGAAATTGTCAGTTATCAAGTTGGTATCGGCAATATCAGCGTAGCAACTTTCCCTGTGGTTATCGGATACTTATCGAAACCCTTGACACTTGCAGTTGTGCCGGTTACCGTTATAGTGTTTATGGCTGTTTCCCTTGCGGTTTTATGGCGGCTAAACAAAATCACCTAATACTAATTCACGATTAAAAACCTCTAAATATCCAAGCAAAAGCTTTGATTTATGGGGTTTTATGTGAATTTTTAGTTAGGTATTTATGAGTAATTAGCATAAAGAACTGTCTTTTATACAGGCAAAGCCTGTTAAAATAATTTAAAGGAGTTTTATCATGAAAATCACATTTATGGGCGCGGGAAGTTCGGTTTTTGCAAAAAACGTTCTGGGGGATTCCATGTGTTCCGAAGCACTGCGCGAAAGCGAGATTGCGCTTTATGACATTGATGCGGACCGGCTTGAAGAATCTTTCATCATGGTCAGCGCACTTAACAAGAACATCAACGAGAACAGGGCAAAAATTACCAAATACTGGGATGTCCCAAACCGTAAGGATGCCTTGCGCGGCGCGGACTTTGTAGTAAATGCTATCCAGGTCGGCCGCTATGACCCCTGCACCATTACAGACTTTGAAGTTCCCAAAAAATACGGTCTCCGTCAGACAATCGGCGACAGTTACGGAGTGGGAGGTATATTCCGTGCGCTGCGCACAATCCCCGTACTGAAAGATTTTGCGAACGATATGGAAGAAGTCTGCCCAAATGCATGGTTTTTAAATTATACAAACCCTATGGCCATGCTTTCCGGTTTCATGCAGCGGTATACCGCCATTAAAACAGTCGGGCTTTGCCACAGCGTACAAGGCTGCTCCCGCGGGCTTTTGAATAACCTTGACATAGATTATGATGAACCGGTTAAAGAGAAAATTGCCGGAGTCAATCATATGGGCTGGCTGCTTGAAATATACAATGCAGACGGTACCGATCTTTATCCGGAAATCCGTAAAAGAGCAACAGAAATTCTGGAAAGCGGTTTAACCGACCATCACGATTTGGTACGATATGAATACATACGCCGTTTAGGTTATTACTGTACAGAATCCAGCGAACACAACGCCGAATACAATAATTTTTTCATTAAGGATAAACATCCGGAGCTGATAACCCGCTATAACATTCCGTTGGATGAATATCCCCGCCGTTGTATCGGCCAAATTGCCAATTGGGAAAAAGACAAGCAAAAGTATGTCACCGGTGATATTAAGCATAGAAGAGGCGGAGAGTATGCTTCTTACATAATGGAAGCTATCACAACTGATATACCATACAAAATAGGAGGCAATGTTCTTAACAAGGGGTTGATTACCAATTTACCCTCAGAGGCCTGCGTCGAGGTCGCCTGCCTTGTCAACAGGTACGGTGTACAGCCATGCATCCAAGGCCCGCTTCCGGTTCAGCTTGCCGCGATGAATATGACCAATATCAATGTCCAACTGTTAACTATCGAAGCTGCTGTGACACTCAAAAAAGAACATATTTACCAGGCTGTTATGCTTGACCCGCATGCCTCCGGCGAGCTCACAATCGATGAGATTGTTGCCATGTGCGATGAACTGATTGAAGAGCATGGCGATTGGATGCCCAAATATAAATAAACAGAAGCAGAGGGAATTTATGAGTAAAACGAACAGCAAAGAAATCAAAGATACAGAAACCTTAGTCGGCACAAAAAGCCTTTGGGAGGGTTTGCACTTTACAAGAGAGCGGTTTAAAATCGTGCGTAAAATTGTTGCCCATATAACGGCTGAGAGTTGGGATAAAGTACCGCATTGCTCCTTTATTTATGAGCCGGATGTAACAGACTTTATGCAGGAGTATAAGGCTTTGAAAACCAAGAATTCTTCGGAACAAAACATCACCTTTAATTCCTTAATGCTGAAAGTGGTTGTAGAGGCGCTTAAAGCAGCCCCCCATCTGAATGCTTATGTACAGTACAACAGAACCAGTTCACGCGGCACAATTGATGTCATTGAGGAAATCAATATTTCCATGCCCTGCAAATTGGATGAGGATAATACAATTACAATCAATGTTCAGAACACTGACAAAAAAAGTCTTGCTGAAATCAATACCTATGTTGCGGATGTCCGCCGCAGAGCGTTAAACACAAACTTGGATGAACTCTATTACCGGGTTGCTTTCAAGCAGTCTATGGAAGAGTTGAAGGAATTAAAAGTTCTTCTTGTTTTGCGCAGGCTTTTTGTCGGCAGGGTAGGCAAAGACAAGGTTCATCCTTTAACCGGAAAAGCAAAGGCAGAATATGATAGAATTCCTGAAAGCGACCGACTAACAATCAAGGATGTAAGGCAGGGGACATTGGTAGTTACCAATATCGGTTCTATTGTAAAAAACACCCCCGTAAGTATTGCGTTGCTTGAAATAGTACCGCCGCAGGTTTTAGCAGTTGCGATCACTGCCGCGCAGGAAAAACCCGGCGTTGTTGTTGACGAAAACGGCGAAAAGGTGATAAAACCGCGTTTGTTTATGCCATTGTGCATTGCTTTTGACCATAGGGCTTATGATTTTGACGCTCTGGTACCGTTTATTGAAAAATTAGATGAGATTTTTGCAAATCCGAAAGTCATACAAGAATGGTAAACATTCAGAAGTCTGAGCGGTTTATATACTTGATATTGAACAAGTGTAAATTCTTTATCCGGAGTTTTGAGCTGGAACGCCAAAGCTCCGGACTCTTTTTATTTATGGCTTTGCACCGTTTAATCAAATCTTACCAACCGCTGCCGCCTGTACAAAAACTGCAACTGCCACTATTTCCAAAATCCGTAAAATGTGATATAATAAGAAAAAATAAAGCCCGAAGAAGTTAAAATATGAACGAAAGAACGAAAAACAGAATCAATACCCGCTCGGTACTTAAAGTAATAAATGCCGTTGCGGTATCCCTTGTTATTTTGACGTTTTGCATTACTTTGCTGTCTGCTGCTTATGTAAATGAATGGGGCTATTTTAGCGATTTGGTATTTGACTATATATTTCTGATTTTCGCGCTTGTAACAAGTATCAATATTCACGAGTTCGGGCATCTTGTGTTCGGGAAAATTTTAGGGTTTTGTCTTATTTCTTATTCGATAGGTCCTTTTTTATGGATAAACGAGAACGGAAAAATGAGATTTTCCGTCAGAAAAAACAAAGGCTATGGCGGACAATGCTCAATGATGCCGCCTGAACAAAACCTTTCAGATTATCAATACGGGTTATATTACGCCGGGGGCATAATCTTTAACATGCTTTCTGCTTGCACCCTTGCTATCCTTTATATGTTTATGCCGAATGCCTCAAGGATGACGGAATTGTTTTTTGTCAATGCCATGTCCTTCTGGATGATTTTGGCGCTGCTGAATCTTTTGCCTTTAATATTAGGTAGCAGTCCTACCGATGGTAAACTGATTCGCTGCCTGATGTTCAATGAACCATATGCCGAAAAGCTTAAGAGTGTCAACAGCATTTCAACGGCGCTTTCTTCGGGTTACAGCCCCAAAAATATACCGATGACCTATATGCCCGATACGGAAAAACCGGACACCCTTGATATGATGCTGTTGCTCTATAACTATTTTAAGGCTCTGGACAGTTGCAATAATGCAAGTGCAATAAGTTATGCAGGAATGATTGAGAAAAATTTACATGCTTTTCCCAACAATGCGCTTCCTTCAATATATTATGAAATGTGCTTTGCGGGTTGTATTTCTGCTGATGAAGCCAAGGCGAAATATTACTTTAATAAAGCCGGTAAAATACTTAGAAATGATAATGCCATTAATGCTTTTCGTGTGCGAGCATACTATGAATACTATATTAATAATAACAGCCGGGAAGCGCTTATGAATTGTGAAAACGCTTTCAAAGTTGCAGATAAATTCCCCTCAAAGGGTCAGGCGATGATGGAGAAAGGCTTAGTCGAGAAATTAATACTGGATATTAATACTAATTACTCATAAAAACCTAACTAAAAATTCCGCATAAAACCCCATAAATCAAAGCTTTTGCTTGATTTTTTTAGAGGCTTTTTATCGTGAATTAGTATAATGATGAAGTACATACACTGCAAATAAATCCAAAAGTCACAGGTTTATGAATGTTATGGTATGAAAAATCGCTCCGAGTTTTGTTTCGGGGCGATCAAATATTTTTTATTACTATTGTTTTGTGATCGGTAAGACTGCTTCATTGTCCGGCGTGTCATCATAAATAATGCTTGCGATAAACGCCGGCATATTTTCAACAATTTCATTGCCTTTAATAAAGTGTTTCACTATAGACGCAATTCGGCCTATAACCGCCATGATAGCCTTATACATCGGCGTATCCGGTGAATAATGCTCGTTCCCGGAAAAAATATTCCGCACTATCTCAACAAGAAGGTCTTTAACCAGGATATCTTTTACGCTTTTGTCAACTTTGCGGCTGACACAAAGTATCCTGCCAGATTTGCCCACAGTAAGTTTTTGCATCACTTTTCCGGCAATTTTAATTGGCCGTTTCAGCTTGTAAACCGTTTTCCTTTCCATGCTGAAACCGCCTGCAAGGTCAGCGAAACGCTCAAGGTTTTTTGCCATTGAATCGAAAATATCGTTGAGAAGAAGGTCAAAATGATCGCGCAGGTATTGCTGAGGATCCTTGCCTTTGAAATCCCAATCAAAGGTTTTAAGGCTTTCGGTGGTTATTGTCATTTTCTCATTGTCAAGAACAACCCTGCGCATCGGTGTCGGAAAGCCGCAAAGGGATCCGGTGTTGATATCCCAAAGAGTGTTGCCCTTTTCGGTCGTTTTATAACCGATGTTTTGCATATGAGAGTGTCCCGTGAAAATAAACTGTAACCCCGCGTCGGCGAAGATTGTCGACATTAGTTCATAATCACCGAGCATATCGCGTTTGCTCATAATCGGATAAATAGGGGAGGGCGGCAGCACCGGATGGTGTGACATTGCGAAGATGAATTCGCCGGCGTTTTGTGCTGTCTTTATCTGCTCCAAAATCCAGGCAAGGTGGCTTTCGTCATAGCCGCAGTAGCTTCTTCCGTTGCCATCGTCATTCAAGCAAAGCAACCTGAAACCGGGAGCGAGCTGTGCGACATAGGATAGAGGATCGGTATATTCGGAAAGGGCTTCCTTAAAGCCGAATTCGTAATACATTTCACGCAGTTCGCTGCGACAGGCTTTGCTTTCATCTTCTTCAGCAAGACCGACGGCGTGGTCATTATTTTTAGCTTTCAGTTCGAGCAAGCCGTAATCATGCGTTGCGGTTATCAGATACACATTTTTTTCTGCGGCTTTGAGCTTGCCCAGCTTTTCGATGAATTCCGAATGGCTTGCCCGTTCGCCGTTGTTTGTTAAATCACCGGCTATTAAGATAATGTTGATTTCATCCTGCGCAATAAATTTTTCAAAAGCGGCGTCAATGATAGCTCCGGATTCATTTAAGCATTTTTGATCCTCGTGGTCGGAGTAGCCTAAAGATTTATAAGCATAATGGTGCGTGTCGGTTACAAGGTAAAATTTAAGTTCTTCGCTCATTTTTCATCTCCTTGATTTTGGAACTATAAGATGTTGCCATTCGGAACACATGGGGGGTCTTACGCTAAGAGATGAATCTATTTGCATTGAAAAATAAGATCATTCATCGTTTTCACTTAATTCAACACGGGTGCTTTTACCGGCAAAACCGCATCGTTATCCGGCGTGTCGTCGTAGATCATGTGTGCAACAAGCCAAGGCAGGTCTTCGATGATTTTGTTGCCTTTCATAAAGTGTTTGATAAGCGGGTGAACCTTTGTGATAATTGCCATGATCGCTTTGTACATGGTAGTATCCGGTGAATAATGCTCGTTGCCTGTGAAAATATTCCGGATTATCTCGATGACTAAATCTTTGATAAGTACTTTTTTAACGCTCTTGTCCACTTTGCGTCCGACGCAAAGCAACCTGCCGACCTTACCAAGCGTCAGCTTCTGCATGATTCTGCCCAGTATTTTTATCGGGATTCTCAATTTATGCACAAATTCCCTCGATATGCCGAAACCGCCGCCGAGGGCGCCAAGCCTGTCAAGGTCAAACGCCATTGAATCAAACACATCATTGAGCATAAAGTCAAAATGAGCTATCAGGTATTCATCCGCGGTCTTGCCCTGTAAATCCCAGTCAAAACTATCGATTTTCTCCGAGGTTATGCTCATATTTTTGTCGTTGAGAGCCACCCTGCGCATCGGCGTCGGGTAGCCGACGAGCGAACCGGTGTTGATATCCCACAATGTATTGCCTTTTTCGGTTGTGAGGGATGAGATATTCTGCATGTGGGCGTGGCCGGTGAAAACGAACTGCACACCCGCGTCCGCAAGCAGCGCCGCTTTATTGCCGTAACTTCTCATGTCATAGCCGCTGAAAAGCGGATAAACAGGGGACGGGGGTAAAACGGGATGATGCTCCATGGCAATGATGAAGTCGCCGGCGTCGGTTGCCGCCTTTACCTGCTCCCGTATCCAGTTCATCTGAGATTCTTCAAATTCATCCGTACCGCAATTATCGTCATTCATAGCAAGCACTCTGTAACCGGGCGCCAATTGCGCGACATAAGAAAGACCGTCAATATATTCGGCAATCGCTTCGCTGAAACCAAAATCAATATACATATTTTTTAGCTCGCTGCGGCTTGCATGGGTGCTGTTTTCTGCAGTATCGCCGTCTTTCAGCTCCCGCAGACCATAATCGTGCGTCGCAGTCGTTACATAAACCCGTTTGCCGGTGTTTTTCAGCCGGTAAAGCTTTTCGATAAACTCCATATGGCTCGGCCGCTCGCCGTTATTGGTGAGGTCGCCGGAGAGGAGAATGATGTCAATCTCATCCTGCGCGGCAAGCTTTTCAAACGCGGCGTCAAGAATTGCGCCGGATTCGTTCATGCACTTTTGGTCCTCTTCATCGCTGAACCCCAAGGAGGTTACAGCATAATGATGAGTATCGGTAATATGATAAAATTTCAGTTCCTTGCTCATGGTTACAGTCCGGTCTTTTCGCGTATATATTTTCTTGCAAGGCAGGCATATTCAAACGGATTTGCAATTGCGGGGTCTTGCTCCGCTTCAACTACGATCCAACCTTCGTAATCAAATTCTGCAAGGATATCAAATACCGGTGTGAAGTCATAATCGCCGTCACCGGGGACGGTGAAGCTGCCGTAGCGAACGGCATCGAGGAAGCTGTAGTTGTTGGCCATTGCTTTTTCAAGCACCGCATAGCGAACACCTTTGATATGCACATGTTTTATTCTATTAATATATTTTTTTAATACAGCGATGGAGTCTTCGCTTGCAAATGCAAAATGGCCGGTGTCATATAGCAGATAGACAAGATTCGGGTCGGTAATTTCCATCAGCTTATCAACTTCGGCGGCAGTTTGCACACCGGTACCCATATGGTGGTGAACGGTGAAATACATGCCTTTGTCGCGCGCAAGTTTACCCATGTCGTTGAATCCTTTTGCAATCAAAGCCCACTGTTCTTCGGTATAGACGGGTTTATCCTTAAAAATGCTGACCGGCTTACCCTGAATGCTGTTGCCTTGTTCAGATGCACCGATAACTCTCGCGCCCATATCATAAAGAAAGTTCATATGCTTTTTAAATGCTTCGATTGTTGCCTCATATCCGTCGGAAAGGAGAAGGGAAGAAAACCATGCGTTGCATACCTGTAACCCTCTGACATCCAGCTTGTGTTTTAGTGTCGCGACATCCTTAGGATATTTGTTGCCGACTTCGCATCCTGTAAAGCCTGCCAGGGCCATTTCGCTGACACATTGTTCAAAAGTGTTTTCGGCACCAAGGTCGGGCATGTCATCGTTTGTCCAGCCAATCGGGGCTATTGCAAGTTTAACTTTGTTGCTGTCTAACATTTTATTTCCTCCGTCTTTTTATATTGAGCAGGGCTGTTTTATTTATTAATAGAGCCTTGCTTTTTCGATTTCCTCTTTCATGTTCTCATAGGCCTTCTGAACCGCTTCGCTTTCGGATACTTCCGCAACACCAACACGCCACCATGCACCATAACCATGGCTCATACTCCCGTGAGCAACTTTGATATCAAAAAGAGTACAAACAGTTTGAGACTTTGCGTCATCAATCGCTTCCCTGAGTTGCTTTAAATTTTCAACACGGTACGATTTGCAACCATAGCCCTCGGCGATTTTTGCAAAATCAATTGGCACAACCGCACCGTCAAGCAATCCGGTTTCGGAGTTTCTGGCTAAAAAGCGGGTGCCGAAGGTTTTTGTACCCTGGTTGTTTTGAAGGTTTTCAATACATCCCCAGCCGGTATTATCAAAGAGCATGATGTTGATTTTTACACCCTCTTGTATCGCAGTATATAATTCACTATGAAGCATTAAAAAACTACCGTCGCCAACCATCGCATAAACTTCACGCTTTGACTCAGCAAGCTTTGCGCCCAAAGCACCGCAAATTTCGTAACCCATGCACGAAAAACCGTATTCCATGTGGTAAGTCTTCGGTACGGTTGAACGCCAAAGTCTTTGCATGCAGCCAGGCAGACTTCCGGAGGAACCCACAGCGATGGAATCGGATTCGATAAGTTTATTTATTTCACCGAGAACATTTGTCTGCAAAAGGCCTCCCGGCAAATCTTCATTGATTACAAAATCCATCTCGGAAATATAATTATTCCGGGCGCTTAAAATCTCATCATTCCAACCGGATTTATAGTCTGCTTCACTTAATTCTCCCGTTAAATCAAGAAGCGCGGAGTTCGCATCGGCCACAATTGAAATCGAATCCATTTTTAAAGCATCAAATGCGCAAACATTTATACTTAATATTTTAACATCGGTGTTCTTAAAAAGCCACTTTGACGCCGTTGTAAAATCAGTCAGGCGCGTACCGGCGGAAATAATCAAATCAGCCTGTTTTGCTATCTCATTTGCAGCCGCTCCGCCCGTCACGCCGATGCCGCCCAAATTAAGCGGATGGTCCCACCGAATTTGCCCTTTGCCCGCCTGCGTTTCAGCAATTGGGATGTTAAACCTTTCTGCAAAGAACTGCGCCGTGTCCCATGCTTCCGAATAGGTTATGCCACCGCCAATAATAAGCAGGGGCTTTTTGGATTTTTCGATCAGCGCCGCTGCCGCCTCGATTTCACGCTGAGAGGCAGGCCTTCTGTCAAGGTGCCAAACTCTTTTTTGCAGAAAATAATCGGGGTAATTAAAAGCTTCCGCTTCCACATCCTGCGGCATGGCAACGCAAACCGCGCCGGTTTCGGCAGGGTCCGTCAAAACACGCATGGCGTTAAGCATAGCGGTCATTAACTGTTCCGGCCGAACAACCCTGTCCCAATATCGGCAGACAGCCTTAAAGGCATCGTTTGAGGTGGTTGAATAACCGGTCGGCTGTTCAATCTGCTGCAATACAGGGTCCGGCTGCCGGCAGGCAAAGGTGTCCCCGGGTAAAAGCAAGAGGGGAATGCGGTTTGCAGTCGCGGTGCCCGCGGCGGTTATCATATTTAATGCACCAGGTCCGATAGAAGAGGTGCAGGCAATAATCGAACGGCGGTTTTTTTGCTTGGCAAAAGCAATGGCAGCATGTGCCATGCCCTGCTCGTTGTGACCCTGATAATACCGGAGGCTGTGCCCGCCCTGTTCAAGCGCCTGGCCGATGCCGACAACGCAGCCGTGGCCGAAAATGCCGAAAATGCCCTGCACAAACTTTTCCTCTTTGCCGTCAAAGGATACATACTGATTATCAAGGAATTTGATGAGCGCTTGCGCCATTGTCAGTTTCATCTGTGAAAACTCCTCTCTTCGCTTGCAAATTATTTATACGGCCAAATTTCCGCGTCGGGTTTTGTTGCCCACAAGTGTTCCGGAATGAAATACGGCTTAATATAAGGGTCGCCGTCCAGGTTGCGGATTACCCACAAATACCACATGGCGTAACCCGGGGCTGTGGTTTGCGGGTGCGTTTCTCCTTTGGTAATAAAAACTGTTGAGTTTTGGCGCGTTTTTATGACCTCTTCGTCAAGTCCCGCAAATCCAAAACCGTTTTCGGGCAGAAAACGGTAATAATATATTTCGGGCTGCGGATGGTTGTGCGGGGGATAGCTGGACCATTTGCCGGGCATGTCAATGACTTCGCCCAAAACCAAATTGGAATAAGGGGCGTTTGACTGGTCAAAAACAGTACGTACAATTCTGGTTGAGGCTTCACGCATGGTGCCCGCACCCCGGTTTTCACTTGCGCACTCTTTTGGTGTGTAGAGCTTTGAAGAGAAGGTACGCTCATTTATGGTTCGCTGAATGGCAATTTCCGAGTCCGCTTTCGCGGTAATGGTAACCTCAATATCATTCGGCACATGCAGTACCCACGGCGAAAAGTCAAAACAATTATCTCTGCTGATATTATTGGATGAATTATTCCACTCAATGGTTAAGTCGCCATGAATCAGCAAATAGGCTCTTTCCAGTTTCTGCGCTTCGCAAAAGCATTCGCCTGCGGCCAGGTGGAGGATGCCGAAATCCATCATGGAGTTCTGCTCTTTGTTGCCGATTGCCGCTATTTCGTTATAGCCGTAAGAAAATTGCGCAGGACCTTTTATGTGCATATCTGAAAGCCTCCATCACTCAATACTTTATCTTTTCAACAGTGAATCGCTTATTTGCCCGATGTTTGAATAAACAAACGAATTTTCATCATAAGAAGCGGCGAGTTTTTGAATTAACTGCCAGTTTTCCAAGCCGGTTTTTGGTGCAACAGCCTTGGCAACAGTAACAGATTTATCTGCTGAGCTGCGGAAGGTTCCGTCTGTTTCCGCAAATGTTGAAGCGGGGAGGAACACATCGGCATTAGCCGCGGCCTCAGTCATGAATGTACCCATAACGACTAAGAATTCAAAGGCGGGTAAAACATCAGGCATATCGTCGCCGAAGATTACCAAAGCTTTCAGTTTGCTGAATTCGCCCGCTGGAAAAATACCCAAAAGCTCTTTGGAACCATAGCTGTTCGCGCCTTGATTGAAAGATTCGCCGAAAAGTTTGGTGAATATCTCCGTAGTTTTGTCAGCGCTGAGAGAATTGATAATGCGCTTTTCATTGACGGCGAAGGTGAAAACATTGTCGGTATGCAAAACTTCCTTTGCAAATTTTGCCGCTAAATAAGCTTCTTCCATAGTGAATCGTTCCGAAACAGCAACGCCCACGGAATCTGCGCCGAACTTACGAATAACTTCTTTTATTTTTGCGGCGATTGTGCCGATTGCGTCATCAAGCCCTGCAGCAACAAGCTTTCCGTTTTGCTTAATCATCGGCGTAACAATCCGGTCTTTACTCTGCGTTTCGCCAAATCCGAACCGGCCTTCCGCGCACAGAAGTCCCTTTTCACCGGCCGGCAAAGCACGTACCAGTGTGCTGCCGATTGTGCACAAATTGATTTGACAGCCCACAGCGCAGCCGGGGCAGGTGGTTAAGGTTACTGCTTCCTGTACGGGGACGCTCTTAACGCCCTGCGCGCGCTCACGAAGCGCTCCAGTGGGGCACAGCGCGACGCATTGCCCGCAGGCGATGCAATCGGTTTGTGAAAGCGGAGCGCAGAATTCGGGTGATACAACAGTTCCAAAGCCTCTGTCTACCAACCCTAAAGCGGTGACACCCATCATCTCATCGCAAACGCGTACGCAAAGCCCGCAAAGCACGCACTTCTCGGCGTTTTGTTCTATAAACGGATACGCCTTTTCTTCGTGGCTTGCCCGTTTAATACCCTCATAGATGGCCGGGGTAACATCGTATTCATGCGCTAATTTTATCAGTTTGCATTCAAATAAGTCATGGCAGCCGCATTCAAGGCAGCGGGCGGCTTCAGCTCTCGCGGTTTCTTCGGAGAAGCCGAAGGTGATTTCTTTGAAGTTGTGTTTCCTTTCCTCAGGCGTGAGCCCCGGCATAACTGTTCTTGGCAGTTTATCTCTGTCTGCAAAATCTTCCGCGGTGACTTCCTTTTCAACGAAGTATGGCTTTTTGTACGGAACGGTTTCACCATGTAAATAGCCGTCGATTACGCCGGCTGCTTTATATGCTTCGCCAATGGCGGAAATCGCTATATCCGCGCCTTTGTTGGTGGCATCTCCGATGGCGTAGACACCATCTATGGAAGTTCTGAAAGTTGTTTCATCGGCTATAACGGTTTGCCACTTTGTCAGTTCAAGCGCTTCCAGACCTTCAATGGCGGTTTGCTGGCCGATTGCCATAATGACTGTGTCAAGCTCAATATTCTCGAACGCGCCTTCAACCGGCACAGGCTTCCTTCTGCCGCTTGCATCGGGTTCGCCAAGTTCCATCTTTTGCAGCTTCATGCCGGTGACTTTGCCGTTTTGACCCAAAATCTCCTCCGGATTTGTGAGGAATTTAAAAATAACGCCCTCTTCCTCGGCTTCATCTATTTCAATAGCAGCCGCGGGCATTTCGTCGCGCGTGCGGCGGTAAATTATATATACTTCTTTTGCGCCGAGACGGACAGCAGTTCTGCAGGCGTCCATGGCGGTATTGCCGCCCCCGCAAACAGCGACTTTGTTGCCTATTGCCGGCGGGTTGCCGAGAACTGTTTCACGCAAAAAGTCGATACCGCCAATAACACCGTTTAAATCTTCACCCTTGACACGCATTTTACTGCTTTTCCATGCGCCGATAGCGACAACAACAGCATCGTTCTGCGCTTTGATTTCGTTAAATGTCAAATCGGTTCCGACTTTAAAATTGTTAATCAATTCAATGCCAAGGTCTCTGATAATTTCAATTTCTTTGTCTAAAACAGCTTTCGGCAAACGATATTCGGGGATACCGTAACGCAGCATGCCGCCCATTTGCGGCATCATGTCATAAATCTTAACACTGTGGCCTTTGAGCCGCAGAAAGTACGCTACGGTCAGCCCGCCGGGTCCTCCGCCGAGAACAGCGATTTTTTTGCCGCTGTCGGCCAATATTTCGGGAATATACTTATTTTCGTCTGAAAGTTCAATGTCGCCAACAAAACTTTTTATTTGTGCTATTGCAATCGGTTCCTCAACAAGTTGCCTTCGACAAGCGGTTTCGCACGGGTGCGGGCAAATTCGGCCAATGGAAGCGGGGAGGGGCAGCTTTTTTTTAATCAGCTTAACAGCTTCTTTGTATTCGCCGTTGGCGACAAGACCAACATAACCCTGACAATCCGTACCTGCGGGGCACGCGAGCGAGCATGGAGCCTTGCAGTCGCCTGTGTGGTCCGAAAGCAGTAAATTCAAAGCGCATTTCCGTGAACTGATAACTCTTGGCGTATTTGTCAGTATAAACATCCCATCGCTGACTTTTGTTGCACAGGCACGCAGAAGTTTTGGACTGCCGTTTGCCTCGATAACGCAAAGCCCGCAAGCACCATACACTTCAACTCTTTTATCATGGCACAGGGTTGGAATTTCAATGCCATTGGCTCTGGCAGCTTCAAGCACGGTCGAGCCTTTTTCTGCTTTTATTTCTTTACCGTCGACAGTAATTGTAAAAAATTCAGTCATATCGTCAATTTCCTTTCAAAATACAAATAGCCGGACTCTTCGCAACAGCCGGATTAAAACACTTTGACGGCATTAAATCTGCAAACCTGATTGCACTTGCCGCATTTGATGCACTTTTCTATGTTGATCATATGGGGCTTTTTCGTTTCACCCGTTATTGCTTCAACAGGGCATTTTCTCTTGCAAAGCGTACAACCCGTACATTTTTCACTGTCGATCTCAAAGGTCAGAAGCTCGGTGCAGTCAGCTGCGGGGCATCTGTGCTCGTTGATATGCGCCTCGTATTCACTCCTGAAATACCGGATGGTGGATAAAACAGGGTTGGGCGCCGTTTGCCCGAGCCCACACAAGGAGCCGTTCTTAATCTCGTTGCAAAGGTCTTCAAGCAATTCGATGTCACCCGGCTTGCCTTTGCCAATGCAGATGCGTTCGAGTATTTCGAGCAGTCTTTTTGTGCCTATCCTGCAATGAATACATTTGCCGCAGGATTCCTTCGCTGTAAAATCAAGGAAGAATTTTGCCATGCTGACCATGCAGGTGTCTTCGTCCATAACCACCATGCCGCCGGAACCCATGATGGCGCCGGTTGCGTTTAGTTTTTTGTAATCGATAACCGTGTCAATCAGTTCAGCGGGGATGCATCCGCCGGAAGGGCCGCCCATTTGTACGCCCTTAAACTCTTTGTCATCCCTAATACCGCCACCGATGTCATATATTACATCCCTGAGCGTTTTGCCCATAGGTATTTCCACAAGGCCGCCGCGCTTAATTTTACCGGTGAGCGCGAAAACTTTTGTGCCCTTGCTGTCTTCTGTGCCCATGGCAGCAAAAGCTCCTCCGCCGTTTATCATGATCCACGGTACATTTGCGAAGGTTTCGACATTATTGATATTGGAAGGCTTCTGCCAAAAGCCTGATTGCGCGGGGAAGGGGGGCTTCAACCTTGGCATGCCGCGATGCCCTTCGAGGGATTCGATAAGCGCAGTTTCCTCACCGCAGACAAATGCGCCGGCACCGGCCTTGATTGCGAATTCACAGCAAAAATCAGTACCGAGTATGTTTTGCCCCAAAACGCCTGCAAGTTTCGCCTGATTAATAGCCTTTAAAAGCCGGGCGATTGCAAGCGGGTATTCAGCCCGGACATAAACAACGGCATTTTTAGCGCCTATTGCGTAAGCGCCGATGATCATACCCTCAATTAAAGTATGCGGGTCACTCTCAATTACAGCTCTGTCCATAAACGCGCCAGGGTCACCCTCGTCCGCGTTGCAAATTAGATATTTGACCTCGCCGGGGCTTTTGCGTGCGGCGTCCCACTTAAACCAAGTGGGGAAACCTGCTCCGCCTCTGCCCGCAAGGCCGGAAAGCTTAATTTCGTCAATAACGGCTTCCGGTGTCATAGCCAGTGACTTTTTTAAGGCGAGGTAGCCGTCGTCGGCTAAGTAATCTTCGATAATTTCCGGGTTGATAATGCCGCAATGGCGAAGCGCAATTCTTGTTTGTTTTGCTAAGAATTCATTGTCTTCCGCGCTTACCTCGAGTTTTGCGATTGTCTTCGCGTCACTGGTTTTAATATACTCAGCGATGGCAGGAACATCGTTCTCACTGATTTTTACAAGCCTTTTCAGGCTTCCGTTATCACAATAGATGTCAACGATAGGTTCTAAAAAACACATGCCGATGCAACCTGTTATTGTCAGTTCGGCGTTCAGGCAGTTTTCGTTGATTGTTTTTTCAAGAAGGCTGTAAACTTTGCTTGCTCCCGCGGCGGTACCGCAGCTTCCTTGTCCGACTGCAATCTTCATACCTGAGCCTCCCTTATTTCCTTCAGGATTTTCTTGGTTTTATCAGGCGTTAAGTTGCCATAAGTATCATCATTAATCATCATAACAGGGGAAAGGCTGCAACAACCCAAACAGGCAACATTTTTAAGTGTAAAAAGTTCGTCTTCGGTGGTTTCGCCGTCAAAAATGTTCAATTCCTCATTGATGGCTTGCTCAATGCGTTTTGAACTGTTGACATGGCAAGCGGTGCCTTGGCAAAGCAAAATAAGGTATTTGCCAATGGGCGCAAAACGAAATTGCGTGTAAAAGGTTGCCACACCAAAAACCTTTGCAGGCGGAATGCTCATTTGCGCGGCGATATGCCTTATTACATCCTGGGGTAAAAAACCGTAAAGCTCTTGGGCGTTTTGTAAAACGGTAATAAGGCTGCCCGGGATGTTTTTATAATGGTCGAGAACATCGTTCATCATGGAAAAATCGCTGGTGCCTGTGCAATTGCATGACATAATGAAACCCCTTTCGCTAAAATACGTCTTTTAGAAGATTATTTGAAATATTATACATAACAATGCGCTTCTTTTCAACCCTTTATGGCCAGATATTTAGGCTTAAATTATCACTTTTCAAAGGTTAGGCTTGAAAATCGGTATTTGTTATGATATATTATTTTAGGATGCCGAAACGAAATTAAATTTTGGAGGAAATAAATGAAACTGCTGAATGTGGGAATTATCGGAGCCGGCAGAATCGGCTCGCTTCATGCAAAATCTATTACTTACAGTGTACCTTCCGCAAAAATACTTGGTATTACCGATGTCAACAAAACAGGGCTTTCGGAAATTGCGGCAACTCTCGGAATTGAAAAAATTTATTCCGATTATAAAGAAATGCTATCTGATAAAGATATTGATGCTGTACTTATCTGCTCTTCAACAGATACACATGCCGATATTGCCATTGATGCGGCAAATGCGGGGAAGCATATTTTTTGTGAAAAACCCGTCGATCTTACACCCGACAAAGTACAGGCGGTTATCGCCGCTGTTAAAAAAGCGGGAGTCAAGCTTCAAGTCGGTTTCAACCGCCGCTTTGACCATAACTTTGCCAGTGTTAAGAGCATGGTTGATTCCGGTAAAGTTGGGGATGTTCATGTAATAAAAATCACATCGAGAGACCCTGCACCGCCACCCGCAAAATATTCGGCAGTATCCGGCGGTATGTTCCTTGATATGACTATTCACGATTTTGATATGGCGCGTTTCCTTGCAAACAGTGAGGTTACGGAACTTTTTGCCAGCGCGGCTTGCCTTGTTGACCCGGAAATTGGCAGAGCAGGGGATGTTGACACTGCGATAATCAGCCTTAAATTCGAAAACGGAGCACTTGGTGTTATAGATAACAGCCGCCGCGCTGCTTACGGATACGACCAAAGAATTGAGGTGTTTGGCAGCAAAGGCGCAGCAGTTGCTTCGAACGATACCGCAACCACGGTGGAGTTTATGGGCGATGAAGGAGTCGTCAGCGATAAACCTTTGTATTTTTTCCTTGAGAGATATATGCAGTCCTTTAGGGATGAGATGCTTCAATTTGTTGATGCGGTAAATAACGATACTGCGACGCCGACAACGGGAGAAGATGGACTTAACTCGCTTCTTATCGCGCTTGCTGCAAAAAAATCTGTTGCCGAAGGCAGGCCGGTTCGTATCTGTGAAATGGTTTAATACTTTTTTATATAGTTAATAGTAAATTTAGTGTCAGCCGCAAAAGATGTGACGTCAACTTTTACGGCTGACATTTAGTTATATTTAATAAAATAGTTGTATTTGTTTATAAATAAAACTAAATTAATTTTATAGTGGCATAAATATCGATATAAAATATTTTATAAAATTGTTGTAAATCGCTTTATCGTTTGATATACTATAATAGGGTATAATATAAATATTGTATATTGCTATATATCTGATTTGCAAATAATTCTATTAATAATGGAAGTTGCTTTTAAGGAGTAGATTAAATGAAAAAAAGGAATCAATTACTAAGTCTGTTTTTAGCGATGGTCATGCTTATAGCAACGGTGCCGGTATCGGAAATAAATTCTTCCGCTTCGTACAGCGGTGCTTTTGCTTTTGACAGTGCCGGTGATTTTACAGTTATACAAATATCAGATATACAGGATAACGCTGACGTTGATAATACGGTAATTGCTATGATAACCAAAGCAATCAACCGTTACAGTCCCGACCTTGTCATTTTTACCGGAGACAATACTGCAGGAAGAATATTAGAGTCATCATTTGAAAGTTCTGTTGATGAATTTCTTCAGCCTCTTTTAAACACAGGCACAAAATTTGCCGTTACATTCGGGAACCACGATGCTCAATCCCCCTCACCGTCAAAGGATGACCAATACGACTATTTTATTTCTCACGGCGGCAGTTGCGCAGTTGACTTTGATGTTGATTACCTCACTGGAGCCGGCAGCGGAGTAATACCGATATATCCTTACGGTAAAACAAGCGGAACACCGGCATTTCAGCTTTATCCAATGGATTCGGGCGACGGCGCATCTTCGGGCTACGACTCTTGTTATACCAATCAAATAGATTACTACATACAACGAAGCCAGAGCTATCCCACGGTTCCTTCGCTTTGGTTTATGCATATTCCGGTATGTGATTATTATACCAAGGGCATGACAACAGTGCCTTCAGGGACGGCAAATTCTTTTACAGGTAACGGTTCACCGTGGAGCAGCAACGCTTGGATTCTTACCCCAAGTTTAATCGACTGGTCAAAATCCGGAGGCACCTCCCTTTCGGAAATATACAAAGAGGCCCCTTGCCCCGCTAATCAGTCTACATATGAGAGTACTGCCCACCGTTCGTCCGCAGCCTATGGAAGCCTCACAAATTACCAGGCGTGGGTTAACTATGGCAACATGCTGGGATGTTATGTTGGCCATGACCATCAAAACAGTTTTGTAGTTACAACAGAAGATGGTATTGATCTTGGCTACAGCAAATCGGCAACGTTGAATTCATATAATGACGGAAATCCCGGCCTCCGAGTTTTTAATCTTAAGTCGGATGGAAGTTACACTACAAAATCTGTTACAAATAACGACCTCTCATATCCTGTCGGTGATTATACCGCGGTCAACAATGCTATTTCTGCTGCACGCTTCATTGACAGCGGGACAACCTATTTCAGAGCAAACAATATAAATGATCCCAATTATTATAACGCATCAAGCTCAACAATAGGAACAGGGATATATGCGGCTTCAGATTTTACTGATAATGCCGAGGTTTTGAGGAATGCGATAAACAACGTTATTTTTGGACTGGACACGCGATCACAATCAATAATTGATGCTTATGCCGCCTCTGTTTCACACGCATGGCAAGCATTAAGTCTTAAGTCTGCGGATTATTCATCAGTTAATACTAATTTGGCTTATACCGATGGTACAAATATTCTTGCTCCTCCTTTTTACAGCGCAACACATTCGGGAAAATGGTTGCCAAGAGGCGCTTACACAAGTGCTTCACTTGCCGTTTGGGATGCGGCATGCAATGCTGTTGTTACCGGATTAAAAGTTCCAAGCCAAACAACCGTAAACGGTTATGCTTCGGCGCTCTCTTCTGCATATCAGTCTCTCAGGCTGAGAACAGATATAAGTTATACAATCGAATATGAGTGTAATGGTGTAAAAATAGTTGCCGACAAAATTGTTACAGGGATGATGGCAGGAACAACCGTAACCGAAACCTATAAAACCATCCCAAGCTTCATTTATTTACCCGACCCCGGTGATGTCAACGGAACAAAAAGCATGACATTGGGTTTAACCGATAATGTTTTAACTTTTAATTATTCCGGCAATATAAATGTTACCTACAAAGTGCAGCATTATGAACAAAATTTAGCTCTCAACGGATATACGCTGTTTCAGACAGAAACCATCGGCGGCACCATTAACACCGTGGTAAACGGAGTTCCGTTAAGCCATTCGGGATTCGCCTATAATTCCGGTATCGCGGGAACAGTTGCAAGCGGCACGGTTGCCGGCGACGGCAGCTTAACTCTTAAGCTTTATTACGCCAGAAACAGTTACAATGTTACCTTTAGCGCAAATGGCGGTACGGGTAGCACAAGTGCGTCAATGATGTATGGTTCTGCTCTTTCGGCGCCGAACGTTATTAAAACCGGATATTCATTAAACGGATGGTCGCCGACATTACCGTCAACTGTTCCGGCCAGCGATGTAACATACACGGCTCAATGGAATACGAACAGTTATTTAATCACATTTGAGGCAGATGGCGGAACAGGAGGATCGAGCGGTAATATGCAGTATGGCGCAACTCTTAATGCACCCGATCTTTACAGAGCCGGTTATACTTTTAAAGGCTGGAATCCTTTGGTGCCGCCGAATGTACCTGCAATAAACACGATTTATACCGCTTTATGGGACAGAAACAATTACCAGATAACTTTTGACGCAAATGACGGTGTGGGAGGTTCGGTTACAACAATGCCATACGGCGCTAACCTTGTGCCGCCGGATGTTATGCGTGAAGATTATGATTTTGTTTGCTGGTTTCCTGACGTTCCTTCAACGGTACCTGCTTATAATGCTATATATACAGCAATTTGGGGGCTGAAAACCTTTACAATTACTTTTGACGCAAACGGTGGTACGGGCGGAGGCTCGATGCAAACACTGATAACAGGGGAGATCCTTTTAGCGCCTGAAGTATTAAGAACAGGATGGACTTTCAAGGGCTGGGATCCTGTCCTGCCTGAACGGGTTCCGGCGGAAAACGCTGTTTATAAAGCCCAATGGGAGAGGAATTATTACACAATGATTTTTGATGCCGGCGGCGGTGTCGGCGGATGTACAAATGTAATTGGATTTGGAGAAAAAATGGTGCCTCCCGAGGTTTCAAAACCGGGATATGTTTTTGCCGGATGGACCCCTGAAGTGCCCGATATAGTCCCGGCCGAGAATATTACATTTACAGCCCACTGGAGTTTATTGGAAAATCTCATTACTTTCGATGCAAACGGAGGTATCGGAAGCACAAGCGGTTTAATGGCATTCGGTGCAACTTTAATACCGCCAAATGTAATAAGAACCGGTTATACATTGACCGGGTGGACACCGTCTTTGCCGCCGACAGTGCCGGCTGCCGAAACAACTTATAAAGCGAATTGGCAAATCAATAAATACAATATTACCTTTGATGCAAATGGCGGCACCGGTGGATTTACGGGTTCATATGATTATAATGCAGCTCTCTCCGCCCCGGGTGTTTATAAAACAGGATTTACGTTTTCCGGATGGGTGCCGGAAGTTCCGGGCAATGTGCCTGCAGCTGATTCTGTTTACACAGCGCAATGGGTACCGACAAATTATACGGTTACTTTTGATGCCGACGGTGGTGAAGGCGGAATAAGCGGGACATTGATGCCATATGGAGCAGTGCTTAAAGCACCGGTTGTTTATAAAACAGGTTATACATTTACGGAATGGACACCGCAGGTGCCAATATCTGTACCGGCCGGGAATGTTATTTATAAGGCCGGCTGGACTATAAACAGTTATTTAATCGTTTTTGACGCAAACGGCGGAACGGGCGGAACAAGCGGAACCTTTACATTTAACACGCCGCTTTCGGTACCGACGGTTGTAAGAACGGGTTATACATTAACGGGCTGGGAGCCGGAATTAACTTCTAATGTACCTGCGGCAAACACAACTTACAAAGCAAAATGGAGTCAGGATCATTATTCGGTAATATTTGACGCCGACGGGGGAGAAGGCGGAACAAGCGGGTCTTTTGTTTACGGTGAAGCGCTTTTAGCACCATTGGTTTCAAAAACAGGCTATACTTTTAACGGCTGGTCTCCTTCTGTACCTTCAACTGTACCTGTTGGGAATGCAACCTATAAAGCTCAGTGGAAAGTGAACAGTTATACACTTGTATTTAATGCAAACGGAGGTACGGGCGGAACGAGCGGTTCGGTGGTATTCGGAGCAGCAATTACCGCGCCGGAAGTCAAGAGAACCGGATACACATTAACCGGCTGGTCACAGGATGTTCCGCAAACAATGCCTGCATACCCGCTGCAATTAAACGCGCAGTGGGAAATAAATAAATACGATGTTGTCTTTTTAAATGGTGTGAATGAAATATCACGAATATCAACCGCATACGATTCGGCAATCTTAAAGCCTGCCGATCCTGAAAAAGCCGGCTGTATATTCCTTGGCTGGTATCCCGCAGTTCCTTCGGCAATGCCTGACCAAGCGCAGATTTTTACGGCTGAATGGTATACTATAAGCTTTACTGTTAGCTTCGATCTTAACGGGGGAACAGGTGCGGTCCCACCGCAGCAAGAGATTGTAGTGGGTAATTATGTCAACCTTCCCGCACAAGGTGATATAGTCAAGACCGGTCTTGACTTTTTAGGTTGGTCGGTTAATTCAAAAGCAACAGTGCCGATTCAGAGTTACTTAGTTGCCGAGGAGAATATTACCCTTTATGCCGTTTGGGGTGTTAAACATATTGCCATTGAAAAAAAAGACGGCTCAACGGCGGTAATTGGAACAAGCAATAATTTCATATATGGACTTGAAACCGGATTGACGCAAGAAGTCTTTGAAAACAACTATATCCAAATCAGCGGGAATGCGCGTCTTGTTTACACACCTTCTGCAGGAGGGTTTGGTACGGGTACAAAGGTTGAACTTGTTGATAATAAAACAAACGATGTGGTGAACACATATTATATTATAATTTTCGGTGACGTGAACGGTGATGGAATAGTTGATCTGAATGATGCTTGTGCAATACTTAATCATATTAACAATACTTTTCCATGGGACCAACCCGATGATATGTGTTATATTTTTGCCGGCGATTTTGATAAAAACGGTAATGCAAGCGCATCGGACATAGACGTCATCATTAATGTACAAAATTATTATATGTATATTGACCAGGTGTCAGGAACCGCAATTTCTTCCTGAGTTTACAAGTAAATCAATCCCACTGATTTTTACAGTTCATTTCATTTTTTAGCCGCAGGTGGAAACATCTGCGGCTAATGAATTAATTGATAATCATTAATTTAAATTTTTAATTAATATAACAAAAAAACGTTTACATGTTTATAAAAAAATGATATAATAAATTAGATTGGAAAGGTATATTCATAATGTGCAAACAATATTTCTTTTGGAGGTTATATTTATGTTTAACAAAAAACGCATCTTAAGTTTATTGCTGGTTATGGCAATGATACTGTCAAGTTTTAGCCTTGGGTTTGGCCGTTTAAAATCAGAAGCGGCGAATTACGGAACTTTCCGTATTCATGTCCGCACTATCAGCAATGGCATATTCTCCTGGGACCGCGGAACATATGACGATGTTTATATATACTTTTGGTCGGAAAACAATGCAACCGGTACAATGATTTACAAATCAGGTAATATTGATGGTGTAACAAGCGGCGGTGACGAGGCAAGTACCAATCTCACTGTTCCCGCAACTGCGACTATTAAAAGCATACAAATACAAAAAGAAAACGGTACGGATGATTGGTACTGCGATTATTGGGAAGTTTATTACACTACTCCTGCAGGCGAAGTGTATATTGGCGGATATAATGAAAGCGGAGATGACGTTTTTTCAAATAATCCCTCTCAGGAAAATTTTAATACATCATGGTTTTCTAACCATATACATACGTTTACTTTTAACGCAGGCGGCGGCACAGGCGGGTCCAGCAAACAATTAGTATACGGGGCTTCTCCGCTTGATCCGCCGACGGTTGAAAAAACCGGTTATACGCTCTCGGGATGGAATCCGGCGATTCCTTCAAACGCTCCTGATGTTGATACTACTTACACTGCGCAATGGACTCCAAAACAATATTTGGTTAATTTTGACGCTCAAGGAGGCACAGCAATTCCAGCCGAGAAGTGGGTAGATTATGCAAGTACCTATGGCGCCGGAAATGTTTGGCCAATCCCCGTCAGAGAAGGTCATACCTTTGAGGGTTGGTATACGGAAAACAACGGAGCAGGAACCAAAATAACAAGCAGTACAATTGTGAGGTTAACAACTGCGCAGACCCTTTACGCGCACTGGATAGCCGGTGCATATACCATCAATTATTATGGAAACGGCAGTACGTCGGGCATAACAGAATTTTCAGTTCATATCTTTAATGTTCCGTCAAATCTTACATTAAACGGATTTTTAAGATATGGCCACAAATTTCAGGGGTGGGCTCAAGCACCAAACTCATCACTTGTTGAATTTCATGATGCTGACAGCGTAACAAATGTTACCGCAATTCCAAACGGAACAGTTTCACTTTATGCTATTTGGAGCCCGAATGACTATAAACTTACATATAATGCCAACGGAGGCAGCGGCTCAATGCCGGCGCAAACAATTGCTTTTGGCAGCTCCGCTGCACTGAACACAATTGCTTTCGGCAGAACGGGATATTCTTTTAAAGGTTGGGCTGTCTCGCAAGCTGACGCGGCGGCAGGTATTGTCAGCTTTAATAATCAGGGGCTTTACACAATGAGTACGGAGGGCGCTACTGTTTATGCCGTTTGGAATGCGAATGCTTACCAAATTACGTTTAATGCTAACGGCGGTACCGGCGGCACAGTGACAACCATGCATTACGGAGATCCGCTTTCGGCACCTACAGTTTCAAGAGTCGGTTATCAATTTACGGGTTGGTCTCCATATGTCCCCGCGTCTGTGTCTATTGGGGATGCTACTTATACAGCACAATGGAGAATATTGAGCTATACAATATTTTTTGATGCCAACGGAGGAACCGGCGGTTGGGCAACACCACATACATTAACATATGGTGCAACGTTAACAGCTCCTACCGTAACAAAAACAAATTATATATTTTCCTGTTGGTCGCCCGTTGTGCCGGCAACCGTACCTGCCGAAAACACGACATATATCGCTCAATGGACACCAAAAAATTACAATATAACATTTGATGCTAACGGCGGCACGGGCACAACAACCCTATCTTTGGGATACAATACACCCCTTACAGCGCCTCCAATGGCAAGAACCGGCTATACATTAACCGGGTGGGAACCTAGTCTGCCCACAACCGTACCGGGAGCAAACACAATATATAAAGCTCAATGGAGTAAAAATTCATACTATATAACATTTAACGCAAACGGAGGCACAGGGGGAACCGGACCTATACTAATGCAATTCGGAGATCCTCTTGTGGCACCGACTGTTGAATTTACGGGAAATACATTTAACGGATGGTCACCGGCTGTACCTTTAACCGTTCCTGCCGAAAACATGACATATTACGCGCAGTGGATTCCTCCAAACACGTTCCACATCGTTTTTGATGCCAATGGCGGTGTTGGCGGAACAGACAATTATTTGGATAGCGGAGAACCGCTTCAAGCTCCCGTAGTTACAAGAGATGGTTACGATTTCGATAAATGGCTGCCTGATGTGCCATCAACCGTTCCTGCCGAAGATAAAATATATATTGCGCAATGGCTGCCAAAACAATATTATGTTTCATATAACGCGAACGGCGGAATGGGGTATGTGCCTGATATATATCAGGATTGCGGTTCAAGTGTAGCGCTTATCAGCACGAATTTTTCAAAAACCGGCAACACATTTATTGGGTGGAACACTTCAAGCACTGCAACCACTGCGCTTGAAAGCTATTATGTTCCAGCGCATGACTCGATACTTTATGCTGTTTATACGCCCAAGAGTTACTATATAACTTTTAACGCCAACGGCGGCGAAGGCGGCATACCGGCGACCTTGATGACTTTCGGTACTGCTCTCGCAGCACCTTCGGTTACATGGTCGGGACATAGGCTTACGGGCTGGAGTCCGAAAGTTCCGACAACTGTACCCGCACAAGATAAAACATATGTTGCCCAGTGGGTTGAAATCACTTCAACTGTTTCATTCGACCTCAACGGCGGAGAAGGAACTGTTCCTGATCAGCAGCAAGGCAGTCCGGGTTCAGCAATCTGGTTTCCTCCGCAAGGTGATATAATAAAACAGTATTGTAACTTTTTGGGTTGGGCAACTTCACAAACAGCCGATACACCGCTTAGCGTCTATGAATTGACATCCGTAGATGCCACCTTGTTTGCTGTATGGGAAAGAATCCCTGTTTCACTAACTGTAAAAGCAGGATCAACAGCAATTATAAATCAAAGCAATGGCTTCATTTATGGCCTTGATGAAGGGATTTCGCAAACAAACTTTAAAAATAACTTCGTTCAGGTTTTGGGCGACGGTGTTTTGCTTATTACTTTTTATAATGGCAGTTTTGGAACCGGAACCAAGGTACAGTTAAAGGATAATGTGACAGAGGAGATTTTGCAGACATATTATATTGTTATTTTCGGTGATGTTGACGGAGATGGCAATGTCACAGGTTATGATGCCAATCTTATTGGATTGGTTTCATCCTATCAAATAACCTTTGGTACGGGGTCACCGTTTTCATTCGCTGCTGACATCACACAGGACGGCCAAACTGATGCTTTTGATTTAAATATTGTCAGAGCGGCTGAAAAAAATATTATCACAATTAATCAGACAAATCCCGGCGAAATCGCATAAGTTGCAATCAGAAAATATCTCATAAAATTATTTGGTGTTATCTTGTATCAAACCTCGGCTGAAAAAGCCGGGGTTTGTTTTATTAACATATATTAAAATTTATCTGTGAAAAAGTATAATTTATAAGATATATTTCCTTTTATTATATACATTATTAAATAAATAATGTATAATAAATTTGTAATAATAGAATACTGCATAATTTTGTCAAAAAATTGAATCGGAATTTGTTTTATTTATTTAGGAGGATATCTATGAGCATGAAAAAGCGTTTTATCAGTATTATTTTAGTCTTTGGAATGATTTCGATTATAGCACCTTGGTCAACAATATTTTCGAAAGCGTCATTTTCGGGATCTCTTCAGTTTGATTCCGATGGAAAGTTTACCGTTATGCAAATTGCGGATACACAAGACAATCAAAATCCTTACGGGCGGGTCATTGCAGCAATAACAAATGCAATTTCCAGATTCAATCCTGATCTTGTCGTCTTTTCCGGCGATAATGTCATAGAAACTATATCAACAACATCAAACTTCCATACGGCAATAGATAAGGTTTTAGCACCGCTGTTAGCCTCCAACACAAAATTTGCGGTTACTTTCGGCAATCATGATGATGAGGGCGTTGGCGCGCCAAGCAAAACAGATCAATATAATTATTTTAAGTCTGTTGGAGGCTCTCTTTTCGTTGATCATGATATTGCTGGGCTTGACGGGGTCGGCAGCGGCGTTATACCGATATATCCAAACGGCCAGACAAGCGGCACGCCTGCTTATCAGGTCTATCTGATGGATTCCGGCAGTGATCCGTCTTCAGGCTCATATGATTGTTGTTATACCAGCCAAGTTGATTATTATATTCAAAGAAGCCAAACGTATCCTACCGTTCCGTCGCTTTGGTTTCAGCATGTTATTGTACCGGATATTTATTCAGAATGTATGACTACCTCAAATACCGGCGGTGGTGTTTCGTTTACCGGCAGCGGGTCACCGTTCAGCGATAATACATGGTATATTAACCCTTCCAAAATAAACTGGTCAAGGTGTTCGTCAACGTCACTTGCAGATGTTTACAATGAAGCACCCGCATGCGCAAACCTGTCGCTATATCAGTCAGCTGCTCATCGCTCATCATCTTTATACGGTAGTAAAACTCTTTATGATGCTTGGGATACTTACGGCAATTTAAAGGGCGCATATTTCGGACATGACCATTTAAATGAATTTACATGCACGACGGATGACGGTATAGATCTTGGTTACGGTGAGGGAACGACACTTTATAAAACATTGGGAATTTATTCATATAATGATAATAACCCGGGCGTAAGCGTATATCAGCTTTCGACAGACGGCTCCTATACAAACCAGTATGTGGCGGAAAGCGACCTTGCCGTTCCTATTATTGACCCAACCGCACCCGCAGGAAGTATAAAAGTAACCGTTAAAACAAAGGATTCGGGATTTCTGACCGCTTACGGTACGGATTCTGATGTTTATCTTGATATATTTTACACAGACGGTACTTCTTGGAACGGCTTTATTGCCGACCCGAATGATAGCAACGATTTCGAACAGGGAGACAATAATACATGTATTTTTACAAATGTGCCGATAAAACCGGTTTCATATATTAATTTACGTGATACCTACTCCGACACCGATGATTGGACAATTTCAAACAGTTATGTATATTTTAATGTGAATGGTACTTATACTCAAGTAGGTTCATATACTTCGGAGCATAAATTTAACAGCATCAGCTCGGTGACATACAGCCCCAACCCAACTACCTGGTTTACTGCAAATAACCATAACTTGACCTTCAACGCCAATAGCGGTACAGGCGGTACGGTAGAAGCCATTGTTTATGGGGCTACAATACCGGCGAACAAAATCCCTGCTGTTACAAAAATAGGTTACACCTTAAGCAGCTGGTCTCCAGCGGTTCCCTCAACCGGTCCGAGTACCGATACGACTTATTATGCTCAATGGGGCGCAAATACATATACTATTGGATATGACGGTAACGGCAACACGGGCGGTACCACCGCAAGTTCAACCCACACATATGATACTGCTAAAGTATTAACAACAAACGGATATACGAAAACCGGCTATACATTTGCCGGTTGGGCAACAAAGCAAGGCAGCGGTGTAACATATAATAACGGTCAAAGCGTAACCAATCTGTCGACCGGTGATTCTGTTTTGCTTTATGCTGTATGGAATATAAATAAGTGGGATATTTCGTTTGATTTAAATGCTGGTTTTGGATCAACGCCGGCTTCTCAAAATCAGTTAGACTACGGTTCAACCGTCACATTACCGGCATACAGCAGTTTTGTATATTCCGGAAAATATTGTATTGGTTGGAACACAACAAGTAACGCTGCAACAGCACTGTCAAGCTACACTGTTCCGGATAACAATCAAAAACTATATGCAGTATGGCTTAACAATGCAAATCAACCGGCACCGACGGGCTTAACGGGCATTGCACCCACATACTACAATGACGCAACCGGAAGTATTACCGGCACAACAACAGCCATGCAATGGTCAACGACATCCGGCGGCACCTATACCACCTGCGGCACATCTATTACCGGTTTAACCCCAGGAACCTATTACATTAGGTATGCAGCTTATACCGGATACAACGCGTCTCCGGATACGGCTGTAACCGTAGGGGTTGGCGGGAACAGGTCTCAATCAGCACCGATGGGTTTAACAGGTGTTGCCCCCATATATTACAATGACGCGACCGGCAGTATTACCGGTACTACAACGGCCATGCAATGGTCAACGACATCCGGCGGCACCTATACAGCGGTGACTGGCACATCTATTACAAACCTAACCCCCGGCACTTATTACGTCAGGTATACAGCTTACGCCGGATACAATGCGTCTCCGGATACGGCTGTAACCGTAGGGGTTGGCGGGAACAGGTCTCAATCAG
>CAZVJW010000034.1:0-43139 GCA_964627535.1 uncultured Eubacteriales bacterium
ATAGTATTATGAGGTTTTGTGCGGATTTTTTAGTTAGGTTTTTATGAGTAATTAGCACAACTTAAATATTTCCTCGATTACTTGACACAAACGATGCGGGAGTGGACTACTTACCATATTATTTATCCAGAATAATTTTGACATGCTCTCCGTTTTCTCCGTTCACATCTACAACGGTATAAGGAAGACTTTCTCCCAATGTGTAAAATGTGTTCATGATTTCATCAATATCCAAATCTTTTATGGCATCCATGGTGGCTGCTTGATCCGAGGAATATTTTCCGCCGACCTTTCCGAATACTTTACCGAATTTTAAACCTGTGCGCACCAGTGAGACAGGCAGACGCACATTGACAGCCTGTTTTCCGCCCCCTGTGACCTCAATACGGATATGTGTCGGCGTTTCTCCGGAACGGGCGGTTTTTTTATCTGTTTCTTCGTGTTGTGGTTCCGCTTCCTCCGGCGGCAGCGCATCAAAAAGTTGGTTTGCTTCTTCAATCGAGATTTTTCCGTTTTGCAGCATCTCCAAAATTATTGTTCGTTCTTCATGCATGGTTGTTTTCTCCTTTCTGCAGCAGAGTTAATGCTTCATCTGTTGTAATTTCACCGTTTTTTAACCGTTCCAGCACGGAAAGTCTTTTGATTTTTTCCTCGTTTTGCGCTAAGAAACCCAGCGCGGCAAGCAGTGTATCCAGCCGGTTGCGCGCTGTCGGATAGGAAATCCCCAATTCGGTGCCGACATCTTTCAGGTTGCCGCGGCAACGCAGAAAAGTCTCCAGAAATTGAAGCTGTTCTTCCGTTAGGTTTTGATAGCGGTCCAATGGAAAATCACCTTGAACCTCCGTGCTGCAGCTTGGGCAGCACAGAAGCCGCACATGCATATTTTTACCGCATGCAGGACATATTTTCGGTATACTTCCATTCATAGCAACACCCCTTTCCATCAATAATATATCACTAAATATTAATATTGTCAATAATAAAATTAATATTATTTAACTGTATATCAATTATATTTAATAATTTCATTTTTTTCAGGCCAAAGACGCGTATGTTCGAATTAGTTCCATTTTATTGTAAAATAAAAAAGAGGCGCAAGTCTCAACTTGCACCTCTGAAAAACAATGATCAATATCTTGTATATCGCTTCTTTTCTCTATAGATATTATAACATACAAAATTTATAATAACAAGACTGATATTTCTAAAAATAAACATATATAATAGTACCTGAAGGAGTTGATTGGATGAACAGTAAATATCTTGAAAATCTGGTATCCCCAAAAACGCACAAGCATTTAACAGCGAACAGCGACGTCCTGATCACGATTGACGGAGATGAAAAATATGAGGTGATTAAAGACGTGCCGATAATGCTGCCGGCTGATCACTCTGCCAGCTGGTACCGCGAGTTGGTTGAAGCAATCCTCTGGCAGTTTCCCGATGAAATTGAAAAAATGCGTATGGAAATGCAAATACGCTTTAAAAAGCTTGGTAAGAAATATGACCCGAATATATTGTACAGAGAATACATCGAAAGACTGCTCAAAGATAAAGACGGCATTATTTCAGCGTTGCGGCAGTACGCTGCCTGCGATACCTCAAAATGGATTTCGGGAAAAGAAAACGGTAATAACGTCTCCGTCGAGGGAGCAGAAAGCTTTGGTAAATACACCGGTTGGTTCAACGGCAGAACAAGAGTCAAGCATGCGAAGAAAAGTCTTGCACACAAGGGATGGGCAAAGCATCTGCCTTATTATGCTTCGGAGGTGCATAAGACAAATCCGAAAACTATCGTTGAGCTTTCAACAGGCGCGGGGCTTGGAACATCCGCCATATCAATCGGAAAACCGAAGGATTGCGTCATATTCACCATAGATATTGGCTTTCAATGCCATGGTAATGTGGTTGGAATAGCAAAATATCTTAAGCAAAAAGACACTTTGCTGTCTGTGGACGCAAACTTTTGGTATATGCCATTCGCCGATGAGAGTGTTGACGTTGTTTGTTCGCATTATGGGTTGGACGAATCAAGAGAAAACAATAAAACCATTGCCGAAACCGCCAGGATTTTAAAAAGCGGCGGCAGATTTATCTGCACCGCAAGAAAGAACGCGTTTATGCGCCAATACTCAATTCTTGAACCTTTCGGATTTGAAAAAGACGAAACGGTTGAGATTTTGAGGAAGTGCCGTCTTTACAGTGACACCGAAAGTTTGGTTGCTTGCTGTGAACTCAACGGATTGTATCTTGAGAACAAAGAAGAATTTGTAATCAGCAAAAACCATACGGCGGTTGTTACGGTGTTAACAAAGAAATAATTCTTTTAGTCCCATTGACACATATTTCCAAAAGCGGTATTATAAAAGCATATTAAAATTATGAACGGTAAATTGTGACTTAAATTCGCATCAACCGGCCTTTTATGTATATAATATTTTCCATAATAAATGGCAGCAGTGATAAATGAGCTGCCATGCGTCACAATATTCTATTATGAAACTATAGCTTAAATAAGAAAAATTACAGACTGTTCTATGCGGATATCGGATGATACCGTATATAACGGTTAAGAATACAATTATTAGTCAAGCAAAATCCAACTTTCGGAGGTGCTATAAATGACATATCCAAAGATGATTATCTTCGACTATGGACACACGCTGCTTTGTGAGCCGGGCTGGGATTCGGTGCGCGGCAACGCAGAGATTTTGAAGGCTGCTGTCAAGAACGAAAATCACTGTACTGTCGAAGATGTGGTGAAACATGCCGAAATTGTATTCAGCGAAAATATGGAAATGGTCCGGACACTTGGCTATGACATTTCCGGTCAGGTTGGTACCCGATTTTTGTGTGAGTATCTCGGAATCGAGTTTTCTCTTACCCCGCTTGAGATGGAAACCGTGTTCTGGAACGGTGCGTCTATGGGGGCCATTATGCCGAATGCTGATAAAATGCTCGATTACATAAACGAAAAAGGCATTCGCTGTGCGGTCATCAGTAATCTTTTATGGTCCGGCGAAGCGCTTGCCGAGCGGTTGAACCGGCTGCTGCCGAATAATCGGTTTGAGTTTGTCATCACCTCAAGCGATTATATGTTTCGGAAACCGAACCGCTTACTGTTTGAACTGGCTCTGCGCAAGGCGGGGCTTGCTGCTTCTGATGTGTGGTATTGCGGGGATAACCCGCAGGCAGATGTGGAAGGCGCGGCGCAGGCCGGTATTTTTCCGGTATGGTACGATAACGCGCTTGAATGTGAATACCGGGATAAATCCAAAGAACCCCTACCGAAATGCGAGTATCTGCATATCCATGAGTGGGATGAGATAATTGAAGTTTTGGAGGGATTAAGATGAGATTATTTATAATCCGTCACGGTGAATCGGAGGCTGATTTGCTCGATGTTCATGAAGGCCGGGCAGATTTTCCGCTGACTGAACGAGGTCATAAACAGGCTCAGGCAATGGCTGAATATATTGCTCGTTGCTATAAGGTCGAAAAAATTTATTGCAGCACGCTTATTCGTGCAAAGCAGACGGCACAGCATTTATCGGAGAAAATCGGTGTGTCTCTTATACCGGACGAAAAGCTGATGGAGTTTAATAATGGCTTGGTTGCGGGGATGGAGCGAAAAGTTGTAGAAGAGAAATTTCCGATTGTTCCCAATCTACCATTGCATGATTCTGTATACGAACAAGAATCCAAACTTGATTTTCGTTTTCGCGCGGACTATATGCTTTCAAAGATCACTTCTGAAAACATACCAGATGCTACTGTCGCAGTTGTCACACATGGCGGCATGATAAATCAGCTTTACCGTGCGTTTCTTCGTCTACCGGTTGACAGTGATGTCTTTTTCAACACAGGCGACACCGGTATACATGAATGGTACATTGATAAAAGCTCGCGTAGAATTGTTAAGGCCAATATTACCGAACATACGAAAGCTCTATAATATTAAGATGCAGGGTTGTGTGATGAATATAAGGCTTGCAAATGAAAACGACACATCGGATTAATTGGAGAGATAACTATGATTAGTTGCTCAAATTGCGGTGAAATTGATAAGTGTTCAGTGCAAATATATAAGAATGATTTGCGTAAGCAAGATTTTGGTATGACGCCGATTTTACCCACATGCAAGCACTGTGGCGCAGAGGTTACAGTTTCGCATACTTGCAACGGCGGGAATATAATTATTCTAAACGGCACTTGCGGCAGCGGAAAATCCACGATTGCAGAGATATTGGCAAGTAAAGAATTTCTTGCGATTGACGGAGATTGTGTGATACAAGCGGTTAAATATAAAAAGAATAAAAAGCAAGTGGATTTCATCGAAATGCTTGATGAGATTGCCTGTGAAATAGATACCCTTTCATTGTTCGGCGAGAATTTTGTATTGGCTCATATTGTAATGCCGGAGGATTTTGAAAAGTGCATACAGATATTTGAATCGCGCAATATGAATTATAAGTTTATCCTCTTAAAACCCGATTATCAAACGGCGGTAGAACGCTGTCAGTCCAGAACATGCCATACAAGCATTACCCCCGAAGTTTGGATAAAACATTTCTATGATTTATTGGTGTTTGACGATCGGGTTGAGGTTGTGGACAATAAAAATTTGACAGCAGAGGAAACAGCGGAATATATACTTAAGTTGGATAAAAATTAAAATGAGGCAGGGTAACAACATGCGAAAAATCACATTATGTGATTACTTTGGTTATGATATACCTATGAATGAAAGATACAGGCTTATCGCTGAAGCGGGATTTGACGGTATAATGCTCGGCTGGTGCGGGTTTCCGGATAATCCGCACGAGACAAAACACCTAAGTCCCGGCCTTGCGCGAAAGAACGGTTTGTATATTGAAAACCTGCATACACCTTTTGAAGGCTGTAACAGCATTTGGTTAGACGGTGTTGCCGGCGATGAATACCTGAACACCCAGCTTGCGTGCATGGAAGACTGCATCAGATATGATGTACCGGCTATGGTTATCCATGTTTCGGGCAGCAACAATCCTCCGCCTGTCGGGAGAACAGGCTTGGAGCGGATAAAAAGGCTTGTAAGCAAAGCTGAAGATACCAATATCAATCTTGCATTTGAAAATTTACGCCGCCCCGGACATCTTCGTTACATATTCGAAAATTTGAAATCGGAACGAATAAAATTCTGCTTTGATATTGGTCATTGGCATTGCCACACGCCACACGAAGATTTGCTCAGCGAATTTGGCGGTAAGCTGACATCATTACATCTGCATGACAACGACGGAACGGACGATCAGCATTTGCTTCCGTTTGAGGGTACGATTGACTGGGGTAAGGCTATGCGTGAAATTAAAAGTACCGGATACTGCGGAGCAGTCGGGCTTGAGGCAGGAAACGGCGGATATGAAGCCATGTCACCTCGTGATTTTCTGCGGGTGGAATATGAACGCGCTGTTAAGCTAAGGGAGTTAATTGACTTTGATGGTGAGGGTAACCATGTCTCTTGAAAAATCTGTTCTAAACTTGGAAATCATTAAGCGTCTCATTTCAGAAAAATATAAAATTACGATACTGAGGGTTTTGCCTATGCTAATGGGTACAGCCAACTGTTATAAGTTGTCGGATGGCAGTAATTCTTATTTTCTTAAGGAATTTCAGAGTTGCTTCGATGAAAGCGATCTGCAACGTGAAGTTAAGCTGACAGATTATCTGTTAAACCACGGATATCCGACAGCAAAAAATATTACGCTTGTAAATGGCGAGCGATATTTTGTGTACAAAGAAAGACTAATTTTGATGCAGGAGTTTATTGACGGAAAGACTTACTGTGATAATAATCTGCCATATCACCTATTGATGCAAGCAGCGGAGCTCCTCGGAAATCTTCACGCCCTGCTTGCGGATTATGAGCTGCCGACAGATATGGGCGCCGATTGGGTAAATTCGTTTTCACCTGAAAACAGCGCAAAGCAATATGACGAATTGCTTGCGGTTTTGGAAAGCCATCCGGCTGATAAACATTACAAACGCATTAAAAGTGACCTGCTTTACAAGAAACAGCTTGTATACAGACTATCCGGTTACGGCCGATATTTCGACAAACTTACCTATTGTGCTACGCATGGGGATTTTACTTGTTTCCAGTACATATGTGATGAGAGCCACATCAAAGCAGTCATTGATTTTTCGTCTGCACACCGTTTGCCGATTGTATGGGAGCTGATGCGTTCTTATATACAATCCTGTGCGGCCTGTAAAAACGGAAAAGAAATTGATGTTTCCGAATTTAAAGAGTATGTCGGTCATTATTTACGCTTTTTCAGCCTTACAAAAGACGACCTTGAGTATATGCCCTATGTATATCTCTATCAGCTTGCCCGCAGCAAATACGGTTACAAAGAATATCTTATCACAAAGTCGGAAAATAAAGCTGACCTGCTGAACTTCGCTTTTTGGCGGACGGATATCTGCCGAGAAGTTGAATGCAATATAGATAGGATATCCTGTGAACTATCCGAATTAATATCATGAATTGCGGTGATGAAATGACAACATTTGACTTTATAAAAACCGAGCCAATTGAAAAAGGCTGGTCAGGTGATAAAAAATACTGCGTCACCAAAGAGGACGGCACAAAGCTATTGCTCCGTATTTCACCCATAGAACAGCTTGAAACAAAAAAAGCGGAATTTGAGATGATGAAGCGCGTGGAGGCGCTTGGTGTTCCTATGTGTCTTCCTGTAGAGTTCGGAACCTGTGAAGACAGCGGCAAAGCCGCGGTCTACTCGCTGCAGAGTTGGATCGACGGTGAGGAAGCGGATGAAAAAATTCCGTTTTTGCCCGATACGGAGCAATATCTGTATGGTATAAAAGCAGGGGAAATACTCAGGAAAATACATTCTATTCCTGTACCAGATAGCCAGGAAGATTGGGAAAGCCGCTTCAACCGCAAGATTGACCGCAATATCAAAGGTTATACCGACTGCCCGATAAAGTATAACGGCGGCGAAGCTTTCATCGAATACATCAATGAGAACCGGCATTTGCTCCACGGCAGGCCGCAGTGTTATCAGCACGGCGATTACCACATAAGCAATATGATGATAGAAAACGGTGAGCTGAAAATCATTGACTTCAACCGTAATGATTTCGGTGACCCGTGGGAGGAATTTAACCGTATCGTTTGGTGCGCAAAGAAAAGCCCGCTGTTTGCCTCCGGTATGGTAAACGGTTATTTTGGCGGGAAACCAACAATGGATTTCTGGCGGCTGCTTGCGTTATATATTGCAAGCAACACGCTTTCGTCCATCTATTGGGCGATACAGTTCGGACAGGGGCAGATTAATACCATGTTAAGTCTAGCACAGGATGTGTTGAATTGGTACGACGGAATGAAAAATCCTGTGCCGAAGTGGTATTTTGAAGGGTACTATATTCAGTATATTAACGGCTTGCCGTACAAGCTCAAGTCGCCGTTTGATTTCTCTTTTATCAGCAAATATGGCACGGTGTTCAAAGTCTTTGACAATCAGGATTCGGGCAATATCTGCTTCGGCGTGCAAAACGGTGAAGACAGATATTTTATCAAATTTGCCGGTGCGCTGACCGAACAGTATGGAGGTACTCCACAGGACGCTGTTGACCGGCTGAAAGCCGCTGTTCCAATCTATACTGATTTATCACATCCCAATTTGATAAAGTTCGTCAAAGCTGAAGAAACCGGCGGCGGATTTGCGCTTATCTTTGAATGGACTGACGGTGAATGTATGGGCCGGATGTATCCGGAATCACGCCGGAAATTCATGCAGATGCCGATTGAAACCAGGCTGAAAGTTTTTAATGATATTTTATCATTTCATACATATATCGCAAAACAGGGCCATGTAGCTGTTGATTTTTACGACGGCTGCATTTTGTATGATTTCAAGCAAAATAAAACGATGATTTGCGATATTGATTTTTATATAAAGCTGCCATATACGAACATTATGGGCAGGATGTGGGGTAGTACACGGTTTATGTCACCGGAAGAATTCACACTCGGTGCGGATATTAATGAGATTACCAATGTATATACCATGGGCGCGACCGCCTTTGCGCTGTTTGCAAACAGCGACAGATCATTGGAAAAATGGCCGCTTAATGAAAAGTTGTATGCTGTAGTTAATAGGGCTGTGAATGACGACAGAAATGAACGGCAACAGTCAATACGGCAGTTTATAGATGAATGGAAATCGAAAGAGAAAAGTTGCGGAGACGAAACGGTGTTAAAATGCTGATTTAGAATTGAGAGAGGACGCATTTTAATTTTTAAGTTGATGATTTACCGTCCGCAGTGAAAGCGATACGAATTGGTGCGGTCAAAGCTGTAAATTAATATGGCGGTGAGCATTTTATCACGATGCACGACCCGGAGGGGCATCTGATTTGCTCTGTGCGCAAAAATGAACAATATAAATTAAAAATCAATAATATCAAGGCGGTAAAGAAGTGAAAACCTTAATAATAAACGGCTCACCGAGAAGAAATGGTGATACTTCGGTGTTGCTGAATACATTAAAAGTAGAACTCGGCGGAGAGATCAATCAAATAGACACCTATTTCATCAATATGAAGCCATGCGTTGATTGCCGATATTGTTGGGAACATCTCATCTGTTCAATTAATGATGAAATGCAGAAAGTAATTTCTTTAATAGACGAAGCGGATACTGTCGTCATTGCTTCGCCTGTTTATTTTTCTGAACTGACCGGCTCACTTTGAATTTTGCGAGCAGACTGCAGTATTTGTGGGTGTCGAAAAACATTCGTGAAGACGATGTTTTAAAAAGTAAAAAACGAAACGGAATTATCATTCTTGCCGGGGGCGGGGATGGTACTCCTGATAAAGCAATAAGTACCGCAAAATGTCTGCTACATCATATGGAAACTGAGGTTGTTGGCATTGTTTACAGTTACAACACAAACTCTGTTCCGGCAAAGGAAGATAAAACAGCAGCGGAAGAGATAAATTCAATTGCCGAAAGGATAAAAAGCCAATGAATGATATATTAAGTCAAAATAAAGCTTCATGGAATGCGATAGCGGATTCCTTTTTTGGGGTAACCGCACTGCCGGTATACGGCTGCCTTTGCCCTACCGAGGACGAATTGTGTCTGTTTCCCGACTTATCCGGCAAAAAAGTACTAGACATTGGCTGCGGCAGCGGGCATTCGCTGAAATGGTGTGGAGACCACGGAGCTACAGAGCTTTGGGGGCTGGATATTTCCGAGCGGCAGCTTGAAAACGCGCAGAAATTCCTAGCCGGGAATGGGTATGCACCTAAACTGTTCTGTTCGCCGATGGAGGAGAATCCCGGCTTACTGACAGGATATTTCGATATGGTCTATTCCATTTACGCCATCGGCTGGACGGTGGATTTGCAGAAAACCTTTCATCTCATTTCATCATATCTTAAACCGGGAGGCATTTTCATATTCAGTTGGGATCATCCGTTCATGCACTGTGTTGAGGTTGAGGACGAAAAGTTGATTTTCTCCGGCAATTATTTCGAGCAAGAACCCTTAACTTTCATGCGAACCGGTTCAGGAAAAGGAGCTGGACGAAGCCCCGCTGCCTATGAAGATGGCGGCAGCCCACTCACGCTATATAACCGCCGTTTGTCCGACTATATTAACGCGCTTGCGGGTGCGTGTTTTATTGTTGAAAAGGTCATTGAGGAAACTGACAAAGAGACAATGAAAAGGGACTGGGAATTTTCAAGCAGATACTACGCGCCATGTAAAGCAATAAGGTTCCCGCTGTCGATTATCGTGAAAGCGAGGAAGATTTAATGACCTTCGGAATGCCAACGTTACTTGAAACAAAGTCGCTTGAGGACTGCGCCGCGCTCTGTCATGAGTTGGGGCTTGCGTTTATCGAGTTGAATATGGATTTGCCTGAGTATCAAGCAGATATGCTTGACCCGGCACAACTATCGGACGTTGTGAGACGATTCGGCATTTATTATACCATCCACCTTGAAGATACTGCTTCTCCGTGGGATTTTAACAATCGTATTGCAGCGGCGTATATTGAAACCGTATTACAGACGATTGAAATTGCGAAACAGATAAGCATTCCGGTTTTGAATATGCACTTTCATCAAGGTGAATATTTTACTTTACCTGAAATAAAAGCGTATCTATTTAAGGAATACCCGTATGAGTACCGTCAGAAACTGATTGCATTTCGGGATACTTGCACGGCGGCTATCGGTAGCGCAGACATTAAAATATGTATTGAGAATACGCATTCTTTTCAACTTGACTACGTTGAGGAGGGTATTTCACTCTTACTCGAAAGCCCTGTATTTGGTCTAACATTTGATATTGGGCATAATGCAGGGAACAATTTTCAGCAACAACCTGTAATTGAGCGTAATATAAACCGTTTGTGTCATATGCATTTACACGATTACGAAAGGACGCGCGGTGACCATCTCCCACTCGGCGAGGGTGAATTGGATTTGCTAAAGTATCTTGATATTGCAAAAAAGCATAACTGCCGTGTGGTGCTTGAAACAAAGACCATCGAAGGGCTGAAAGAATCGGTTGAATGGATAAAGAGTAATGGGAGTTAGGTGTGAAGATGAGTGTATCAATTGAAATCAGAAAAGCAGTTTTATCTGAGCATGACCAGAGATGGCTATATCAAAGCAAAGACTGCGTTTATTCGTGAGGTGATGGAGAAAGCGAGGAAACTATGAAAAAGCCTTTTGAGGGGAGCAAGCCATATAGTATCGTTTTACTCGGTGCGAACGGTGCCGGCAAGTCTACACTCGGGTATGAGCTTGCGCGTGTGTTGGATATTGCCCATATTGACGTAGAAGGATACTATTTTTATCAAGCAGATATTCCGTATACAGCAATGCGTCCAACGGAAGAACGGAATGAGATGTTGCTTTCGGATATGAAGAAGCATGGCTCTTTTGTAATGTCCGGCGATATTTCCGGTTGGGGTGAGGAGTTTTTAACCGGATTCGACCTAGTGATATTCCTTACAGCACCGACTGACATTCGTCTTAAGCGTATAGAAAATCGGGAATATGAGCGGTGGGGTGACCGTGTGCGCAAGGGAGGCGACATGTATGCTTCACAGCAAAAATTCAGAGAATTTGCAGCTTCACGGGACATTCCTCAACTTGAACAGAGGGCTTCACTGTATTCGTGTCCTATCCTTCGAGTTGACAGCACAAAAACGCTGAAAGAAAATATTGATGAGATATTGACTTATATAAAATATAGCATTATCCACATCGTTGGCGCGTCCGGTGCCGGTACATCTACATTAGGAAAGGCGTTGGAACGGGAATACGGCTATAAATGGTTGGATACAGACGATTATTTTTGGCAACCGACTGATCCGCCTTTTACGCAATCACGACCTTGCGAGGAACGAGTTACGCTTTTAACGGCGGATCTTCAAAAATATCCGAAATGTGTAATCTCAGGTTCATTAGTAGGATGGGGCGATGTATTCATTCCTCAGTTTGACTTGGTTATATTTGTGGATACGTCCACGGATATTCGCATTGAGCGGATTCAAAAACGCGACTATGAGCGGTTTGGTAAGCGTATCCGCGAGGGTGGCGATATGGTTGAGGAACATACTAAATTTATTGCATGGGCAAAAACATATGATATCAATATCCCACCGGAGCGTTGCCGCAAGCTTCACGAAGAATGGTTTGCGAAGCTGTCTTGCCCTTTATTACGTGTGGATGGTACAAAGCCGGTTGATGAGTTGTTGAAGCAAATCAATTCTTTTGAAGACCTTGACAACGAAACAGATAAGAAACGGCAAGCCAGAATATACCCAATAATATTAAGCGAATACAATCCTGCGTGGGTAGAGTGGTTTATAGAGGAAAAGGCTAATCTGGAGCGGCTGATTGGCGCAAAAAGCATAGCACGAATCAGTCATTTTGGCAGCACATCTGTACCCGGACTGGCGGCAAAACCTACAGTAGATATTCTGCTGGAAATTAAGGAAGATACAAATGCAAGTAAACTGATTGATGTATTGTCATCGCCGGAATACATATGCTTAAATCCGCCTGATATGCCAACCCCACCTCCTCATTTGATGTTCCTAAAAGGCTATACACCTACCGGCTTTGCCGAAAAGGTTTACCACATACATGTGCGTTATCTCGGCGACCCAGATGAATTTTACTTTCGAGATTATCTTATTGCTCACCCTGAAATCGCCGCCGAATATATTGCGTTGAAACATAAGCTATTCAAAGATTACAAGCATGACAGGGATGGCTATACCGAGGCAAAAACTGATTTTATTAGGTCAATAACAAGAAAGGCAAAGGGGGAATAAGCCGTGTTGAAACTAAGCCACGAAAACTTCATCAAAGCCCGCGATTACATATTCGCCAATTCCGATGACATCAACCGCGCTTGGTTTCGCTATAACTTTGAGGACGGTAATACGGACTCATTTATGGATTTCCTATTAAAATACCAACATGAAAATGGCGGCTTCGGCGGACTGATGTACGAAGGGGAGTACAACGGGCCGACACTGAAAGATACCGAGCATGCCTTCCGCTTTATTTTTTATCTCAAAGATAAACCGTCCGCCGACCATCCGGTCATTCAAAAAATGATGAAGTATCTGCTTGACCGCTACCGCCCGGATATTGGACACTGGGGCAGCGTGGAAGAACCGGGTGTCAATGATGGAGTGCATGTTCCATGGTGGGGATATAATGAGGACGAATATCCGCAAATAGCCGATGAGGACGAGCGGATTTTGAAGTATAATCCTAACGGTCACGCGGCATTAGCGGCATTTGTCGCGTTGTACAGCGAACTGGTGCCGGAGGACTTGTATAAAGATATTATCCGGTATCCCGTGGAGAAAATCCTACGGTATTATGATGAGTCTTCGCCGCTGTTTGGAACATCAAGCACCGATGGAGTGATTAACGGTGATATTGCCACGCCGTACAATCTAAAATGTTTACAGCTGTTTGTGAAATGTTTGAAAGACAAGCCTTTGGCAGAGAAGTTGGCAGGAATTTTATGTCAACACCCTACCGCCTGTATGCAGCTTGATTATACCAAATGGGAGCAAGGATATGAAGAACTACCCTGCGATGTGGTGAATACGCCGGAAAGCGTGGTATATTCCGCAGTGAAGGATTTGGTAGACGATTCACTTGGCTATTTGATTCACCAGCAGAGAGAAGACGGCGGTTGGCATTTGAATTTTCGCTTTGGCAAAGGCGAGGCTTTCCGCAGACTGGAAGCGGATTTTGAAGCACATCTCACAATGCTGATTTTAGCGGAGCTTGGACGGTTCGGGAGGATTGAGTAGATGATACATAGAATTTTTGAAAAATCCAGCGCATTTATCTACCGCAATGCCCGCCCGCTGGACTTGGCGCGTTGGCAATACCATTTTGAAAACGGCAGCAAAGAAGCCGTGCTGACCGCGCTTGCAGCTTATCAGAACGAGGATGGCGGCTTTGGTCACGCATTAGAGCCGGACGCTTGGAATCCCAACTCCGCGCCTATCCAGACGTGGACGGCAACGGAAATCTTGCGTGAGATTGATTTTACCGACAACACACATCCGATTATACAAGGTATACTTCGCTATCTCGCAAGCGGGCAGGAATTTAACGGTAGATTTTGGTTCAATGCACCCCAAAGCAACAACGATTACCCTCACGCTCCGTGGTGGCACACCGATAGCGATAGTACTTGTCACAACAACTATAACCCCACCGCTTGCCTTGCCGGATTCATTATCCGCTTTGCTGGCAAAAGAAGCGCGCTTTATAAACTCGGCTGTCGTATTGCCAAGGAAGCATACGACGCTTACTTCGGGCAGGATTTACTTGGCGATATGCATACGGCAGGCTGTTATATCCGGCTTTTGCAGTATTGCGAAGAAGCGGGCGATCATGAAATAATTGACCTTTCTACCCTCAAAGAACGGTTGAAAGAGCAGGTCAAGCACAACATTGCCCACAACACCGCAGAATGGGAAAAGGGTTATATCTGCAAGCCATCACAGTTTTTCAATAGTCAAGACAGTATCTTTTACGCTGATAATAAAGAAATCGCTGAATATGAATGCGATTTTATCACAAGAACTCAGCATGAAGACGGCTCGTGGAATATCCCGTGGGGATGGAACGGTTATCCTGAAGAATGGGCTGTCAGCAAGAACTGGTGGAAAGGCAACGGTGTGATTTTGAACATGCTGTATCTGAAAGGTATGGGGAGGCTGTCATAATGAACCATAAAGGCACAGCCGTTCTTGAAACCGAACGGTTGATTCTGCGGCAGTTTACGCCGGAAGACGCTTGCGCGGTATATAACAACTGGGCGAACGACCCCGAAGTCACCCGCTTTTTGAATTTTCAACCTCATGCAGATGTTACTGTATCTCAAACTGTTATTTCTGAATGGGTTGAGGATTACAAAAAAGTCTATACATACCGTTGGGCGATTGTACCGAAAGATTTTAAAGAGCCAATCGGGTATATCTGCGTTGGCCGTTCTACACACGATGCCGGCGGCATCGTTCATATCGACTACTGTATCGGAAAGAATTGGTGGCGGCAAGGTTATACATCGGAAGCGGCGAAAGAGCTTGTGCGGTTTTTCTTTGAGGAAGTCGGCGCGAACCGTGTCGAATCGCACCATGACCCGCGAAACCCGAACAGCGGCAAGGTTATGGTAAAAGCGGGTTTAAAATTTGAGGGTATACTTCGCCAGTCCGACTGGAACAATCAAGGTATTTGCGATGCGGCGTATTACGCACTTACAGCTGATGAATACTTCGGCAGCAAGGATAAGTCGTCCGGTCCCCCTGCGCAAACACCGCAACCTTAAAACAAGCATCAAGATGATGTTTTATAACCTCCATATTACAATGACTACGGTCGACTGGAACGCAGACATCAGCGGTGTGCCCGCAAGGTGGTATATTTATCACATACTGCATTCGACTGATAAATTTTCATCAATCCGAGTTCACGGTTACGATGCTGAGCAGTTGGAGGCGATATAGCATGACAGATGAGTATGCCGACTATCGTGAAAGAGAGGAAACTATGAAAAAGCCTTATGTTATCAGTATTTCCGGCTTGTCCGGCAGCGGTAAAACGGCTGTTACAAATGCATTAAGAGCTCGGCTTGCCAACGCCGCCGTAATCAGTTTTGACGATTATGGTGAGCAGGTTTATCTTGGCCGAGACATCAATGAATGGTCAGCGAATTCGAGCGATGATGAATGGCATACTGAACCGATTGCCGCCGATGTTGAACGGCTATTGAATGAACCGCTGGATTACATCATTCTTGATTATCCATTCGGTTACGGGAACCAACTTGTCGGGAAATATATTAATCTTGCCGTGTATATTGATGTTCCTTTGGATGTGGCATTGGCTCGAAGGATAATCCGTGACTATACGAGCCGAGATGAAAACACGAATGTTGCCGATGTCGAGGAAGTAAGCCTTGCAGGGCTTGACAAAGAGCTTCGCTTTTATTTGGATCATTCCCGCTTAACGTATGCCCGTATGCCCGAAATGCAGAAACCGACGTCTGACCTCATTGTTGACGGCACAAAAACGCCGATTGAAACTGCAAATGAAATCAAAAAATATATAAAGGAACTTTAATATGGATTTGCGTTTAACCTTTAACGAGGTTTCAATGGAATATGACCGATTGCGCCCGCAGTATCCGGACGGGCTTTCGGCTGATTTAATTGCTTATTCGGAGCTGGATTCCACGAAGAAAGCCATAGAAATCGGAATAGGCGCAGGGCAAGCAACCTTGCCTTTCCTTAATACCGGGTGTGAGCTTACTGCCGTTGAGATTGGCGACAAGTTGGCACAACGCTCAAGGGAAAAGTTCGCATCAAATAAACACTTCAAAGTTTTTTAATCAGGACTTTGAAAGTGTTTTGATTGACGATGATTCTTTTGACCTCATTTATTCCGCCTCGGCGTTTCACTGGATTAAGCCGGAAATCGGCTTTCCAAAAGTCTGCCGGTTATTAAAAAGCGTTGGTGTGTTTGCGTGGTTTTCCGTTCAGCCTGCTCCGGCACACAGGCATATACATGATGAGTTAGAGAAAGTATATGAAAAATACAGACGTTATTTTGGCGGCGTTAAACCGGAATTTGACCGGTTACCGGAAGCGCAAAGGAAGCAATCCGATAGAGTTAATGCTTTCAGGCAGTACGGTTTTACTGATATAGAGCATAAGCTTTATCACGGTACGAGAACCTTGAATGCCAGCGACTACGCTGCGCTTTGCTGTACATATTCCGAGCATAGGGCAATTCCGGAAGTGGATAGAATCCCGTTCTTACGAGAAATTGAAGATGCTGTCAACCGTTGCGGCGGAGAATTTACATTTGCGGATACATTTCTTTTGTGCATGGGAAGAAAACCATGAGTAATTGCTGCAATAGTGATAATTATAAAATGACAGTACGGCGGAAACATTTACCTGGAGGAAAATAGATAATGATAACTTACACAGACAGAATTTCCATTGATGATTACGCAAAACTCCGCGCTTCAGCCGGTTGGCCGGCCATTCCCCAGGAACAAGCGCAGGCGGGGCTGAGGGGCAGCCGGTTCGCTGTTATCGCTAAAGACGGTGAAAGAGCCGTTGGCATTGCGCGAGTTGTTTCCGATGGAGGTTACATATGTTACCTTGCCGATGTACTGGTTTTACCGGAATATCAGAGAAAAGGCATCGGCACCGAAATGGTGAGCCGTCTCGTTGCAATGGTGAAAGACAGCATGAATGATGGTTTTCAAACCAACTTTGTTTTATTCTCTACCAAAGGCAAAGAAGAATTTTATGAGAAGTTCGGTTTTTCAAAGCGCCCGAACGAACAGTTCGGTTATGGTATGGCACAGTGGATTTCGAAATAACCATTCGTGAGATATTTATGAGTTGTGGCTTATATAGGGGAAAGGTGATTAAATGATTTACGAATACAGGGAAGCAACACTTGATGACCTTGAACGCATATGGGATATGAATATAGCTGATAACGCCTATGATAACCAATGGATTATATGGAAAAATGAATATATTTCCTATAACAAAAGCGGGAAGGCATTGACCTTCGTTGTACTTTGCGACGGTGAGCCTGTCGGCGAAGGAACACTATTGTTTTCGCCGGAATGCGGTGCAATCGGCGGCAGAACGGTTCTTACTGACAATGTAAATGTCACCAATATTAATGGCCTGCGTATTCGGAGGGAACATGAGGGAAAGGGCCATATCTCAGCACTTGTGCGTAAAATAGAAAGTTATGCTGCCGAAAACGGATACACACACCTAACAATCGGAGTCGAGGCACGAGAAACACGAAATCTTGCGATTTATCTGCACTGGGGATATGACGAGTTTGTGATGTCGGAAACAGAAGATAATGTATTGGTTCTATATTATTCAAAAAAGTTGAAATAATCAAGGAGAATTGACATGCTGAAACTGCTTATTATTGACGGCCACAACCTGCTGTTCCAAATGTTTTTCGGTATGCCGGCACGCATTTTAAACAAAGACGGAAAAGCCATCCAGGGAACATTGGGCTTTGTTGGCGCGCTGCTGAAAATTATCCGCATGACACAGCCGACTCATGTTGTCGTGCTGTTCGACAGCGAGCAGATAAATGAGCGCTGTGAACTCGACGTACAGTATAAAGCGAACCGAACAGATTATTCCACGGTTACCGAAGAGGAAAACCCGTTTTCGCAGCTTGCGGATATTTGGGCGGCCCTCGACTTTCTAAACATCCGGTTCATGGAAGTGTGCGGCTGTGAAACTGACGATGTGATTGCAAGCTATGCCTTAACATGCGGGCAGGATATGGAGATTGTGATTTCTTCCTTTGACAGTGATTTTTTTCAGCTGATCAATGAAAATGTCAGCGTACTGCGTTACCGTGGTGATAAAACCGTTATTTGCGACAGTGAGTACATACAGGACAAGCTTGGAATATTTCCAAGTCAATACGCGGACTTTAAATCGCTGACAGGGGACGCTTGCGACAACATCAAAGGTGCGGATAAGGTCGGCCCGAAGATGGCCGCAGCGCTTCTCTCTGAGTTCGGCACACTTGACTGTATTTTGACAAATGCGGAGTGCATTGCCAAGCTGTCTGTACGTGAATCGGTTAAGGGAAACACTGAAAAGCTCAAAGTGAATTATTGCCTGATTAAGCTGGATAACAAAGCACCGTTGCCGTTTGCCGTGGATGATTTGCAATACGAATATAACGGCATCACGACAAATGAAGTCCTTGCCGGAATTGGATTGAGATAGGAGAAAACATGATGGATACAATCGAGACCGAGCGGTTGACCCTTCGTCAATTCAAAGATACGGACACATCCGCACTTTATGAAATAATGCGAAAGCCGGGAGTTATGTATGCATGGGGGCATGGATTCACTTTTGAAGAAACACAGAAGTGGCTTGCCCGTCAACAAACCCGGTATCAACATAATGGTCTGGGGTATATGGCTGTTATCTTAAAAGATAATGGAGCACTAATTGGTCAAGCCGGACTTCTTGATAATGTAATTGAAGGACAGCCGGTGACGGAAATCGGATATATATTCGACGATGCGGTTTGGGGGAACGGTTATGCCACCGAGGCTGCCAAGGCATTGGTACAAGCTGCATTTAATAAACTTGGTATCGATAAGCTATATTGCACTATGCGCCCTGAAAATATGCCTTCAGTCAAGGTGGCGGAAAGGCTCGGATTTCAGCTCAAGGGTGAATACATAAAGGTTTATAACAGAATCATTATGCCGCATTTGATATATGTGTTAGAAAGAGATGCGGGGTGTATTTGACATGAAATTTGAACTTGAAACAAAACGGCTTATTCTTCGACCGCTCACGATGGACGATTTTGATGCTGTTCATTCGTGGGGGAGCAACCCTGCCAACACCCGATATATGGGATGGGGACCAAATACGAAGGAACAAACGCGTGACTTCTTAGCATCGGTAAAACCCGGCCAGGATTTTGCTGTTACTGTGAGAGAAACCGGAAATGTTATTGGAAGTTGCGGTATTTATCCCGACAATATGAATGATACGGCGGAACTTGGCTGGATTCTCCACATTGACTATTGGAAACAAGGTTTTGGAATCGAGCTCGGCGGCGAATTGATTCGATATGGGTTTGAAGACTTGAAACTGCGCCGTATTTTTGCCCCATGTGCCGCTGTAAATTATGGTTCCTATCGTGTAATGGAGCGAAACGGTATGCGGCGTGAGGCCTTGCATGTCAAAGCGTTTTGGGCGCGGGTGGATAAAGAGTGGATTGACGAAGCAGTATATGCGATTCTCGCAGAGGAGTATTTTATCAACAAATTATAGACAGGATGGATTGCGAATGCTTGACAAATCAATTCCTCATATCGGTGTGCTGATGGTTAAGACCGATACGAAAACATACCCCCGCTTTGATTTGCCCGAGGGGTATCGGTTTTCCGGTTATATGCTGGGTTTTGAAACCGAGTGGGCTATACTCATGTATCAGCTTGAGCAAACAGACAGTTTACAGGAAGCGGTACAAATCTTTCAGAATGAATTTTTGTCACAACCGCAATTACTACCAAAATGCTGCCTTTTTGTATTGGATAGTGCGGGGACTGTAGTTGCGACGGCTTCTTTATGGTTTGGCGAACATTTTGGAGAAGTGTTGCAACGGATTCATTGGGTTGCCGCTTCTCCGAACCATCAAGGAAAAGGGCTCGTCAAGGCATTGATTACAAAGCTCTTGGATGTATACAATGAACTTGGCTGCAAAGATTTTATTTATCTGTCAACGCAGACATGGAGTTATAAGGCAATTAATATTTACTCAAAGTTTGGGTTTACCCCTTATGTAGGACCGAAGCCTGTGAAGTGGAAAGGCGATAACTTTAAGACGGAAAATGAGCAGGCATGGAAGTTAATAAAAGAAAAGATAAATGAATACGAACATTTAAAATCGTGACGGTACAAAACGCCGGTAGAAAGGGCGGTAATTCATAGTTGTTTTTAGTAAGAAAGAAGGTGGCGAAATGAGCAAGCCACATGCTGTGATTTTACTCGGTGCGAATGGCAGCGGCAAGACTACACTCGGCCGTGAGCTTGCGCGCGTATTGAATTTTGCGCATATCGATGTTGAAGAATACTATTTCTATCAATCGGATATTCCATATACGGCAATGCGTCCGGCGGAAGAACGGAACGCGATGCTGCTTGCCGACATGAAGAAGCACGGTTTTTTCGTCATGTCCGGCGATATTTCCGGTTGGGGTGAAGAGTTTATAACCGGGTTCGACCTTGTAATATTCCTTAAGGTACCTACGGACATTCGCCTGAAGCGTATAGAAAAACGGGAAAATGAGCGTTGGGGTGACAGGGTTCGCAAGGGCGGTGATATGTACGAACAGTCGCAAAAATTCAGAGAATTTGCAGCTTCACGGGATATTGCTCAACTTGAACAGAAGGCTTCCTTGTATTCATGTCCTATCCTTCATATTGACGGTACAAAAACGCCGGAAGAAAGTGTAATTAAAATTATTGAATACAAATTAGGGGACTGACCTATAACATGAAACAGTAAGCGTATTTGCGGCACGATCGACTATGAAAACTGTTTGCTCTGTCCTCGCTGCTGCAGCAGCAGAGCGTCAACAAGCGGTTAATACTAATTCACGATTAAAAAACCTCTAGAAAATCAAGCAAAAACTTTGATTTATGAGGTTTTGTACGGATTCTTTTGTTAGGTTTTATGAGTAATTAGTATAAGAACGTTGCCGCGAAGCGGAAAAAGAAGCGAAGTGATGTAAAGTACATTGACTTTACGCCACTTCGCTTTTATTATAGCTTAAAAACACTCCGAAACCTCCCGGATTTCCGGGGGGATTTTTTTCTTCCGGTTAAGCGTTGGCGGTGCGTTTGCGGCGTATGAGCAGCGCCGCGGCTGTGAATAAAACCGCAGTAAAAGCCAGTTGAACACCAAGTTCCGTGGAAATGAAGCCCACAGAAAATCCGGATGTCAGATCGGCTTTGTCAATGAGGTGATTGCCGCGGATATACCAGTAGGTCGGCAAAAAGCGCGCGATCTTGAGCACCGATTCACCGAGCATGGCCTGCGGGACAAACACGCCGCTGATAAAACTCAGCCCGAGCGAAAGCACATTGACAATTGCCGCCTGCGCCCCGCGGCTTTGGGTCAGGGTGCCGACCAAAAAGCTGATGGCAACGCAAACCAGGGTATAAGTCAGGGTATTAACCGCGTAATAGATGCCCCCGAGATTAAAAAGCGATTTCCCGAACATTAAAAATGCCAGTATAAACAAAAGAAGCCAGGCCGCCAGCGCGAAGAGTGTATTGCCAAGGATAAGCTGAAGATTCATGCTCCGTGCGGACATCGGCGAAGCCGAGTTGCGGCATTTGAGCGCCCGGTTTTGGAAAGAAATCATAAATGAGGATACGCCGAGCACAATAATCGCGAACAGCGAATACGCGAAGTAATTGAAAAAATAGACACTCGACGGTGCGGTTTGAGTTTGGGATTGTTCGGTTTTTATGGTGACCGCCGCCGTCTGCGCCAGGTCCGCTTCCACGCGGCTGACAATTTCCCCCTGCGCGGTGCCGGGCAGATACTGCGCGTACAGCGAAACGGCGTCGCAGTACCGGGTGATGAGGTAGTCGGTGTAGACCGCCTCGTATGAATCCGGAATTATCGTCCGCTCGGCGGGTATACTGCCGTCGGATAAAAGGCTTTGGGTAAATCCGTCCGGAATTTGGAGGATATAGGTAACTTTACGGAAAAACAGCGCATCCTGCCTTGCCTCCTGTGTGTCTTCAATCGGTATGATATGGGCGGCTTTGCCGAGATAAGCAACCAATCCGTCCAACACCGCACTTTGTTTGTCACGCACAAACACAGCGATATTGGGCTTGGAACCGGTGAATTCCTCAACCGCGCTCCCCGTCCCCATGCGGGAAAATGCGATGGACAGCCCGGCGAAAATCACCAGGTATATCATCATCTGCGGTATATTTTTTTTGATAATTTTAAAATAGGCTTTAAATACTTGCATATTTCAGCCTCCTTAAACGCGACACACTGATAACGGAAAACAAAGCGGTGAACACCCACAACAAACCGAGATTAATAAAATAACGGGTGTGCGTTTGATAGTAATACAGGGCGTAAAAGCCGTCTGTTATAACATTGACGGGGTTGAGGTAAGCCAGCGCGGGCACGGCGTCGGTGACGATATATTTGACCTGGACAAACATCATCCCCGCTAAAAAAGACAAGACCATTGTCGTACTGATCAAAATGCCGGTTTTAATCCCTTCGCCGCCCTTGACCAGAACGCCCACCATCGTGCCGAAGGCGACACCCGTAACACACCCCGACAAACAAAACAGCAGGATATACCCAATCTGCGGCCCGAAATCCACCTTAATAACAAATGCCAGGTAAGCCAAAAGCAGCAAAATTGCGATGAACTGCACCAGCGTTGCGGCGGACAGCGAGGACAGAAAGATTTTCAACTTGCGTGTGGGCGCAACATTAACGCGGGCTGCCTGCCTGGAAAGATCCGCCTGTATGGCGTTGACTTCCTTCATCCCCTGAAAACCGCCGTAAAAACATGTCATGGCGATGATGGTGTAAAAATAGACCAGCGTGTTGTCCGGCGTAACCGGTGAGGCGTTCACCTCTTTCAGGTGCGTTTTGCCCGCTCCGAGCGTTTCGAAAAGCCCCTGTCCGGGCGCGCCGGGATTGCCGGCGATAATACTTGTTACCATTGATGTTGTCTGCATATATTGGTCAAAGAACGATTTGATGATGGTTTGGTTCATCCCGGACTCTTTAAAAGTCAGGCGGGAGCCGCCTTCCAAATTCAGCATCCCGGCAACTTCGCCCGAATCCAGCATTTCCTCCGCCTTCTCCTGCGTAACCATATGAAGGATAAAAAACGGTGCATCCTCTCCGCTTGCGGCGCCGCTATCCGCCGAAACGGACGCAAGGGTTTCCCTGAGCATCGTGTTGTCGCGGTAGGCTTGATTGTCCACCACCGCGAGCGGAACAGACCGGAAGATCTCATGGGCATTCAGGTTGGAAAACGCGAAATTAAACAAAGTCGCGAGGACTATCGGAAATATAAGTGTCCAGAACATCATCTCTTTATCCCGGATAACGCACCGTAAACGGTATTTGAATATATGTGCGAACATCGTGCTGTCCTCCTAATCCCGCAAATTCTTGCCGGTAATTTCCAAAAACACATCGTTGAGCGTCGGCAATTCCGAATAGACATTGCTGTACTGCAGCTGTTGTTTTTGTAAATAATCCAGCAGGCGGCGCAGATTGTTTTGCCCTCTGCCGAATTTGATAACGGCTTGAGCCTCATGATATGCAACACTTCTCGCGTTCGGCAGCGCTTTGAGCGCTTCAATATCCTCCGGCGTTAGATTCGGAATGTTCATTGTAATTTTTTCGCCAAGGTCGATGCCCGCCTTCAGTTCTTCTTTGGTGCCGAGCGCGACTGTTTTACCGTTTTCCATAATCGCGATTCTGGTGCAGATTTGCTCTACTTCTTCCATATAATGCGAGGTGTAGATAATCGTCGCGCCCCGGCTGTTGAGCTGCTCAATACCTTCCAAAATTTTATTGCGGCTCTGGGGGTCCACCCCCACCGTCGGCTCATCCAGGATAATCAGTTTCGGCTTGTGCGCGATCCCGCAGGCAATATTCAGGCGACGCAGCAGCCCGCCGCTGAGTTTTTTTGGGTAAAACTTGCGGAACTCGCCGATTTCGACAAAATCGATTGCCTCCTCGACGAGCTTTTTGCGTTCCTGTTTATCCTTGATGTAAAGGCCGCAGAAATAATCGATGTTTTCAAAAACCGTTAATTCATCGAACACGGCCACATCCTGAAAGATGATACCGATATCTTTTTTGATATCATAAGCGGTCGGAGACATCGGCTTACCGAAAATCTCAATCGTTCCCTCCTGATACCGCAGCAGCGACAGGATGCAGTGGATTGTGGTGGATTTACCCGAACCGTTCGGGCCGAGCAAGCCGAACACCTCACCATCTTTGACTTCCATGTTCAGATGATCCACCGCGGTTAGTGAGCCGTATTTTTTGGTCAGATTCTTCACTTGAACAATCATAACATTCTCCTTTACATTTTTACCAGTACACGCAATATGCACCGTCACCACCTTGCGGCCACTGTGTTTGCACGCTTAGTATTATTATTTTTTTTATCATATCATATTTTTTTGTACACAGCAAACAGGATTTTAACAGGAATGGTTTATATAGCATTTGAAACCGGTAAATCAATATGTTATACTATTCTCCATTTAAAAGATAGATAAAATTTATCTTTTGAATCCGCTGTCTTTAGACAGCGGGGCAGCAAACTGCTGCTGATGCCGTTCAATGCTATCTGCCAGCGGCTTTTACCGCAGCAGCAAGCTTGCTTGCTGATTAAAAATGTATCTACATTTTTTATGCAGAATAGTATTACAATATAAATAATTTCGATTTGTACAAATCGCACCGGAGTATGGCAATTGCCGCACCCTTGTTCTCTATCCGTTTTGAAGAAAGATGCTGTCTGAGAATACTGAAAGTAAGCGGATTGTCAATAAGACAGGTTGAAAAACTGACCGGTATAAACAGAGGGATAATTTTCAGATTGTGACTGTGTCAACAACCCCGTCCCTTTGACACGCTGACACTTCTGAAGAACGGGAGGCTGAAAGGTGAATCGAATCGCTCTAGGAGATGTTGCGGAAAAACTTGCCGCTAAAAGAATTGTTGGTGAAAAATCCGATGCGGATTATATGGAAATGCTCAAATATTATCCCGAAAACGATCCGGACGAGTTTAAAAGCGGGTGGTGCGCCGTATTTATTTATCATTGCTGCCGGGAAGCCGGGATGAATTTACCGGTCGGTACCAATAAAACCACTAAAAGCGGTAAATTTCGCTGGTTTACCGGGGTTATTGCATGGGTGGAATGGGCGCAGACATGCGGGTTCCTGCACGAAGTGAAAGACTTCTCACCTTACCGTGGCGACATTGTCATTTACAACAATATCATACCGGTAGAGCATAAACAGGAAGACAGCCTTTGGTGTGATCATATAGGTATCGTATTAGCCTGTAATGAGGATACCATCACGGTTGCGGAGGGGAATGTCAACAATCAAAATATCGGGGGGATTATGAGCCGCCAACGCAATAAAACAATAGGCTGTTATATCCGCATCCCCGAAAATAACTTATATGATAATTGGCAGATTGGTTCCTGCGAACTGTCTTTTCGGGAAATGAGTGATACCGACGAAGATAAAGCGCAGCTTCTCGAGTGGCTTAGCAATCCTTCCGTGGTGGAATGGGCATGGAAAGAAAACGCGCCGTGGGATATGAAGAAAATCGAAGTACATTTTGTTCCGAAAATATTGCCCGGCAGTGATACGACGCCTTGCTTTTTGGAATTAAACGGCGAGGCAATAGGGTATATCCAGTATTACCCTATCGCTAAGGATTCCTATCTTTTTGAACCGCCACTTTCATACAAACAATTTGAAGGCGGTTACGGTTTGGATTTGATGATCGGCTACCCCGGTCTATGGAATAAGGGCGTCGGCAATAAAGCGGTACGGATGATGGCAGACTATCTGATTGCTTCCAAAGGTGCCAGACTTGTCTGCGCCGACCCGGAAGAAAATAATCCTCGTTCAATTGCTTGCTGGAGCAAGGCAGGTTTTACGCCGGTAGGAGTAATCCCGAATTTTGATGAGCCGGAAAATCGGAGCGTTCTCATGATATACAGCGAGAAATATGGGAGAAAGAAATGATATTAACAGAAGAACAAAAAACGATAATACGGAATGAGGAATATGAGTTTCCAAAGCTGTTCACGCATTTTAGGGAAACGGAATATGGCATCCTGTTTTATAATGAGCAAAACAAGGAATCCCATGACAGCAACCATGCTGTTATTTATCCGGGCCATGTTGACAATCTCACCAGTGTTTTGAAAGAAATTGCCGCTTTTTATAATAAGAAGTCCATTGTGCCTGCGATATATCACCCTTTTGTAGAAGGGTATTTCATGATGAATGAGAAAACTTTTGCGGAGCAGGGATTCAAGATAACCTATGAGAAAAATCATCGCGTATCGGTGCTGTCCGAAAAAAGCCAAATCATCCCCAACAGCAGCCTTGACATACACAAGTTAACGCAATGGGACCGGCGTATCGCGGATGATATCCTCATACCAAACGATGAAGACTATGAGATTCCTGTCGGTGAGGCGACCATGAAACACAACGGCAGCCATCTATTTGTCGGTTATAGAGATGAAAAAGCAGTTGTGTATGTGCTGCTCCATGTTTCGGCGCTTGGTTACACCCGCTTTGACTACATTGACACCGCAAAAAATGAGCGGAGCAAGGGATATGCGCGGCAGATTTCGCATCGGGTAATGGAATTTTGTCTGAAGGAAAATCTCCCGCTCCCCGCAACATGGTTTGCCAATCCCACAAGCGAGCGGTTGAATTTTGAAGCGGGATTTCGTCCGTCTGATTTTTGGCTTGAAAGCGGTTATGCGGTATTTTTGTGTTAAAATTAAGGTGATTAAAAATTGCAGACAGTGAAGTTTGGTAATATATTCAATGTGAAATTGGAGGAAAAATATTGCTTAAAAAAATGATAAATAGAAATTATGGATTAAAAATTGAATCCATAGAGCTTATAGACAGTCATTTCGGAACGGAGATATATTTATTACAAACAGATTTAAATAAATATATTGTGAAAACAATTCCTGTTAATTGTAAAGATCTTCAAAACGAAGGATACATTACTGAATTCTTGTGCGACAAAGGAATTTCTGTAGCAAAAATATTGAAAACCAATAAAGGTGAATATTCAGTAAGAACGAAGAAAATGCAATTTCACATACAAAATTATATTGAAGGGATAACTCTTTCTGTAAATACCGCGCCTGATTGGTTTATGGAAAAGTCTGCACAAACGCTCGGAAGGATACACAGTATTTTAAAAGATTATGAGGTACTGGAGCGTTCATTTGATGATGATTTTTTTAATGTATTGCATATAATGAGTAAAAAAGACTTTTTATTAAATCTTTTAGATTCGAAAGAAGCAAAGAAAGATGAGACAATGGCTTTTGATATAAAAGAGCAGATAAAGCACGCAGACAAAATTGCATCCTTCAAGATTATTCCGCAAAATCTGACATATTCAAATTCGCATGGCGATTATTATATTGGTCAAATAATTACAAAGGACGAAAGTTTTACTGTTATTGACTGGTCTTCTGCCTGTTGTCTCCCTATATGCATTGAAGTTATAATGTCATATACGTTTGCCGACCCTTATTGTTCAAATGGGAACATTGATATACACAGGCTAAAAGAATATATAAAACAATATTCACAATATTTCGCTTTGAGTGACTATGATTTGAAGATAATGCCATACCTATTCTACTGGCATCAATTTTTGACAAATTATACTCCGCCGTTCTCAGTAGTGCCTGAAGGGTATAAAGCTGTTTCAAAACTGATTAACAATCTTATGAATTGGCTTTATGAGAATGTTGATAAATTGTCTAATGAGTTATGCAACGAATAAGCATAATCTACCTACCAGTTATAAAAGCATTGGAGATGAGCTAAATGAATATAGAAAAACTTGTTGATTTCGTCAAGCCGTATTACGCAAACAAAGATATTATGCATAACATGTGGCATATTGAACTCGTAATTAAATATGTTGACAGAATATTGAATTCAGGACATTATCAAGTCGATTATGAAAGCTTGATATATGCAGCATATTTACATGGATTTATTTATTCGGATGAATTAGTTATTGTTGCTTGGCTTCGTTCTCAGAATGTTGAGGAAGGGAAAATACAATTTATCGTAACGATAGCCAACGAATCTCAGCGTCCGGAAATACCGCAAACGCTCGAAGGCAAAATTCTGCATGATGCGCATGTTATAGAAGGCGGAAAGCAATATTCTGTTGTAAAATGCCTGATTACCGGTTCGGTCAGGGGTCAAACCCTCCTACAAACCATTGATTACATTGAGAAATTTATTGTTGACAAAAACAAGTGCTATTTACCTGAAACAATTCCGCTGTGCGAAGAATCAAACGATTATTTAAAAACTTTTATACAAACTTTGAAAGAAGATATTAAATAGAGGTTTTACAAGGATTGATATAAATGAAATACTTAATAAACGGAATAGAATACGATTATTCTCAAAATGTTAAAGAAAACACTCGCATCCGGCATAGCTTTAACGACCTTGCCGTAAAAATATTTGGCTTATCCTTTGAAAACTGGTATCAATCCGGTTACTGGAAAGATGCTTATATCCCGCATGTCCTGCTTCATAACGATATGGTTGTGGCTAATGTATCAGTCAATATTATGGATTTTCTATTTAAAAATCAGCCGAAGAGATGCGTACAGATTGGAACAGTAATGACGGACACGGAATACCGCAATAAAGGATTGTCGAAATTCTTGATGGAAAAAGTTCTTTGTGAATGGGAATCAAATTGTGATGGTATCTACCTATATGCCAACGACAGTGTTACAGAATTTTATCCCCGCTTTGGCTTTAAAAAGACAAACGAGTTTCAATATTTCTTGCCTATGTCTGGTGGTACGGCAACTGCTGTTAAATTGAACATGGAAAAAGATGAAGATGTTGCGTTGCTCATAAAAATGTATCAAAAGGGGAATCGCTTTTCAAGGCTTTCTATGCTTAATAATGAAGGATTATTAATGTTTTATTGCGGACAGTTTATGAAAGATAGTATTTACTACTGTCGAGATTGGGATGCTGTTGTTATTGCTGATTTTGAAGGAAAAACGATGAATTGCTATGATATATTCGGTGGGGACACGGCGGATATGCTTTCAATTATTCATAGCATAGCAAAAAGTCAAACAGAAAGTATTCATTTCGGGTTTACACCTAAAGAACCGGATCAAATGCAAGTGGCCATTAGAAAAGAAGAGGACACAACATTTTTTTGGAACTCCTCAAAAGAGTGTATTTTTGACAGAAATAAGTTGATGTTTCCATCATTATCTCATGCGTAACACAGGGGGACAGCTGTTCTTTTGCGTTGATGTAAGCAAGACATGAGTGAAGCTGTATATGAATGGGAGGCGGATTATGAATATTTCCAAACTGATACCATCCGATTTTTCCGGTTGTGTTCTGATTTCAAGAGATAACGAAACTATCTTTGCAGGTTCATACGGATATTCGGATTTGGTAAATAAAATTTCGAATAGGTACAATACTCGCTTTGCGACGGCTTCCGCCGGGAAGGTATTTGTTTCTGTGGGGATTTTGCAGTTGATTGAACGCGGAAAGCTCTCTTTCGAAAGCACAATTGGAGAAGTGCTTGAGCTTAATTGGAAAGCAATTGATCCGCTTATTACTGTCGAACAACTTCTAACTCACACTTCCGGGATTCCGGATTATTTTGACGAAAGCACGATGAATGATTACGACGAACTTTGGTGGGATTATCCAAACTATAAAATCCGCACATCTGCCGACTTGATTCCGCTGTTTATAAACAAGCCGATGATGTATCCGCGCGGAGAAAAGTTTCAGTATAACAACACCGGCTTTGTAGTTCTCGGGCTGATAATTGAAAAAATCACCGGAATATCGTTTGATGAATACCTGCAAAAAGCGGTATTTGGACCTTGCGATATGAACGATACAGGGTATTATGAACTTGACCGGCTGCCGGAACGCTGCGCGAATTCCTACATCTTTGACAAACAGCGGAGGGAGTATTATACCAACATTTACAGTGTGGATGTCAAAGGTAGCGGCGCAGGCGGCGCGTTTACGACTGTTCAGGATATTCGCAGGTTCTGGAACTGTCTTTTCGACGGTAAGCTTTTGCAAAGGGATACTGTCCTCAACATGATGTCACCTCATGCCGGCAGCATGGATAAGCATTATGGTTACGGCGTGTGGCTTGACAAACAGCCTGGCGGCAGCTTTACTCCGTATTTTGAAGGCTGTGACCCCGGAGTAAGCTTTATATCGAGCCGGGGACCGGACGAAACGGTGATAACGGCTGTTAGCAATTTCGGACATAATGTTTGGCAATTAAGGCGCGATATATTGAAGGAATTGGGTCTTGATCCCCCTGTTTCCTTTGACTTTTAGAAAAAATATACGAGGTGTGTGATTATGGCAAACAGGCCTTATTACTGCGCATATGAAGAGCGATATCAAAAAGCATATGAGGCTGGTGCAGAGCATTGGGGACATGAACCCGAAGACGAGGAACTGAAAGAAATATTGACCAAATGGGTAGATAAACATAACCTTAGGGGCAAGCGAATTATTGAATTTGCTTGCGGTGAGGGGGCATCCGGCGTTATTTTATCTAAACTTGGCTGTGCATATCACGGTGTTGAAATTGCACCTTCCGCCATTGCCAAGGCTGAATCGGAATTAAAAAAATATCCCAATGCTGCTGTTGAACTGCTCGATATGGTTAACCAAAAGACAGACGGCGTTTTTGATGCGGCGCTTGATGTCATGGGGTTTCATATGCTCGTTACCGATGGTGACAGGGTAAAATATCTGAGCAATATGTTTTCATCTCTTCAGAAAGATTCTCCGGTTTTGTTTGTTCGCGAGTCTTACCGAGCCGATGCTGAAAATGTTATTATTAACTCATATGCTGACTGGGAGAATTATTCACGCAGTGATTACAATAAACCCGAACAGAGATTTGTTCATCAACATGGTAAAAAAGTTGAGGTGTGGGTTCCTTTGCTTCCTGCAAGAGCAATGAATAAAGACGGATATATTTCCGAGTTAAACAGCGCAGGGTTTATTGTTGATGATTTTATTGAAATGGAAACGAGCTGCAAAATTATCACCTCAGCTACAATATCAGCACACAAACCGTAAAATATACTTTCCGGACAACTTTTTTGTGTCAACCCCCGTTGCCTTGATAAATATTAAGGTTTACAGCATTATGCATATAGGGAGAATTGATTCATGAAATTCAAATGGGTTGATTATATAATAGAGTATTCCCGCGTTGTAGACAGTTGGATTGACCCGGAAGCAAAAAGATTTACCGGTTGTGACGATGGTTGGGATGATTTTTTTGATTACTGGAGCAACTATGAGCACAATAAAATAGGCGAAAATTTCTGGGGTAAAGTGGTTTTTGAGGGCTCAACCCCGTTCGCCGTCATAGCACTTGGAATGATTGACGACAAAGAATTTGTTATCTCAGAATATATTGTAGATCCTCAAAAACGTGGAAAAGGCTACGGAACAGCCGCTTTGCGCGAGCTTATAACAAACAGCGCAGAAATTATCGGAAAAGATATCCGCACGGCGGAAGCGGTTATTTACCCTAACAATATTGCCTCACAAAAAGCCTTTGAGAAGGCTGGATTTTGTTATAGCAGTATGCATCCTGACGGTGACGCGGCAAATTATACATATAAAAAATCCTTATATTAACGTTAGAAAAGGATCCGAATTAACCGAAATTCCTGCTGATAAAAGCTTGGAGGACCAATGATGCAAACAAACAACGATTATATTAAACAGATTCTTACCAATAAAGAAATAGCGATAATCGGATTTGCCGATTTGTCAGAGATTGATGAGACAATACGCCGCGGCTTCAAATACGGAATTTCTATTGCAGTTGCGTTGAAGGTATTTCCGAGTACGGGTGAAGCGACTGTCGAGTATTTCAATGAATATAGACGAGTGAGCGCTGTTTTAAAAGAAGCAAGTAACTGCCTTGCTGATAAAATAAGAGAGCACGGTTATGATGCTTTTTCGCTTGCCGGAGAACGGCAAAACGAACAATACAGAACATATTTGCCTTATAAAACGTTAGCAACACGTGCAGGAATTGGCTGGATAGGTAAATCGGCAGCACTTATAACAAAAGAGTACGGAAATGCCATAAGGCTAAACGGCGTATTGACCGACATGCCGCTTGAAACGAGAATGCCGATAAACTCGTCTGAGTGCGGTGATTGCTGCGAATGTGTAAAATGCTGCCCCGGGAAAGCAATTAAGGGTAATTTATGGGATATACATACTGACAGAGACGATTTGCTGGATGCCTTTGCCTGCAAAAAAGCGGTAATTGAAAGAGGGCAAACGTTAGGAGTAACCGAAGGAAGCTGCGGTATATGCCTAAGTGTCTGCCCATGGACAAAGAGGTATATTGAGAATAAAGTATAAAATCCCGTCCACTTGTCACTTATAAGAACAACGGCTTTTTTCCAAGCAAAAAGTCGTCCAAACTGAGGTTTACGCTTCCGATTACGAGGGAGAGAGCTTCAGGATACATTTTCTTGAATAGTAGGCTTCCACCTGCGTTTTTAACTCTGCCGCTTTTTACTTCAATGGCTGTCAGACTGCTGCCGTTTTTTAAAACAAAATCCACCTCATTATTTCGGTCGCGCCACCAATAGACTTCAAATCCTTCTTCTTTTCCGCGCGCGAGCAGATAAGCGCCTACCGCACTTTCAACAAGTCTTCCGCGTTCGACAGAGTTTTCAAGCAACCGCCGCCTGTTTGAACCGGCAGCATAAGTCATAAGAGAGGTGTCATACACCATAAATCTCGGTGAACTTTTTCGGACGCGTATTTGATTCCCGGAATAATTCTGTAAGCCGGTCAGTATATTGGCTCGTGTGAGAAGTTCAAGATAATGAGCTAAAGTCACGGTGTTCCCGGTATCTTGCAATTGTCCGAGCAATTTAGTATAGGACAATTCCTGCGCGCTGTACCCTGAACCCAACACAAAAAGCGCTCGCAAAAGCGCAGGCTTTCTGACTTCCTCCATCATTAAAATATCCTGTGAAATCGTAGGCTCAATAATCGAAGCGCCCATATAACGTGCCCAACGGTTTTCATCCTTAATGAGCGTTGCCGCTCCGGGATATCCGCCGAAGAAAAGAAAATCTTCAAGGCTGTAACCAAACGCTTCTTTGCACTCGGCATAATTCCAGTGGGGAGAATACAAAATTTCAAATCTGCCCATAAGAGATTCCGTGAGTCCCTTTTGCAGCAGCAGAGAAGAGGAACCTGTCAGAACCACCTTTAGAGGCACGCTCAGTCTGCTGTCCTCATCCCAGAGCAGTTTGACGATTGAAGACCACTTGTTAATTTTTTGAATTTCGTCTATGATGAGTATGGCTTCACCCGTTTTTGTGAGCGCGCGCGCTTGCTCCCATTCGTTGCGAAGCCACTCTACGGAAGCAAGGTTCGGGTCGTCCGCGCTGACGAAATGCTGCTGAACCGTTAACAGTTCGAGAGCTTGAACAACGGCGGTTGTTTTACCTGTTTGCCTTGGACCGACAACAATCTGAATGAATTTTCTTGGTTCTTTTAATCTTTTTTCAAGCTGTGAAACCAAAACTCTAGTGAACATAAATAACCCCTCCGTACAAATTACTCAATATACTTTACTAATTACTCATTATACTTGAAACATTTTAAATGTCAAGTGCTTAAAAGTAAAGATAATTAATTTATATAAAAAGGATAGGTAATTTTATGAAAGCATTGATTTTATGCGGCGGCTGGCAAGGACATCAACCAAAACTCGTAGCAAAAAGGTTTAAGGGCGTTTTGGAAAAAGACGGTTATGAGGTGGAGATTGTAGACAGCCTGTCCAAAGCTTCGAAAATCGATTTCAAAAAATACAATTTAATTATGCCGCTCTGGACAATGGCAAAAGACAAACCAATAAACAATAAGGTAATAAAGAAAGTCTGTGATGCTGTCAATGCAGGCTGCGGCTTGGCCAGCTGCCACGGCGGAATTATCGACGCGTTCAGGCAATCAACCGATTGGCAATATATGACAGGCGCGCAGTGGGTATATCACGGTGAACAAAGAGAATACAAGGTAAAATATGTCGATGACAGCGATATTTTCACCGGCGGACTTGAGGAGTTTTCGGTCAAAGGCGAACAATATTATGTTCACACTGACCCTGCGGCGAAAGTGCACGCTTATTCGGAATATCCGAATGAGGACGTGACAACGCAAGGCAACGGTGAATACCGCATGCCGGTAATCCTGACAAAAAATTACGGCAAGGGACGGGTTTTTGTGCTCACCGTCGGCCATCAGGACCATGAGTTTGACATTCCGGAAGCGCAGGAAATTATGCGCAGGGGTCTTTTGTGGGCATCCGGCAAGGAACCCATCGCATCGGCAGCCACAGACCCGGTTCCCCTGAACAATATAAAAGCGGAGTCAATCAAGACTTTTAAACCCGTCGACAAAACAAACGGAAAGTTAAGGGTTGCGGTTATCGGCTGTGGAAATATCTCCGGTATCTATTTCACCAACCTTACAGGAAAATTTACGAATATAGAGGTTATCGGCTGCTGCGACCTGATAAAAGAAAAAGCGGAGCATGCGCAGAAAAAATATAATCTGGCTAAAATTTATGAAAAGGATATTGATGCCTGCACAGACCCCGATGTTGATATCATATTAAATATTACCTATCCGAAGGCGCACTATGATGTATGCAAATTAGCGCTCACACACGGGAAGCATGCTTATGTTGAAAAGCCCTTGTCGCTCACCTTGGAGCAGGGCAAAGAGCTTGTTGCGTTGGCGGGCGAGAAAGGTTTGTACATCGGTGGAGCACCCGATACTTTCCTCGGAGCAGGGATACAGACCGCTATTGCGGCTATTGATAAAGGACTCATCGGCAGGCCGATTGCCGGCACGGCGTTTATGACTTGCCGGGGACATGAAAGCTGGCATCCGGCGCCGGAATTTTACTATGAATTTGGCGGCGGACCGATGCTCGATATGGGCCCGTATTATGTAACCGCGTTAGTTTCGATGCTTGGTCCGGTCGAAAGCGTAAAGGGCTATGCGGAAATAAGCTTCCCTGAAAGGACAATCACCAGTAAACCTCAATATGGCAAGGTGATAAAGGTCGAAACACCAACGCATATTGCAGGGTTGATTAAATTTAAAAACGGCGCCATTATAACAATTATCACAAGTTTCGATATCCATGCCGCAAATTTGCCTGTTATTGAAATCTACGGCAGCGACGCAACGCTTTCTGTTCCAGACCCGAATGGTTTCGGCGGCGATGTAATGGTTACATCACAAGGTAAAACGAAATCATTAATACCGTTTATCAATAAAAACAAGGCGTTTCACAATATTCCTCTGGTAAAGGGATATACGCAAAACTCAAGAGGACTCGGATTGTCCGATATGGCGAGCGCTATCCTTGAAAAGAGAGGCGCGAGAGCAACCGCAATAATGACATGCCATGTGCTTGATGTGATGCTCGGCATACTGGAAAGCGCCAAAACCGGCGAAGAATTCATGCTTACAACAACCTGCGAAAGACCGAAAAGGTTATAGTTCAACCGGTTTGCGTTAAAACCAGATTTATGAGTGTCAAACCCTTGTACTCTTAACATTAATAAAGCGAATATGCACAATAATATGGAATGAATAAGGTTAAAATATCAAGGAATGTTAGGTTAGTTTCTTTCAAAAAATATTCTTTCAAAAACTATTGACATTTATATTTGAGATTAATATAATATAAACACATTAATTTTGAAAGTGAGGTGGACAAAATGAAGAGGCTCATAAAACCGATAAATCAGAGAGCTATTTTGTCCGCTTTTACAGTCTGACCGTCTGTCATTCTGAAAATGTATGGCATCTCTGATTTTGTCGGGGGTGCTATTTTAATTTTTAGAAAGAGGATAGAAAATGGAAAACGTAACCTTTACACATGTGTGTTCTGCTAACGCGAACCGGTTCAAACAGCTATACAAACTATATCCACCATACAAAATCAAGACATTGAAACACCACGGAGAAAGTCCGTGCGGCAAAAAGACATTTAAACAACTCTTAGATAATACTATTGAAAACGCCGCGACAGATGAACTCGACAACGTAAATAGACATTTTGTCGTGATGTGTTTAGGCCGGATAATAATCGGATTTGCGGTTTTCAGCACTTGCGTGAACAATGAACCGGTCGAACTGCCGTTCAAATACGGAAGCGTCGGAGATTATTTTGTTGCTCCGGAACTCAGAAGAAAAGGATACGGGCGCAAGCTGAACGATTATATTGAAAGCGTCTTTATTGAAAACGGAACTCAGTTCGTTCTGCTCACTCCCGACCCTGTTACAGGTGAAAAATTCTGGAAAGCTGTCGGATATGCCGATACAGGGCTGAATAAAGGCTATAATCGGTACTGGGTATACATGAAGTGCCTGACTGTTTTCGATAAAACAGATGAAATTGACCTTGCGATAAGGAGTAAAATCAGTCGGATAGATATTGTTCATGTAAATATCTACAATAAAAAACAAATTCGTGAACTCGGTAAAATCTGGCTTCCATATTGCATTGAAAAGGCAACCCGAAACGGTAAAAAAGCAAATAACTGTGGGAAAATTAAAATAAAGCTAAAAAAAAGTGTGAAACAAGCAAGAAATATACCAAAATTACATTTTTATGCATTGTATTTTGAAGGCAAAATAATCGGCTTTGCATTTTTCGGAATAACAGACGGTATAAAATCATTTTGTATTCCTGAAGACTGCGGTAAAATTACAGACTTTTATATTGCTCCGGAATTCAGACGAAAAGGATTTGCAACTAAAATGAATTGCTGCATTGAAAACATCTTTAGGCGTGACGGAATAACAAACGTACTTCTTGCTCCCGGCCCAATAATTGGCGTACAGTTTTTCAAATCTGTCGGATATGTTGACGCCGGAATAATTGATGCTGATGCTAAATTGCCGGTATACACAAAGAAACTTGAAAATGTGAGATGATTGTTAAATCCAGTCCTCTGACATTAGAAGAGCAACTCTTGCCGAAAACTTAATGAAACTTTGCTCATAGAATTTTATAAAGATTAATAGGCTTCTTTCACAAAACCCGTTAAAATTCATCATTATAAATACGACGATTAAATGGAGGACATAATGGAAGAAAAGAAACTCAAGGGTCTCGCTAAACTGCGCTATGTCTTTTTCTTGCTCAAACCATACTGGAAATACGGTAAAACCTATGTAATCATTACCATAACGATGGCTGCGGTGTTTCAACCTCTGTCCACCTACTTGGCTGCGAAACTTCCCCAAAAGGCTATTGACGCAGTGATTTCCGGAGCGCAGCGGCGGGAAATTTTGATGACAATCGGCATGTTTACCTTGGTGATAGCACTGATAGCCGCGGCGGATAAGATAGTCTCAATGGCATACGCCAGGATTGAGCGAATGAAAATCGAACTCAGAATTCGCAACGACGTGAACGAAAAAGCGTTATTTACGGATTTTAAATACTATGATAACCCGGATTTTTTTACGAAATTTGTTTTCGCGCAAGAAAACTACCCGCAGCATGCGTTTATTGCAATGTACCTGTTTCCGCGGATAATCAAAGGAATTGTGACGGTAGCTGCGATGGGCGCGCTGATTGCTTCTGCCGGTCCGGCTTTGCTTGGCGTCACGCTGATCTTTGTTGTGCTCAATACCCTGGCAGGATTACCGACGCTGAAGCCGCAAGCAGATTTGGATGTCAAGATGACCGAAATCTGGCGCCCATTCACTTATGTGGACCGTATGCTCAAACAAAAGGAAAATGCCGCCGAGCTGCGTTCCTCCGGTGCCGGGCTCAAATTTCTGCAGACAGTGCATGCAGTTAAATTACGCAGCCAGGCCATATACACGTCTTTCCTGAAAAAGACTCTGCCGTTTGACCTGCTGCAGGGGATTCTGACGCCCATCCAAACCTCCTGCGTATTGGCATATGTCATTCTGTTCGTCATTAGCGGCGACATATCCAAAATAGGGTTGTACGCTTCCCTTACAGTTGCCTCTGCCGCAATGGCGTCCAGCCTGAGTACCGTTTTTGATACGATGAACGATATTGTGCGGCACACCCTTTACGGCGAACGCATCGCGGCATTCTTTGAAGCAAAGTCGGAAATTGAACCTTCGCTTCCGAATATGGCGTCACCGCCAAACGGCGTATACGATATTGAACTGCGTGATTTGTCATTTGGTTATGTGAACGCCGCGTTTGCCATTGAACATTTAAATCTGCATATCAAACCGGGGCAGCGCGTTGCAATTGTTGGCGAAAACGGTGCGGGAAAAACCACGCTGACAAAGCTCTTGCTGCGCTTATATGACGTGACCGGCGGCGAATTGATGATTAATGACAGAAATATCAAACAGTATGACATCCACGCGCTGCGGCTGCATATTGGCATTGCCTTTCAGGATGTTCGTGTGCTCGCCATGAGCCTGCGCGACAACTTGACGGTTTACCATGCAATGCCGGACGAGCAGCTGATGGAGGTTATCCATAAGCTCGGGTTGGATGGTGTGGTTGAAAAGGCCGGTGGGGATAGTGCCGACGGGTCGGTACTGGACAAGACGGTGTCACGTGAATTTATGGAGGATGGCATCGTGCTTTCCGGCGGAGAGGCTCAGCGCGTTTCGCTGGCGAGGCTTTTCACAGGCCCATTCGGCTTGCTGGTGCTGGACGAGCCGACTGCCTCTCTTGACCCGCTGGCGGAATATAAACTGATGCAGATCATTACGGATGCATCAAATACCGCAACCACTGTTATGGTTGCGCACCGTCTTTCCACCGTGCGGGATTTTGATGTAATTTACCACATGGATCAGGGCAAAATCATTGAAAGCGGCACCCACGAGGAGCTGATGGCGGCACGCGGGAAATATTATGAAATGTTTACCAAGCAGGCGGAGAATTATCAGTGCGGTGAGTCTGACCCGGAAATATAATGTGAAAACAGCAGGGAGAAAAATATGAATTTAATCAAACCGAAAAGACTTAACAAGGGCGATAAGGTTGCCACAGTCAGCCTTTCTTGGGGAGGTGCGGGCGACGAGGAAATACTTTGGCGGTATAATCAGGGGAAGGAACGGCTTGAGACGCTGTTTGGGCTAAAGGTTGTTGAAATGCCGCACACACTTGCCGGAACAGAATATGTTTACAGTCATCCGAAAGAACGTGCAGAGGACTTTATGCAAGCATTTGCAGACCCCGAAATCAAAGCGGTTATCGCCTGCATCGGCGGTGAGGACAGCATAAGGATGTTGCCTTACATCGACTTTGATGCAATTAAAAATAACCCGAAAATCTTCTCGGGTTATTCGGATTCAACGGTACCGCATTTTATGTGCATGAAGGCGGGGGTGTCGTCATTTTACGGTCCCGCAATCCTCACAGATTTTGCGGAGAATGTCTCGATGTCCAATTACACGGTAAATGCAGTAAACAAAGCGTGGTTCAATACAGAGCCCATCGGAGAAATTATGCCGAGTGACACCTATACGGCACAACGGCTTAAGTGGATTGTGGAAAACCGGAACACCGCCAGACAATTCTACCGGAACACCGGCTATGAGCTTTTGCAGGGAACAGGCAAAGTGCAGGGAAAGCTCATCGGCGGCTGTCTTGAGGTTATTGCGTATATCAAGGGTACAATGTTGTTCCCGCCTATCGAATATTTTGACAACGCCATACTGTTTCTTGAAACAAGTGAGGAGCTTCCTCCGGTATGGCTGGTTGAGGATAGTCTTCGCCATTACGGCACGATGGGGATTCTCGGCAGAATTGCGGGTATCTTTTGGGGTAAACCGCAGGGCGGTATGTATTATGAGGAATACAAAACGGTTATCAAAAAAGTATTGGCAGAATTCGGGCGTGACGATATGCCGGTGCTGTATAACGGCAGCTTCGGCCATAATGAGCCGAAAATGATCCTGCCATACGGAGCTTTGGCAGAAATTAACTGTGAAATTAAAAGCTTTTCCATACTCGAAAGCGGAGTTGTGTGATGGTTGAATGTTGGGACATATATGACGTAAACGGCAATAAAACGGGCCGGATTAACGAGCGCGGTAAGGCGATTAAACAAGGCGGCTTTCACCTTGTTGTTCATGTCTGGATAAGAAACAGAAAAGGTGAATATCTTATTTCAAAGCGTACTCCGAACAAGACTTTCCCGAACATGTGGGAATGTACGGGTGGTTCGGCGGTTGCAGGTGAAAACAGCCTTTCGGCAGCACTTCGTGAGGTTCGTGAGGAATTGGGGATAGCATTACCGCCTGAAAAGGGGAATCTTTGGAAGCGTATTGTCAGAGAATATGGTTCGATGCCTGATTTATGCGATATATGGATTTTTGAATATGACGCCTTGGTTGAGACTATCATATTTCAAGAAGGTGAAACCTGTGGTGCAATGTGGGTAAAAAAAGATAAAATTTATGAAATGATTAACAGCGGTGAATTTGTCGGTAGGAATGTTTTTTCTTACCTCGATGAATTGCTTGAAGAGGTAACACATTGAGGGAATTAAAGTTTATCCAACTGCATAAGGACAACGAAGAACACTACAATTTACTGGCAAGTCTGATGATTACATACAACTGGGAACTTGACGAGCATAAAGGCAGTGAAACCCCAACAGATATTATATTGAAAGTTACAAGAAGCATGCTCAATATACAAGGGCCGCAAGACAGACACCTTGAGTTTTGTTATGACGGTGAAAATTTTATCGGGCTTCTATATGGTAAGGTGGATCACGAAGGTCACAAAGGATTTATCAAACCTGAGTATGGTTATATCATGGAGTTTTATGTTAAACCGGAATATCGCCGCAAGGGATATGGGAAAGCTATATTTGAACGGATAGAAGTTCTGTTTGCCTCTCACGGTGCAAAACGAATGTATCTGACCGCTGATTCCGTTACGGGTATACCTTTTTGGGCAGCAATGGGGTTTGAAAACACAGGAGAAGTCTCGCCTGAAAACGGACAATTGATATTTGAAAAAAACCTGCCCCAGGGAGATCCGACCGGTTATACTCTTTAAATGGACATCAGAATGATATAATTTGTGAACAACAAAATTCTGCAATTAAGCAAAAAATGATAGGATTTATTAAGCCGACATCATTTATACTGTCATCGAGGTGACAAACATGAACAACAATCCCTATATCAACAAAGCCTTGGAATATATCAGCAATACTTGGAATGATGACGGTATCAATCTCGACAGCGTGGCAGGTGCTGCAGGCTTTTCAAATGCTTATTTCGACAGAATGTTTGCGGAGAATACCGGGAAATCGGTGATGGAGTATGTTCGAACATACAAGCTGATTCGCTCGGCGCATATGCTCAGAACAAGCGAAAAGAGCATCCTCAATATTGCTCTCGATTTAGGCTACTCAAATCCCGAAAATTACACAAGAGCGTTTAAGGCTATCTATTCTGTTTCACCCGCTGAATATCGGCAGAAGAACAAAAATATTTCACTGACATGGAATGATATGTCAACCGGAACGGTAATCAAACGATTTGAGCAGCAATTTCCTGAATTCCGGCGTGTATGCACCGATGACCTTGTTGATTATCTTCTTGCGTCCGACCCTGTTCGGTATGCTGCGGACATCGTTCTGATGTCACAAATTGATTGCGCGGTCTATAAACTCAGCGACAATAACGAATACATATATGTTGCCGAATACCGTCCCGATGAGATGTGTATGACACTCTATTGCAGGCAGGAGAACATCGGAAAATACATTTCGCTCGCTAAGCAATTCAATAAGTTCTGTATTGATTTCCGCTGTGATAGCGACTATGCCCTTCCGGAGGATGATTTCGGATTCTCGGGTATCAAAAAGCTTGAGTTCTTCGATTTTGCATATCTCAAAGACGAGGTCAAAGTGCCGCATCTGCAAAACTATTCGGTAAGACTGCTAAGCAAAGTGGACAGAAAGGCGGTTGAGCGCTTCGACAGCTCGGCAGGCTCAAAAATACCGACATTGCAGGTGTTCGAGCAGAAATACGATTACGGTAATTATGTGGATACTCTTTTCTTAGGACTCTTTTTTAAGGAAGAATTGGTCGGTATCGCGATGCCGTCAACCGAAAACGGACAAGGTTTATTAATCAGCGACATTGGTGGAATTACCGTTTCCAAGCAGCACAAAAGTGATGAAACAATAACACTGTTGTGGTCAACTGTAATCGAGCATAATATTGTTCACGGTGAAATGCCGTTAAGCGGCGGAACAACACCCAATGACGAAATAATCAACAACCAAAACTGCCGCAAAATGGGCTACAAACAAATCGCAAAGCGTTATAGCTTCACAAATATTAAGTGATAATCGTGACGGCAACGAAAACCCGACAACATTTCTGCTGTCGGGTTTAACTCATTTCTGTGAACTTAACACTTCACCTTAACAACCAATCAAGCACATTGATTTGTTTGATGCCGTTGTGAGTGATTAACGGTGCAATATCCATGGTGAGCAGATATTTTGGATTATGATCATTCACAGCCTCCAACGGTGCAAGCTCCCTTTCCAAGGTTGTTTTGCCGCTTGCGTTCGCTTCTCCGCGAACGGTGTAGGCTACCTGATAGTATTCGGTTCCCTCATCGCCGATTGCAATAAAGTCCACTTCTGCAACGCCGACTTTTCCGATATATATATCATACCCCCGGCGCATAAGTTCAAGAAAAACTACATTTTCGAGGATATGCCCGTCGTCCGCTTTCTTGGTACCGAGCAGATTGTATCTCAGCCCAATGTCTGCTGCGTAGTATTTGTCACCGGTTTTGAGGTATTGCTTACCCTTAATATCGTATCTGCCGATTTTGTACATGATGAAGGTGTTCGTAAGCGCTGACAGATAGTTTTCAACCGTATGCACGGTGATTTTTCTCCCTGCGGAGGTCATTGTGTCCGCTATTTTTTTTGTTGAAAGGGTATTCCCGATATTGTCAAATATAAACCGGGCAACACTCTGTAGCATCTGCACATCGGGAAACTTTTTGCGTGCGATAATATCTTTGAGCACAACGGAATCATAGATACCGTCAAG
>CAZVJW010000035.1:0-42591 GCA_964627535.1 uncultured Eubacteriales bacterium
GGTTCTTTGCAGATGAAAAGGGAGAACTCAGTTCCGGGAAGCCGGGTGCGAGTGGTTTTGAGGATGAGGTTGGGGGAACAGATAAGTCTTTTGACAGTTTCAATGCTTATAAAAAGGAATTCGGACCTGCTGGAGAAGGAAAGGCTTGGCACCATATTGTCGAACAGAACCAAATTCAGAAATCTGGCTTTGCTAACACACAAATCCATAATACAAAGAACGTGATTGCTATTGACAGTGCAACACATGCTAAAATAAGCGGATATTATAACAGTATTGATCCTCGTTTATCAGACACTTTGCGTGTTAGAAATTGGCTTAAGGGTCAAAGTTTTGAATTTCAGAATCAATTTGGTATTAATACATTGAAAGATTTTGGGGTGATGCCGAGATGAGGAAAAAAATGTCCATTCAAGAAATAATTGATTTGCATATGAAGAGTTACAGAATAATAGAATCTGCGTTGTCAGAGGGTGATTATAAAACCAATAACCGAGAGGTAAAAAAATTACGTAAACTAAAAACTGACTTATTTGAAAATAATTTAGATTTAGCGAGAAAGGTCTATGGTAATTTGTTACTCTCCGACTGCGTAACAGCAAAAAGTATTGCGGCAGTTGAGTGTTTACGTTTGAATATTTTGATACAGGAGGCTATTGATGTTCTTGAATGTGTCGCCAAACGAAATGATGTTGGCATTAGTAGGCATAGTTCGGAAATGGCCTTGCGGATTTGGAGAGGAGAAGTCCCCGGTAAAACATTATAATACGTCAGAGTGTCGGGGAGTGTCGAGGGGACGGGGTTATTGACACAAGGATAGATTTAATGTATAGTGGTAACTGAGGTGATACCATGCCGAGGCAAGCCAGAAGGAAAAGCGAGACAGGAATATATCATATTATGATCCGGGGTATCAACAGGCAAACCATCTTTGAGGATGACGAAGACTGTGAGAGGTTCCTGCAGGCGTTGCAAAGCTACAAAGAAAAATGCGGATATCAAATCTATGCCTATTGCTTTATGGGCAATCATTTTCATCTGTTGCTAAAGGAGTGCGCTGAACCGCTTGAGCAAATTATGCGCAGGATATGTGGGAGCTATGTTTACTGGTACAACAGGAAATATGAAAGGGTCGGCAATTTGTTTCAAGACCGCTTTAAAAGTGAACCAATCGAGGATGATGCATATCTGTTGACGGCAGTGCGGTATATTCACCAAAACCCGCTAAAAGCCGGAATCGTAAATGATATTTCAAAATATAAATGGAGCAGTTATAATAACTATGTCAAAACTGAAGGATTAACAGATACAGAATTTGTTTTGTCACTTTTTAATGAGGATACGAAAACAGCGGCAGGTCTTTTTAAGGAATATATGAACGAATCACAGGAAGATATTTGCTTAGAAATGGAAGAGAATCATCGAGTTACTGACCAAGATGCAAGAGCAATGATAAATAAAACATACGGTCTTACATCATCGCAGGCAATACAGAGTTTGGAAGCTAAAAAGAGAGATGCTATTTTAAGAAGCCTGAAAGAAAACGGATTGTCGATAAGGCAGATTGAAAGGCTAACGGGTATAAACAGAGGAGTAATTCTCAGAACATGAGTGTGTCAACAACCCCGTCCCTTTGACACTTTTGATACTTAAAATAGTATATTGCATTTACCATTATATGGCAGTATAATAAATTGAATTTATAAAAAAGAAGGATGAAAAAATGAAAACAAGAATGAAATCAATTATCAGTTTATTGTTATCGGCTGTTTTATTGTTATCCATTTTTCCTGCAGTTTATGCAGCACCGCAGAAAGTTGATGCGAGTGATTCGCTTATAACGGTGCAAATCACGACGGATAAAAGCAGCTACAGCACTCTCGGCACGGCACGGGTCAAAATAGTTGTAACAAATACCGGCAGTGAACCGCTTGATGATGTCAATGTAGAAAATATTTTACCGGATCAATTATCGGCGCTCAGTACGAGTTCAGTTAACGCAAGCTACAGCAGCCTTGAACCGGAAGAATCTATAGAAATGTCATATGAAGCATGCCTGAATCCCAATAAAGCTCCCGTTAACTTTTTTATAAAATTAATGTTAAAATTAAAGATATTTTTTAAATTGCTTAACGGTACGGGTTATGCCACTTTTTCGGATGTGGCGGAAACCAATAAGTATTTATTTAAATCTTTCAATACAACGAAAGACATGACTTTTGGCCATATTATTGTGACCAATCTTGTAAAAGTCAGCTATTTGTCACTGCCTGAAGGTACATCATCCGGTACTATTCCGGAAATTGTCACTCTGTATAATACCGCAGCCAATAATGCGAAAGCATATAAAGAAGGAATGCAAGTAATAAAAAGCTATGGCCATATCATTGACATTAAAAGTACCGATTCAGGCATGCCCGGTAATTTACTCGGAAATATTTCTAAGGGTTATAATCCAATTGTAGAAAGAGGCATGTTTACACAAGGCAACACAGATACCAAAGATTTTATGCCACTGGCAGGAAATGAAAAAATGAGCACGCTTACTGCCGAAGGTGTTAAATCAGCTTCATGCATTGAACTTGACAACGGTTGTAAGATGGTTATTATAAACCTTATTTCCGAGCATTTTACCGATATGAGTGCAATCCCCCCGGCTCACAGTACATGCATGGATACCGATGTGTTTTCCTTCGTAAACTTATCTTCGCCTAATATTATTTTAACAGACAAAACCTATAGCGGCGCCACCATAATAGCGGTGGTTAACGGTGGAATATATCTGGATTATGTCTATTTTAAAGAGCCGGTTCTTTGTCATGGTACAATGTCAGTTTCGGGTTTACCAAGCTTTTCATTTGATATAGAGGATACCTGGAAACAGAATATCAGTTTCTGGTTTCCGTTTTCGATTTATGATTCTTAGTGCGGAAAGGTGAATACTCATACTAATTACTCATAAAAACCTAACTAAAAAATCCGCATAAAACCACATAATACAATTCTGCATTAAAATGGAGAATAGTATGAATCAAAGCTTTCGCTTAATTTTTTAGAGGTTTTTCAATCGTGAATTAGTATGACATCGCCGTTAACCGCTGCCTCAACAGCAAGGCGCTGCACACTCTGTGCGCATATTGCGGCGCAACCCAAGGGTGGGAGACAGGGGGACGGCAGACTGTTACAAAATGACAATCTGCCGTCCCTTATCATATTTATCAAGTGCCGCCGCGGGGGCGGATTTATGCGTTCACCGCTGTTTGCCTATTTCTTGTCGGAAAAGCCGCGCGGTCCCCAGTATTTATAGAGCATTTCGCTTGCGAATTTGAAGAAAGCTTCCGTGGTTTTTGCGGAGGTGTCATCCTTCGGCGCCTCGCGGAAGCCGATTTTAATTTCTATGCTGAAAAGCCTTTCACGGGACGCAAGATAATTGCTGTAGTCAACCACGGTATTGTTTATCATAGCGTCGGCCTGGGCGATTGCGGCGTTCAGTTCAGCGGCGTCCTCCGCGGACAGCGCGCTTTGGTCAATTGTTTTGGCTTGAGCGATATCATTGACAAATCCTCTCGCTTCGCGCCCGGTGTTAAACTGCGGATATCTGTCCGGTATCGAAAAAACATCGGTCATACTATTATATAAAAGCAATTCTGTCGCAAGTTTGATAATAACATCGTTTCTGGCTGTCCCCTCATGGGACTGGTTGCGGAAATAGAAGGTGTTATCCGGAAGAAGTCCGGTTGAAGCGTCGACATTTCCATCCGGAGAGATGTGATTGTGCGCCGGGTTTGAGCAGTGAGTATTCTGCTGGACATATCCTTCGGGCAATGTTTGCCCGACAGGCCCGCTTGTCGCGCCCATGGATGTTGAATCAAGATGGATAACGCCGTCCGCATTGACATCTTTGTAAGAACCCGAAATAGAATAGAGCGCATAATTATAATCGACAATGTCAAAAACTTTAATGTTGCGGTCAATCAGTTTTAATATATTCGCGCCCGAGTGCAGCTGTGCCTGATAATAGATGTCCGTTTGCCGGCGTATCTCGGCATGCGCGTCATCGGAAAGATACTTTTCCCGGAGAGCGGAATAGTCGGCGCCCGGGACAAGCGCCCACATCATGGTGCAGTTTACCAACGCGTCCTGCTGAAGCTCGGCAAGCACTTTGTCAAGGAAGGTGAGCAGGACTTGCTTGGGCAGCAGCCTTAACGCAACATTGATTAGATACGGCAGGTAGCCGGTAAAAAGCGACGGGAATAAATCTTTATAAAGCATTTCGTCGCCAAGGCTCAGGTTGCCTTTGTAAATGTCGCTGACGATGATCGAACCGTCAAAAGCGGGAACGATAAAAATGACCTTGTTCAAGTCATTGTATACATCCGGATAGTATTCAAGCAGGGTGTTTGTGACGGTGGCGCCAAGGCTGATCGGCGCGAGGTTTACCTTGCTATGCCCGGTTTCCGTTTTGACCCGCTGAATCAAAGCATAGAGTTCTGCGGCAATATCAAGGTTGTTGCCGAAAGAATTGTAACCGAGAAAATACAGGTGGTCTTCGCCGGCAACAGAAGAATAATTTTGAAGCGGAATGCAGCTGTATATGAAGTGCTTGTCATGTTCGCTGCAGCGGGCAACGCTTTGCGGATATTTAACAACTTCAATATTTTTAACCGGTTGGGTGTCAAGGCCTGTCGCAAGCGATGAAAAAACATCACCGACAACCTCTGCCGCCGCATCGGTAAACCCGAGATCTTTTTGTGTCGCTAAAGTTTTTGCAAAAGGCCATGCTAATTTTTTAACAATTGCGTTAACATCGACGGAAGGCGGATATGAGGTCATTTCCTTGCCGTTTTTGTCAAGCATTCTTTTACCGTTTTCATCAAGCAAAAAGGTTTCGGATTGGCTGATGCCGGGGATGACTATGGTCGGGCAATAAGCGCAATTACCGCCGCATTCCGTCAGGCAGCAGTCTTTTGCATTGCTTTTTTCACCGGACACTGCCGGAGGGGTTTCCCCGGCGGTCAGGAGTTCTGCCGCTTCTTCGGCCGTTTCCGCGGTTGCGACGGTAATTCCGGACTTTTCCGCGTTTGTTTCGGATGTACCTGCGGCCTGCACACCGCCGAAACCCAAAGCGGAGGCAGTGAACACAAGGGTAAACGCAAGCAGCAGAGAAGTCAGTTTCATAAAATTTTTCTTCATCTCAATCACCGTTTCTTAAGAAATTTATCCGATAGAACCGGATATAAAAGTATATGTCCATGCCCGAAAGGGTACGCTTTTCTTTGCCGAGTCACCTGTTAATACTAATTCACGATTGAAAAACCTTAAAAAATTAAGCGAAAACTTTGATTTATGCGGATTTTTTAGTTAGGTTTTTATGAGTAATCAGTATAACCGCTATTTGACTTCATCAAGGATATCGGCAAAGGCCGTAACAAGCGATGAACCCAGTGTTCTGCCGAAAGAAATTGTTTCCTGGTAATGGTCGCCAAAAGGTTCTATGTTGTCAAAAAATATCATGCAGTAATCCGTATCCGGCAGAATATAGCCGACGGCGTCATTGGCAAGCCCGAAGACCGTCAGTTCAGTGCCCGCTATTTCATTAAGCGAAGGGTATGGAAAATCCTGCAGCGAGAAAGAACCTTCTGCCGTGGAGGAGGCTTCGCCCGTTACCAGGTCGGGACTCAACTCACCGGGCATCATCACTGTTTTGACATCATTGCCCAGTTCCAAATAGCCTACTTCCGTCACCGTCATGTATTGCCCGCTGCCATTCTTTAATATCGCATTGTTCGCAAGTCCCAGCTTGCCAATTGCTATAATGACCGGATTGTCAATTGTCAGCACTACCTCTTTGAGGCGGATGTTCAGCATGGGTGCTACAGCGGTTTCTTCAACGGGATTCCAACCCTCATACCATAAACTGTAACCGCCTTCGGAAACGAGCATGTCTGCTTGAACCTGCTCCGTGTTCGCAAGAAGTTCATCCGCAAGAATCTGTTCTTTTGTTAATGTCATGGCTAACACGAAACGGCCCAACTCATGCCCGTATCGGGTTGCTTCCTGCGAACGCCGCGTGGTTGGGACACCGTCGCCGCTCTGACCTCTGTCCGCATAGATGCCGCAAATGGCACCGTTGAAAAACATAAAGTTGTAACCGGCTTCGCTGATGATCTCATCCATGTATGCCGTGTAGTCGGCGGAAAGTTCCTTGCCGGAGCTTATATCGGTCTTAAGACCGGTGATATAGGGGTGTGCGCTCATATTAACGATCAGGGTTTCTTTATTGTTTTTATTGTCCGGCACGAAACGGAGCCTTGTGAGCGTGCCGAGGTATGAACTCGGGTCGCGCTTGTCGAAGCTGTATTTTGACGCATCCTTTTCTGCGAAATAAAGTGTTCCGGCTTCCATACTCTCGCAGGCTTTCATGATAGAGTCCGCTGTGCGTTTGCGTACAATTTTCATAAACTCTTCGTCGGGACCGGGTATCATATTGCCTTCGCCCGAAAGCGAAACGCCTAAATTGTTTATTGTTTTCAAAATAAGGGGATTCCAAAGACCCTGCGTATCGATGGAACTGTGCGTATGCGTCGCGCAGACATTGATACTGACGATATTGTTTGCGGCGGCGTAAACCGCGAGTGCTGCGCGGATTGCCCTTATATCGGCGTTGCATACCCCGATGGATTCGATAACCGAGAAAGAAGTTTTTCCCCTGCCGCTGTTGTCGTCAAGGATGATGGTCCTGACCTTGATATCGTCAAGCACGGTTTCAACAGTATTGCCCGGAAAATTCTGCATAAGGTAGCCGGCCAGGTAATAGTCTTTTGTGAAAATATCATCGGGAATCAGGCTTGCCTGCGCATAGCCGAGGCTCCAATGGGCGCCCTGGGCGGGTACGGACAAAAAACTGCTGCTGCCCGGATAAAAATTCTCGCTTTGATAATCGGATATATTTTGAATGGTTTGCGGGTCGGGAATAATGCCGGCAATCCTGTCGAGCGTTTTTAGCAAACCGAACTCCAAATAGGAGAAGAGAACATATTTTAACTGGGCTTTGGTTTTCACATTCGAAAACGCGCCAATGGCTCCTGTCATACTGAGAAGATCGAACTCGTTTCCGTTAAGGTCAACTTTTGCCTGCCTTTCGGTGTCTGTCCGGCTTTTTTGCTCCGCTGCGCACGAAGAGGAGACCGCGTTGTTTATTGCAGAGGTTTCCGGCACATTTGAAGCAGGCAGGGAGATGATTTCAGCCTGAGTCTTATTCTGAATTACCGGTTCGGATTGAACCGCGGCTTCAGCGGCGATACTGCCGGTTTCGGCACCTGCCGCATGGACCGGTGTTTGTACGGGTATTTGAACCGGAGGGGATACAACGAAAAAAAACGTCAGAACACAGAGAATAACAGCAGTAACAGCATCTGCTTTTCTTTTCATAGAAATCTCCTTTCGGCTATTTTTCGGTCTTTACAAATTCATTAAACTGCGGATATGCGGGGTCCTGAAAAACATCCTTTATGTCGTTGTTGCTGAGCAAGAGTTTCATCAGGTTGAGCAGCTGTTTGTTGTCCGCCGCTTCCTCATGTTCCATATTGCGCCAGTACCATGTGGTATCCGGTATGGCACCGACGGAGGCGTCGACGTCGTTTTGCGGGCTGATGTGGTTGTGCTTCTCGTTTTTGCAGTTCAGGTTTTGCTGCTTGTAATCCGGGCCGAAGGTTTCGCCAAGCGGTGCGAAATGCGCGCGCATGGTTTCGGAGGCGGAGTGCACCACCATGTCGGAGTGAATAGTTGTGGAGTTGACAACTTTGTAAAGCTGTTTGTTGTAACCACCCAGGGCGAAGATTTCGGTGCCGTTTTCGCGTGCCTTTTTGACAAGAGCCGGGAAGTCGGCGCGGGCTTTCCACCATCTGTCTGTCTGCTCTTTAATTTTTGCGTGTTTGGGGTCGCCGATGAGCTTTTTGCTTAACGCCTCATATTCATGCGCGGGTACAAGCCCCCACATGGTTGTGGCGTTGACAATCACGGTATCAACAACCGCTCCGACCACCGCCTCAATAAATTTTCTCAGCACATTTTTCGGCAGCAGCTTCGCGATTTTAATAACATTTGCAGCAGTTTTTCGGCCCATTAATTCAATGAAAAGAACCTCATAGTCATCATAAGCGATATTACCCTTCATAATGTCGGATACATTTATGGAGCCGTCAAAGGCAGGCACCACTCCGACAACGCGGTTGATATCGCCGTCGGACGCATATGCATCGAGATAAGCGGTTGTTATGGTTGCGCCGAGGCTGACGGATGCGAGATTGACCTTGGCGTGGCCGGTTTTCTGCTTGACCATTTGGATGAATTCCCTGAGGCGTTCAACCGTGTCCTGTGTGTTGCCGATAGGCACAAAAGCAAAATAAAACATATGGTCCTCGCCGATATGCTCGGCAAGAGGTTTGAGGGGCAGCATACGGTATATAAAGCTTCTGCCCTCCTCGCTGCATTCGGCCAGCGAAGCGTCAAAGGTTTCAACCTTGACATTATGTTTATATTTTCCGTCAGGGGTGCTTGTGAGTGTGTCAATTGCTTCAGAAATTGCCTTGCCGGCTTTTTTGGTGAAGCCCAAGTCATGACGCAGAATAAGCATTCGCAAAGCAGGAAAAATGAGGGAGTTCTTCAGCTTCTTCATTGCAGCCGCGTCAATATCCGGCGGCCAAGCCGTTCTTAATCTGTTGCCTTTTTCATCCTCCTCGAAAGCTTTGCAGTCGCCTATGCCGGGGATGACAATGGTCGGGTAAAAACCGCAGTTGCAGGTGTTCTCCATTTGTATAAACTCCTCTCAATAATGTACATTTACAAGGTCTAACCTTATTTGCTATAAACCAACCATACATACTAATTTACAATATATAAGATTATCACAGCACTCCTTATTATTCAAGACAATTTTACGCATTTGGCTGCCGGGCAAACTTTGTAAGCAATCTGAATTGTTGACTTAAAACAGCACCTATGCTAATATGCTTGTAAAGTCCTTATCAGGCAGCTCTATTTTGATTGCGGAGGGATACTTGTGCTGACAGTTTTGACTTTCTTGCGCGGTGTTACAAAAAAGACCTTTTTCATATCCCTGGCATTATCGGTTTTTACCGCGGTGTTTTCGGGAATAACAGGCATTATTGACGCCTCGTCTGACGGTGTGAGGCAGAATGCGGTCAGCAAACAAAACATTCTGTTTTTAGGCTCATACACGCACTCGCAGGATGTCACGACCGACGGAGAAAGCTTTTATTTCAGCTCGAGGTGGAGCCTGATAAAAACCGGGCTCGATGGAAAAACGGAAACCGCCATGAATATAAACGCGATTCCGAAGGAATTGAAGGACAAATTCGGTTCGGCTCATATCGGCGGCATCAGCTATTGGAACAAGACAATCTACGCCGCCATTGAGGATAGCAAGGTTTGGAAATACCCGATCGTTGCCCTGTTTGATTCATCCACACTCCAGTTTACCGGCAAATATTACATCCTTTCCGCTGAACTTCAGAAAAACGGCGTGCCGTGGATAGCGGTTGACAGTGAAAAAGGTTATATTTATTCTGCCCAGCGGGACAATTCACCCGCGCTTATCGTTTACGACCTTGTAACACTGGCGTTTGTAAAAACCGTGCCGCTCTCCGTACCCGTGCATAAAATTCAGGGAGGCGAGATGTATAAAGGGCTGCTGTATGTTTCGACGCAGGATGAAACGCAGGCTGTGTACTCAATAAACCCCGTCACCGGCGCGGTAAAAAAATGCTTTGACCAGAACCTGACGGAAGGCAGCGAGAGCGAAGGGCTGACGATCCTCGAAACGCCGGACGGCGCGGTGATCCACACGCTGGACCTGGGTCCGATGTTTATAAACGCCTGGTTCCGCCATTACGCATTAAACAATGATTAAATAGGAAAACATGCCGAAGAAATGTTAAAGCAGTAAAAGGAAAGTGAACGAAATGTTTGTTTTTAGAAAGATTTGGGCGCTTGTAACCGCAATCCTTCTCACGGTGACAATTAATGCGGAGAACCCGCCCGGGGTTCCGGTCGGCGCTGTGCTGGTTGACAGCCATACCTATATGCTGGACCAGGCTTTAACACGGGGGCAGGGGATCACAACGGACGGCGAGTATTTTTATTACAGCGGCAACTTCTTCTTGAATAAGACTGATATGAAAACGCATAAAACCATCGTAAAAAATATTATGGCGATTCCCCCCGCGCTTTTATTGCAGGGATGCAACCATATCGGGGGCATCAGCTGGTATAACGGCAAAATATACGCGGCAATTGAGGACGGTTCCGCTTATCAGCACCCCTATATTGCAATTTTTGACGCCAAAACCTTGAAGTATACCGGCAAATCCTACGCGATGCCTCTGGAGCTTCACGATGAAGGAATTCCCTGGTGTATCGTTGACGGGCCGAGAGGATACCTTTATACCATTGAATGGAGCAACGGTAAGCTGCTGAATGTTTTCGACCTTGACGATATGAGCCTTGTCAAAACAATTCCGCTTTCCATGCCGCTTGACCGGATTCAAGGCGGAGGAATATATGACGGCATGCTGTATCTCTCCTGTGATGTCGGGACGAAGACGGTTTATAAACTGAACCCCGTCACCGGCGAAGCAAGTTTGCTTTTCAGCCGCAATGTGTCAGCCGAATGCGAAGCCGAGAGCATGACGGTTTTACCAACCGCGGACGGACCGAGGTTCTGTGTGATGGATATCGGCCCGAAGCGCATCAATATGGTTTTACGGCAGTATAAATTGGCGGGATGAGAACCAAAACAGGGCTTCCCGATAAAACCATTCAATTCTGTTGACCATACCTGTGAATATTTTAATTGAAAAAGCATTTATTAGTATGTATAATCTAAACGGAAACAAATTAAACGAATGGGGGATTTTTAATGAAGAAAAATGTAAAACGGCTTATTTCCTTGACACTTATGCTTTGTATTGTCTTATCCTGTTCCTGCCTTTCATTTTCGGGACAAAATAATACCTCTGCGCAAAAGGTACCGGTGGCTGCTTCTGCCGGTGAAACGGCCGAAGTTGTGGCAGTTCAGGAAAAAACGGCTGAAACAACGGTTGTTGCAGCTTCCCCGAATGTTACAGCCAATATTTCCGCCGCAAGCGAAAGTGTCGGTTCAATTGCAGATGACCTTGCTGCCAAACAAAAAGGCACAAGCAGTGTCCAAAAAGTTATTGAAAACATCCTTGCTCCGTTTAAATACATAAAATTTGTTGACAACAAAGATGACCTCAAGCTGATGCTTGAAAAAGTATTGGTTGAAAGCATCGGCAGTTTTGCGGACAGCTTGATTAAAAATATTATAAAAGTTTTCCCGGAGCGTACCTTTGTTGATTACGAGGACTATGTCAGCGAAAACTTTCTTGCGGGAACCAAAACATATCAGACTGCCGCTGCCGCCGGCGCAAAGTGGAATGTCGGATATAAGAGCGTCAGTATTGTTCCCGATGATGTTTTAACAAGCCCGTACTTCACAGCCGGTTATTTCAACAATTATCTCGGTAAAAACCCCGTGACCAAAGTGCTTGACGACCAATGCTTCCGGGCAGTTTGCATTAACGACAACTCAGGCAGCGGAACCGCTGTTTTTGTTTCGCTTGACGGCTTTGCGCTGACGAATGCCAATGTCCGCAAGCTGCGCGCCCGCCTTGCCGATTTTATCGAGGCAAACAACATTGTCAGCATTGATGTGACAACCTCACATTCACACTATTTGATTGACACCTCAGGGCTTGGGGTAAGCCTTCTGCCTTTCATCGGTGAAAACATCAAAGCGGGTATTCTTGGCACAACGGACCGGCTCAGCTCAACCAACGAAAAGTTCATGGAAGGCCTTTTCAGTAAAGGCGCCCAGGCGATTAAGGACGCCTTCAATGCCATGCAGCCGGGCACGCTTTATTACAGAGCCACCGATATCAAAGAAATGATTAACGACAAACAGACACCGATTGTTTTCGACCCCAATGTCAACACAATAAGGTTTGACCCCGATAACCAGGCTGCAAACGAGATCTGGCTTGTCAACGCAGGTATTCACCCCACAGGGTATGACCGTAATTCCACCGAAGTTTCCGCGGAATACCCGTACGCCATCGTTAAATATGCGAAGGAACTCGCCGGTGCGGATGTCGCTTTCTATCAAGGTGCACAGGAGGAAATTTCCAAGGGCGAGACACCCGCGGGAGCAACGGATTTCGACAGGATTCAAGCCTACGGCAAGAAAATTGTCGAGCATATCAGGATACCGGACAGTGAAGTCGTTCTTGAGCCTTACATGAATGTCACCCATGCGGAAATATTCCTGCCGATTGAAAATCCGATTTTAATGATGGCGGCAAAGCTGAACGTTATCAACAGCAACTGTGTCAACACAACCGGAAAACTTGAAGACGCGCTGTTGATTACGGAGCTCGGATATGTCGAGTTTGGATCAAAGCTGGCGATTGCTCAGGCACCCGGCGAAATAGCCCCCGAAATAGCTTGGGGCGGCGCGAAAATTGCTGCGGAGGCGTGGAACGGAACCGATTGGAAATATCCGTCCATGCAAACGCTGGCCGGCAGAAAATTGATTGTCTTCGGTTTAACCAACGACGAAATCGGGTATATCATTCCGGACAACGATGTCGCGACTACCTTGGCGGATGCTTTGGGCGGGATGCTCGGGCCGGATTCTTATGGCCCCCAAAATTCCCATTATGCCGAAATGCTTACAGTTAACCGCAACGCAGGGTCATTTATCATGGACTATTTCACTGCTATGCTTAAAGATTTTAAAGGTTAATAAACAAAACGGCAGGCCGCACATTATTAATGCGCGGCCTGCGGGAATTTTAGGGAGATGTTTTTATGTTTGATTTTCTCGCACCGAGGCAGTCCAAAGCGTTGAAACGGATTTTAACTATATTCTTCGATTATAAGGGATCCGTAACCAAGCCCATCCTTCGAACGGTTGCAATTCTGACCATTATCGTTCAGCTGTTCGGCCTCGTTTTTTTTGACTACCCGGTTACGCCCTTCGGCCCCAAGGTTGATATGAGCAAATTTCAACTTGCCTGGGCAGATGAGTTTAACGGCGACAGCGTAAATTGGTCTAACTGGAGTGGGCACTACACCTACGGTAATGATGCGTCCGTCCGCAGAGGCGGTTACTTTCAGAGAGATATGGCATCCGTTAACAACGGCAAACTGACGATAAGAACAGATTATATCGACGAAGGGCTCGGCGGCGGCGGTCCCGGATACTATTCCTACGGTATGGATACAAGGGACCACTACCAACAGCTTTACGGCTACTTTGAAGTCAGCTGTATTTTACCGAAGGGTACCGATTTATGGGCGGCTTTTTGGATGATTAACGACGGTACCTTTCATGAGGATGGCAGCGCCGCCGACGGTGCCGAGATAGACATTTTCGAAAGCCCGAACTGGGGCAAAAAAATCGAGCAGGACAGTGTTACCCATAATATCCATTTTGATGGTTATGGCGCAGCGCACCAATCTGAATATCAGGGTGCTTTTTATGCTCAAAATCCTTATGAGGAATATAACACTTACGGCCTTGAATGGAACAAGGATGAATACATCTTCTACATAAACGGCGTTGAGTCCGCCAGAACAAGTTTCGGTATTTCACAAAATCCCGAAATTCTCATTCTTTCGGTTGAAGTGGGCGGTGAAAACACCGTTCCGGCAGCCGGCCTAAAAAACAATACATATCCAGCGGATTACATAGTGGATTATGTCAGGGCTTACCGGTACAAGTAGAACGACCACTGTTGACATTCCGAAATATTTTTCATTCTATCATTTACTGAAAAAGGAAGACCTTATACGAATCCCGATTATAAAACCTCTATAAAATCAAGCAAAAACCTTTGACAAATGGGTTTTCGTGCCGAATTTTTAGCTATGTTTTAAAGAGGGATTAGTATTAATACGCCGGGCAATTGAAAGGAGAATGATTCTTATGTCAGCTTTATTAAGCAGCGGAAAAAAGAAAGCCGGATTCGGCAAAACGGTTTCATTTCTGATGGTTGCGGCAATGATATTAACGGTATTTGTTTCGTGCTCAAAACAGGCAAATACCGGCAGCACAGGCGCAACAACAAAAGCAGCAACCGCAAAAACAACATCGGAAGGGCTTACATCTCTCGAGGCCGAAGTATTGGCTTGGTCTCAGGCAAAAAACATATTTAACGATTCTGTTTTATTCCGCCTGGCACCAATTGAAACAGCCAAGTCTACAGTTGCGAAACTCAGCCCGGATTGGCAAAGCAGTGACCGGGCAGCCGCGTGGTTCGCCTGGTATGCGGACTCTGCCGGAGGAGACTGGTTTATGGTCAGCATCATCGGCACCAGCGTTGCAAATAAAGATATCGGAACAAGGAGCTTTACCGCCGAGGTGTTTGACAGCAGTCTGCCGAAAGAGAAAACGGCAGTTTCCATGAAAGATGCTGCGGCTGCCGCAAAAGCGCAGGGCGCGAATATGGATAGCGTGACTTGGGTTGAATATCAATGCGAACGCTTTAACGACAGCCCATCAAGATTACCGCTGTGGGTTTTTACATGCTCAGACACGCCGGAATTGGGTGTCACGCTGAACTACAAAATATATGTGAACGCGGAAACCGGAAATGTCGAAGGCGCTAAAAATGACAGAAATGAAGACATGAAGCTGCCTATTGATTTGAACGCGCTTAAGCAAACACGTTCGGAAAATCACGAGACTGATTTAAGAAAATTCTTCTCGTTTATTTCGGGCGGTGATCCGGTTTGGGCTGTTCGCCAGCTTGAATATTCGTTGTCTCCTGACGAAGCAACGGCGCAAATGTGGCTGGTTAATTTCCAAAGCCTTAAATCCCTGCAGATTGTTTCAATAGAGCAGGTAAATCTTGAGCAGTGGACAGAGACGTGGGAAGCTTACAAGGTTGTTGTTAATATATCCACAAGCGAACCGGTTGAAAAATATGGCTGGGAAAACGGCGAAAATACACGCTGGGTAACCCTCGTTCCGCAAGGCGGCGGGGACTGGAAAGTATCTGCGTTCGGATCGAGCCCCTGATGAAAAACAGTTAATACTAATTACTCATAAAACCTAACTTAAAAATCCGCATATAACTTATAAATCAAAGCTTTTACTTGATTTTTTAGAGGTTTTTTAATCGTGAATTAGTATAAAATAACCGTCCCGGGAACCATATTATCTCCCGGGACGGTTATAATGTTTGCTTAATATTTAGATCAGCTTTTCTTAAAGACAAACAGTTTACTTAAAATATAATTCAGTATGGTTACCAATATCTGTCCGGCAATCTTTGCAGCGAATTCGTTTGTGCTTAATACACTTACGAAAAGAACTATAACCATGGTTTCGGCAACAAGAGAAAACATTCTTGTGCTCACAAAGCCTACTGCTTCTTTTACTGCTATGCCGGGTTTCCAACTCTTGCTTGCAAAGACAAAAAGCTTGTTGGTGACAAAGGCAAAAACAACTGCAAACACCCAGGAAATAGCATTGGCAACAAGAACTTTAAGCGACTCCGAAAGATTCGGCACGTGCCTCAGCCAACTGCGTTTCGCCATCATTTCGGTCAAACCCGGTGAATTCCCTGCAAACCATCCGTTCTTTTCAAAAAGCCAAAGCGCGGCTGCATATGCGCCGATGCTGACAATTGTTGTCAGCACACCGAAGAAAATATAGGATATGGTTTCGCGGTTTAAAAGCTTGCCGAAAAATTTATTTTCATAAACTTTTCGGTAAAACTTATTTTTTTCTATTATACGCCAGAATTTTTCCAAATCGGCACCTCGGATATTATACTTTTATGTCAACCTTGAGTCCTAAAAGCGTGATATATTTTTTCAGTATCGGGCGTACATCGTTTTCAATAAATTCCTCTGTCTGTTTCGGAGCTCTGCCAATAAAATCGGCAGGCTGCAAATGCTGTTCAAGCTCTTCAATGGTCATGCCAAAGGCTTCGTCGGCAGCTATTCTTTCAAGCAAGTCGTTCCTGCCGCCCTGTTCTTTAATAATTTTTCCGGCGGCCATTGAATGGATGCGTATTCTTTCGTGCAGCTCCTGCCTGTCTCCGCCCTTTTTAACTGCCGACATCATAATGTTTTCCGTTGCCATAAAAGGCAATTCCTCACGTAAATGCTTTTCAATCATCTTCGGGTAGACCACAAGTCCGTCGGCGATGTTGATATAAAGTTCCAAAACAGCATCCGCCGCAAGAAAAGCTTCCGCGACGCTTATTCGCTTATTTGCGGAGTCGTCAAGGGTTCTCTCAAACCACTGTGTTGCGGCGGTGACGCAGGGGTTTAACATATCGATTAAAATATACCTCGAAAGGGAAGCAATTCTCTCGCTCCGCATGGGGTTGCGTTTGTAGGCCATGGCGGACGAGCCTATCTGATTTTTCTCAAAGGGTTCCTCAACTTCCTTCAGATGCTGTAAGAGCCGAAGGTCATTCGAAAATTTTGCGGCGGACTGCGCGATGCCCGACAGCACAAAAAGCACCTGGGAATCGAGCTTGCGTGGATATGTTTGGCCCGAAACGGGGTAGCAGGAATTGAAACCTGCTTTTTCGGCTATTTTCTTGTCGAGCTCCTTTACCTTTTCATCGTCGCCGTCAAAGAGTTCCATAAAAGTTGCCTGCGTACCGGTTGTGCCCTTTGAACCGAGCAGCCGCATTTGAGAAAGCTGGAATTCGAGCGCAGCCAAATCCATCAATAGATCCATCATCCAAAGCGAGGCTCTTTTGCCAACGGTCGTTGGCTGCGCCGGCTGAAAATGCGTAAAGGCAAGGCAAGGCAAATTTCTGTGTTCAAGCGCAAAGCGTGAAAGCACATCAATGAGGTTGACAAGCTTTTTCAAAGTCAGGTTCAGCGCTTCGGTCATAATAATCACATCGGTATTGTCCCCGACATAACAGGAGGTTGCGCCCAAATGTATAATCGGTTTTGCCAGAGGACACAATTCGCCGTAAGCGAAAACATGTGCCATTACATCATGGCGCACCAGTTTCTCTCTTTCAGCGGCCGTTTCATAATTTATATCGTCAATATGCTCTTTCATTTCGTCAATCTGTTCGGGGGTTATATTCAGTCCAAGCTCCATTTCGCTTTCGGCAAGGGCTATCCAAAGTTTCCGCCATGTTCTAAACTTAAAGTCGGGAGAAAAAAGATATTGCATTTCCGCGCTTGCATAGCGGGAATTCAGCGGGCTTTCATACGTATTTTTCATATTATCCGCGTTCCTTTCAACTATAACACAACAAAATCATAAAAAAATAATCGGATTTGCCGGAGTTGTTCCGCGCTGTTTGCTGAAACCAGCTATTCAATATTATATTCCCGAGGCGATTGTATTGTCAAGTAACACGGGTAACGGCGGGGTTGATTCGGTTTGATTATGTGTTGCCAAAGTGTTGCATTTATATTATGGTATGGTAAAATATTATATCAGTAATGTTTTGGCGCATGTTTGAAAGGAGGCGAAAAGGGATGGAAAACGATATGGAAAAAGATGCGGAACACGGGGTAAAAGCCGACAGGGAAATCGAAACCGAATTCGGCATAGAAGACAGCATGGAAAATGCTGCCGAGATTCAGGTAAAAACCAAACGGCGTAGAATAGGATTTCTGGATGAACTCAGAGGGCTTGCGGTTGTGTGTATGATTCTTTATCATGCCTTTTACCTGCTCAGCGAAGTTTTTAATTTTTCATCCGGCAATTGGCTGTTTAAGCTTTTTATGCCTGCCCAGCCTTTTATTTCGGGCATTTTTATCGCGGTTTCCGGCATCTCGTCCCGTCTTTCACACAGTAATGCAAAACGGGGAGCAAAATTGCTTGCCGTAGCGTTGGCGTTTACATTTGCGACAGTTGTTCTTCTGCCGCTGGTCGGGCTTAAGGGGTTTGAAATATACTTTGGTATTTTACATTTTCTTTCGGTTTCAATGCTGATATTTGCGCTGATAAGACCGTTGCTGCACTATATCAGCCCCGCATGGGGTATATTTCTTTGTATGGTTCTGTATATTTTTACAGCAAATATCAGTAACGGTTATTTAGGTATCGCCCCTGATTTTAAAATTATTATACCGGCGCCGCTGTATGATTTGAATTATCTTTTTCCGATTGGCATTTACAACGAAAATTTTGCTTCGGCGGACTATTTTGCATTATTCCCCAGACTATTTGTTTTTTTAGCCGGCACATTTTTCGGCGTTTATGTGAAAGAGGGAAAACTTCCGGATTGGACATATAAAACCCGGGTCAAACCTTTCTCCTGGCTCGGAAGAAAAGCCCTTCTCGTTTACATTTTTCATGTTCCTGTTATATATGCAATAATTTTAGCCGCGCAGTGGGCTTTGAGCAAGATCTGAAATTTAATAAAACATATTGTTTTTATATATTGCTTTCGTTCAAAGTATGGTATAATACAAATAAATTTATTGTAATAAAATCTATATATGGTGTTTTAATTATAAATTTTGTGTTGAGAAACGGCGGTTAATCATGAACGAAAATGAAGATATTATTATAGGCAGGAATGCTGTCGCAGAAGCTTTGCGAAGCGGCAGAGCAATTGACAGTCTGCTTATATCAAAGGGAGACCGGAGCGGGTCCATCGGTAAAATAATTGGCGAGTGCCGCGAGCGGGGAATCGTTGTCAAGGAAGCCGACTCTCGCAAGCTTGATTTTCTGTGCGGGCACGGAAACCATCAGGGGGTTCTGGCTTTTACGGCGATTCATGAATACGCCTGCGTAGAGGATATTTTTGCCTTGGCAAAAAGCAGGGAGGAGCAGCCGTTTATCATTATTTGCGACGAGCTTGAGGACCCTCATAACCTCGGTGCTATCTTAAGAACAGCGGAAGCCTCGGGGGTTCACGGAGTTATTGTGCCGAAAAGGCGTTCCGCTTCACTGAGCTATGCTGTCGGCAAAGCATCGGCCGGAGCGGTTGAATATGTGCCGGTTGCCAGAGTTTCAAATATCGCTTCAACTGTTGACGAGCTGAAAAAAAAGGGGCTTTGGATTTACGGAGCCGAACCGGGCGGAAAAAACTGGTGCGAACAGGACTTTTCGGGCCCCGTCGTTTTAATTATCGGTTCGGAGGGTCAGGGACTCGGACGGCTGATAAAAGAAAAATGCGACTTCCTAATATCCTTGCCGATGAAAGGGAAAATAAATTCTCTCAATGCTTCCGTAGCGGCCGGCATCATTATGTTTGAAGCGGCCAGGCAAAGGGCAGATATTAAAGCATTTGGCAAATAAGCCTGAAGAGATACGGCCGGGAGAAGCGGCCGGTTACATTTTAGTGGTTGGGGAGTGAGAATTTGAACAGTGATGACAATGCAAACCCCGGGAACGAAATGAACATTGATAAAATCCTTGCTGAGGTTAAGGGAATGAAAACCGATGATGCTCAAAGCGATGACGGTAACAAGCAGCCGGAAGCATGGTCTCTGCAGGATATTGACAGTTTAATCAAGTCCGCCAAAATGTCATCCGGTGACGGGGAATCATTCATCGGGCAGAAGGATTATTCCATATACATGCAGGCGGATGTTGAAGAGGATGCCGAAGCGGAACCGGTTTCGGACAATATTTGGAATGAACAAGAGAAATCCGAAGCCAACCCGGATGCCGGCAGCGAGCTCCCTTGGCGGGAAAACCGGGAGTCTGAGCATACAATTGAAATCCATCAGAGAAAGAATCCGCCGGAGGAAATAGTCATTGAGCCGGTGGAAGAACCCGAATCAGAAACGGAGACGCAAAGGAAGGATGCGGATTTTGATTTCTTCTTTTCCGGTTCAGAAACCGAATCAGAGGATATGTCCGCGCCGCTTAAAGCGGCCGGGTATGTCGGCGGCATGGAAACCGATGATGCAAGGGAACGTTTCCTTAATATGCTGATTCTTGAAAAAACGGCAGAGCAGGAAATCATTAACGAAAACGACCCTATTGAAAAACCGGGGGTTGTTCTTGAAAGAAGCCGTTTTTCAAGAACATCGGACCTTGAGCCTATGCCGACGGTTATTCCGGCAGAAGAAGCGCTTCGCGCTGCAGAACTTGAGGAGGAAAAAACCAAAATAAAAGGCGGACAGCCTGCCGCCAATCTTGCCGCTGAGGAAAAAGACGAGGTTTTGGACGGCCAGATTGTATTAAAAGGTTTTGAAAACGGTGAGATTCAAACGGAAAAAGTCAACGAAAGAGATGTTGAAGGAGATTTGATTACGCGCCGCCGCGAAAAGGCGAAAAATTTTAAGCCTATCATCGTTTCCGAGGAAGAGGACGAAAAGGCTTCTACGGCGCGGGAGTTTGAAAACTTTGACGGCGGGTCAGCAGAAAAGACGGACGATTTTGATGGTGCTGAGCCGTTAAGAAAAAAAAGGCTTGAATATCTTTTCCCGGAGCAAAAGAACAGAATTTATTACTCCATAAATACTGCCTGTAAACGGGCAGCGGTTAGCACTGCTGCGCTGACGGTCATTGAGCTGATTTGTTTGGCGCTAATATTTGTTCCCGGATTATTGAAGGTGCCGGCAGCGGGTTCGGCAGCGGCTGTTGAAAACGGAAAAGCATACTTGTTTGTTAATTTATTTCTTTTGGTGACAGCTTCGTTTTTCAGTATGCCCTGTATTGTTTCCGGTTTCAAATCGCTTTTTAAATTTAAACCAAACTGCGACACGGCAGTATCGATTTCGGTTGCATTTTGCGCGGTTCAAATTATACTTGCTTCGTTTTTATCTCAGACCCCGGGCGGGACGTTATCGATTTATTCTGCGGCGGCTATCTTTGCGCTGCTGCTCAACGCAGCCGGAAGAAAAATCAGCCATTCCTGCACATTGGATAATTTTAAGTTTTGCGCTTTTGACTCGCCGCAAAATCTTTATATGATTAATGAAATTGAAGACGAAAATGAGGCTTTCGAAATCGGCCGAGGGATTCTGATGGAAAACCCGTCTGTTGTGTATTCGAGCAAGGTTGTTTTCCCCGCTGATTTTATAAAAAACTCGAGAGACGTGGGCTTGGCTGAAAAATTCAGCGGAATTTTGGTGCCGGTCGTTTCGGGGGTATCTCTGCTTGCCGGGGTTGCGGCCTGGGCGGTAACCAAGAATTTTTTGGCCGGTTTTTCTATGCTTACCTGCGCAATGTGCATTGGCGTTCCTGCCGGTGCTTTTCTTTCCTCAAGCTTCCCGCTGCGGGCCGCAAACAAACGGCTGAATGCCGACGGCGCTATGATAGTAAACCAAAGCTCCGCAGAGGAATGCGCAAAATGCAATGCGGTTGTTATTGACAGTGCCGTTCTTTTTGACCGTATGCGCTGTGATATGCACGGAATGAAGGAATATAAAAATTTCCGCATTGATGATATTGTCCTTTATGCCGCTGCGATGGTTATCAAGTCGGGAGGGCCGCTGACGGATGTTTTTGACAAAGTAATTGCCGGCCACCGCGAACTTCTGCCTCCGGTCAAATCTATTTCATATGAGGACAGACTTGGTTTAACCGCATGGATTCATGGGCAAAAGGTCTTTTTAGGGAACAGAACCTTTTTAATCAATCATAACATTGAAGTGCCGGGCAAAGCGGAAGAGGATAAATATAAGCATGACGGACGAAGGGTAATGTACCTCGCTATGACGAATAAGATAGCGGCGATGTTTGTTGTAAGCTATACCGCCGATGAAGCGCTGCTGCCTTACCTGAAAAGCCTTGAAAACAACGGAATACAACTGCTTGTCAGAACCTGTGATTCTAACATCACCGAAGACTTGCTTGCCGATTGTTTTGAGCTGCCTATTAATGATGTTAAGGTTATCAGCGCTACTGCGGGCAGGATTTTCAAGAGAAACAGAGATGCTGTGAGAGAAACCGCACCCGCCAGGGTTCTGCATAACGGCACATCTTTCACCTTGATTAAGAGTGTAGCTGTTGCAACCGGCCTTTGCTTCAGTATCCGTTTTGCACAGCTAATTCAAATAATCGGTGTCGGGATGGGACTTTTCGGGCTGCTTGTTTTAATATTTCTTTCTTTAACCGGAATAGCGGGTTCTGTTCAGATTATTATTTTCCAGGCCTTTTGGACATTTATTTCTTTGGCAACAGGTTTTTTGAAAAGGGTAAAGTAGCGCGGCCGGGCTGCATCCGGGATGCTTTTGCTTGCCGTTTACCGTTTTTCATGATTACTCATACTAATTACTCATAAAAACCTAACTAAAAAATCCGCACAAAACCTCATAATACTATTCTGCATTAAAATGGCGAATAGTATGAATCAAAGCTTTTGCTTGATTTTTTAAAGGTTTTTTAATCGTGAATTAGTATTACTTGACAAAGGGTAGGGTATATAGTAAGATTTTACATAGACTGAAATGCTGTTCTGTCTATTACTTTGTGTACAGCAAGAAAACACAGATATGAAAGGGGCAAATTAATGAAGAGAAAAATTGCAAAAATCATCGCAGTCGTTCTGGTATTTTCTTTTGTATTGGCGTTTGCGGCATGCAAAAAAGATGACAACGACGAAACAACCACATCAGCGGCTACCACAGCTGTCGTAACCGACGCAACAAATACCGGTGACGAAACAACTGCCGCCGGCACCACGGTTGAGGTAACAACCGTTCCGGGCCAAACCACCACAGCCGGTACAACCGTTCCGGGCCAGACCACCACAGCGCCTGCAACTACCGCAGCAGCTTTTACCGCACCTATCGGCACAGATATCACAAAAATAGTAACCGCCTACAATCAATATGCCAACGCAACCAAAGCGTATAAAGGTACGGTGAAGGTGGTTAAATCCTCGGGTACAAATACGCTCATCAACACCCTTAAACCGGATATGAAAATATTAAGGGATAAGGCAAATGAGATGCTCCCGAATGATTACAAAGCGCAGCCGGATGTAACCTTTACGAACGGCAGCGGTACATTTGTGGAAAACGGAGAAACAAAAACAACAACACTTCTGAAACATCTGCCCCGCGATGCGGATGAAAAAATGAGTGTTCTCGAACCTGCCGGTGTAAAATCCGCCTCCTGTGTTGTGAGCGGCTCCGGCTGCAAGATTACCCTCACATTAAAAGCAGAAACAGTAAGCGGCCTCAACGGTATTCCGAAATATCATGCCCAATGTATGGATACCTTGGAAATGAAGGACAGCGACCTCGAGCCGTTTAAATTAACAGGTGACCCGACCGTTACATATACGGACGCAACCACTATAATCTGCACGGTTAACGCCAACGGTCTGATGACCGACATCCATATATCCGAGCCGGCGCAAATAAAAGGCACGCTTGCGTGGTCATTTGTTGATCTTATCGATCTCGATGTCACCGGTACATGGAAACAGGACATTACATTGACCTACTGATTTTGCATTATAAGCGCCCCGTCCGGAATCCGGCGGGGCGCTTTTTTGCACCTTATACTAATCCCGATTATAAAACCTCCATGAAATCAAGCAAAAACCTTTGATTTATACTATTCTCCATTTTAATACAGAATAGTATTATGGGTTTTTGTGCTGAATTTTTAGCTATATTTTAAAGAGGGATTAGTATTAAAATATCTCCTTTGACAAAGACATCAAAATTTAGTAATATATATCCGTTAATGAAATCAATACAATATAATTGATTAAAATCTAAAGGGGTTGTATTTATGAGAAGAAAACTGACGGCAGCTATCGCTATGGTAATGTTTTTATTTGTTGTTGCATCATTTTTCGCATGCAGCAGGGACGGAGGAACAGCAACAACCGCACCGGTCTCCGAAAGCACTGCTGAAGCGGAAAAAACAGAGCAAAATGAAACTGTTCAGACGGAAACCACAGTCGTGGCAGACGGAATTACCACAACAGGGGCTGACCTTTCCGGGGGAACCACTGCTGCTGCCGCCGAAACAACCGCTGCTGGGACAATAAACGCTCCCGTGGGTACGGATATAGTAAAAATCGTCGCCTTTTACAACCAATACGCAAACGCCACAAAAGATTACACCGGTAAGATAACGGTTCAAAGAAATATGGGCACTGTCACAACAATAACAAAATTTGGGATTTCGATGTTTAAGGGACTGCTGCAAGACGTTTTAGATAAACAGCTTAAGGATGAGTTTGAAAATAAAACCTTTGTCAACGGCAAGAATCCGGCTGACAGCAACGATACCCTTGAAAAATTCCTTCCGCGCGGAGGCGGCGAAAAAATGAGCATTCTTACCCCTGCGGGGGTCAAATCGGCATCCTGTGTCAAAGACGGCAACGGCTGGAAGGTAACTATTGTGTTGATTAAAGAAGAATCTGGTATTGATACGCCTCCCAAATATCATTCCAGCGTTATGGATCCCCTTGAAATTGACAGCAACAGCCTGGACCCGTTCACGCTTGGGGACGGCAAGGTAATTTACGGGCAGATCAATGCCCCCTATGACGGTGCAACACTTATAGCATCAGTCAACCCGAAAGGGTTTTTAGACCACTTGAGAATGGATGCGCCGCTTCAAATATCCGGCAAGCTTGGTTATAAGAACATTGGGAATATTGAAACCGTAATTGACGGTAAATTTTGGGGCGATATGACGTTTACCTATTAATCTCCGGCAATATAAAAATCCTTCCGCTCATTTTTGCGCGGGGATTTCAACGCAAGTGATGTTTGATATTGCAAGCCGGCAAAATATCTTGTATAATTGCTTTGCTTACAGACCGTTGACCGAAACAGAAAATTTATATTCATACTAATCCCTCTTTAAAAAATCGCTAAAAATTCGGCACAAAAACCCATTTGTCAAAGGTTTTTGCTTGATTTCATAGAGGCTATATAATCGGGATTAGTATCACATGGAAGGAAATTTGCCGAATGAAAAAGATAGCAACCGGGCTTCTTGCCTTAACAATGGCTTTTACAATGATCTTTTCGCTGGCTGCATGCAAAAAAAAGGAAGTTAATGTACCGACGACGGGCTATACAACAACCGATACAACCGTTTCCGAGTACAATGCCAACACGCCGATTTCGGATGAGGTGGTGAAGGTGGCACTTGAAAGCAGCGGGCCTTCTTCCTGGGACGGAAACTACGAAAATTTAACCGGCGAACAAAAATCAACCATTGAAAATTATTTCGCAATTTTGGGAAAAGGTGTTGAAGTCAGGGCCGACGGCGTTTATTATATTGAAAACGCAGGGGTAATCACAACGCTTCAAATCGCAACGGATGCAACCACCGCTAAAAATACAACCACAGCAAAGGCGGCAACAACTGTCAAAACGGCAACCACAACAGTTCCAACCGCCACTGTTCCGGCTACTGCCGCCCCGACAAACGCAACCTCAACCACATCAGCCCCAACAACTGCGGCAATAACAACCACAACAGCTCCGACAACTTTGCCGGACATTCTTACACAAGGGCCTGTTGGCGGGTCAACCGCTGAAATAGTTGCTTTTTACAACCAGTATGCCAATGCGACAAAAGCTTATAAAGGCAAGGTTGCGGTAGCGAGAGCGCAGGGAACAAAAGCAGAAATCACGAAACTCACCCCCGAAAACCCCGGTTTTAAATTTCTTGTCTCTCCGCTTCTTCCAAATAATTATGGAACAAAAACCGCAATAACATTCTTTGACGGCAAAAACATCAGCGGCGGTTCCGAAACGCTTATGAACACCCTTCCCCGTTCAAATTCACCCCAAATGAGCGTGCTTGAACCCGCCGGCGTAAAATCGGCATCCTGCGAAAAAGCCGGCTCGGGGTGGAAGGTAATTATCACCGTTATTTCGGAAACAGTCAACTCCTTCACGGATGTACCGAAATACCATGCGCAGTGCATGGATACGGCGAGCAGCAGCGGAGTGTCTATCCCTTCGTTACCCGGACTTACAATAAATTCGGTGTCAATAAATTATGGAGAAACAACCATAACCGCAACCGTCAGCACCAAAGGTTATCTGGACAATTTCCATATTGTCGAACCCGTTGTTACAGCGGTAAATTTAAGTTATAACAGCACTCCATCTGACGCTGATATTACCGCCACATGGAAGCAGGATTTAACATTCACCTATAAATAAACTCTAAATCAAATTCCCCGCTCAAACGAGCGGGGAATTTTCTGACTTGCCTCATACGAATCCCTCTTTAAAACATAGCTAAAAATTCGGCACAAAAACCCATTTGTCAAAGGTTTTTGCTTGATTTCATAGAGGTTTTATAATCGGGATTAGTATTGTTAGTTGAAAGGGCGGTAAAATTTCTTTACCGCAGCCTAAAGGTCTTTACTTCAAACGGCCTGATAGCAAACCCGAATTCGCCGCCAGCCGCGGTGAGTTCCTCTTCGTTCTCTTCCATCAGGTTGCATTCCGTCACCCTGCTGAAAGGCAGGGTGGTTTTAATCTTGACCCCGCCCCTGCGCTGTTCGGCTTCATAAACACGTATAATAATACCGTCGCCGTCCTGAGCTTGTTTCACAGCGTCAATGATAACATTGGCGCAGTCCACACTCATAAAGCTCTTTTCGCCCGGCAGCGAGCCTTGTTGTTCTGCGACGGCAAAAGCCGCAAGCGGAACATTCAGTTCAAACGCTTTTTGCACCGTGCCGCCGTCCTGCCAGCCGTTTTTGTGCGGATAAAGGCTGTAAACAAAGCTGTTGGTCCCGTGGTCGCCCGTGCGGTCCGGGCAAGTGGGCGCACGCATGAGGGAAATCCGCATGGTGCTGTCTTTAATGTCATATCCGTACTTGCAGTCGTTCAAAATACTAACGCCGTAGCCGCCTTCGGAAAGGTCCGCCCATTTATGCGCGCACTGTTCAAAGCGGGCAAGGTCATAGCTGTTGCTCCAATGGTTGGGGCGGATGATCGCGCCGTGGGCGATTTCAAAGCTTGCCTGTGTGCTGAGAATATCCACTTCAAACGCCGCTTTTAAAAGCTTGTCGCTTTCAAACCAGTCAACCGTCGTGTCAAAATCCAACCGGTCCGAACCGGTGTTCAGGATGATGTCCTGCGTTATTTTTGATTTGTTGAAGAGGCGGACTATCCGGATAACACCCCTGAGCTCATTTGATTCGATAACGTCAATGCTCTGCGCTTCGGTCAGTTCCCAGAACTTCTTCTGGTAATTGAGTTCCAGGTTCCAGGCGGTTTCATGTACGCATTTATCCTGAAAAATTGTCAACAGGTTTCCTCTGCCTTTTAAGATTTCTCTGCCGTTCACCTTGTCAAAAACAGAGGCCAGTATGCCGTTGCCGTCCAATTCCACTCTCAGCTTTTCATTTTCAAGCAGTCCGGCTGTTGCCGTTACCTTCGGCAGCTCGGCAGATGCCGGTTTCAATGCAAAAACCTTGTAGCCCATGGCGGGAACATCATCGGCAACAAATCGTAAAAATGTTTTGCCGTCTTTCGTAAAATATTGGCACGGCAGCTCTTTGTCTTCTGTGTACATGGCCAACCCGCTTTTTTCGGCGGTCAGTTCAACTTCAGCCGGAGCAGTTGTTTTTTGTGAAAGGAAGTTCCAAACAATGACGCCGCTGCCTTTCACGGTTATCTCCGCGTTTAAAGCGTTTAACGCGCTCGTTCTGACTCCTTCGCCAAGCGCATGCATTGTGCGGTAATCTATCCGGCAGTCCTCGTGCGCTTCGTGAATTGATGTGCCGGGCAGCGTATCATGGAACTGGTTTTTCAGCAGCAGTTTCCAGCCGTCTTCCAATGTTTCTTTGTTATATAGGAGCCCCGTCAAAGCATTTGAAAAAACAGAAGCCATCTCCGCGCGGCTGAACAGGATTTCGCCCCTGCGGTTGTTTTTCTTAACAAATGCCTGGCTTGTATAGGTTCCCCTGTGGTTTTCATAATACATCTCGTTGTTGAACACCGGCAGAGACTCCCAGGCTTTCGCGGATGTTGCGAAGAAATCGCTGACATGGCCTATCTTACTGGCCGGCAGACCGGGGAAGTTTTTGAGCCTGTTGCCCCGCTCCACCATGGCATAGGTGCATCCGCCGCCGCCGTCGCCGTAGCCGAACATCCCCATCGCCGTGTTGGTTACATCCTTTTGATCGTTTTCTTTTTCCGCTCTGCGAAGAGTTTGCCCGGTATACTCCCCGCCGTAGCCGACTCGCTGCATATGTGCCAATATCTCGGAGCCGTCATTGCCTTTCCAGCGGAAAATGGTATGCGGAAACCGATTGGTGTCCTGCCCGCCCAGCTTTGCGGTAATGAAGTTTTTCATGCCGCTGCGCTTGATAATCTGCGGCAGCGCCCATGAAAAGCCGAAGCAGTCGGGCAGCCAGTAGGTGTCCGAAACAACACTGAACTCCTTTTTGAAATACTCCCTGCCGTAAAGCAGCTGGCGGATAAGCGCTTCGCCGGAAGCGATATTGGTATCCGCCTCCACCCAGACATTGCCGACGATATCCCACTGCCCGTTTTCGACCTTGTCCTTGATGCGTTCATACAGTTCCGGGTAAAGTTTTTTCGTCATGTCGTAAAGGATCGCCTGGCTTTGCGCGAAAATGAACTCGGGATATTCATCCATCAGCGCGAGGTTGTTGGAAAAGGTTCGTGCGGCTTTGCGCTCGCTTTCCTGCACTCTCCACAGCCAAGCGATGTCAATATGGCTGTGCCCGGTCATGACAACATCGCTTTGCGGTGTGTATTTTATTTTCGTAAGTCCGTCGCGCAGCACTTCGACGGCTTTTTTGATGGATGCCCGCACCTGCGCGTCTTCAAAATCGAAGTCTACCGTATGCAGGGAATTGTCAATAGCTTCATAAACACGGGCTTTAATATATTCATCTTCAATAGATTCAAGCGAGTCCCACGCGACATTAATATCAAAATCATAACCTTCGCAAACAGGGTCCACCGCGACAAGGCGCGCGGTGCTGAGCGTATAGGTTGTGGTTTTTTCTCCGTTCATGGCCGCATTGCAAAAGCCGCCCGCGTCAATGGCGGATTCAAGCTCGATTTTAAATACCTCTCCGGCAACAGGCGCGTTAAAAAAGACCTGGTTGCGGCTAAGCCAGCCCGAGTTTTTTTCCGAGCTGACGGCGCCGATTATTTTGCCGTTGACCTTAACAAGCGCCTCGCCGCCGAAGTCAAACTCCAAATACAGCTTTTGGCCGGCAAATTCCGGGGGGATCTGCAAGGAAGACGTGAACCAGCGGGCGCAGTCGTAGCTTGCTGTCCAGCAGTCGCCCAGCTTCATTTCACCTTTTGACTCCTCATCATATGCATACTTACCTTCGCCGAGATACATGCCTGTGCAGGTACTCCAAACGGGAATGTCAACGCTTCCCAGTGTGATATATTTTTTTAACCCGCCCATCATATATTGCAGTACTCTTGGCTTAACTGTTTTCATTGTTTCAGACCCTTTCGATTTTATATATAATATAATACAGTAAAAAGTTGAAAATGCAACAAAAGTTGTAAATTATGATTGAATTATCATTTTCGCTGTGTTACAATTCTGTACGATACTTTATAAACGTATACGATTTATACATAAAGGTGCGCCCTTTCGAAACTGATTCGCCGCTGTACTTAAATAGGGGCACCTTAATCATAAGGAGGAAAAATTTTGAAAGTCTACAACGCGAAAAACATCAGAAACATCGCTGTTGCCGGTCATGGCGGCAGAGGCAAAACAACCTTGTCCGAGGCAATGCTTTTCCTCGCGAAAGCTACGGAAAGGCTCGGAAGAGTTGCAGACGGCAACTCCGTGATGGACTATGACGCTGAGGAAAAAAGGCGCAAGACCTCCGTGTCAACCGCCGTTGCCCCCTTGGAATGGAAAGATGTTAAGGTTAATATAATGGATACCCCGGGTCTTTTTGACTTTGCGGGCGGCATCAGCGAAGGTGTGCGCGCAGCGGAATGTGTGCTTATCGTCACCGCTGCCGGTTCGGGCTACGATGTCGGCGCGGAAAAAGCTTTTAAAGCTGCAAACGACAGAGGCATTGCGAAAATGTTCGCCGTTACCCGCTGCGACGCCGAAAACACCGATTTTTATAAAACCTTTGACGCTTTGAAAGCGGAGCATGAAGCTAAAATCTGCCCGGTTGTTATTCCCTATATGGAGAACGACAGGGTAAAGGCATACATAGACCTTGCTTCCGGCAAAGCATACGAATATAAAGACGGCAAGGGCAAAGAGGTCGCCATGCCTGAAGGCGGGCGAATAGACGAGTTGAAGGACATCTTCAACGAGGCGGTTGCCTCCGCGGATGACGCTTTGCTTGAAAAGTTCTTTGAAGGCGAAACCTTCACCCCCGAAGAGATTGCAAAGGGTCTTGCAACCGGTGTTGCAACAAGCTCCATCTACCCTGTGTTCGCCTGCTCCGGCTTTACAACGGACGCGGTTGACCTTTTGCTCAACGGTATCATTTCCGCCGCGCCGAATGCCGCGGATTATGCGGGTGAAACGGTTGAAAGCGAAAAACTTGCCTGCGATGAAAACGGACCGCTTGCCGCTATCTGCTTCAAGACAATCGCCGACCCGTTCGTCGGAAAAATGTCTTTTTTTAAGGTTGTTTCCGGCAAAATCACTCCCGATGCCGCCGCTTACAACGCCCGCACGGGCGAAAGCGAGCGCATGGGTAAAATCATCACCATCCGCGGCACTAAGCAAGAGGACGCAACTTGTATCCCCGCGGGAGACATTGGCGTCGTTACAAAGCTTACCGGTGTTAACACAGGCGACACGATTTGCAACCCAAAGAAAATTATTACGCTTGACAAGGTTATATTCCCTGCGCCTTACCTTTCGATGGCTGTTAAGGTCCGCAAAAAGGGTGAAGAAGATAAAGTTGCTGCCGGCCTTTCAAGGCTTGTGGAAGAAGATCCGACAATTAAATACGGCACCAACAGCGAAACACACGAGCAAATCCTTTCCGGCCTTGGCGAGCAGCACTTGGATGTTGTCGTTTCAAAGCTAAAGGCAAAATTCGGCGTGGAAGTTGACCTTGCAGTCCCGAAGGTTGCATACAGAGAAACCATCCGTAAAATGTACGAATCCCACGGCAGGCATAAAAAACAATCCGGCGGCCACGGCCAGTTTGGTGATGTTTATATCCGCTTTGAACCGGGCGAAGCGCAGGAATTGGAATTCTGCGAGAAAATCGTCGGCGGTTCGGTGCCAAAGCAATATTTCCCCGCTGTTGAAAAAGGTTTGCGTGAGTGCGTCAATAAGGGCGTTCTTGCAGGCTATCCGATGGTTAACTTAAAGGCAACACTCTATTTTGGTTCTTACCATCCGGTTGATTCTTCGGAAATGGCGTTTAAGACAGCGGCTTCCGTTGCTTACAAAGACGGTATCCCACAGGCATCACCGACCATTTTGGAACCGATCGGCACACTGAAAGCCTATATGCCGGACGATAATTTGGGTGACATCATGGGTGACATCACCAAGCGCCGCGGCAGAGTGCTGGGTATGGGCCCGTCCCCGGAGAAAAAAATGCAGGAGCTTGTTGCAGAGGTGCCGCTTGCCGAAATGGGAGATTTTGCGACGGTTCTCCGTTCCGTAACAGCTGGCAGAGGCTTTTTCACCTTGGAATTCACAAGATATGACGAAGCGCCTCCTATAATTGTTCAAAAAATTATCGACACCGCAAAGGCCGAAGCTGAAGAGGAAGACAAATAAATCATGCAAACTTTCGGAAGCGGGCATTTGCCCGCTTCCGTTTTTCAGGCTTTAGGGGGGGATGACATACCGCTTGAGCAGGAACAATATTTTAAAGGATAAGATTGCATATCAAAAAGCAATTTGATACAATAATTAACAATATAAAGTTAATATAATTAGGGTTCAACGTTATTGGTCCGCAACAAATTTTCAGTAAATGTCAGGAGGAAAAATAATGAAAAAAGTATTATCCGTTATTTTGGCATTGGTCATGGTATTGACGATGATACCGGTGGGAACCCTTACGGCATCTGCGGAGGAAAACGGCGATTATACCGGCGCTGCCGTAACATCCGCCGACGTTATTGCGGAAAACACAACGGGCGTGCCGCAACCGGCAGAGAACCCTAAAGACGATCCGGCGGCAAAACCGGCAAATGCCGTAACCGATAGTTCGTTTCGTGTGCTTGAATTGGATACGGAATACACGGTTGTTATTGATGAAGAAAACGCAAGCGAAACGTTTTCATTTACACCAAGCATAAGCGGTACCTATGTGTATTACTCCGAAGGCGGTTATGATACATATGGTTGTTTGTATGATTCGTATGGAAATCAATTGATTTATAATGATGATGGCGATATTGATCTAAATTTCTGTGTTTTATATTCTCTTACAGCCGGTACAACCTATTTGTATGAAGCGAGAATGTTATCTTCCGAAACATATGGCAGCTTTTCTGTTTTACTTCAAAAACTTGTAGAGGTTGAGAGCATAGCGGTCACAAAGCTGCCCGACCAATCGACAGTTAATGAAAATTTGGACGGATACTGGACTACGAGATGGGACGAAGCTGCTCAGGAAGACGTGCCGTTCTTCTATTACGAATATAGCATATATGGCATGGAGCTCACGGTGAATTATACCGACGGTACAAGCGAGGCTTTTACATATGACGACAGCAACTACGGCTATTTTAACGGCTATCAGATGGGTTATTCCGTCGATCAAAATGCATCCCCGTGGACGCTCGGCGGTAATGCGGTGGCGGTAACTTATAGGGGCGCGCAGACGAGTTTCGACTTTACGGTTATTGAAAGTCCGGTTGCGGGCATAACAGTGACGAAATTGCCCGACAAATCGACATTTAATGAAAATTTGGACGGATACTGGACTACGAGATGGGACGAAGCGGCGCAGGAATATGTTGAATATTACTATTACTACTATAGCATATATGGTATGGAGCTCACGGTGAACTATACCGACGGCACAAGCGAGGCGTTCACATACGACTCCGGCAATGATGGCTACTTTAACGGTTATCAGATGGGTTGTTCCGTCGATCAGAATACCTCCCCGTGGATGCTCGGCGGCAATGCGGTGACGGTAACCTATATGGGCGCGCAGACGAGTTTCGATTTTACCGTCATTGAAAGTCCGGTGGCGGGCATAACGGTTACGAAATTGCCCGACAAATCGACATTTAATGAAAATTTGGACGGATACTGGACTACCAGATGGGACGAAGCGGCACAGGAATATGTTGAATATTACTATTACTACTATAGCATATATGGCATGGAGCTCACAGTGAACTATACCGACGGCACAAGCGAGGCGTTTACATACGACTCCCCGGCAATGACGGCAATTTTAACGGTTATCAGATGGGTTGGTCCGTCGATCAGGAGGGCTCTCCGTGGACACTCGGCGGAAATGCGGTGACGGTAACCTATATGGGCGCGCAGACGAGTTTTGACTTCACCGTCATTGAAAGTCCGGTTGCGGGCATATCGGTCACGAAATTGCCCGACAAATCGGCATTTTATGAAAATTTGGACGGCAGCTGGACTACCAGATGGGACGAAGCGGCGCAGGAATATGTTGCATATTACTATTACTACTATAGCATATATGGCTTGGAGCTCACGGTGAATTATACCGACGGTACAAGCGAGGCGTTTACATACGACTTCAGCAATAACGGCAATTTTAACGGCTATCAGATGGGTTGTTCTGTCGATCAGGAGGCCTCTCCGTGGACACTCGGCGGCAATGCGGTGACGGTAACCTATATGGGCGCGCAGACGAGTTTTGACTTTACGGTTATTGAAAGCCCGGTTGCGGGCATAACGGTCACGAAATTACCCGATAAATCGGCATTTTATGAAAATTTAGACGGATACTGGTCTACCAGATGGGACGAGACCGCGCAGGAAGGTGTTCCGTTCTTCTATTACAACTATAGCATATATGGCATGGAGCTCACGGTGAATTATACCGACGGAACAAACGAGGCTTTTACATATGACGACAGCAATTACGGCTATTTTAACGGCTATCAGATGGGCTGGTTCGTTGATCAAGAGGCCTCTCCATGGGCTATAGGCGGCAATGCGGTGACGGTAACCTATATGGGTGCCCAGACAAGTTTTGATTTTACTGTCATTGAAAGTCCGGTGGCGGGTATAGAAGTCACAAAATTACCCGATAAATCGACATTTATTGAGAATTTAGACGGCAGCTGGTCTGCCAGATGGGATGAAGCCGCGCAGGATTTTATTCCGTTCTTCTACTACAACTATAGCATATCCGGCTTGGAGCTCACGGTGAACTATACCGACGGCACAAGCGAGGCTTTTACACTTGACGACAGCAACAATGGTATCTTTAACGGCTATCATATGGGTTGTTCCGTCAATCAGGATGCCTATCCGTGGACAGTAGGCGGCAATACGATGACGGTAACCTATATGGGCGCGCAGACGAGTTTTGATTTTACCGTCATTGAAAGCCCGGTGGCGGGCATAGAAGTGACGAAATTGCCCGATATATCGACAGTTACGGAAAATGTGGACGGTCATTGGAGAACAAGATGGGATGAGGCAACGCAGCAGGATGTTCCGTATTTTGAATATTACTTTGACATGTACGGCATGGAGCTTACGGTGAATTATACCGACGGAACAAGCGAGGCGTTTACATATGACGACAGCAACTATGGCACCTTCAATGGCTATCAGATGGGTTGGTCCGTTGATCAGGAGGCCTCTCCATGGGTTATAGGCGGCAACGCGGTGGCGGTAACCTATATGGGCGCGCAGACGAGTTTTAATTTTACCGTCATTGAAGGTCCGGTGGCGGGCATAGAAGTGACCAAATTGCCCGATAAATCGACATATATTGAGAATTTGGACGGTTTTTGGTCAGCTAAGTGGGATGAGGCCGCGCAGGAATATGTTGAATATTACTATTACTACTTTAGCATTTATGGCATGGAGCTCACGGTGAATTATACCAATGGAACAAGCGAGGCGTTTACATATGACTCCAGCAACAACGGTATCTTTAACGGCTATCAGATGAGCTGGTCTGTCGATCAGGCTGCCTCCCCGTGGATACTCGGCGGCAATACGGTGCCGGTAACCTACCTGGGCGCGCAGACGAGTTTTGATATCACCGTAACGGAAAACCCGGTAGCAAGCATAGAAGTGACGAAATTGCCCGAAAAATCGACATTCATCGAAAATGTGAATGGCAGTTGGGAAACAAGATGGGATGAAGCCACACAGCAAGAAGTTCCGTTCTTCTATTATAACTTTGACATATCCGGCTTGGAACTTACGGTGCACTATGCCGACAGCACAAGCGAGGCGTTTACGGTTGACGACAGCAATAACGGTGTCTTTAACGGTTATCATATGGACTATTCCTATGAGAGTCAAATTATCGACCCGTGGTCGGTAGGCGGAAATGCGGTGACGGTAACCTATATGGGCGCGCAGGCGAGTTTTGATGTTACCGTTGCGGAAAATCCGGTAGCAAGCATAGCGGTCACAAAACTTCCGGACAAATCGACAATTTTTGAAAATGTGGATGGTTGTTGGAGAACAAGATGGGATGAAGCCGCGCAGGAAAACGTGCCGTTCTTCTATTATTACTTTGACATATCCGGCTTGGAGCTTACTGTGAGCTATACCGACGGCACAAGCGAGGCATTTACGGTTGATAACAGCAACGGCGGTACCTTCAACAGCTATCATATGGACTGGTCCGACGGAGATCAATATGACAACCCGTGGACGGTAGGCGGCAATGCGGTGCCGGTAACCTATATGGGCGCGCAGACAAGCTTTGATGTTACCGTAGCGGAAAATCCGGTAGCGGGCATAGAAGTGACGAAATTGCCCGACAACTCGACATTTATCGAAAATGTGAATGGCAGTTGGGAAACCCGATGGGATGAAGTTGCGCAGGAAAACGTTCCGTTCTTCTATTATTACTTTAACACATCCGGTTTGGAGCTTACGGTGAATTATACCGACGGAACAAGCGAGGCGTTTACGTATAACTACAGCAACAACGGTATCTTTAACGGCTATCATATGGACTATTCCTATGAGAGTCAATATAACGACCCGTGGACAGTAGGCGGCAATACGGTGATGGTAACTTATATGGGTGCGCAGACAAGTTTTGACTTTACAGTCATTGAAAACCCGGTTGCGAGTATAGCGGTTACGAAGCTGCCCGGCAAATTAATATATATTGAAAATGCGGATGGCTCATGGCGTAAAAGATGGGATGAAGCCACGCAGAATTATATCAATTATTTTCAGTATAATATTTCCCTGTACGGCATGGAACTGACGGTAAATTATACCGACGGCACAAGCGCGGTTTTTACGTATAACAACAGCAACAACGGCAGGCTGAACGGGTACTATGTGTCGTATGTTGAAAACCAATCATCCGCGCCGTGGTCGGTCGGCAGCAACGCGGTGACGGTAACCTATTTGGGCGCGCAGGCAAGCTTTGATGTCACCGTAGCGGAAAATCCCGTGGCAAGCATAGAAGTTACGAAACTGCCGGATAAATCAGCATATCTGGAAAATTGTGACGGCGATTGGGAAATAAGATGGGATGAAGATACACAGCAGGAAGTTCCGTATTTCTATTATAATGTTTCCCTATACGGCTTGGAGATGAAGGTAAACTATACCGACGGCTCAAGTGCGGTTTATACGGTTGACAGCAATTATGGAGGCAGCTTCAACGGTTACAGCGTATCATATTTAGGGAATCAATATGCCTCCCCGTGGACACTTGGCGGCAACGCGGTGACGGTAATTTATATGGGGGCGCAAACGAGTTATGATGTTACCGTAACGGAAAGCCCCGTGGCGGGTATAGAAGTTACAAAGTTACCGGACAAAACAGCATACATCGTCGGGGTGGATTCCGGCATTAACCGCAACGGGATGGAAATCACGGTGCATTACAAGGATGGAACGAGCGCGGTATGGAGCTACGATGTCAGCGCTTCCTATTTTAACGGCTATTATTTTCAATTTTCGTACGGGGCTTATGTTTTAGGTACCAATACAATATCGGTAACCTATATGGGAACCGGCACAACTTTTGAAGTAACCGGAACAGAAAGCCCCGTGGCAAGCATTGAAGTCACAAAAAAGCCTGTCAAATCGGTATTAATTGAAAATGCGGACGGCTATTGGGATACCGTATGGGATGAAACCGCGCAGCAGGAAGTGCCGTATTTCCGGTATAACGATTCACCTTACGGCATGGAACTGACGGTGCATTATACCGACAGCACAAGTGAGGTGTTCACATATGACTATAGCAATGATGGCAGCTTTAACGGAAACCAAATGGGCTATTATTCCGGACAGGAGGACGCGCCGTGGACAGCCGGAAGCAATACGGTAACAGTAAGGTATATGGGCGCGCAGACAAGTTTTAATTTAACCGTAACGGAAAGCCCCGTGGCGGGAATAGAAGTAACTAAGTTACCCGATAAAACAGAATATATCGCCGGATCGGATGATGGAATTAACCCTGCAGGGATGGAAATCACGGTGCATTATAAGGATGGAACAAGCGCGGTATGGAACTATAATGAGGACGGCCCAAGGTTCAACGGTTATAATGTTTCTCTTTCGTGCGATGATTTTGTTGTCGGTGCCAACATTGTAAGGATAAAATATATGGGCGCCGAAACAACCTTTGATGTGACTGGAAAAGCGAGCCCTGTTGCAAGCATTGAAGTCACAAAGCTGCCGGACAAAACAGAATATACAGTCGGCGCGGATTTTGGAATTAACCGTGCAGGTATGGAAATCATGGTGTATTATAAGGACGGGACGAGTGCGGTATGGAGCTACGATGATGACGGCTCCTATTTGAACGGTTTTTATTTTCAATTTTTACACGATAATTATATTTTAGGGACCAACACCGTAACGGTAACCTATATGGGAAGCAGCACAGCTTTTCAGGTAACCGGAAAAGAAAGCCCGGTAACCGGTATAGAAGTTACCAAGTTGCCCGATAAAACAGTTTATATTGTCGGCGCTGATTATGATGTTAACCTTGCCGGAATGGAAGTCACCGTGCATTATAAGGACGGCACAAGCGCGGTATGGAGTTATGATGAGGACGGTCCCTCTTTGAACGGTTATGATGAGGACGGTCCCTCTTTGAACGGTTATGATTTTTATTTTAATAACAATGAATTTATTCTTGGCAGGAACACGATAATTGTAAGATATATGAACACTAACACGGCGTTTGCGGTGACCGGTGAAATGAGCCCCGTATCCGCGATAGAGGTTACAAAACAGCCGGACAAAACAGAATATATAGTCGGCGCGGATTATGGAATTAACCTTGCCGGTATGGAAATCACGGTGCATTACAAGGACGCAACAAGCGCGGTATGGAGCTATGATGAGGACGGCCCCAAAATGAACGGTTATTATTTTGAATATTTATATAATGGAATTAAGCTTGGCGGCAATACGGTATGGATTAGTTATTTAGGCGCTGCAACAACTTTTTCGGTGACCGGTACAGAAAACCCCGTTTCCGGCATAGAAGTCACAAAACTGCCGGATAAATCAACATTGATTGATAATTTGGACGGATATTGGGATATCCGGTGGGATGAAACCACGCAGCGGGAGATTCCGTTTTTCCGCTATAACGTGTCGTTCATTGGGATGGAACTGACTGTGCATTATACCAACGGAACAAGCGATGTTTTCACAGGTGACGGCAGCAACGAGGGCAGCTTTAATGGATACAAGGTTTATTATATCGATAATCAATACAATTCGCCTTGGACGGCCGGAAGCAATACGGCAACGATACGGTATATGGGCGCGCAGACGAGTTTTGATGTCACGGTAGTACCGGTTGTCTCGAAGGTAAATGGCACATCAACGGTGATAGACGACAAAAACAGATTTATTTACGGAATTGAGCCGGGGACAACATCCCTTGAGGGGTTGGTTACGGTTCCGGAAGGTTGCGAAATAACATATGAACCGGCTGCAATCGGAACAGGAACCGTTGTCAATGTTACAAGAAACAACGGAACTGACAAAGCCGTTGAAATTGTTGCCTCTTACACAATCGTCATTTTCGGCGATGTTACAGGTGACGGCATTGTTGACGGCAACGATGCGGACAGAATTGTAGATATTGATAATTACGCACTGCCGCGATGGAACCAATTCACAGACGCGGCGTTCATCAAGGCCGGCGATTTATTCCGGGACGGGGTTGCTGATTTAAACGATGCATGTGTTATAACGGATGTAAGCAACTATCATTATAAAATCGACCAGACAAAAGGCACATACAGCTTAGCGTAGCCGGATTTTTTACCTCAAAACAACTTACTTTCAGGCTGCCTGGACGATTTATCGGAAAGGGCAGCCTTGCATGTAAACATAAGCAATCCTGCAAACCGTTTAACTTTAATGTGAAGAATTATTAAAAAGGAGATCTCCATGAAAATTCTCGCAATAGGCAACAGCTTTTCCGACGACGCGGCGGAATACCTTCCTCAAATCGCCAAAGCAGGCGGAATTGACTTGAAAATCGACAGTTTATGCATCGGCGGCTGCCCGCTGAAACTCCACTGGGAAAACGCGCTTAACGATGAAAAGGCATACGGCTATGAGCTTCACCCGGAGCAGGACGACGAGCGGGTCTCTATAAGGGAAGCCATCGAAAGCGACGAGTTTGATTTTATCACTTTTCAGCAGGGGAGTATCCTCAGCGGAAAACCGGAAACATACTATCCATACATCGAAAATCTCTATCACTTTGTAAAAGCGTTATGCCCCGAAGCAGAGATTTTGATTCATCAGACTTGGAGCTATGAAACCGGATACGAACGATTATCGGAATATGAAAACAGCTCCGATTATATGTTTAAATGCATAAAAAATGCTTATCACTTGGCCGCTGAAAGGCTTGCCGACCTGAACGGCGCGCCGGTTATAATTATCCCCTGCGGCGAAGCGATGCAGTTGGCACGGGCAAACCCGCTTTTTAACACCGTGTTTGAAGACGGCAATCCGCTTAGCCTGAACCGGGACGGTTTTCACGCGAGCCTTTTATACGGGCGGTATCTGTTGGGCGCGGTCTGGTATGAAATCCTGACGGGTAAGGGAATATTTAAGAACAGTTTCAAACTGGAAGGCGCAGAAGTCGAAGTCATTGAGGCGCTCAAGCAGATAGCCCATAAGGCGGTTATGCAGTATCGGTAATTCGGCAGGGCGCGCTTTGCGCGTCCGCGGGCGATTAATAATCGCCCCGACAGTTTTGCCTCGGCAATTATTTTCTAACATCTAAAGTCTAATATCTAATGTCTATATTGGCGGAGAGGTCGTTCCGTTGTAGGGTTTGGTATATAACAAACCTCGGATTTGGCAACCTTGACAAACCGGGCACTTGTGCCTAGCATCTAAAATTTAATATCTACATTGACTCTCGCCGCTCTTCTTTGTTAGTAATAACGCTGCTCTTGCCAATAGTTTGGTCTACACAAAAACACAACATGTCGATATATTTAAATTATTTCGACACGTTATCGCTTGACATCGAAATAATTTAAGTTTATACTATGCCTGAAGCCAAGAACTGCTGCAGCAGTCTTTCTTCGGGAATTTTATTTTCTATTCACCCGTTCTGAAAAAAGGAGGCGATAACCATGTTTGATAAAACAAAACCATATAACGATTTGTCCCCGATAACCGAGTTACTCATTAATGACTCCAAGCAGCTCCGAGCTTTAGCGGAAGAAACGAGAGTTGCGATTGAAATACTAAATTATTCCGTCAACGCCCTGCCTTCGCCGGGAATACTTCTTGACACCTTGACATTGCAGGAAGCAAAAGCGAGCAGTCATATTGAAAACATTCTCACAACCAATGACGACCTTTACAAAGGCGTTGTGTTTGACAGTTACACGGCCGAGGCCAAAGAGGTCGCGAACTACAAGGACGCTTTATTCATCGGTTTTAACAAGTATAAAGAAAGAGGCATCATTTCGCTTGGCGATATTGAAGCCATCAATGAGCCGGTTAACAAAAAACCCAGAAACATTCGCAGGAATTTACCGAACTTTGAGGGCGATTTAACGCGAATAGCAAGCATCGCAGCCGATGGTTCAATTGATATTCTGTATACGCCGCCGCACGGCGAAACGTTGCTTCGAACGCTGCTGATTGATATGCTTGAATTTATCTACAACGATGATGAATACGCCTTGCACCCGCTGATTAAAATCGCGCTGGCGCATTACCAGTTTGAAAGTATTCATCCGTTTCGAGACGGCAACGGCAGAACAGGCCGCATTTTGAATATCTTGTTCCTGTGTCAAAAAAAATATCTTTCTTACCCGGTTCTGTATGCAAGCGCCTATATTATCAAGAACAAAAACCAATACTACACTCTTCTTCAGACATGCAAGGATACAGGCGAATATGAGCCAATTATCGAGTATATGCTCAATTCATTCAAGGTAACGGCAAAGCAAACGCTTGAAGTGGTCGAGGGCATCAATAAGCTGCTTGCTTTTTACTCAAGCGATGAATTTTTGGATGGAATCAAGGGCCAGAAGAACGTTCTTGTTGAAATGATGGCCCTGATTTTCAAAAAGGTGTATGTCCGAATCAGCGATTTGGTTGAAATCGGTGTACACCGGCAAACCGCATCCACGTACCTCAAACAGCTTGAAGATAAGGGTTTGCTCAGCGAAGAAAGAGTCGGCAAAGAAAAATTGTTTAAAAATATAAAGCTCATGGAGCTGTTTGAAAAGGATGTATAAAAATGAACAACATTGAAATGTCTGCCGATGTAGGCGCAAAAGTAAATCTGGTTACAAACATCGCCAATAAAATGAGAGGCCCTTACACGTCCGAAAAATACGGCAGCGTCATCATCCCAATGGCAATCATCCGCCGCTTTGACTGCGTACTTGCGGCAAAGAACGCCGAAATAGAACCAGTGCTTGAACGGCTATATAAACTTAAAATCGACGAAAAGCAAATTGAGCAGGCTGTCAACAAGCAATGCGGCGTGCCGTTTTACAACAGAAAGTGCGTTACGCTTGAAACACTGATTGGCGACAGCGATAATATCAACTCAAACTTTTTGGAGTTTATCAAAGCGTATTCTCCGAGCATTCAGGATATTTTAAGGGACCTGAAATTCAAAGAAGAAGTCGAATTCATGATTAAAAAAGGTATCCTTTTTGAAATTGTCAAAGCCTTTTCCGAAGTGGATTTTCACCCCGATACAACATCCCCGATGGCGATGGGCTATGTGTTTGAAGAAATCATCAGGACATACAAAGCCAATGCCGAAGCCGGCGACCATTACACCCCGCGCGAAGTTATCGAGCTTTGCGTTGAGCTGATGATGAGCGAAAACATTGAGGAAATGAAAAAAGAGGGCAAAATCATCCGCGTTTATGACGGCTGCTGCGGTACGGGCGGTATGCTGACCACGATGAAAAGGAAACTTTATGATTTGTTTGGTTCCAGTGAGAGGGTCCGCCTTTACGGGCAGGATG
>CAZVJW010000036.1:0-42066 GCA_964627535.1 uncultured Eubacteriales bacterium
CTGCATTAAAATGGCGAATAGTATAAATCAAAGCTTTTGCTTGGTTTTTTAGAGGCTTTTAAATCGTGAATTAGTATTTGCGGTCTTTTTAGCGCCGTACTGCTTTGTCCTCCTCGCTTTGCGACAGCAAAGCATCGTCGTCCGCCTTGTGCAGCACAAAAAATCATCGCAAATCTAACAACGCTTTTCATCGCCGATTAGTATCAGTTCTCGATCTGTCCAAACCATTCATGCTGCTGACTAACCACTGCTATTGTTGTCTTCTCCAATGAAAAAGATACTGCTGCGCAATACCTTCGAAACCTCTGACGCATTCGGGCAAACCTTCGGGATACAATTCGGACATAACTCTTTTTACCCAAACGTCAACAGGGAAGGCTTCGGTTTTTCCGCACCCGTAAAGAAGGGTGCAGTCAGCCACTTTATTGCCGACCCCCTTTATTTTTATCAGCTCACACCTTGCCTCATCAAGTGGTTTTCCGGCGAGTTCGGAGAGGCAGACTTCGCCGTTTGCCACTTTTTGGGCGGCGTCGATTATATATTTTGCCCTGAAACCGGCCCGGACAGGTGCCAAGTCCTCAACGCTTAGTTTGGAAATTATGCCGGGGGCGGGGAATGTGAAATCAGTCGAATGAATGCATTCGCCGAAATTTGCGCAAAATCGCTCAACAATGCCTTTTATCCGGGGGATGTTATTGTTCTGAGAAATAATAAAAGAGCAAAGCGCTTCCCAAGGTTCCTGCATCAGGACACGGATACCGGGAAAAAGCACGATAGCTGTTTTCAGGCCGCTGTCCGCGCAAAAGGTTTCGCAGAGCCCGGAATAATCCCTGTTCAGATCAAAATAACCGCGCCAGACAGTATTGAATTCTGATAGAGAAATATTAAAAAACATGATACCGTCATCTGTCCGGCATATTTCAAGAATTTTCCCGAAGGCGACACCGTGCCATATGCCGGCGTCGTTTTTTTGCCATCGGAAAGCCTGCCCGCAGCCGAGCGTCAGGTCCAAATCAAAGCAGTTTATATCTTTTAACAGGAGATTTTTTCCTGTTTCGATTATTTTCATGTCAGTGGTTACCTCATAAGTATATATTTCAAAAAATGAAATAAAAATCGTAAAAACTGCAAAATATTCTGATGACGGTAAAGGCAATAAAACGCAAAGTATATGAACAAATATAATAGAAAGTTATCCACAATTGAAAATATCAAGCAAAATATAGCTTTTGGGGCATAGTTATTAACATTTTCCACAGAGTTTTCCACTAAAATGGTTAAAAGCTCATAATACAGACTGTATATATTGTTTTTTTGTCAGTGGGCTTTCCCGGGATTAATATTTTTAATCAGCACAATAAAAATGTTGATGGATAAGACCCTTTGAACAAAAAAATTCAGGTAAACAGTCAATTTTTCTTTGCGCTTTGACAGAAATCTTTCATACAGCAAACATCGCATTTTGGCCTGCGCGCGATGCAGACGGCCCTGCCGTGAAGGACAATCCTGTGGCAAAAATCGCTGCTTTCCTCCGGAGGGAGAAGCTTTTTGAGCTGCATTTCGATTTTATACGGGTCTTTGGTATCGACCAGGCCTAGCAAATTTGCAATTCTGATCAAATGCGTGTCAACTACCACCGCGGGCTTTCCGAAAATATCCCCGCAAATGAGATTTGCTGTTTTCCTGCCTACGCCCGGCAGTTTTACAAGTTCCTCAATTGTATCCGGAACACTGCCGCCGAATTCGGTGAGCAGCATTTGCGACATGTCGATAATATGCCGTGCCTTGGCATGGTAGAATCCGCAGGAATGTATAAGCTCCTCAACTTTTTCAATGTCAGCGTCTGCAAAATCCCCGGCTGACGGATATTTGGCAAACAGCCCGGGCGTTACAATATTTACTCTCGCGTCCGTACACTGGGCGGAGAGAATTGTCGCGACGAGCAATTGAAAAGGGACCGTTGCCTCAAGCGAGCATAAAGCGTCCGGATATTCTTTTTTTAACGCCACTACGGCGGAAAGGGCAATTTGCGGTTTTGTCATTTGTCAACCTGCCGTTCTTTTTTGCATATGCGGTTAAAATACCAAAGCGGAATACTTAAAATATCATACCGCAAAACTACAAAAAAAGAAAGAGAGAATTATTGCGGGCAGGTGTTTTTTGCTTGCCGTTAAGAGAGTAAGATGATATAATAAACCGATTGCAAAAAAGGGGTGTTTTAATTGGAAAAGTATGATGTTGTCATAATCGGGGCAGGACCGGCGGGAATATTCACCGCCCTCGAACTGTATAAAAAGGCCTCTCCGCTGCTTAAGGTTTTAGTTATTGACGAGGGAATATCGATTGAACGCAGAAGCTGCCCGGCAAGAAGCAGGGGTACTTGCCTGCGCTGCAACCCATGCAACATCATGAGCGGTTGGGCAGGAGCTGGCGCTTTTTCAGACGGCAAGCTTTCTCTATGTGAAGAGGTCGGAGGCAATTTAACAAGTTATTTGCCGGTTGACGAAACGCGCAGTCTTATAAAATATGCCGACCAAATATACCTTGATTTCGGCGCACCCGATGAAATACACGGCCTTAACGATAAAAAGGTTGACGAAATAGCCTATGATTGTTCGAAGTATAATATTCAGCTTATCCGCTGCCCTGTAAGACATCTCGGAACAGAAAACGCGTTTAAGGTTCTGAAGGCGATGTATGATTACCTGTGCACCGTTGAGGGCTTTACCTTTATAGAACGAACCCATGCGGACCCGGTTATAAAAGATGGCAAAGCAACCGGGGTGATATTAACGTTAAGAGACGGCACAAAAAAGGAAGTCGCTGCGGATTTTGTTGTTGCGGCTCCGGGGCGGGGCGGAGCGGAATGGCTCAATAAAATAGCGCACGAAAACGGCATAGGAACACGTAACAATGAGGTCGATATCGGTGTCAGAATTGAGGTTCCGAATTCCGTTATGGACAATCTTACGAAGTATCTATATGAAGCAAAGATGGTTTATTATTCGGATACCTTTGAAAACAAGGTCCGAACCTTTTGCATGAACCCCGGCGGTATTGTCAGCGAGGAGCACTATAACGCGGGATTCAACAATACTTTTGACACAAGCATAGCCGTTGTCAATGGCCACAGCTATGCGGACGAAGCCTCGCAAACCGAAAATACAAATTTCGCGCTTTTGGTTTCGACAAAGTTTACAGAACCTTTCGACCAGCCGATAGAATACGGAAGATATATTGCACAATTAGGCAATATGCTGACGGGCGGAGGAATCATGGTTCAGCGCCTTGGCGATCTTTTAATGGGCAGACGCACAGATGCCTCAAGACTCCGTAAATCAACCACAACGCCGACGCTCACAACAGCCGTGCCGGGCGACCTTTCCTTTGTACTTCCGCATAGGCATTTAACAAGCATCATTGAATCAATCCGCGCTTTTGACAAGGTAGCTCCCGGTCTATACTCCAAAAACACACTGCTTTACGGGGTCGAAGTTAAATTCTATTCTTCAAAGCTGGATGTAGACAGAAACTTCGAAACGATAGTAAAAAATTTCTATACGATCGGAGACGGTGCAGGTATTACAAGAGGGCTTATGCAAGCCTCTGTGACAGGCGTTGTAGTTGCAAGAAATATTTTGGAGGGTCAGGATGTATAATGACAATTCAATTTCGTTGACAAGACTGGCGGCTACGGTTGCGGATATCATGGGGGTTGATCCGCCCGTGCAGGCAGCTGAAAAGATAGACTGGATGAGCGATATTCTGAAGGACCGCGCAAACGGAAAGGCTGACAGAGCGGTTATGCACAATCCCGATGCGATGGCATTATGGCTGTTTCAAAGTTACACGGCTGAGTTTGCCCCTGTTCTCAGACATACGCAGCTTGGTGTGCCTTTCAAGACCGTTATGCCGTCGGTTACGCCTGTTTGCTTTGCGACCATGTACACGGGCGTTTTGCCTGAGGTGCATGGAATTGAAAAATACGAAAAACCTGTGGTTACGGCAGACACTCTTTTTGACGCGCTGATAAAAGCGGGCAAAAAGGTTGCAATTGTTGTCGTTCAAGGCTCAAGCATGTCTAAAATTTTTGCAGGGAAAGAACTCGACTATTATATAATGACTTATGATGAAGATGTTGCGGAAAAGGCTGTTGAGCTTATTGAAAAGGATGAATATGATTTTATAAGTGTATATACGCAGGAATACGATGATTCCATGCATATGACAGGTACAGAAAGCGAGCCGTCTATGGACGCTATGAATCATCAGATAAATATCTTTGAGATGCTTGCCGCCGCCGTGGATATAAATTACACAAAGCACAACACGTTACTGTGCTTTTCGACCGACCACGGTGTGCACACCAACGAAAAAGGCGGAGGATCTCATGGTGCGGACATTCCGGAGGATATGAATATCATGCATTTCTTTGGGATTAAGCCGGCAAAACAGAGCGGCGGATAAATGGACAGAAATTGGATGTTTTCATGAATAGAATTTAAAAAACGGGTATGGTTTAGTTAAAAGCCATACCCGTTATAATTTTAAAAAAACTTACAAATTATTTCCCTGACAAAGCGACTGTCTTTTTAAGCGCTTGCACCGCGTCGATTATCGGGCTGTATTCGAGCCCAATAATGCCTTGGTACCCGAGTTCGTCAATGGCTGAAAAAACATTTTTATAGTTGATTTCGCCCGTACCCGGCTCGTGGCGGCCGGGATTATCCGCAACATGGAAATGGCCGATCAGGTCAATATTATTGCGGATGTTCGGGATTAAATTGCCTTCGGTTATCTGCTGGTGATAAATATCGTACAGCAGCTTAACTTTTGGGCTGCCCGTCTCGCGGATGATATCGAATGCTTCGTAACCGGAGGAAAGGAAATAACCCTTGTGGTCGCAAAGAATATTGAGCGGTTCAAGCACCGCCAAAATTCCCGATTTTTCAAAAAGCGGGGCGGACTTGCGAAGAGCGGCAACCACATATTTATGTTGTTCTTCATGTGAAATATCCGTGCGCTCCTGCCCGGTTGTAATGATAAGCGCAGGAACACAGAGGAATTTTGCCGCCTCAATGGATTCTTCAACCACCTTGAAAAGCACCTCGCCGCTGTCGGGGTATAAAAGAACTCTTTTGCCGAATTCGGCGGCAAGCTCACTGTTTTTGGAACCGATGCACATGCTGGTGATTTGTATGGCGCTTTTTTCCGCGGCAGCCTTTATTTCATCAATGTCCCTGCCCGCCCAGTTCCAAAATTCGGCATAGTTCAGACCGGTGGCTTGCACGGCGGCAAAACGCTCCGCAAACGGCAATTCGTTGAACATCATTTCGATACAGGGTGAAAATGTCAGCATAACAGTCCGCCTTCTCAATTAGGATGGTTTCACTATATCACCGATTATCAATGCCGTCAATCATCAAATAAATCAGCCGTTCCGGCTTAGTGGAATACGAAAAGAAAGCACTTGTAATTGACACCTGTATAATGTATACTGTTAAATACGGTATTAGCCGTAATTTGTGACTGTTAAGGAGTTGTAACCATGGACCCCATCAAAGTTGATTTTACCAATAAAGGCAGCAGTAAAAAGAAAGAAATCATTATCCCGCCGGAAAGGGCCGCGCTTAAGATCATCATCTGTATATTTGGTACCTTAGTGCTCGCAGCGCTTTACTATTATTTGATGCTGCCCCCGATGAACCCGAAGGCAATGGAATTTTATTTTTACTTTGGCGCGATTTTCGCTACCTACATCGCACTTACTCTTATAACCACTAAAGCTATGGCAAAACCGGAGTATATTCCTTATGTAAAAAAGCAGGCGATAATACCCGGTGTCGCCATAGGCGCGCTGGTGCTTGTTGTGCTTGTCGGCCTTGTCATTTCCTCCGTTTTCTTCCGCGCCCACAGTTACAGCAAACTGATACCGGTAAATACCGAGGGTGTGTTTACGGAAGATGTTGAAAAGCAGAATGCTCAAAGCTACAGCAATATTCCAAGGCTTGACGAAGCTGCCGCCGCGAATCTCGCGACAAAAGCGTTAAGCAATCTTAACGATCTCAACAAGGTTTCCCAGTTTACGGTTTATCCTTTATACACGCAAATCAACTATAAAGGAACACCGGTGAGAGTTTCCACATTACAATACGCAAACATTATCAAATGGCTGACCAACCGTTCCGAAGGTCTTCCGGGGTATACCATTATCGATATGGCAAACCAAACGACGCAATTTGTAGAGGTCAAAGAAGGAATGAAGTATTCCCCCGCGGAACACTTCGGCAGGCTATTAAAGCGCCAGATTCGTTTCCAATATCCCGCATATCTGTTTGCCGACCCGAACTTTCAGATAAAAGACGACGGAACACCGGTTTGGCTGACCGCCCGGCTTGACAAAACTATAGGCGTTTTCGGCGGAACAACAGTTATCGGCGCAGTTTTAACGAACCCGATCGACGGCACCAGCGAGTATTATAAACTTGATGACCTTCGAAATAAACCTGAGCTTCAGTGGATTGACCGTGTTTTTTCCTCCGAGCTTTTAGTTCAGCAGTTTAATTACTTTGGCAAGTACTCGGGCGGATTCTGGAACTCCATCCTCGGGCAAAAGGATGTCCGCATTACCACAGACGGGTATAACTACATCGCCAAGGATGATGATGTATTTCTTTATACGGGTGTTACTTCCATAACAAGTGACCAATCTATCATCGGCTTCATACTCATCAACATGAGAACCCAAGCCGCAACACTATATAAAGTCACCGGAACCACAGAACAGGCCGCGATGACAACCGCCGAGGGTAAGGTGGCAGCTTATAAATATACTGCTTCGTTCCCATTGCTTATCAATGTCAGCAACCAGCCGACTTACTTTATGGCGCTGAAGGATGATAATATGGTCAACCAAAAATTTGCGATGGTAAATGTTCAGCAGTTTAACAAGATATTTGTCGTTGGGGACAGCCTTGCGGATTGCCTGACGCAGTATTTAACCGCGCTGGAAACCGCCGGCATCATTATTGACATTAATGTTGATGATATTAAAGACAGTGACAACAATGGTCAGCCGGAAGAAAAAACGGAAACTGTAACCGGGGTTGTCAGTGAAATACGTACGGCAGTTATCGGCGGCGAAAGCTGGTACTATATTAAACTTGTCGGCAGTGATACTTACTATTCCATTGCTGCTTCAAAAGCGGCTGACGCAATAATCCTCAACACCAATGATAATGTTACGGTTACTTTTACCGTTGCCGCGGGAACAAGCAAAATCATTCCGGCAGATACATTGGCTGTTGTTAAATAAACAAAAAAAGGGAAAGCCTGCTGCTTGTCCCAAAACCATTTGAATTAATGGGGCAGATGAAAGTCTGCTCCGTTTTCTATTTAACCGATCGGAGGTATTGTATGCCAGACAAATTAAAACCGCGTATCTATACCGTTGCAACAACTCATTTGGATACCTCCTGGAGCTGGGATCTCGAAAAAACGCTGGAGGACTATCTGCCCAAAACCCTTCGCGATAATTTTGAACTGTTTGAAAAATTCCCCGATTATGTTTTCAGCTTTGAGGGCAGTTACCGCTATGAGCTGATGGAGGAATATTACCCCGATCTTTTTGAAAAGCTGAAGGAATATATAGCGCTGGGACGCTGGCATGTTGCCGGCAGCGCCTATGAAAACGGTGATGTCAATATTCCGTCACCCGAAGCACTTTTCAGAAATATATTATATGGAACAACCTATTTCAAAGAGAAGTTCGGCAAGCGCAGCGAAGACATCTATTTGCCCGATTGTTTCGGTTTCGGCTGGGCGCTGCCTTCGGTCGCCGCACATTCAAATTTGAAGGGCTTCACCACGCAGAAACTCATTTGGAGCAGCGCTTATGAAGTTCCGTTTGATTTAGGAGTATGGCAGGGGCCGGACGGTGGAGGAATATATGCTTCTTTGGATGCAGGAGACTACAACAGAAGCCTGAAAAAAGTTCGGAAAAAGGGCGTAGTTGCCAGAAAATTAAAATCAAACATCAGAAAGTATGACTTGCCTTTTACATTGATTCTGCATGGCATAGGGGACAGGGGCGGAGCACCGCGCGAAGAGTCTGTCAAGGTTGTTTTAGCGGAAGCGGTGAAAAACTCCTCTGCAAAGATTGATGTTATCCCTGCCGCAACAGACCAAGTGTTTAGGGAAATGGACAGTCTTTTGACTCCGGAGCAAAAGAAGAAAATGCCTGTCTGGCAAAACGAGCTTGTCATGACAGACCACGGCGTCGGCTGCTATACTTCCCGCGCAATAGGCAAACGCTGGAACAGACGGGGCGAGCTTTTAGCAGATGCCGCGGAGCGCAGCGCTGTTTTGGCAAGCCTTATAGGTGCGGCAGACTACCCGCAAAGCGTTCTGGATACCGCTTGGAAACGGATTATTGCCCATCAGTTTCATGACGATATCACCGGCACATCGCTTGAAATTTGTTATAAGCGCAATTGGAACGACTATATCCTTAGCCTTAATCAATTCGAGGAAGAGTACCGCAGTGCCGTTGCCGGAATCGCCGGAGAGATGGACATTTCTTTCGCAAAGGGTGCGGCTTTAATAGTCAACAATCCGCTTCAAAGCGAAGGAAAACGCAAAGAAACAGTCAACGCCGAAATAAGCGTTGAAGAACCCTGCGAATTTGCGAGGGTATATAACGCTGCGGGTGAGGAAGTAGCCTCTCAAATTGTCAAAATAGAGGCAAAAAGCATCCAAATAGCCTTTTTAGCCGAGGTGCCCTCGTTAGGATATGCCGCTTATGATGTGCGCCCCTCGGAGGCTCCATGTGCATTTAACAGCGACCTGAAAGTTACAGAAAGATCGCTCGAAAACACAAAATACAGGGTAACGCTTGACGAAAACGGAGACCTGGCGGAAGTCTTTGATAAAACAGCAAATCGGCAGGTATTGTCAAAACCGGTACGCATGGCACTGCATAAATATGATGGCGCGGGCACTTATCCGGCGTGGGAGCTTGATTATAAAGAAGTGATGGCAGCACCCCGCGAATGTGCTTCATCACCGGTTTTTAAAACAATAGAAAACGGCCCGGCCAGGGCAGCTATTCAAACAATTCGACATGCCGGAGGCTCGGAGTTTATACAGGTAATTTCGCTTGACGCTTACGGAGATAAAGTCAATGTTACTAATGAGATTGACTGGCGCTCTTTACGCACTCTGCTCAAAACCGAATTCCCGCTTTCTGTTAAGAATCCAAAAGCTGCCTACGATTTGGGGCTTGGCGTTATCGAGCGGGGGAACAGCAAACCGTCACTTTATGAAGTGCCCGCACAAATGTGGGCGGATATCACCGAACCGGATAAAAGTTTCGGGGTTTCAATTTTAAGCGACAGTAAATACGGCTGGGATAAGCCTGATGACAACACGCTCAGGCTTACGGGCATACACTCCCCGCGCGCGGTATACAGAGACGCCCAGCATCTTTTGGATTTTGGACTGAACCGGTATTCCTTTGCGATTTATTCGCACGCCGGTTCGTGGCAAAACGGCACGCAGAACGCTGCCGCCGCGTTTAATCAACCAATGAACGCATTTAAAGTGCCAGCGTCGGAGGGAAGGCTCGGAGCCGAATACTCGTTTTGTTCGGTAAGCGACAATACCGTGCTAATCCGTGCGATTAAAAAGGCGCAGTGTTCGGATGAAGTTATCGTGCGTGTTAACGAAGGCACCGGAGAAAGCCGTTCGGGTGTTCATCTGTGTATAGGCGGAGGAATATCGGCCGCGAGAGAAGTTTGGGCCCCCGAGGAGGCAAAAGGGGATGCAAAGGTTGAAAACAGCGAACTGGTTTTTGATATAAAACCCTTTGAACCGAAGACCTTCGCGCTCAGAATTGAAGCCCCCGTAAAAGCTGCAGTCAGAGCCCCGGTTATGTTCTTTGACCTGCCGTTTAACCTTAACGCGGTATCATCAAATGCAATTCCGGCCGCCGGCACATTGCCAAACGGACTTGCTTTACCTGCGGAACAATTTCCGGAAGAGATCGTTTGCGGCGGAATGTGTTTTAAAACAGGCGGTACAGCAGACGGTCAAATGAACGCGCTTGGGTGCAGGGGACAACATATCTCTCTGCCCGGCGAAGCGGACAGGATTCATATGATTGCTGCTGCGTTCGAAGGGGACCGGGAAGCTGATTTCTATTTTGACGATGTTCTGATTAAATTCATAATTCAGTCTGCCGATGAACCAATCGGCGCATGGGATTTATTAAACCTTTCCGAAGCGGGATATATAAAAAGAGACGCGCTTGCCTGGAATTCCACCCATGCCCACGGAAAAAACGGCGATGAATTCGGGAAGCGGCTTTATTTTTTCAAATATTCATTCGATATCCCCGCGGGCGCGAAAGAACTGATATTGCCTGATGATGAAAAGATTGTTATTTTAGCCGCGACCGCGACAAGAGATGAACCGAGAGCACATTGCGCAACGGAGCTCTATGACAGTTTTCAGAAACGGGGTATAAAATTCGCGTTGACGCCTGAGCAGGATGATGCAGCGAGAAACAACAAGAGCGGGCATGCACGGTCCCGAAGAAAATTTCTTTTAACATATGCAAAGCACAGAATAAAGAGAGAAATCGCGCAAATGTTAAAATAATATTGACTGTTAGGCTGATGTAAGGTAGCATAAAAAGGTATAAAAAATATTATCTTGGGGGAGTCAAAAATGGGCGCAATGAAACCTATAGCAAAATTTGTTAAAAAAAGAATGATGAACAAAGGTGCAAAACTTTATAAAAAGAATCCTGCTCCTCCGCTGCCTAAAGGTATGTTTGACAAGATCGAAAGATCGAAAAGTGAATACTTTACGGCGGGGTTTTCAAAAACGGATATCATGCCGGAAGACATCACCAAAAAGAAGTACTGGATTGCCGGCTACAACGCATATAACCCGGCAAAGGGCGTGCTTGACCCGATGACGACAAGCGCTCTTTGGCTTGATGATAATTCGGGCCGCGGCGGAGTGGTATTTATTTCCGTGGACAGTGTGGGCCTTACGAACTACGATGTAAAAATAGCAAGAGACAATTTAAAAAGCTTTTGCGAAAAGACCGGCTGCCGCTCGATAAATCTTTTCAGCACCCATAACCATGCGGCGATTGACACCGTCGGCATGTGGGGGCCTATCCCGTTTACCGGCAGAGACAAAGGCTATATGAAAATAGTCCATGACGGTATCAAAAAGGTTGTTGAGGAAGCCTATGCAAACAAAAGAGAAGGCTCTTTATATTACGGAAAAAAAGAGACGCCGGAAATTCAGAGGGATTCGAGGCTGCCCACTGTATTCAACAAGGATTTAACCCGCCTGCGTTTTGTACCGAATGACGGCGGTACGGAGGTATGGCTGCTGAATTACGCCTCGCATACGGAATCGATGCTTGGGCATAATCCGATTGTCAGCGCCGACTTTGCCTGTTATATGAGGCGCGGTATTATGGAAACGGCCGGAGCCGAAGTTTTATACGGTATCGGCGCGATAGGCGGGTTGATAAGGCTCAAAGAACTGGACAAAGATAACATCGAGTCAACCAAAATCGGCGGCAAAGCGCTTGCCGACACGGCCGTAGCCGTTGAGGACGAACGCAAACTTAGCCCCGTGATTAATTTTATAAGGCAGGAATATTATTCGCCGGTTGACAACTATGTTTTAGCAACGCTTGCGTCCATAGGCGTGCTGAAATCGGAATTTTGCGCGGGGGACAGTTCGCTAAACCTTGCGGTTAAAACAGAGATGACCTATTTTGAAATCGGCGATCTTAAAATGCTGCTTCTGCCGAGCGAAATATTCCCCGAATTGGTTTACGGCGGTTATCTCTCCGCTGAGGATTCCGCAGAGGGTAAAGGCCCGGAAATCAACCCCGAGCCGCTTATTAAGATCGCCGGTGATGAAAACCTTCTGCTGTTTGGCGTAACGAATGACTTTACAGGTTATGTTATCCCCCCGAATGACTTTCTCACGAACAAAGAAATCCCGTTTGCCACCCAGGCAAAGGATAGATTGGGCAGAGGGCATTACGAGGAGACCAACTCTTTGGGGCCGAAGACCGCGCAGACAATTGCAGATACTTTCAAGGGAATCATGGAAACGGTGAACGCCGATTAGTTTTTGGCGGTCAGTGGTTAGCGGACAGAAAATGTTGACATGAAAGGAGAGTTAAAAATGCAGGCTATCCTCGTTAAAGTCCTCGGTTTCATTCTCAGCTTCTTCTCCATCTTCACCATGTTCTCTTCACCGTTCTTTCCGCCTCTGGCGGACTTTGTTCCGTCACCCATAGATCCCGTGGTAAATGACGACCCAATGATGACGGTGGTTGATAGCAGAGCAACGGATTATCGAATTGTCATTGCAGATAACCCTACGGAGACGGTTGCCTCGGCAGCCGGCGTGCTGGCGGAAACCATCGCCCGCGTGACGGGCGTCACCATCCCGACGGTTTCGGCCGGCAGTTACACTACGGGCAAAAAAATCGTGGTGAGCAACACCGCGGCGGATTTGGACTTTATTGACGGCAACCCGTCGGCAATAGACGCAACGCTCGGCAAAGAGGGCTTTTTAATCCGGACGAATGCGGGCAATATCTATATCATAGGCGGCAAACGGGGCGTTATTTACGGTGCCTACGGATTTTTGGAAAAATTTGCGGGCTGCCACTGGTACGCTAAAACCTGCATAGTTGTACCGGAGACGCTAAAACTTGAGGTGCCCGTGGATATCGATGTGCAGGAGGTTCCGATTATCGGTTACCGCGAGACGGACTGGCTGAGCCCGAGCGATCCGGAATACTGCGTTGCCAACAGGATAAATGGCAACAGGCGTTATATCTCACCGGAAATGGGCGGGAATGAAGGGTATACGGGCGGATTCGGGCACACCTTCGGTGTGTTTCTGCCGGCTGCAACCTATTATGAATCGGACCCGGAGATTTTCGCGATCAGCTGCCTTGACGGGCAGAGAAGCCAGGCACAGCTGTGCCTGACAAACCCCAGAACGCTGGAGCTGATGTGCCAAAAAATCGACGAGCTGATGGCGGCAAATCCCGAGGCGATCCTAATATCACTTACGCAGAATGACGGACTTGTCTATTGTGTCTGCCCAAACTGCAAGGCGATCGATGACGCACAGGAGTCACAAGCCGGCACGATGATTTCTTTTTTAAACGCGGTTGCGGACTATACAAAAGATAAGTATCCGAACTTGATGCTGGATACCTTTGCCTACACCTACACGCGTAAACCGCCGAAAACAATTGTTGCCAGGGACAATGTGATTGTCCGTCTGTGCTCCATTGAATGCTGTTATGCCCACCCGATCAGTGACCCGGACTGTCCGCAGAATGCCGGTTTTGCCGCAGACCTTAAAACATGGGGTTCCATCAGCAAAAATGTTTCGATTTGGGATTATACGACGAACTACAGCCACCTCAACGGGCCGTTCCCGAACTTCGGGGTATTGCAGGCGAATATGCAGTTCTTTGTGGAAAGCCACGCGGTCGGTGTGTATGAGGAAGGCAATTATTATGCTTATGAGAGCAACTCGGAGTTTGCCGACCTGCGCTCGTACCTGCTTGCGCGGTTGATGTGGGACCCATACCTGGATTACTTTGCTGAGATGAATGGATTTTTGCAGGCGTATTACGGCGATGGCTGGCAATATATACGGAAATATATTGACGTGACGACAGAGAAAACCGGCAACAACAACCTGCATATTAACATCGGCACCGAAATGGACGACAGAGCCTTGCTCAACCTGAAACCCAACGAAATCGAGTATATCAACAACCTTTGGGCAAAGGCAAAAGAAAAAGCTCAAGATAAGACGCATCTCGACAATGTTCGCCGGAGTGAGCTTTCCTGGCGTTACTGGAAAGCGAATAACCGGTTTTCGGAGTATTCCATCGTTGGCAACCCCATCGGCTGGTACGGTGAAAACAAAAAACTTTATGCCGATTTTAAAGAGTTTGGTGTTAAGCGAATCAGAGAAGCCAGATTAATGAGTGAAGACCCGATGCTGTGGCAGATTCCTAGGTTGTGGATCCCTTAAAACGAAATATTTGAATATACAAAAAGAGTCCCCGATCGCTGTTTGCGAAAGGGGACTTTTGCTAATTAAAATTTACCTGCTGCAGTCAATCAACCTGCTGGTTCAAACTGGCTATTATACAGGTTTGCATAGAAGCCGTTTTTAGCGAGGAGCTCGGTATGCGTACCCTGTTCGACAATATCGCCTTCATTCATGACAAAAATCAAATCGGCGTTGCGGATGGTGGACAGCCGGTGGGCAATCACAAAGCTCGTGCGTCCCTTCATCAGGTTTTCCATCGCTTTTTGAATGAGTACCTCCGTGCGCGTGTCCACGCTGCTGGTCGCCTCGTCAAGTATCAAAATCTGCGGGTCCGCCAAAAAAGCGCGGGCGATGGTCATAAGCTGTTTTTGGCCTTGGGAGATGTTGTTGGTTTCCTCATTGAGCACCATGTTGTAGCCGTCCGGCAAGGTCTTGACAAAATGGTGGACCTGCGCGGATTTAGCGGCATTTTTCACCTCTTCGTCGGTGGCGTCCAGTTTGCCGTAACGGATGTTGTCAGATACGGTGCCGTTAAAGAGCCAGGTATCCTGCAGCACCATGCCGAACAGCGAGCGGAGCTCGTCCCGTTTGAACAGTTGGATGTTATTGCCGTCAATGGTGATAGCGCCGCTGCTCACATCGTAAAAGCGCATGAGCAGTTTCACAATAGTGGTTTTCCCTGCGCCGGTCGGGCCGACGATGGCTATTTTCTGCCCCGGTTTTACCGCGGCGGTAAAGTCGTGAACAACGATTTTGTCCGGATTATAGCCGAACGAAACATCCTCAAAACCGACATGGCCTTGAATATGTTTAAGCGTTGCGGTGTCCGGCACGGAGTCGTCCGGGTTGACGGATATTGCCGCAGGATTTTCCGCCGCTTCCTCCGGCTGCGCCAAAAATTCAAACACACGCTCTGCCGCCGCCGCGGTCTGCTGCAGTACATTGGAGATCGTGGCGATTTGGGAGATGGGCTGCATAAATGAGCGCACATATTGAATAAATGCCTGTATTCCGCCGATAGTCATCGTGCCGTTCGCGGCGAAAAACCCGCCCAGAATGCAGATGGCCACATAACCGAGGTTGCCGATGAAGCTGGTAATCGGCATCATCAGGCCGGAAAGGAAGTTTGCCTTCCAGGCGGATTTATACAATTTCCCGTTATATTCATCGAATATCTCGGCGGATTCCTCCTCGCCCCCGAAAGCCTTGACAACCACATGGCTGCCGAACATTTCTTCCACATGGCCGTTGACTTTGCCGAGGTATTTCTGCTGGTTTTTAAAGTGTGTCTGGGATTTTTTAACAATCGCGATGACAAAAATCATACTCAGCGGAATCACGCAGACGGCGGCAAGGGTAAGCCGCCAGCTGATGGTGAGCATCATAACGGATACGCCAAGCAGTGCCGTCACCGAAGAAATAATCTGCGTGAGGCTCTGGTTTAAGGTTTGGCTGATGGTATCGACATCGTTGGTGATTCTGCTCAGTACATCGCCGTGCGTGGTTTTGTCGTAAAAGCCGAAGGGGAGGCGGTGCATTTTATCAAAAATATCGTTGCGGAGCTTGTATGTCACTTTGGCTGTTACGGATGACATAATAAAACCCTGCAGATAGGACAGCCCGGCGCTGAGTCCGTACAAGCCGACTAAAAACAGAATGATCCCGCCGATTTTGCCGAAATCCACGCCGCCGGTGCCGGCTAACTGGCTCATGATACCGGTGGTTAGTTCGTCCGTCGCCTTGCCCAGAATTTTCGGCCCGAAGATAGTAAAGACGGTTGACGCAACTGCAAGTATACAAACAACAAGTATTGTCCATTTATATTTGCCGAGGTAACCGGACAGTTTGCGGATTGAACCTTTAAAATCCTTCGCTTTATCGCCGGCCATCATACCGCGGCCCATCGGCCCTCCGCCGAAAGGTCCCGGCCCACCCATTCCCGGTTTTCCGCCTGCGGGACCCTGGCGCATTGTATTATCTTGTTTTATGTTATCTTTACTCATGACAGTTCCTCCTGTGAGAGCTGCGATGACGCAATCTCGTAGTATTCCGGGCAGTTCTTCAGCAGCTCTTTGTGCGTACCGATACCGGCAATTTTGCCCTCATCCAGCACAATAATCTGCTCGGCGTTCATGATGGTGCTGACCCGCTGGGCGACAATAATCACCGTGCTGCCGCCGGTATGGTCCTTGAGCGCTTTGCGCAGAGTGATGTCGGTTTTAAAATCAAGCGCCGAGAAGCTGTCGTCAAAAATGAAGATTTCCGGCTGCTTCGCCAAAGCGCGGGCGATGGAAAGGCGCTGCTTTTGTCCGCCGGACACATTCGTGCCGCCCTGAGCGATTTCCGATTCGAACCGTTCGGGTTTTTCCGCGATAAACTCCATAGCCTGCGCCACCTGCGCGGCGCTTTCAACCTCTTTATCTGTTGCTTCCCTTCTTCCGTAGCGGATATTGGAAGCAATGGTGCCCGAGAGCAGCACACCTTTTTGCGGCACATAGCCGATTTTGGCGCGCAAGTCCTTTTGGGTTACATCCCGCACATCCGCGCCGTCAATCAACACCCGGCCGCTGCTGACATCGTAGAACCGCAGGGCAAGGGAGGCGATGGTGGATTTGCCGGAACCGGTGGGGCCGATAATCGCCGTTGTTTGGCCCGGTTTCGCGGTAAAGGTGATCGAGCTCAAAGCATCCTCCTCCGCGCCGTGGTAGCGGAAGCAGACGTCACGGAACTCCACAAGGCCTTTTTTATCCGGGTCAAAGCTTTTCGGGGTTTGCGGGTCAACAACTGATTCCGGTGTTTCAAGCACCTCCGCAATGCGTTCGGCGGACACGGCAGCTCTGGGGATAAAAATAAACATCATTGATATCATTAGGAAGGAAAAGATGATTTGCATGGCATACTGCATAAAGGCCATCATATCGCCTATCTGCATGGCCGAGTCCGCTATTTGATGCGCGCCGACCCAAATGATAATCAGGGTGACTCCGTTCATGATGAGCATCATCACAGGCATCATAAACACCATCACGCGGGTGACAAACAGATTGGTATCCGTCAGGTCTTTGTTTGCCGCTTCAAAGCGCTTCTTCTCATGTGCCCGCGTGCCGAAGGAGCGGATAACCATGAGTCCGCTTAGATTTTCTCTGGAAACAAGGTTCAGCCGGTCCACAAATTTTTGGATAGCCTTGAACTTCGGCATAGCGATACTCATAATTATCAGAATGATACCGATGAGCAGCGTACACGCCACCGCGATAATCCAACTCATGGAAGCGGACTTGCTTACAGCCATCACGGTGCCGCCGATGGCCATAATAGGCGCGTAGCAAACCATCCGGATACCCATCATCAGAAGCATCTGAATTTGAGTGATGTCATTTGTGCAGCGGGTAATCAGCGAGGCTGTCGAGAATTTGTCAAACTCATTGTTTGAAAAACGCTCGATTCTTTCAAACACATCCCGGCGAAGGTTCCTCGCGGCGCCGGCTGCGATTTTGGATGAAATAAAGCTGACCAGCACGGTGGCGACTCCGCCCAGCAGGGCGATGGCCAGCATCTTGAGCCCCACGATGAGGATATAGGAGGTGGCCATACCGTTAATATCCGCGCCTAATTCGGTGTAAAAAATCTTGGCGAGCATAGTGCCGCCCTGCTCCAACAGCGTGACATCGCTTTGCAGCGCTTTTTCACGCGCGGCGGCGATGGTAGTTTCGGGCAGATTCTCAACCATCGGTAAATATTGATAGACCTGCGTGATGTCAATGCTGCCGATGCTGCCGGAGGTCTCCCCGGAGGCCGGATTGCCCTGCTGCATACTGCGCATAACATTGATCATTGTCCAGGTTGATGTTCCGAAGGCTTTGTCAAGGTTTGCTTGCGTGTCTTTGCTGAGCTCATTTTTGATATAGAGCGTACCAACAGCACCGGTATAGATGCTGCCGTATGTTTTGTCTTTTTCATTTTTATCCTGAACGGAAGCCAAATAATAGGCGTCATCCACAAGCTTTTTTTCGTCATCGGTCATAAAGGCCTTCATCAGCTTCATTCCGTTTAGGCTGATCGCGTCGGGTGCCGCATGCTCGATGCCGTTTTTCTGGATGCCGGTATTCACGATGTCCGACATATAGTTGGGCAGATTGAGGTCGCAGATTGCTTGCCCGAACAGCAGCAGTATGGCCATAATCAAACCGAACAGAAAAGGTTTTAAATATTTAGCAAGTTTAATCAAGGGTGTTGTCTCCTTTATCATCGTTATTGAGCATTTCCTGCCGGACCTCTTCCGAAATATCCGATAAACGGGTAAAAAGCGCGAGGAGCTGCAAAAGGTTTTCCTCGCCGAAGCGGGCGATTACCGTGTCGAGCATATTGTCGGCATAATCCTTGGTGGCCGCGAGAATTTCCTGCCCTTTGGGTGTGAGCGTAACCGAAATTTTGCGCCTGTCCACTTTGTCAATTTCCCGGACGAGATATCCCTTTTTCTCCAACCCGTTGAGCAGTTGCGACATGGCCGGTTTTGAAATCATCAGGTGTTTCGGCAGGTCCGAAACCGGGCTGGGGTGATCCGGAAAGGGGCAGTTGCCGTCGATGGAGCGCATAACAAAAAGTTCACCCATATGAATATCAAGCCCCGGCGGGAAGATCATCCCTACCTTTTTAAAACGGAACATGGCGTGCATCAGCCTGTCCCTCAATTCGTTGTCCATTTAGTTGCCTCCTTAATAGGTAATCGTTAAATTATTAAGCACTTAACTATAATACAAGGTTATCTCAAAAAAAGCAACAGGGTAATTGTAAACAATTTGTGAAGCGCAGGATAAAAGTTGAATAATAAATATTGATTTTTCCATCGAAACCGCTTATACTGTAACAAATTGAATACAATAAAGGCATTGACGAGGAGGAGTACATACTTTTCCCAAGCAAAGAGAGAAGGCGGCCGGTGTAAGCCTTCGTGAAGAAAGTATGGAAGTAGCCTCTGAGCTGTGAACCGAACGGAAAGTGATTTCCCGGTAGGCTTCAACGGATTTTCCACCGTCATAAGGAAAACGATATCGGATAATCTGCGGCTTTAAGTCAAGGATATCCCGCATCGGATAAGTGCAGAGTTAATCTCTGAATTTAGGTGGTACCACGGACATAATGTTCGCCCTAAAGTAATTAATGTTACTTTGGGGCGTTTTGTTGTGTTCGATTTAATTTTAATATGGAGGTATCACGCATGGAAAAAAACTACAATTTCGGGCTAATCGAAAAACAGATGCAGGTCTTTTGGGAGAAAGAGCAGATCTACAAGTTCAATCAAAAGGACGAGGGAGAAATTTATTCGATTGACACGCCACCGCCGACCGTCAGCGGCAGTCTGCACATTGGACATATTTTTTCCTATACGCAGGCGGAAATGATCGCGCGTTTCAGAAGAATGCAGGGCTATCATGTTTTTTATCCCTTTGGTTTTGATGACAACGGTCTGCCCACGGAGCGTCTGGTGGAAAGAGATGAAAGCATCTGTGCAAAAAATATGCCGCGCAGCGAATTTATTGAAAAGTGCATCAAAACAACCGGGAAATATGAAGCAGAATTCAAAAGTCTTTGGCAGTCATTGGGCTTTTCGGTTGACTGGTCACTGCAATATGAAACGATAAGCCCTGATGTCAGAAAAATATCGCAGGCGCTTTTCTTAGAGCTTGTTCAAATGGGGAAAGCGTACACAAAGGATTCACCGGTTTTATGGTGCACCGAATGCCGGACGTCCATTGCGCAAGCGGAGCTTGACAGCAAGGATATGGATTCAACATTTAACTATATCCCGTTTATGGCGGACGATAAACCCTTAGAGGTTGCCACCACCCGCCCGGAACTGTTATACGGCTGCGTTTGCTTATTTGTCAACCCGAACGACGAACGGTATTCGAAGTATGTCGGCAAGATGGCAACCGTACCGCTTTACGATTATAATATTCCGATTTTGACAGATGATAAGGTTAGCCTTGAAAAGGGTACCGGTGTTGTTATGTGCGCGACTTTTGGCGACACCACCGATGCCGATTGGGTTGCCGAACATGATTTGCCTTACAGAAAAGTCATTCTTCAAAACGGTTGTATTGCGGATGAAGTGCCGTTTATCGGAGGGCTGAAGGTGCATGCGGCAAGAAAAGAAATCATCAAACTGCTTGAAGATAACAAGCTGTTGTGTAAGTCCGAATACATATCACACACGGTGTCTGTCCACGAACGCTGCGGAAAAGAGATTGAGATTATACCGTCAAAGCAATGGTATATTGATGTTCTGTCCGGCAAAGAGCGGTTTTTGCAGGCTGCGGATGAGATTAACTGGTACCCGGCGCAAATGAAAAGCCGTTATATCGCCTGGGTGGATAACCTGAAATGGGATTGGTGTATCTCCCGGCAACGGTATTTTGGTGTTCCGTTCCCGGTTTGGTATTGTAAGGCGTGCGGAAAGGCTGTTTTTGCAAGTCTAGAACAGCTGCCGGTTAATCCGCTTGAAACCGAATACAACGGTATTTGTAAATGCGGCTGTAATGAATTCATGCCGGAAAGTGCCGTGTTGGATACATGGGCAACATCTTCAATCACCCCGCAGATAAACGAACGGTTCGGGCTGCCGCTTGTACCGATGAGCATGAGAACCCATGCACATGAAATAATCCGCACATGGACTTTTTATACAATAGTCAGAAGTTTGTACCACACCGGCAAACTGCCGTGGAAGGATTTGATGATAAACGGATTTGTGCTGGCCAAAAAAGGTGAAAAGATAAGCAAATCCAAAAATAACAACGGATTAAGTCCCGACGCGCTGATTGCTGCAAACTCCGCCGATGTTCTGCGTTACTGGGCAGCGAGCGCGAGGCTCGGCACGGATACCTTCTTTGCTGTCGATGAGCTGTCTGTTTCAAAACGATTTATCACAAAGCTGTGGAATGCTGCCAAGTTTGCCATTTCTCACCTGCAGGATATTGATTTCACAAATGAGCCGCAGCTCATGCCGGTAGACCGATGGATGATTGAACGTACAAACGAAACAATTATGAAAGCGGCAACGCTGCTAAACGAATACGAGGTCGGCTCCGCCAGGCATGAGATTGATGAGTTGTTTTGGAAAGACTTTTGTGATAACTATGTGGAAATCGTAAAAGAAAGACTATATCAGCCGGATATTCATGGGGAACAGGAACGCCGTTCGGCGCAATATGCGCTGTATTATGCCTTGCGCAGCATTCTGAAGCTGTACGCTATCTATGTTCCTCATATCACGGAGTATATCTACCAAGAGTTTTTCAGAAGCTTTGAACATACCGCTTCCATTCATCAGCTGAAATGGGAAAAGCCGAACCAGCCGGATGAGGATATTCTATTATTTGGAAAAAAGCTCAAAGAGATTGTTTCGGATATGAGGAAGTTTAAATCGGAAAACAATCTGTCCATGAAAGCGGCAATCGACTGTCTTTCGATTAAGACAACTACCGAACAACTAGAAAATTTCAAACAAACGAGGAATGATATTTTAGCGTGTTCACAAGCAAAAGAAATATTTATCAGTGTCGAATACCAGTAACCTGTCAAATAAGAGAAGCCCTTGAAATCGTAATGAAATCAAGGGCTTCTTTTTGCTTCTGTGTTTAATTTGAATCAACAGCATATACGGTTCAGCGTGTTGCATGAACATCTTGATGGTTGCTTTTTTTGATGTTCTAATTCTTAAGCCTGCTCAATACGTTTCTGAATTCTTCCGCACCCTTTAACCCGTCATATTCCTCCGGTATTTCAAGACCTTCAAGAAATTTTAAACGTCTTAGACTGTGTAGCTTGTCAGTTTTTGTAAACTTTTTCATGTCAATCAGCAAAGAATCGGCGGTGAAATCATCAGACAATGTTTCACACTTTGTTGCATATTCCGCCGCTTTTTCAAGATAACCGAGAGCCTCATCATTTCTTCCGAGCGATATCGCAAGCACCGCCATTTTTTGATAATTTCCGCTTGTCACCGGAAGCGCATGAGGATAATCGTCTTTCTCATAGGCAGTACTCATAACAGTGTTTGCTTTATTGAGAAGACTTATTTTTTCTTTGGCAGTGTAATGATCTGTATCAGTCATCAGATTTATCAGCAGATTGAAAACTTCCGCAAGGGCGATAATTCCCTGCTGGCAGAGCTCGACCCTTTCCTCACCCTCAAGAAGGCGTGCAAGGAAGCTTTCCCGGGTTTTGTAAATAGAAGACAGTTGCTTGGCACTTTCAATCGCTTTTTCTTTATCGCCGTATTTCATATAGGAATCGCTGATGTTCGCCTGAATGTTGTTTCGGATTCCGGCATCGGTGCAGTATTCTAAAACCCTTTCACTTAATTCAATGGCTTCCTTCTGATTTTTTCTGTGCTCCTCCTCGCTGCATTCGCACTTTTCGAGTGAGCAGATAAGTTGGCACATAAACAGATAATCGTTTGGGAAAGACCGTAGTGCCTCACGCATAAGCGCTATGTTCTCCCTGTCAAGCCCGTTTGCGTTATTGAGCATCCACGTGCGGTTAAGTTCTGCTATACGTTTCTCGTTTCGGATTTCGTCCATGCCGACAAGTTCATCAAGCGACACATTAAATAAATTTGCTATAGCGGGAAGAATGCTTAAATCGGGATAACCCCCGCCGCACTCCCATCTGCTTACCGCCTGAAACGTAACACCGAGAAAATCCGCAAGCACCTCTTGTGTGATACCCCTTTGTTTTCTGAGCCTTTTAAGATTATCGGCAATATTGATGTTCATTTGCGTTCTTCCTTTCTATAATCTGAAATCAATGATAATGCATACCGCAATTGCAAACAATAACGGTGTATTTGAGAATTATTCAATGATTCATTGAGTTTTACATAAAGAATTAGACTGTTCATACAGGAACATCATTGGTTAAAGCCGGTTTTATTAATATACATAGACACTGAAAAAGTGCAATGGAGGCGATGCGCGACTTTTGAAATCTTCTTTAGGTCAGTTTGGCATATATTGATCGAACAAAATCTAATTTGCCGTCTGTATATGCGAATCGGTCATCAGGATTCTGTTGGGCTAAATTTTGTTTCAGTTCCGAATATACAGCAGCATCTTCAGGATGATTGTTCAAGTAGTCTCTGAAGCCAATACATAGACAGAAATCGCTATCGTTTGGTTCGTAGCAGTGCAGATGATGCAAGGACATTTGATTTTCACCACGCAAAACGTACAAATAACGGCTTTTTTCAGGATTTTGAGAATCACAGTAATCATATCCGGCTTGTTTCATTGCATCTATGTTCATATTTTTAAAGGATTTCAGAACTACTGCAATATCAAGTATTGGTTTTGCACAGATACCCCGTATTGATGTACTGCCAAAGTGTTGAACATCAATTACATTATCACCCCATATCTTTTGAATCTGCGCTTTCACTTCAAGAAATTCGGCTTCCCACATATCATCATGTGGAAGTAACCTTACTTTATATCTTTCTACACCTTGCATTATTTAACCTCCGATAAAATTCGATTTTCCAGCAAACCGCTGATATGGCAGCGTAGAACAGTGAAATTAAAACAAGGTTATGTATATAAAATAGGGTATTAGCATTCCCGTTGCTGAGATTGACGAACAAGTGAAAAAGGAATTGTGTTTTCGTCTATTTCTTCTATATTATACGGCGTATCTTGGTAGACAAAATGGTTAAGCCAATTCGAGAATAACAGGTGCGCATGTCCGCGCCATATATTTTTCGGTGTTCGTTTGGCATCGTCCCCGGGGAAATAATTCACGGGGATTTCAATTTCAAGTCCTTTGTTTATGTCCCTGAAATATTCGACGGCTAACGTGTCGAAGTCATATTCCGAATGTCCGGTTATATAGAACTGCCGCATCTTTTTTGAGGCGACTATATGTACCCCGGTCTCGGAAGAATACGTAAGCACCTCCAAATCGGGTATTAAATCTATATCTTTTAGTCTGATTTCTGTATATCTTGAATGTGGCGCGTAAAATATTTCGTCAAAACCCCTGACAAGCTTGTGGTTAGCTTTTAAAACTTCGTGCGCGAATACCCCGAACAGTTTTTTTTCAAGGGGATATTTTGTTATACCATAATGATAGTAAAGCCCCGCTTGCGCTCCCCAGCAGATGTGCAAAGTCGAGTAGACGTTACTCTTCGACCACTCCATGATTTCGCAGAGTTCATCCCAATAATCGACTTTTTCAAACGGTATTGTTTCGACGGGCGCACCGGTTATTATAAGTCCGTCAAATTTTTCTTTCTTTACTTGGTCGAATGATTTATAAAATGAGCTTAAATGCTCGCCGGAAGTGTTTTTTGACTGATGCGAGACAGTCTGCAGCAGAACAATCTCGACCTGAAGAGATGTATTTGACAAAAGCCTTATAAGCTGGGTTTCAGTTATTATTTTTGTGGGCATTATATTTAAAATTGCAATTTTGAGAGGGCGTATATCCTGTTGGTCTGCCATAAAATCAGAAAGAACAAATATATTTTCTTTTGATAGAATATCACCCGCAGGAAGTTTGTCAGGTATTTTGATTGGCATAAAATTTATTACTCCTTACATCTGTTTTGGGATTTTCTCTTAACTGCACACATATGCCCAACAAGGTTTTTCGAGGTCTACCACGGTTTTCTTTGCAGGCAATACAATACTTTTTGCTTATTATTGCCAGTTTTGATCGTCTTGGGTTCTATTTAAATAATAATATTGTCAAGGCAGAAACAAATATTTGTATGATACATAACCGGAAAATCGTTTGGGTGTTTGACCAACCCTTGTTTTTTCTGAAATGATCATGCAAAGGTGTTCTGATGTTTTTCAGCAGATTAAGATGCAAAAACCGGATAAGCGAAACTTTTATAATGCCGGCCATTCCGTCAAAAAGCAAAACAAAGCAGAATGGTATCATCAGCAAGATGTTCCCTGTTTTAAGCACGGCAATACTGATAAATAATCCGATTGCCCGCGAGCCGGCATCGCCCATCAACAGTTTGCTCGGCTCGGCGTTCAGCCAAAGATACGGCAAAAGGGATAAGCACATGATAGCAATCATCAGCAAAATATTCGATTCTGTTTGCAATATGAATATAGAAATACCGATGGATGCCATGGATATGATGGACAGCGTTCCGCTGAAACCGTCGAAACCGTCCGTACAGTTGGTCGCATTAATGGAGACCCAGACAACAATTATGCCCGCAACGGCAAACAACGCCTTGGGCACTTGCCAAACAAGCCCGCCGAGGCTGATGCTTAAGAGGTCCGGATTGTAAAAAATGAAAGTGAGGGCGGTGACACCCCCAATGGCTAAATCAATTGCACCTTTTTTATATTCACCCCATGAGACACGGGATTTATCATCCAGAAAGCCGGACAGCATCGCTAATAAAACAATAACGACATAAGCGATGTTTTCAATTGAAAACGGTACGAATACCAGCGACGCAATGGCAAAAGCGAAAATGAAAAGGATGCCTGAAGCCGTCGGCTTGCCGGCGGAAAGGGCACCGTCAACGGCAAATTCTCTGCCCTTATCCCGCGGCAGTTTATTCCTGAACGCCAGCAACAAAACACTGCTGGTTAACAGCGTGAAGACGATCATGACGGCATAGACCCATTTGGAGGGGATTTTATCAAAATTTGGAATGGCATTGAGCATTTTTTAGATTTCCTTTCTTCTTCTGTTAGTTTATGTATGTATTTTGATTAATACTAATTCACGATTAAAAAACCTCTAAAAAATCAAGCAAAAGCTTTGATTTATTAGGTTTTTATGAGTAATTAGTATAACATCTCATTTTTTCAATGGAACGAAGTCAATTTCTTTTCCTTTTCTCTCGTTTCTCCAAACCTGATACTCAGAATGCATGATTTCTTCTTCTTCCGGAGTGATATCCTGCGGTGAATATCGCCATTTGGTGCTTATATCAAGCAATCTTTGAAATTTATAAAAAGGAACGAATTCCCGCACAATCAATGCAATTTTCGCTTTGCTGGAACAGGTTTTCCCTGTTGCAAAATAATAATCAAGCATGGCGCTTGTAATTACTATCTGTGTTAAGATACGAAGTGTTGGTTTTTCACATATTTCCAAGTATTCTGAATTCCATGCTGGTTCCTCTGCCGCTAATTTTTCGTTCCACATGACTGACAACTTTTTGAATTGCATAACATCATCTTTTGTGGGGGTATCAATTATCCTTATTATATCCTCCCCCCACGCAGTGATGCCTGAATCCTTTATACGAAAAACTTCAATAGGCAAATCAAAATAGTCTTTATTATCCTTGCATAATTCAAATTGAATCGGATATGGTTTTAATAAATCGCTATATCTGTAAATACACTTTGAAATTGGAATCTCGTTACCGGTTTCACTTTCTGTTTGATTAATTAGGTTTTGAATAATGTATCTGCTATTTTGAGGCGCACAATCATACAACACATGTATAAGGTCTATATCACTACCTGCATTTCCGGTATAACTGTCATCGGAAAGACTTCCGACGAGAATAACCGAGCGCACAATGGCTTTACCTGTTTTCTCAACGTTCTTAATGTGTTGTTCTAATATTTCATATGCTCGTTTTTTACTTTTATCCATTAGTCCACCTCATTAAAATATAAAAATCTTCAGTAATATTTTCAGCAAATCGCCGACATTATCACTGCTGCTTCATGCATACAACAAGTAATGCCTCTATGTAATGAATATTATTCTCATTATCACTGAACGAATAAGTGTATGGTTTTATGTTGAACTCATGCCCTGCATAAATTTCCGAAAGCTCCGTTTCATCTGTGTAATGGTGCGGAATATCTTCTTCGCCCGACATGTTCTCAGTAAAAGTATCTTTTTCAATTTCAATGCCTCGGCCGAAATTAATATCCAGTTTAGATACGTAATCGACGAAGATGATGCCGCCCTGTTTTACAACACGCATCATCTCTTTCGCATGATTTATCATATCGGATTTATTGCCATGCCCGGATGTCCAGACACAAATAACAGCATCAAAGCAATTATCATGAAACGGAATATTTCGCATATCGTGACATTCTGTGATTATATCAAGTCCCTGTTCCTGCGCTTTTTTTGCCGTAACGTCGATACCTTTTGGAGAAATGTCGGTTGCGGTAACGGAAAAGCCTCGCTTTGCAAGATAGATCGAATGCCTGCCCATACCGCACCCCAAATCAAGCACGGTCTTTACTTTTTCATTGACAAACAAGTCAGCAATCATTTCAACAGTCGGCAAAATGTCACTTTGCACCTCACCCTGTTTTTCGTAGATGCTATTCCATACAAGTTCCCAGTTCATAAATCCACTTACCTTTGTGCAAATAGTAGCGTGACTATACTCTTTCGGCTATAATTTCATTCATGCAATGCATATGATGAATTCCCGAGGAGTTGCAGTTAAAAATAATCTCATTGCATGAATCAATTCTCCAATCCGAATAATAGGTAAACAACTCACCTGACTTCCAATCGTACGAATTTTGCTCCTTTTCGGGAGCAGGAGGAATAAAGGGCTTCTTTACAAAAACATTAAAAGCATGCAACCCGCCTTCTGCAGTGTTTAGCTTGAAGTTCGTCAAAACTTCATCCCTTAATTCTGGATTGATATAATTGAAAACACCGCTCGAAAACAAAATATCGAATTCGCTTTCAAGCCTGAAATCCAAAATATTTGATTTGATAAAATTTACAGACACGTTGTGATTATCAGCAAGGCGTTTTGCTTTTTCTAATCCGGCATCGGCAATATCAAACGCGGTAACTAAATATCCGTTTTTGGCAAAGAACACGGCATCTTTGCCCTCACCGCAACCAATGTCAAGAAGTTTAAGCGGTTTTGTCGCAGGCCTTTTTTTGAGAATTTGGTAGCACATTGCTGATGGTTCTACACCCCAGTAATAATCGTTTGTGCGGTATTCATCTTCATATATTGTTACCTTTTTCTTGTTAAAAACATAGCCAATTAACGAATTTATATCAGTTTCCAATGCCGTAGCAATATCAGCCAGCAAGTCAATATCCGGTAACGATTGCCCTGTTTCCCATTTTGATACAGCTTGGAATGTTACATTCAATTTTTTTGCGAGTTCCTCCTGCGTATAGTTTTTCAGCTTTCTGTTCTTGAGTATGTTTTGAGCTAAAATGTTATTCAATCAAACACAACCCTTCTTAACTTTATTCTACTATAGCAAGTTGTTTTTATCAATAACTTGTCTGTTGAAAATAGGATGCAATTCAACCGGACAGTGAATCTTTGCTTTTTGAAAAAAGCCATTCAAGCCAATCTTTATGCATACGAAATCTTACGATTGATATAGCGTGTGGACCGAATGACTTTCTGGTATATTTGGGCTCGGCGTTTATGCTCGTAAGCGTTTCATAAATTTTATCGCCGATGTCAAGCGCCCATTTATCGCCGGTGCTGCTCATGAGCCAAAGCGGCGTTTGCGCTATACAGTGCGCCAGCTCGTCATCAAGGTTGCGAATCAACGGATCATCCGTGCTTTGCTGAATTTCCTGCAAGCCTTCAATAAAAAACCCTGAAGCAAACACTGTTGCTGCGGCAAATCTTTCGGGATGACGGATAAGTTGAATAAGGGTTCCTTCTCCGCCCCAGGAACCGCCGCAGATGTAGATACGCTCACGGTCAATATTACCGTATTTTTCGTCAATCCCGTCGATAATTGTCCAAAGAATTTCATCAAATTCCTTTTTATGATATGCAACGCAATAAGGAGTTCTCGGCATCAGAATATAGCATTTTTTTTGAAAAGCCGAAACTTGGTGATGGGATCTAAGTCTGCCATGTGGAGGTAATTATCAAATTGGTTGGTTCGCGGAATAGCGCCATGAAGGCTTATTACCAATGGGATTTTTTTACCGTTATCGCGCGGGATATGAAGAGCGAAGCGGTAAAAGGGGAATTCATTACTGAAATAGCAATTGAACCTTTGAAACATCGGATAGATGAATGGCAAACCATCTGGAATAAAGATGTCGCCGAGTTTTGCATTGGGGTGTTTCTTTAGATCTTTTTTACGAACTTTGGGGTTTCTTTTCAACCCTTTCATATGTATGACAGCATTGCCGATAAGGCATGAGTAAATTCTGCGTGTCCTTTTGATTCTTGTTGTTTTTTCGGTTGTACCATCCATCGCTATACTGTTTAAATAACGATTTTTATCAACAAACCAAAACTTCGGGAATTTTTCATAATTCCATTGGCTGCTTATGGCGTCTAAACCGGTTTTATCGCAACGGCCAAACGAAAAATATCTTTCGCCGCCTGCATAATAGCGATGAACCTTTATATTGTCGGCAGACTTTTTACCGATATCTGAGTTCATATAATCGCTCAACACAGCAAAATAATACTCTTTTTTCATTTCTGAATCCCCACACCTTCTTATTTTGTACGTGTGTAATATGCAACGTCAGCAACTGTGCCCCCAAAGTCAGCCTCCGGCAAAACTGCAATTAATTCGAACCCCAGTTTTTCTATTAATTTTTTGGAACGTTCATTTTTATTGTCAATTTCAGCACACAACCGTTTAAGCTCTAAATTATGGAAACAATAATCCATAATTGCAGTGACAGCTTCCGTTGCATATCCATTGCCCCAATGTTCTTTCATAAACAAATATCCTATTTCCCCAAGATAACTTTCAACAATCTTAGGAATTAGACATTCTCCAATATACTCATTTGTATCCTTTAATGTAACTGCCCATTCAGTCTCTTTTCTGCTTCTGACCATCTTCAGCATGGAATGTTCATCTCTAGGCGGATTACCGCCTAGAAATTTTCTAACATCATCGTTATTAAACAATATGAGCATATTTGAAATATCTTCTTCTTTTTTTCGACGTAAAATCAATCTTTCGGTTTCAATTGTCGGAGCTTCTGGTTTAGCCATTTTTGTTCCACCCATTTCTGCGAATACTAATAATAATCAGTCTATTAGTTCATTCAACAAATCATTAAATTTTCCATGCTTGCATCCTTTATTTTCTTGTAAAAGTTACATATGTATAAGGAATTTCTCCATCAAAATGCTCATTAAGTTCTTTCACGAATTGGCTCTCATCAAACTTAGGAAAAAACGTATCGCCTTCTATCTCTTTATCAATTTCCGTAATAAATATCTTGTCCACAATCGAAATTGCCTCTTTGTAAAGTCCGGCACCGCCTGAGATATAGACATCTCTGTCTCCGGCTATCTTCAAAGCTTCACGCAAGGATTTGGCCGTAAAGCAATTTTCTTGGTCATAGTTTTTTGTTCTTGAAACAACAACAGTAATTCTGTTTGGTAATGGATGACCGATTTCTTCATAAGATTTTCTTCCCATGATGACGACATTACCTGTTGTTAATTTTTTGAAGCGTTTTTGTTCCCCCTTTATTTTCCATGGAATTTTACCGTCTTTTCCAATCACATTGTTTTTTGCATATGCTGCGATTATGCCTATCATTTAATATCCTCCTGATACTAATTACTCATAAAAACCTAACTAAAAAATCCGCACAAAACCTCATAATACTATTCTGCATTAAAATGGAGAATAGTATAAATCAAAGCTTTTGTTTGATTTTTTAGAGGTTTTTTAATCGTGAATTAGTATAAGTATCAGTCTTTGAGCGCATTCAATAAATCATTAAAATTTTTACGCCATTCCTTATGAGTTATCCAATTGATATTTTGATTGTCTCCTAACGATCTGGGAACAATATGAAAATGTAAATGAAAAACATCCTGTTGAGCTTCAACACCTGAGCTGTTTATAATTTGCACATTCTTAATTCCAAGCTTTTTTTCATACAAGTTAACAACCCTTTTTATGGTCTTCATAACATTCAACAAATCTCTCTCAGGCACATCAAAAATATTTTCATAATGTTTCTTCGGAATAACTAATGTATGATATTCATTAACCGGGTTGATATCGAGAAAAGCATATGTATGTTCATCTTCGTAAACTCTCCAAGATTGAGCTTCCCCTTGAACGACCTTACAAAAAATACAATTATCCATACGTTGACCTCCAAGGCAGGGTTCAATATATTTTGCGTCATCTGTCTGTCATTTGGTACCCATTGGATATATTTTAGCACATCCTCATCGGAAGCATAAACACAGACTTCGTCAAGGTCGGATAATTCAAGTTCTCTTGAATGAGCCTTTCGGTAATTAAAAACATTTTATATTCACCCTCATTATTTATTCAAGTCAAAGGTTTTTGAACAACAAATGTAACAACCTGTGTACTGATTAGAATGTCTCGTTCATCTCGCTTAATTTCATATTTTTGCGGAACCACAGTACTTTTAAGTGTTTTAAAATTGCGGAACGTTTTAAATAATATATCTTTCAAGTCAACTGTACTCATATTCACCTCAAATTGTACATCAAGTAATGTGCCGTTCTTTATATCCGTTTCAACGACTTCGGTATTAACAGCCAGACAAATTATACCGTTCTGCTTTGTGCCATGTTTCACCTTATCCAACACATCAATAAAATCTTTTTCCGCAGCCACATGTTCCAACGCTGAAACCGCTATGACCAAATTGTAAGTATCTTCCGTAATTTCAAAATCTTCAATTGAGCTTATATATTTGACTATGCTATTACTGACGCCGTATTGGCTGCTGTATTCCTCTAATTTTTCTATAGCGATATCAAGCAAATCTACACAATCGATCAAACAGTTTTTATCAGCAAAATATTGTGCAATCGGAATACTGTTTCTGCCGACACCGCAGCCTAAATCCAAGACTCTAACAGCTTTTTCATCCGCTAAAAGCGGCAGAATATCCATTACGGTTTTAACAGGTTTATATAAAAAAGAGCCTTCTTCAAACAACATATTGTTTTTGTAGAGCGTTTCATGCGATTCTTTTTCGGAACGCCTTATTTCATCTATTCTATTCATGCATTATTCCTTTCATTGGACGAGGGAATCATTTTTTGATAAAATCCAAAACAGTTATCCAATGTGGTATTACGAAGGTGGCTGGGTGATTTTTCATGTATTCCTCATGTTCTTTTTTAAACAGCAGTTTTTTATCATCGCTGATTGTCGCTGCGGCAACACCTCTGCAAGCATACATGCGGCCGCTCCAGTTTTCTCTTGTAAACTCCACAGGAACTTCAAACGAAAAACATCTTTTACATTCAAACAGTTCTTTTGACCATTCCGGTATTTTGTTCTCACCGCTTTTGAAATATCCGCCGCTCCAGTCGGGATTATATTTTCTAACAATATCTTCGCTGCCCATAGCAATCTCACTTTTATACGGCAGCCAAGCCATAAATAGAATTAAAAATCTTCCCTGTGGTTTCAGCATTCTATATACTTCAGGCAGCAGTTTCGATTTGTCAAAATATGAAAAGCATTGGCAGGCGGTAATCAAATCGAATTCACCGTCCGGCAAGCCGGAATTTTCAGCAGAGGCTGTAAGGTAGCTTATATTCATCCCGCTTTGCTGCGACAGTTTTTTTGCCCATGCAATTTGATTTTCTGCTAGATCCAGACCTGTCCAGTCAGCGCCATACTTATACATATTCCTTGGTATGACGCCGGTTCCGGTGCCGATATCCAAAGCTTTTTGTCCATTTATTCCCAGCCCTTCGGCGGTCATAATTTCATAATATTCAGGGGGATATATATCTCTGTACTTTGCATATTCCTCGGAAGACAAATCCCAGTCAAACTCATTGCCTCGGTCAATATTACTGAATTTCATATCTACCCTCCATAAATCTATAATAATTTTTTAACTATATCCAGGCTGTGGTTTGTTGCGCCTACCAAATCACTGCGTTCACACACGGCAAAATGATATTTTAAATATATTTTATAAGTTTCGTCGTCCATCGCTTCTATTGATTCCTGTATATAATTCGTCATCAAATCAGTCGCTAAATAATGCAATCGGTTAACCATAAAACAGGAGTTGAGTGAGTCGATATCTTCCTTGCGGTATAACTGCATAACTTCTGCCGGCGTTGAAAATGTCTTAAAGGTATCGGTATTGATAAGACCTTTGTTAATTAGCTCATGAATATTACCGTTCTTGAAGCCATAGTTGATTAACGACAAATCGCTGATACAATATGCAGTAAACAGCAAGCCGCCCCTTTTTGTTACCCTAAGTGCTTCGGACAGTGCCTGTTTCTGATCATCGGTAGTATACAAATGATACATTGGACCAAGTAGCAGCGTAATATCAAAACTGTCATCGGCGAAGCAGGAAAGGTCTTTGGCGTCACCTTGCCGGACAACAATGTTTTTTTCTGAGATGATTTTTTGTTTGAAGAGTTCAATGTTATGCGGTATCAGTTCAACGGCTTCTACCATGCATCCCAGTTTTTCAAGGGCAATAGAATATTTCCCGGTTCCTGCGCCAACCTCAAGAATTTTCATTCCGGGGTTCAAGTATTTCTGAATATATCGCATAGTCGTTAAATACTCAACTTGTCCATGCCTTGAGTTGAGACGCCCGTCTTCGTCATGATTATTATAATACTCGTTTAAATAATCAAAGGTTTTCATAGCTGCAATTCCTTCCATTCCTTTTCAAGTATAGCATAGAGAAATTCATCACACCATTCGTTTTTATTCTTACGGCTTTGGATAAAGTGTCCTTCTTTTCTCATGCCATTCCGCTCCATTACCCGATAAGATCCATAATTATCGCTGTCACAGGTTGCATATATGCGATGTAGTTTTAATTCTTCAAAGCCGAACCGGATGAGCTCCTGTGCAAGCTCGGTTCCCAAGCCTTTCTTCCAATAGTCTTTGTGTAATATCCAGCCAAGCATTGCTTCATTTCGGGTTTTGCTTTTTGAAATGCCGCAACCGCCGATAAGCTTTCCGCTTTCCTTTAATATAACAGCAAACTCAAAATCAACATTATTACTCCGATTCTTTTTTATTGATTGCTTAATAAATTTCCGAGTATCCTCTTGAGAGTTGGGTCCCCACCCCATGAAGGTTACATTGTCCGCAACGCTTCCATAAGCATGTGCTGCTTCAAAATCGCCTTTCTGCCAGCTTCTTAGTATTATTCTTTCGGTTTCCAGTGTTTTCATAAAATCATCTCCATTATGTGTTTTTCGGGGTTTCTCACTTTTTCATAACCCATATCAGGGTGCCATCGGCAGGCTCTTTATGAAAGCCGCCATAGATATTCAAAACTGTAAATCCGCAAAGCTCGATTAAATATTCCAACTCTATTTTATAAGTTTGCCGCATTTTGAGCGGGTGGATTCTTGTGTCAATGACATGGCCATTTTCGTCAAAGGTCTCGAACTTCCAGTTACCGCTCATAATTTGTGTTGCCTGGTTATAACCGATGGCATTATAAATTCGTTCCTTTTTACCTTCATTGTTCATATATTCTGTCCGGAAGGTATAGTCGATATCGGTAGTATGAATCTGCTCAAATTGCGATTCAACATTTGGCGCAAAAGTGTTGAGTGTTAAAACACCGCCGTCAACCAAATGGCTTTTAATGTTCAGGAGTGCCTGCCTCTGGTCACTTGGCGTTAAAAGGTGCATAAAGCCGCTTCTTGCAATAATTGCGAGTGAAAACCGCTTATCAACCGAAAAATCAACCATGTTCCCTGTAAACAGTTCGGCTTGCAGGTTTTCCTTTTCAAGTTTTTTGCGTGTTTCGTTTACCATCGGTTCAGATAAATCCAAACCGGTAACATCATAGCCGGCCTTTATAAGCGGGATTGTTAACGCGCCTGTTCCGCAGGCAATATCAATCACACCGCCTTGCCCGTACTCTTTGGCAAGCGAAAGATAAAACTCCTCAAAGCCATCATAACGCCCAAGTGTTTTTAAGTAGTTATCGTAGTTCATGGCGACATCTGCAAAATCATGTAAGTCCATTTTAAAATCTCCAATCTATATTATGTTGTAGTATATAAAAATTGCTTATCCGATAAAACGTCCCGACATTATATCAAACTTTTCTGCATATTAGCAGAGCGTGTTCGCTCATACCGGTACAGGATGGACTTTCTGACATGAACTGTGTCAGTTCCAGCCACGCTTCATACTGTTCATCAGGCATAGCCTTTATTTTATCAGGCGACAGGACGAAATTGAGTCCACAGCTTTTAATTATTTCAAACCCGCACTCCGTGGCATGGCTTATCATTTCTTCCGGTATTGAAAAGAAAAATACACTATCATTTTTATCACTTATACCTTTTTGGAGCACTGCCCGGTTGCATTCTTTTGTCGGATACTTGCCATTAAACGCCTCGTTTACTATTGCTGCGATTGAAGCCCCCGCCTTATTGATGTATGCAAAAGCAACAATGCCGCCATCTTTGCAGATTCTTTTTGCCTCTTTGAAAGCCAGCAGTCTGTTACTAAAATCAAGATGATACATGGGACCCAAAACCATTACAACATCAAATGTTGAATCTGGAATGTTGCAGAGATTGGTTGCATCGGAAACATCCGCTGAAATGTTGCTTAACCCGGAATCCTTAATTTTTCTTCTAAATATTTTAATGTTTGCGGGTGTAAGGTCATAGCCTTTATATTCATGGCATTTATTCGCAAAGCGAAAGGCGTAATGCCCTGTTGCGCATCCTATTTCGGCAACAACAGAATCCGTTTTTATGTACTCACTCATTATCTTTTCTGTGAAGATAAATTCCATGCCGCCTTTGCCGTGATTTTCAGCGCGTTTATTCTCTTTGCCGCTGCTATATTTTTTTATAACAACGTTCTTCCCGGATTGTTTTCTGAAAAATCTTATTTTTAATGTTTTCATTATATCAACTCCATTCTGTACCTTACCGCAGTAAGCGGTTTGCCTAAATCCAACATTTTTTATTATAGCCACTGAATAAATGCAGTCTTATCGTTTTTATTGTATCCGGCCTGCTCATAAAAGTGCAAAGTACCCTCTTTTTTACTGCCGGTTAGTAACATTATTTTATAGCACTGCTCGTTTTGGGAAATCTTTTTTGCATAGTTGAGGCACATAGTTGCATAGCCTTGCTTCCTGTGGCGTTCATCTGTAATAACATTTTCAACCAAGGCATATGGGCGCTGGCTATGGGTTAAATTGGGAACAACAACTAAAACGCAGGACGAGACAATAAAACCATCTTTTTCCGCGACAATAATGTGATGATCAGGGTCGTTCAGGATTTTTTTCCATAACTGTGATAGCTGCTCTGTTTCAGCGGGGAAGGGGTTTTCGTGCAGATGAGTATATAATGACAACAAGCCATTTAAATCTGTTTCTATAATCTCACGTACCATTTTTAACACCTCGTAAATATAAAATTCCTTTAAAAATCAGCCTTATCAAAAATCAAATCCAACCATTCATCAAATCGTTAATTCCATAAATCCAACCGTAAAGTGAAGGTGTTCAAACTTTTGTGTGCCGGTATGAACAAAGCCATAAGCCGCATACCAATCTTTAAGTGCTGCGTTTTCTTCAATAATACCAATGGTGATTTTATCGCCGCCAAGTTCTTTAACCTTTGCTTTGCCAAAGTCCATCAGTTCTTTGCCGTAGCCTTTGTTACGGTGCTCCGGCAGGACAGCAAGATTGCTGAGCTCATAGGTGAGGTTATCAATCTTCGTTAGAGAAACACAGCCGACGATTACATCATCACAGAAATATCCGAACATTTGAGAACCTTTATTGAATTGATTTTGCAGTTTTTCAAGTTTTATAAAGCTGGTGTGATTTGGACAATTCTGTTCGGTTAGTTTGAAATCTCTTGCAACAGTTGCGAAGCTTTCACGAATAACCTTCACGCAACTTTCAAGGTCGGCATATTTAAGTTGTTTTATCAAGAAAATCTACCTCCCGCAATATATCTACTCTGGTTCCGGATAAGCTTTCTTTTATTGTTTCCTCCCAACCCATAATCCGTGCATACTGTGGCCAATAATTGAAGGCTGCTCACAGGTATCAAGGTGATAATTCATATACAATTCAAATTGTTTTTTGTCAAGGGCGTTCAGCTCATTGTAAAGCGGGTAAATTAAACCGTCAGTGCCTATATTAGTAATTTTTTCAAGATCGAATTGATTTGCGAGTTTATCGGATTCATCAAAGTCCATCCCATAAAATAAATCAGAATTTTTCCTGCCATTTTGCATAATCGACAGCCCTTGTTCGATTGGCGGCGGGCACTTTGTCATAATATTGATAAATGAGGCATTGCGGTTAAGATATGCAAACATAAATATACCGCCGTGCTTAAGCACTCTTAAGCACTCGGAAACCGTCTTTTTACGGTCTGCTTCCTCAAGCAAATGATATAACGCTCCGAGGCAAATGACGGCATCGAAGGAATTGTCCGCAAGCTTGGACATATCCAGTGTGTTAATTTGAAACACATCTTGCAGATATCTTCTATCGACAGATAAATTCATAATATCAACATGCTTTTTCGTCAAGTCTGCCGCGGTAACTTTATAGCCACTTTTCGCAAGCGGGAAAGCATACACACCGCAACCGGCACAGCAGTCAAGCACGCTGCAGCGTTTCGGCAGATGCTTTTCGAGAAAATGTACGGTTGTTAGATATTCAATTAAGTGGACTTGGTCAATTTTTAATCGTCCACCCTCGTCACAATCGGTATAATAGTGCTCAATATTATTTTCGTTCATAATCACTCAAGTCCTTTCAAAAATAAAAAAACAGTGCAGGGTTTATTGCCTTTTGGGCTTCAACTCCTGCACCGGATAATTTATAAAAAATAAATTAAAACCTTTGTATAGGAGGATAAGCCCATACGCACGAATCGGTCGCGAGCAGGAACAAATCATATGAAATGGTATGCGGATAGCTGCGCATCGGTCTTACCTCCTTAGTAAATTTTTTATACTATATCATTAATTAGAATAACTGTCAACTGTTTTTTCTGAATATAATATCATCTCGTTTTGGACCATTTGATATCATTGTTATTTTGTAACCCAATTTATTTTCAATAAACTCAACATACATTTTAGCTTTTTTGGGCAACTCATCATATGATTTGATGCATCTTATATCACATTCCCAACCATCAAGGTAAGTATATATTGGTTTTGCCCTATTTAATTTTGTGGTGACCGGAAAAATATCGGTTTTTTTACCGTCGATTTCATATCCAATACAAACAGGGATTTTTTCACGGTATCCTAAAACATCCAGCAATGAAAGAGCCACTTCAGTGGTGCCTTGCAGCATGCATCCGTATCTGCTTGCAACAATATCAAACCAACCCATTCTCCGAGGCCGGCCTGTTGTTGCGCCATATTCACCATCGTCTCCGCCACGGTTTCTTAACTCTGCTGCCTCATCGCCGAATATTTCACTTACAAAGGTTCCGGCACCCACACACGTTGAATAAGCTTTTACAACCGTAATGATATCGGTAATGGAATACGGAGATATTCCGGCACCAACAGACCCGTAGCCGGCAAGTGGTGATGACGATGTCACAAATGGGTATATACCGTTGTCCGGGTCTCGTAATGCACCAAGCTGACCTTCGAGTAATATTTTCTTTTGAGCTTTTTGAGCTTCGTGAAGGTAATAAGTTGTATCGCATACAAATGGAGCAATTTTATCTTTGTAGCCCATCATATAATTGATGACCGACTCTGTATTCAGCAGGCTTTTTTTACCATACATCGCTTCTATTTGAACACTTTTTGTTTTACAAACTGTTTCAACTTTGTCTTTGAAACCGGCATCAAACAGTTCAGATAGCTGAAACCCTATCTTCAAATATTTATCAGAATAAAATGGAGCTATGCCTGATTTGGTCGAGCCAAAACTCTTTGTTCCGAGGCGCTCTTCTTCAAGCTTATCGAATAATATGTGATAGGGCATTACCAGTTGAACGCGTTCTGATATCATAAGAACAGGCATTGGCACGCCCTTGTTTTTAAGCATATCAAGTTCGTCAAATAAACTTTCTAAATTTAAGGCGACTCCGGGTGCAATAATATTTACGACTTTTTTTCTGAATACACCTGAAGGTAAAATGTGCAGTATGAATTTTCCGTATTCATTAATAATTGTATGCCCTGCGTTGGCACCGCCTTGAAATCGTATTACTATGTCTGCCTCACCGGCATGCAAATCGGTTATCTTGCCTTTGCCCTCATCTCCCCAATTTCCTCCAACAATTGCTTTTGCCATAACGATTCCTCCCCATATACTGTTTGAGTGGTTAAGTACCACAACAAAAGTATAATAGTGCTAAACCCATAAGTATAATACACATATATTATACAAGGTATAAGCTGAGGCTATGGCAGCAATATCTCAAGTAGTTTTTCGGATGCTTTGGAAATAATAGCTGACTTTTTTATAACGCACATATGTCTCTTGGCAATTTGTTTTTCAAGTTTAATCTCATAAACAAGACCATTTTTTAAATCTTTTTTTGCAAAGTCTCTTACAACACAGCCAATCCCAAGATTGCGTTTTACAAACTGAACAATCAGGTTGCTCGTGGCTAATTCGAATTCCGGAGACAGCATGATATTGTTTTCACTCATAAATTGATCAATATATTTTCTTGTACTGGTATTTTTTTCAAGTAAAATAATTGGCATAGATTTTAGTATTTCTAAAGTTATCTTACTCTTTAAGTTTCCAATAAACTCTGAACCACAGATAAAAATATCTTCAATCTCCTTGACGGGTATGACAGAAAAATCTTTAATTGCGGGTACAGGTTCACTTATAACACCAAAATCAATCAGGTCATCTTCTAAAATTCGAATGGTTTCCGGGGTCGGTCCATTGGTTACATTAATTTTAATTTTTGGATATAAACGATGAAATTTTTCAAGATAAGGTAAAAGGAAATATTCAAGTGTCATGTCACTGGCGCCAATGTGTATTTCTCCGCTTTCTAAACTCAGCTGTGACTCTAACCGTTTCTCTCCCAGTCTTATCTGCTCTATCCCTTTGGCAATGTGTTGATATAATACTTTGCCTTCGTCAGTCAGCTTAACACCTTTCGCAGTGCGAATAAAAAGTATGCAGCCAAGTGAGCTTTCAAGCTGTTTTATGCTTTGACTGACTGCCGGCTGAGATATAAACAATTGCTCTGACGCAATCGTAATATTACCGTTCAAAGCAACATAATAAAAAATCCTGTACCAATCAAAACTTATGTTCATATTATCATCCCTTATAGAATACTTGAATACGATAACCATAAGTTATAATAACTCAATTTATAACATATGTAAAGGGAACATTAGTATATCCATTTCGATTCATCGCATATTATTGCGGAACCACGGTGCTTTTGAGTGTGTTTAAAATTGCGAAATGTTTTGAACGTCAAAAAATTAAGTAATATCCATTTTTAACGTTTAAATAGATTCTCATGTATTCCGGGTTGCTTCTTCGCAATCCTATTCAAAAATTTGAATCAGTCAATTCTTTTTAACGGTTTGTCTTTTTGGTAACGTATTGTTTTTCCATCTAATTGGAACACTTTATCAAATCGCAAAGTAGTAAATCGATTTTTACCAACAGGAAACAATTCATGGCACACTGTATGACTATAATTTTTAATATATAAGTGTTTGTCATTGGCTTCAATGATGACACATTCGTTTGATGAAAGTACACTGTCTAACTCGCCGCACGCTTCATATATTCCAACATATTTATTATAGCCACTTAGGTTATGTTTTTTTACGGTTCTTTCATTCACTGTATGTGGTGTTTTGCATAAACAACTCTTGCCAACAACAATATTAAAAATATTATCAATAAGTTGCCAGTAGCATTCATCTTCACACTCGATATTTCTCACTATGACAATTGTTGTATCCTGGTTAAGCAATCTGTAAAAATCCGAACAGTAGCCTGTACCCCCACCACTATGATGGATGTATTTGCCAAGCCTCAGGCTTTTATGTATTTCCCAACCAAAACCATATCCTGTTTTTTTACCGTTGCTAAGCATAGTTTTACAGTACATTTCATCCTGAGAAGGCAGAGAAATGAGTTTACCATCATGCAAGGTATTACTCCATTTTACCATGTCAAGAACGGTTGAAAAACAATTTGTATCACCATTCATACCATCTTCGACTATTCTGAAATAATCGCCTACAGAGTTTTCGGGTAATGTAAATTCATCGTTCTCATAAAAATATGGGTAAGCAAGGTCTTGGCTTTCAGCTTCAAGGGCAATCCGGTGAACAATTGCAGTTCTTGACATTCCTGATGGAACAAATAACTCTGTTTTAAGAAATTCATCATAGCTCATACCTGAAACAATCTCAATAATTTCTGCGAGTATCTCATACCCGGCGTTACTGTATGATTCCTTCTGACCGGGAAGAAAATCAAGATTATACTTGCCACTTAGCAATAAAGTGATTGTATCTTTGTTTGTTGCGGGTTTTCCGGTATCAATCAATGCCCCCAGAATCTTATCGGTGATTCCACTTGTATGGGTCAGCAGATTTCTGATTTTTATTCCTTGATACGGTATATTTGGGAAAAATTTTATTATGTCATCGTCCACCGAAAGTAAGCCTTTATCTCTAAGTATCATGATGGCAGTTGCGGTAAACTGCTTGGTTACTGATTCAAGGTTAAAGGCGGTATCAACAGTCAGCATTCTTCCTGTATCAATATTTGCAAATCCGTATGCACCCTTACAAATGATTGTGTCACCACAGGCGACGCATACGCATCCGTTGAAATATCCCTTTTCATAGGCATTGCTCAACTCTTTTGTAAGTTTAGCATTGGTTTTATCTTTTCTCTTTAAAACTGATTTTTGGGATATCATTACGTCTCGTATAATCCAATTATCTCAAATGAGGGGGTAATTGGATTATTTTTCTCCCT
>CAZVJW010000037.1:0-40201 GCA_964627535.1 uncultured Eubacteriales bacterium
AAGGGAGAAAAATAATCCAATTACCCCCTCATTTGAGATAATTGGATTATACGTACATTAATGAATTTCATAACACTCTTTCTTCTTATCCTGCTTGGAGTGTGCAGCGGCGGAATGACAAGCCTTATCGGTGCGAGCGGAGTCATGGTTGTTATCCCGGCCTTAAGTTTGGGTATGCAATTTACCATGAAAGAGGCCATCGGTACAAGCCTTATGGTGGATGTCATCGGTTCCGTTGTTGTTTCACACACCTATTTCAAGAATAAGAATTTGGATTTGAAACGAGGATTTTGGATCGCTTTAGGCTCGGTCGCCGGTGCTCAGCTTGGGGCAATGTTTGCTTCTGAAATTCCTGAAATTGGTCTTGGCGGCGGTTTTGGATTTTTCCTGGTTGTTTTTGGCGCGGTTATGCTTTTGCGCGGTGTTAACAAAGGGGAAACAGCGGCAAAAATTGACAAACCCCTTAAGCTTAAATCAGACTGGCAAAGAAATCTCATCTCAGTTGGGATAGGTTTTTTACTTGGCATTATCAGCGGGCTGATGGGTGCCGGCGGAGGAATCAATTTTTTGCTCGTCCTTCTTTTTGTGGTTAAATTACCTCTTCACAAAGCAATCGGCACTTCTACGTTAATTATGGCAATTACAGCGCTTTCCGGGGCGATAGGTCATGGAATCAGAGGGAATATTGATGTTGCCGCCGGTCTGATTATAGGGATCGGCACAATCGTCGGCGGAATACTGGGCGCCCGTTTTGCCAACCGGGTCAGTGAAAAAGTACTTGGCAGGGTTACCGGTGTTTTGTTTATTACCCTTGGTATCGCAATGACTGTAATCAATTTATTACAGCGATGAAATTAATAAACGGGAGTAATTTTCCGGTTATATTAGTTAAGGAAGATAATGATGAAAAAAACTTTTACAAGAATTGTTCCGTTAGCGTTAGCAGTTATGATCGGTATTTCTGCTTTTGGCGCGAGAGCAGGCGAATCTTTACAAAAACAGCATGGTACGGAACCTGTTACCGCAATAGCCGAAAAGAATGCATCACCTGCAACTGAAAATGCTGCGGAACAGCAGGTAACTGCTGATATCTCCCCAGAAACTGTCGAATCCGCTCAACCTCAAAAAGTTCATCTTACCTCTGCGTCCGCTATAACATCATACCGGGAAGAGGCGAAGCAAAAGGAGGCTCAAGGCAACGATGAAGAGGTTATAACTCTTTTTGATTTTATCAGTAATCTTACGAATGCTATTTACAAAGGAATGTATAACTCTTCATTTGGTGTTTTTGATTTGGGAGGAAAATTTCCCGAATTTGCCGGTGTTTTTGAAAACAGCAGCGGAAATCCTCAGGTTATCAAAATCGGAATGTACTATGATGAAAAAAACCGGATAATTATCGGAAAGAATGAACAGGGTGCTTTTGGATTCGGATTTGATGTAGATTTAAAACAAAAAATGATGTATGCCTCCCTTGACACTTGGACACGCAAATTGGGTTTCTGCAGCCTTTATGATGCCATTGCACCGGCGTTGGGTGTTAATTATAAAACCGAAAGAATCAAGTTCGAATATGACGGTCTTGATTGGATGATTCAGATTTGGAAAGGAAAATACTTCGCCATTCTTTCCGGAGCCGAAATGGGAATATATAACAAGCCGAAAGAAAGAGTTGTTGAGTTTTACGACTGCATCGGCGATGAAGATATGCTGGATATGTCCATGCGCTTATCAAAAGGCAATACTGTCATATTCGAAAGAGGGCCTGAAAAACATTGGTGGATGAACGGATTTGCGGTAGCTGATATATTTAACCGTCCGGAGGATTTAACACTTGAAGGCAGCATACTGTTTGAGGACGAGAAAATGAAGCAAGCTTTTCTTTCCGCTTTTGACAAGGTTTGTAAGGAAGAAAACATTAGTTATACAATAGACGGAATGCTTATAAGTTATATTTGGTAACAGTTGGTAGTTGGGAAAGGGATTTTCACCTAATGGAGGACACGGTTGGCAACAGGTAACTGTTACGCTGTACAGACCACTGATATTGAATTGAATTTTTTAACGTACGGAAAGAAAACCGTATATCAAAAAGGTATCCCGATAGTTATTAATTCCGACTCCTGCAACCTCAGCTTTGAGATCTGTGAAGATGTGTTTATCTTATACTAATTACTCATAAAAACCTAACTAAAAATCCGCACAAAACATCATAATACTATTCTGCATTAAATGGCGAATAGTATGAATCAAAGCTTTTGCTTGATTTTTTAGAGGTTTTTTAATCGTGAATTAGTATTAGCCGAATAAGATTCATTCATTCACTAATAAAGCCTCATTTTCGATAATCGACGGAAATGGGGCTTCTAATTATGAATGGAAAAATTTAAAATAAAATGTAAACAACACTTGACATTCGTAAGAATGTAAGATAAAATGTAAACAACACTTAACATTAGGAGGTGAGTTTCTGGAAAACCATTTAATGCAGCTGCGCAAGGATATGGGTCTGACCCAACAGGATTTAGCGGAAAAGGTTAAAGTTTCCAGGCAAACAATCATAGCCATTGAGGCGGGCAAGTTTAATCCGTCCGTCATTCTGGCAATTAAGATTTCAAGGATTTTTCAACAGCCGATTGAAAAAATATTTATTTATGAAGAGGGTAATGATGATGAAATTTAGAAACAAACTGAAAACCAGACTTGTTTACGGAATTATTATTATTGTTTTGGGCTTCACCGCTTTTGTTTTGGGCATTATTAAGAACATACAAAACGGCGCTGATTTTGGGTTGCTGAGTTATTATGCAGGGACAGGCGGCGGGTTGATTGCTGTAGGCATTCTGACGGTTAAGAAAAGCTTTTCCGCTTTGAGCAACAAGCAGAAAATGAAAAATTTGAAGGTTGAGGAGCAGGACGAAAGGAACATTCAAATCACATATAAAGCAGGGTATTTCACCTTTGCCTTGTCTGCTGTTATTCTTTACGCCGTATCACTGCTTTTGATGTTTATGGAGTCCGCGCTGTTCCGTCCGGTAATGGCTTTATGTTCCGGTATAGTCTTCTTGTATCTTTTATTCTACACATTAGTTCGCAAGTTAAGTTAAGCATATTAGTTTTTACAAAAATATTATGACAGCTCTTCATTGAAATATCAGCTTACATCCAACCAATGGTTGAATGCCTTGAAAAGGATAGTTTATTGAAAGGGTCATACTTTATAAGTATAATAAGAGCATGAAAGCTTTCAAATAATTGTGAGGTATAGTATTTATGAATCGAAAAATAAGCAATAAAATATGCGAATTCAGAAAGGAGCGAAGCTTAACACAAGAACAACTTGGAGTTAAACTTGGCGTATCGGGACAAGCTGTATCAAAGTGGGAGAAGGGTGAAAGTATGCCGGATATTATGCTGCTGCCGGAGCTTTGTAATGTACTTGGTATTTCTATTGATTCTTTGCTTGAAATTCCGGCAACGTCGAAAAATAAAAAAATAATGCAGGACTTTTGCGCTTATGCAAACAAACAAGGCAAAAGCACAACAATACTTGAAGCCCTGTCACGCTTATATACTGAAAGCGAAGCAAACGCAGTTGGTAAAACATGGATTTTGGACCGGACAGACTGAAAGTATATGACAGCCACGGTATGGGCTTTGTAATGAGCGGAACCAACTTCCATGATGTTTGCTTCTCGTTAAAAAGCGAAGAGATTGCATACTTTTTAAGAGTAATCCTGGATGAAACGTGTTTTTCTGTTTTAAAATGCATTTCCATCGATAACGCTGTCACAGAGAAAGAAATTTGTGAGAGGGCAAACATTGATGAGGAAACAGCAAACCGGATTTTACTGGGTTTGATGAAACGTGATATAGTGTGCTGTGATGTGGATAACCATGGAAAACGCGGTTATTTGCAATCTCAAAATATGGCAGGCGTATATATGGTTCTTGCCGGTTGCTCCGCAGCCTGTTGCGGAGGGGAACCGGACGGATATTTATGGTTTACCCGAATTAATAAAGAATAGTTTTATGACAAACACTATGAAATTATGGTGACAGTGGAATTATACTAATTACTCATAAAAACCTAACTAAAAAATCCGCACAAAACCTCATAATACTATTCTGCATTAAAATGGCGAATAGTATGAATCAAAGCTTTTGCTTGATTTTTTAGAGGTTTTTTAATTGTGAATTAGTATTACATCATAAAACGGAGAAACGCCGATTTTTTACAATCGGCGTTTCATTTTTATCTTGATTTTTGTTTGTTCTTTTCCTTAGCGAACTTTCGCGCATTCTTTATGCCGCCAAATCCGGCAAACATCGTGTTGATTTTTTCCGTTTCTATTTGCCTGGAATTCAACCCGTCATATTTTGCCTCTTTTTTCAGTTTAAAATAGCTTTCAAGCCTTTGTTTGTCTAGATGACCGTCTGCAACAGCCGATTGAACAGCACAGCCGGGTTCGCTGTTATGAGTACAATCCTTGAACCTGCACTGCCCGGCTAGCTCTGTAATATCGGAAAAGGCCTTGCTGAAATCACCGGATTCAATCCCTAATTCCCTCATACCCGGTGTATCAATAACAATTCCACCCTGCGGCAGCAGAACAAGTTCGCGCCTTGTTGTGGTATGCCTGCCTCTGTCATCGCTTCGGATTTCGTTTGTGACAAAAAGTTCTTTTCCGGCAAGGCAGTTTATCAAAGTAGATTTGCCGACGCCGGATGATCCAATGAAGGACGCGGTTTTTCCTTCGCCCAACCAGGCACGGACTTTCTCGTATGAAAACGGGTCAAAACAAGAGGTAACTACCACATCCACACCGATAGCTATTGATGAGAGTTCCGCGAGCCGTTGTTCAACAGTATCACAAAGGTCGGCTTTGGTTAGAATAACAACCGGAGTTGCCCGGCTGTCCCAAGCGATGGAAAGGTACCGTTCCAGCCGGCGAAGGTTATAGTCGTTGTTGAGCGACATGCAGATAAACACGGTGTCGATGTTGGCAGCTACAACCTGCGTCTCGTTTTTGATACCGATGGCTTTTCTTTCGAAACAGCTCTTTCTTGTTAGTAATTGATGTATTATTCCGTTGCCATGCGCATTGTCGGTGCGGTCAAGCATTACAAAATCGCCAACGGAAGGAAAATCCGAAAGTGAACCTGCTTCATACCGGAATTTACCGGAAACCTCCGCGAAAAGCTCCCCGTTTTCGGTAACAGCCTTATATAAGCCGCTGTATTGAGAAACAATGCGCCCGATTTGGAAATCCGGGTAAATAGATGCTTCGGCTGAGAATCGTTCGCTCAAACCGTATTGTTTTAATGTGTTCAATTTAATATCCTCCGAATTACTTTTATAAGCATATGGAGGTATTATGCAATCGTTATTTTACACATACCTCCGTGTGCAGCACTATCTCCGCTTTTACAGTTGTCCTTTTCATAAATCAACAACTCCTTTCGTAAAGTATTCTGATTATACATCACTATTTTATTTCTGACAATAGTAAAATTATCTTCCCGCGTGCTTGTTCATCATATCCTTTTGTGTTAAAATATCAGCATTAACGGATTGAGAAGAAGCGAAATGGCGGAGAAGAGGTTGGATGCGCTTGAGAAGAAGTGGAGAAGAAATCGGGGAACGAAATCTAAACGAGACTCCCATTGCTTCCCACAGCAAAGCCGTACTTTGCAACCGTTTACCGTGACAAAGTCACACTTCTCGAATTATATATGGAGGAATAAATATGGCCTTATCTCTAAACGCAAGTTCACCATTTGAATATCTTAATGCCGGCGAACTTCGGCAGCTGCACGCCGCAGTTGAGGAAATCCTGAGCGGTACCGGCTGCGTAGTGCACTTTGAGCCTGCCGTGAATATCTTGAAAAACGCGGGCGCAAAATGTGAGAACGGCAGAGTTTATATTTCTAAAGAAATGATTTTAAAAGCCATCGCTTCCTCACCGCCCTCGGTTACAATTTATAACCGTGAGGGAAAACCCGCGATGGTGCTTGAAGGGCGGAACGCATATTACGGCACCGGCTCCGACTGCAATAATATTCTTGACAGTTTCACGGGTGAATACCGCCCGTTTACCGAGCAGGATATTATAGATGCTGTCCGTTTGTGCGAAGCTCTCCCGAATGTCGATTTTGTCATGTCCATGGGGTTGCTGCGCTCCGCAAGCCCGGAAGCGCAGTATCAGGTGCAGTACGCTGATATGCTTAAATATTCAAAGAAACCTCAGGTTATTATCGCGGCGAACCGGCAGTGTCTTGATGACATCGTGGAGATAGCAGCGTCTGTCTGCGGCGGCAGGGAAGAGCTGAAGAATAAACCGCGGTTTGTATTATATGACGAGCCGACCTCTCCGCTTGTCCATTCGGAAGAGGCGATGGAAAAGCTGATTTACGCGGCTGAGAACCTTGTGCCGACAAACTACGCGCCGGGTATGATGGCGGGTGCCACAGGTCCCGTAACCCCCGCAGGAGCTATTGCTTTAGCGGCCGCGGAAGCTGTGTTTGGCCTTGTACTCCATCAAGCGGTGAATCCCGGTGCGCCCTACGTGTTCGGTGCGGGTATGTCCAACATTGATATGCACAGCATGCAGCCATCCTATGCTTCGCCCGAGGCGATGATGACGCAGGCGGGTATCTGCCAGCTCGGCAGAGAACTTTATCATCTGCCCACTTGGGGGTTCGCGGGCTGCTGCGCTTCCAAGGTTGCGGATACGCAGGCCATAAATGAAGCGTCCACTTATATCTGGGTAGCGGGTTTAACGGGCAGCAATTTAAACCACGACCTCGGATATTTGGAATTCGGGCTGACTTATTCCTTTGACCTGCTTGTGATGTGCGATGAAAGCGTCAGCCAAATCCGCCGCATGATGGACGGCATTGAAATAAGCAGGGAAACGCTTGCTGTGGATACCATCAACAGTGTTGGCCCCGGCGGGTCGTTTTTGGATACCGACCATACGCTGGATCATTATATGGAAAACTGGATGCCCGGTATTTCCGATCGAAACGCCTTTGACCGCTGGAAGGAACTCGGTGCCACTACGATGGAGGAGCGAGTTAAGGGTAAGATCAAGAGCATTTTATCGGCTCCGGTAATACCTTTTGACAAAAGCGGCGATGTTGACGCGGTTCTGACAAAAATAGTAAACCGCAGAAAATAAGCTTGAAAGATTATTTTCAAGTTTGGAGGAAAGTATATATGGATGAATTTGAGCTTACAATGGAAACACTTGCGGCTATAACCGGTACCGAAGTGGATACCGCTTACGGCAGTCTGGGTGTGCCTATTTATATGACAAATAATTTTCTGTTCAAGGATGTCAAAGACGGCGCCGACCGGTGCATATCGCCCGAGTTCGGCCACTGTTATACCCGCATTTCAAACCCGACAACAGACGCTTTGGAGAACACTTTGGCAAAATTGGAGCACACCGAGGCGGGGATTGCTTTTGCAACCGGGGTTGCCGCTATGTCCACACTGGCGCTTACGCTTTTAGCGTCGGGTGACCACGCGATAGTTGACGATACCACCTATTCCGCAACGGCGTATCTGTTTAACACCATTTTGCCGAAATTTGGGGTGAAGACCTCGGTGATTGACTGCGCGGATATGGACATTCTGAAAAAAACAATTACTAAAAATACAAAGCTTTTGATTTTCGAAACCCCGTGCAACCCGACCATGAAGATTATCGATATTGCTGCCGTTTGCGAAATTGCAAAAAAGAACGGAATTATTACCTGTGTTGATAACACTTTTTGCTCGCCTTTCCTGCAAAACCCCATTTTGCTTGGTGCAGATGTGGTGATGCACAGCTCTACAAAATACATCTGCGGGCATGGAGATGCTTTGGGTGGAATACTTGCGGGTAAAAAAGAGCTTATGGATAAAATAAGAGGCGAGGGGCTCAAAAATTTCGGCGGCTGCGCGTCGCCGTTCAACTCGTTTTTGATGATTCGCGGGCTGAAAACGCTTGATATCCGCATGAAACAGCACTGCGCAAACGCGAAAAAGGTTGCCGCATACCTTGAAAAACATCCTAAAATCGAGCATGTTTACTACCCCGGTCTTAAAAGCCATCCGCAGGGTGAACTTGCCAAAAATCAGATGCATGATTTCGGCGGACTGATGACCTTTGAGGTAAAAGGCGGATTTGATGCCGGCGTTAAGCTGATGAACCATCTGAAGGTATGCAGGCTGGCGGTCAGCCTCGGGGAATGCAACACGCTTGTCTGCCATCCCGCTTCTATGACGCACTGGTATGTGCCCAAGGAGCAGCGCGAGGCAAACGGCATCACCGACGGGCTTGTGAGAATGTCCCTCGGGCTTGAAAATGTTGATGATGTTATTAAGGATTTAAGGAACACCTTGAAATTTATTTGATTTGTGGCTGCTGGTTTATAGTCGTAGGGGACGACGACCAGGCTTCCCGGGGTAAAAGAAAGCCAACGACCAAGACGACAAGTGGAAAGGGATGTTGCTTACCATGAATGAAATTGAAGATTGTGGGATAGTCAATGTTTACGGTATATTGGAACCGGGAGAAAGAATTATTTGGCAAGGTCAACCACAACATCTCATAAAGGCTAATGGCTTAAATATTTCTTTGACGATTATTGGACTTGCATTATTTTTCGCCGCAGGTAGTGCTGCGTATACTGCCATTACAGAGAACATGTTCTATTTGTTTTTAGCTGTTGTGCTCGGTTTGACAGGATATATGTTTACATTTTATCGGCTGATAAATTTGTATAAACATAATAAGCACACGTTCTTCATATTAACGGATAAAAGAGCTATTGAGTATATTACTGGTGAAAAAGAAATCATTAATGCACATAAACTTTCGAATGAATCCATAACTAAAATGGATGTCAATAGGATGGGGAACGGTTCCATAAAAATTGAACCAACATTCATATGTGATGCCGAGAGAAACCATTTATCGGATACCGACCCGGATGTTGATTGGATGAAAGGCTTTAACCCGGATGTTGAATTTAAGGACATTGAGGAAGCAGATACGGTATATGTTTTAATAAACAGCGCAATAAAGGACTTAAATAAACAGTTAAGTGATGATGTTCTTCCGGATTCAGCGCAAAACCTTGCCGTGAATGGTGATATTATTGACAACCGTAATGACGAGGCAACAAGAAACCGTATTATTAAGATAACCGGCAGCGATAATGACGAGGCTGCTTCACGGGATACAGGATTCATACAACATTGGCTTAGGCCTGGTGAAAACAGTTTATGGCAGGGTCAACCGAATCCGCGGTTTAAGCTAACAAAAGCTGACGTCTATACCATTCCCTTAGCAATCTTCTATTTATGCTTTGCCATTGCCTGGACGGCTATAGCAAGTTATAATTCTTTGCTTTTCGCACTTTTCGGCATTCCGTTCATTTGTGCAGGGATATATGCTGTATTTGTCCGATTTTTTACCGAAAATAACAGAAAGAGGAATACTTTTTATGCTGTGACTGACGAGAGAGTTATTTTTGGACTTAAAAATAAAGGGCAAGAGTTTATGCGTGAACTTAACCTTAACGATATTTACTCTGTTGAAATTACAACCGATGAGGATGGTACAGGAACGGTTTCTTTCAATGGAAGCTATTCAAATTCTCTTGTATCAAGCCTTGCAGGGTATTCAAAAGCAAGTAAAAAATATTCCGGCGAAAAAATAAGATATACCGAACTCTTTGATATTGACGATGCTAAAAAAGTCTTTAACCTGATTAGCAGTTTAACAGCTGGCAATAAGAAGAAAATTTCAAAGAGTGTTGAATAGTAAATGTTGAACTGTGGAAAGGGATGTTGCTTCATGATAGCTATTATAGATTATGGCGCCGGAAACCTGCAAAGTGTGAAGAATGCGCTGGACTTTATCGGGACTCAATCTGTTGTGACCGATAAACCGCAAGTGATTGAATCGGCTGACGGCGTGATTCTTCCCGGCGTCGGTTCGTTTGGCGACGCAATGGCTTCCATGCGCGCGAGCGGGCTTGTCGGTGCGGTTAAAGCAGCAGCTCTGAGCGGTAAGCCTTTTCTTGGCATTTGCCTGGGCCTTCAGGTTCTTTTCGAAAGTTCGGAGGAAAGTCCCGGTGTTGAAGGGCTTTGCGTTCTAAAGGGTAAAATACTCAAAATTCCCGACAGCGGTTTAAAGGTTCCTCATATGGGCTGGAATTCGCTTGAAATTATGAATAATATGGGCGTCTATAAAGATATTCCGCAGAATACCTATGTCTATTTTGTCCATTCCTACTATTTGGCTGCCGAAAACGAGGCGGATGTAGCCGCAAAAACCTTTTACGGGGTCTCGATTGACGCCGCAGTATCTGTCGGCAATCTGTTCGGCATGCAGTTCCACCCGGAAAAAAGCGGGGATTTGGGGCTCCAAATGCTGCGGAATTTTTCCGCGCTTTGCAAAGGCTGAAAGTAATACTAATTACTCATAAAAACCTAACTAAAAAATCCGCACAAAACAACATAATACTATTCTGCATTAAAATGACGAATAGTATAAGTCAAAGCTTTTGCTTGATTTTTTAGAGGTTTTTTAATCGTTAATTAGTATAAACTGTATGCACAGGAGAGGAATGTGTTAAAAATGAATAACTATATAGATTACGCTAATTTTAATCTAAACAGTTTACTGAAACCGGGAGAAAGTATTGTTTGGCAAGGCTTTGAGCAGAAACTACCTTTTAAAAGAAGAATTACTGGTTTTAATATCAGTATGGCTGCTGTTTCTTTTATTGTTTTATGCACATTTGTTTATTCTGTAGTTGATATGTTCAAATTTTTCTTCGGATTTGGGATTGCTACTCTGGGTATGTTCTTGGGCGGTATCATTGTTTCACTCATAATGCTCTCAAGATATCACCCGAATAAAAAGCTCTTTAGATCATCATCCCGTAAAGAACAAACTCATTATGTGCTGACTAATAAACGGGCAATTGTTTATGTTAACAGTGAAAAGCCGGAAATGATCGATTACGTGCTTTCCGACATGGATTACATTAAAGTAACTTGCACTGAATACAACGAAGACGGCAAAGAAGACTTCACAGAAGACAACATAGGCAGCATAACCTTTGGTTCGAAATATTTCATTCCCGTTGAATTTAAAGGAATCAAAGGCTTAGCTGTAAATATGGATAGTCCAAAACACTTGCCGGATGACACCGGTTCTCCGCAAATTGTGTTCAAAAATATTGAAAATGTCGATGAAGTGTATGGTATGATTAAAGATATATTGATTAGATAGTTTACAAAATAATTTACATTTATATAGCTGTGGACTGTGCGCTGCCGCGAATGGTGAATGATTACTATTGAGTCTTTTCTTCATGCTTTGACGCAGCAACACAATTATCGATGCGGTTTTATGTCCATCGGGCATGAAACTTGGAAAGGACAGGAATCTTAATTATGTACGCAAAAAGGATTATCCCGTGCCTCGATGTAAAAAACGGCAGAGTCGTCAAAGGCGTCAGCTTTGTTCAGCTGCGCGATGCGGGGGACCCGGTGGAATGCGCGGTTGAATATAATAAAAAGGGCGCTGACGAGCTTGTGCTGCTTGACATAACCGCAACTCATGAAGGCAGGGGGACGATGATTGACATCGTGACGAAAGTCGCAAATTCGATTTTTATTCCGTTTACCGTCGGCGGCGGTATTTCGGAAGTCTCTGACTTTACCGATTTGCTTCGAGCCGGCGCGGATAAAATTTCCGTTAATTCGGCGGCTGTACGCAACCCGAAACTGATTAATGAAGCAGCATACAAATTCGGCAGCCAGTGTGTTGTTTGCGCTATCGACGCGAAACGGCGTGAGGGCGGCTGGGAAGTGTACCTCAACGGCGGCAGAATACCGACCGGTATTGACGCGGTTAAATGGGCAGGGGAAGCCTATAGAAGAGGAGCGGGCGAAATCCTGCTGACAAGCATGGATTGCGACGGTCAGAAGACCGGTTATGATTTGGAATTGACCAAAGCGGTTTCCGAGAGCGTCGGGATACCCGTCATCGCCTCCGGGGGAGCGGGAACCCTTGAACACTTTTATGATGCTTTTACTCAGGGGAAAGCGGATGCGGTGCTCGCAGCCTCACTGTTTCATTTTAACGAGATATCGATAGCTTCTCTGAAGGAGTATTTGGCCGGCAAAAAAATCCCCGTCAGACCGTGTACATAGCTGTCAGTGGTCAGTGGCGAGTGGTCAGCGAACGATTACGGCTGCTCGGTATCGTGTTCGGGTATTTCACTTGACATTTTCTTTTTGGCGGTGAATAAATGGACATCCTAAAAAATTTCATCTCGGGCGAATATGCCATTTGTTACCGCCATGTGCCCAAAGGCGGCGGGTTACTGTTTCAAAACGATAAAACGATGTTCCAAACTCTTCCGGTCAGCAAGTATTACTGGTATGCCGACCCGATGCTTTTTGAGGCTAAGGGGCGGCGCTGCCTGTTTTTTGAGGCTTTTGAAAAACGCTGCAATCTCGGCCGGATAGCGTGCTGCGAACTTAAAGAGGACGGTACCTTTACAGAGGTTAAAATAGTTATTTCGGAGGAGTTTCATCTTTCTTATCCCGATGTTTTCAGCCTTAACGGGATAATATATATGATCCCTGAAACATCCGCATCCAATCAAATACAACTATACGAGTGTACGGATTTTCCTTACAAATGGCGAAAATTATCTGTGCTGTCAGATAACATAAAAACAGTTGATTCCACACTTTTTGAGTACGGCGGCAAAACCTGGCTTTTTTCAGCTGAAATCGACAATACGGTTACTCACGGCACCAAACTGAATCTATATGAGGTAGCGGAAGGCTTTAAGCTAATACCGCATCCTGGAAACCCAGTGATAACAGATATAGCCTTATCCAGGCCGGCCGGTAAAACTTTTCAATTAAACGGTGAAATTATCCGCCCCTCACAGGATTGCTCCGAAGGTGAATACGGCAGGGCTGTCAAGTTTAATAAAATAACCTGTTTGACCGGCAATGCTTACAGCGAGGAAACCTTCTGCACCGTAAAACCCGATAATATTTCAATAGACTCCGGCAAAAAGCTTTCCGGCTGCCATACCTATGGTCTGAGCGAAAACGGGCGTTTTGAGATTATTGATGTTAAAATAAATAAAATCGATATGGTGCTCGGTTTAAAAATCAGCGTCTATCATTTGCTTGAAAAGTTAGGCGTGAAATGAATACATCGGGTTTTACCGATAAAGAAGCCGGGCTGATCTTTCGTTAATAATTGATTAAGGAAGCCGCAATGAAAAAAATATTATTATTTATTGAATCGCTCGTCGGCGGAGGAGCCGAAAAATCACTTACAGAGTTGGTTGAAAGCCTCGATAAAAGCAAATATGATATTACGGTGGTGACCGTTTCGGACGGAGAATTTTTTACTGAAAGAGTACGCAGCGCATGCAGATACCGGTGCTTTACGAAAAAATGCGGGCATGAGGATCCGGTCAAATCTTTTATCAACAAACTTATTGTCAAATTCTCGAATTCAGCGCCCGCACAGATAGTCTACAGAATGTTGATCGGCAGCGGAAACGATGTCGAAATAGCTTATTGCGAAGGTTATGCCACAAAATTGATAGCACATTCAACCAACAAAAAAAGCAGGAAGATTGCTTTCGTACATACCGATATGCAAAAGAACCATTGGACTCGGCTTGTTTTTAGCAGTTTGGAAGATGAAATCCGGTGCTATAAAAAATTCGACATAATCAGCTGCGTTTCCGAAACTGTTGCCCAAGCTTTCAAAAATACTTTCGGAATATCAGAAAATGTTGTTGTCAATATAAATCCGGTAAGAGGTGACTTAATTGCCGAAAAAGCAAAAGAGACATCCGGTCTTGAAAAGATTGATGCCCTGCGGATGATTACGTTAGGAAGCTTAACCCCTGTCAAAGCATTCGGAAGGCTTTTGGAAGTTGCTGACAGGCTGAAAAAAGAAGGCTGTCAATTTGAACTGCTTGTTTTGGGTGACGGAGAAGAAAAACAGGCATTGGTGCGTTATGTTGAAGACCATGATTTATCCGGCTGCGTCAGACTTTTAGGGTTTCAGCCCAACCCCTATAAATATTTAGCGGATTCCGACTTTTTTGTTTGCTCCTCTCTTGCCGAAGGGTTAAGCATAGCCGCTACGGAAAGTATTATCATCGGGAAACCGGTTGTAACAACCGACTGTTCGGGTATGGCAGAACTTTTCGGCGGTTGTGAATGCGGCATTATTTGTGAAAACAGCGGGGAAGCTTTGTTTGAAGCACTGAAATATGTACTGGAAAACCCGTCTTGCCTGAAAAAATTCAGGGAGGGTTCAAAACAGAGAGCTTCTTATTTTTCGGTTGAAAAGAGTGTTAAAAATATAGAAAATATGTTTTGATGGCCGTTTTGGGAGCAGTAATTTATTGGAACGCTTATATAATACTAATTCGCGATTAAAAAACCTCTAAAAAATCAAGCAAAAGCTTTGATTCATACTATTCGCCATTTTAATGCAGAATAGTATTATGAGGTTTTGTGCGGATTTTTTATTTAGGTTTTTATGAGTAATTAGTATAATAAAAAAACGGGGCTGCTAAAAAAGCAGCTCCGTTCAAATTGTGCGCTCGATTTTAAATGGCTCGGCGGAGATTAATCATCTGCTGTTGTCTCGCCCGGCAAAGTTGTTGCAAGTTCCGTCCAAACCTGAAGGTAAACGGTTGTTCCTTTCTCATAATCCGAAAGCACCGTAGGGCTGACAGCATAAACAGTGTTGGCAACTTTGGAACCGTCATTTATTTTATCTTTTCTCACGCAGACAAACCCGAGGTCTTTCAGCATGGTTTCGGCTGTTGTAAAATCCATACCGGCAACATTCGGCAAATTAACCATTTCCTTGCCCTTGCTGTATGTAAGGGTGATCTCTGAACCCTTGTTAACCGTTTTGCCCGGTTCAATGCTTTGGGAAATTATTTCTCCGGTTTTATAATCGGTGCTGAATTCTTCTTTTCCGACAAAAGCATATAAGTCGGTCCAGGTTTGCTTTGTGACAATTTCAAGGTAGGTGCCGAATTTTTTAAAATCAGGCACGACAATCTGCTCCGGTACGGTGGTGCTTGTGGCCATACTCTCGGTTTTGCCGATGCCGGAGAAAAACGTATTCCTAAGTGTTGGAACAGCTGCAATAAGAATCAGAAACACTGCAAGCCCGGCACCGAAACTGATCAAACCGGCTTTTAAAGCAGTGAATTTTTCTTCTTTTTTTACGGTTGTTTTTTTAACGGTTGGTTTGACAGGTTCGGCTGGTTCGGGTGTTTTTGTTATTTGGGCGAAGTTCTCGCCGGCGACTGCCGCGCTCGGTGAGGCGGAAAGTTCAGCCCGAAGCTGGTCAACGGTGCGTGTACGGTCATCGGTTAAAATCTGCAGTGAGTTTATCAGCGCGTTAATAACATATGCGGGTATCTGTTCCGCAAATTTTCCGGGAACCATAAGTTTGTCATTCGTCAGGCGGGAAGGGGCGTCAATCGGGTCGCTGCCGATAAGTGCGCGGTAAAGAACCGCGGCAAAGGCATATATATCTGTCCATGGTCCCTGCTGTCCCTTATTGCCGTACTGTTCTATTGCCGCGTACCCGTCGAAAAGCTGAGGTGTTAATTCGCCGACAGCGGTTCTGGCTTGCCATATGCTGAAACCGGAAATACGGACTTTGCCGTCCTTGCTTATCAATAGTGTGGTGGGGGATATCCCTCTGTGGATAATGCCGGAGGTATGAAGTGTGCCCAAGGTGGAAAGGACGGGCATGAACAGCTGGCGGGCTTTCTCCCAGGTAATATAACCCGTTTTGCTTTTCAGCAAATAATCTCTTAAAGAAACACTCTCAAGGAATTCGGAAACTGCGTAAGCTGTACCGAAATCTTCAACAATATCAACAACGCTAATAAGCGCCGAAAGTCCGCGCAGGCGGGCAAGCTGGCGCCACATTTCAAGAAAACTTTGGCAGCATTCCCGGAAAGTTGCCTCACATCCGGCCATAACCTTAAGGTTAAGCGAGCCTTGCGCGCGTGTTGCGATGGAATCCGGCAGAAATTCTCTGACCGTAACGGTAACCTTGTTTGTTAAGTCCCAACAAATATATGTCGCACCTTCTCCGTTGCACTCAAGCAATTTTCCGATAAGGTAACGGTTGTTTACAACCGTTCTAATGGGGAGATAAGGCGGTATTTGGGGGGAATCGATGTGAAAACCGCAATGCGGACATTGTTTCACATTTCCGATTTCTTTCATACAGCTCATGCATAGATCGTCGGTATTTATCATTAACAGTGACACCCCAGTCGAATAGTTTTCACAATGTGATACATAATAGCAAAATAAGCTCAACTTGTCAACTTTGCCCGGCGCAGGGTAATGATGAACGCAGAGAGGCTCGGAAAAACATCAGTTGAGTTAATATATTGCCGTGTTGATGCATGAGAACGTTAAAAAGTCACCATACCCGTGCTTTGTTCGAGTCCTATGCGATAGTTTTGTACATCAACCATAACATCGGCATCGTTTTCGTCGACAACACCGTCATGGAAGAGATCGCCGGCAAGTATAAATGCCGCGTCTGTTACCGGGTTCCATGGAGGTAGGACATAATTTCCGATATCAATGATCCTATCCGTATCATTGGTGTCAATAACACTGTCGCCGTTCACATCGCCGAAAATAATAATAATGTATGTAGCTGTTACTTCCTGCGTAGTGTTGTTTATCAAATCAACCTTTGTTCCGGTGCCTAAATTTTCGCCGGAAGCATATGAATATTCGAGTCTGCCGTTACCGCCGATATCGGTAAAGCTGCTTTCAAATATGTCCTTGGTGATTCCTTGTTCAAGGCCGTAGATGAAGCCGCTGCTTTGGTTGACAACGGCGGTGGAGGTTGATTTGGCGGCAAGCGTTACGGGAACCGCGCTCCAAACGGCGTATAAGGTTGCGTCGTCAGCGGGTATGACATAACTGTCAAGCGCCTGTTCCGCGGTTTGCGTGGATGCCCAGCCTAAAAAATTATAATGCTGTTTTGAAATATCATTTTGCGAGGGTAAGGCAACCGCGGTGCCCGCAGTGCCGCCTTGCGCGGCAGGCACCGTGCCCGCTCCGCCGTTCAGGTCAAAATTCACCGAGTTCCCAAGCGAAACATACCGGTCCGCAAGCGGCAAACAGGGGAAAAAATCCATTTTGGCGGTTCCTGATATTGACGGTACCGTTTCGTTCGGGCAGCAGTAGAAATACTGTTCGCCGGCGAGATTTGTTAAGTTTCTCGTCCATCTGTTGTCTGCAAAGATACGCCCCGAGCCCGAAGCCCCGGCGTTAACCTGAAGTTTAAAACTGAACAGCCATTTTCCGTCGTTTATAACAGTCGGGTAGCTGCCGTTGGCTGAGCTGAAAGTGGTTCTGGTAAAATTGTAAAGCGAGCTTTCCCCGCCGGTAAAAGATGCGGGCCATGCGGCTGCAGGGCTGGTTGTCAGCCCGGAGACACTCGTAACCGTATTGGCATAATAAGTGCTTTCCGGGTTAAACGTAAAAGCGGTGGTGTTGGTGCCGACTATACTGTAAAAGTTTTTGTCGTACATCACAACATATTGGCTCGCGCCGCAGTAAAAGTTTGTGGAAGGGGTAACGGTAACCGTGATTTCATCCCCGGCTTTCGCGGCGCACACGGGCACAAGCGCACCGTTGACGGTTTTGTAAGTGTGAATATCCATGCAGTAAACCGGTTTATCTATATAAACAAATATAATCAAATTATTTTCCATGGCCAACTGAAGGCTTATAGTTTCATTCATTGGGGAATAACCGCTTAAGGCTGCGGCTGTTTCGTTAACGGTTTTGGTGACTTGACCCGCGCTTATTTTATCTGCGGTAAGTTTGCTGCCGTTTGCCGAGTTAAGCCTGTATTCCACCGTGTAGCTGACGGTAATATTCACAAGCGCTGCTATGGCGTTATTGACTGCCTGTGCATAGGCATTAATCTGCGGCTGGTCTTTGTAAAGCAGATTATAGTCGACCGTGTTGACGGTTTCGGTCAGGTTTGCCCAGCTTTCGGGTGTGAAAAGGGTGGAGTTAAGCGCGTTTGCCGCAGCAACCGCTGTATTGACAGCGGAGTAATCGGCCGTTTTTGTTGCCATTGCCGCCTCTACAGAGCGCAGGGCGTTTACCATTCTATAGCTGTTGGTCAGCGGATGATAAAGGCTTGTATTGTCCGAGACAGTGTAAGGCGAGTTATTTGGGTCTATAACAATACTGCGTACCTCCGCCCCGGTAAGCGCCGGGTTGACGGACCAGGTAAGCGCCGCCACGCCGGCGACTTCCGGTGAAGCCATGGAAGTTCCGCTCAAATAGGCATATGTGTTGCCGGCAATGCAACTGTAAACCGACGCCCCGGGCGCGCAGATATCCACCTGCGAACCTGCGTTTGAGGTCTGCGCCTGCCTAAAATTTAATATGCCGATACGCTCTGCTGAACCGACAATAATGATGCGCCCGTTTATTTTTTGCGTCATCGCTGTGCCGCCTTGAAGGTTGTTGTAAGTAACGCTGCAAAAATAACCGTTATAAATAGCATCTTTTGAATAATGTTGAAGATTCCCGTTTCCGGCGGATTGGCATACAATAAAATCATAACCGGCATTAAGCAGGGGGGTCATAACCGCCTCGCTTTGATGCGCATAATCCGTAATAATATCATTGACATTCGATAACCCTTCAATATCCTGCCCAAGTCCCAGGGAAAAATTGACCACCTTCGCGCCGGCTTGTACGGTTTCGGTCAAACCCGCAAAAAGGTTGGCGTCTGTCCCGCCGGCTACATCCCAATTGACGCAGTACATGAATGTGTCCCAAAGGATGCCGGTAACACCCTTGCTGTTGTTGGGGGTTGCGCCGATGATACCGGCAACATGGGTGCCGTGGTTGCTGTTCGCGTTGTTTTCCGCTTGGGAAGCGGCGTCCGGAAAAAAGACTTTGCCGGCAAGGTCCTCATGATTGTTTTGAACGCCCGCGTCGACAATGCCGACGTTTATATGGCTGAAAGCCCAGTCATAGCCCCATGCGCTGGGGGCTTGAATTGCATCTGCGCTCCAATTGTTGCCTTGCGGATTATATTCATTCCAACTGTTATCGCCACCCCACGGGTCGCTTGGGGTTACCTCGGTCACCATAGGCACCGCGGCCTGGGCCAGGTTACAGCCCGCATAAAAAACTTCGTCAAAGGCGGTCAGCCGGTCGGCTGTTTTTGAAAGGCTGTTATAAGAAGCCGGCGCAACCTCAACTTGCCACATGTTGATGCCGTTCACATAACCTGTGCAGGTTCCGCCGACGGTGTCAATAATTTCCTGCCGTCTCTCATCGCTGATATTGTCTTCAAAATAAACCAGGAGATTGTTGTTGACATAAAGCAGACCGCTGTCATCCTGCACTTTTGATATATTATTGACCTTCGCATTCTTGATGGATGAACTGTCGTAGTTGATATTAAGCGTCTTAACCTCGGTTTTTCCGTCAGGCGTCTGGGCTGTTACGATTATTTTGTTTGCGTTCGGTTTCAGTTTTATGTCATCAATGTTAAAGGAGCCGCCGCTTACGTCAGCTTCGCCCGCAAAGGAAAGCTTGCCCTCGTCAACTTCGGAAAAAACCTCGTAAGTTACTTTTGCGTTTTTGCCCTTTGAATTAATTTTACCGGTGATTGTCTGCTTTGCTTTTTTTACGGAACCGTCTTTTTGGTCAACGGAAAAGGCGGTAATCGGAGATGCTTCTGCTATAAATGTATAGCTGCTGCCTATAAAAACGCCAAGCGCGCATATTGTTGCCAATATCACACTTAGTACAGCGGCAAAAAATCTTTTTGCTTTCGACATTAGGAATTCTTTCCTTTCATAAGGTTATACTAATTACTCATAAAAACCTAACTAAAAAATCCTCACAAAATCTCATAATACTATTCTGCATTAAAATGGCGAATAGTATGAATCCAAGCTTTTGCTTAATTTTTTAGAGGTATTTTAATCGTGAATTAGTATTAGCTGCCAAATTGAACGGGATTATCCCGGAGGCAGCGCCTGTTAACGGAGCAGCGCAATCGTTATACTTACCCAATCAACGGCTACAAATATCCAAGCTTATTATATAATATATTTTAAAATAATACAAGTTTTAAAAGCTTAAAAATATGTTAAAAAATTGAATTAAAATTTATGTACTGATGGTAAAAGAAAAAACAGCGAATGGCAATAACCTGTTATACGGCTTGTTGCTAACCCCGGCCGGCAGGATGCCCTGTTCGCTGTTTAAGCAATATTGAAATTATTACTTTGGCTGAAATTAATTGGCGGACGGGAATATTATATAGAGTAACTTTCGGCATGAAGGCTGCTATCTCAAATTATCCAGCTGCCAGTCAAACTTGTAAAAAATAACCTTGACCGTATCCGTTGCAATAACACTGTTGTTGCTGCTGTTAATGAGCGTTGCTGTTATGTTTGCGGAACGCGCCCACATTTTTGCATTTGTAATTTTACCGTCCTGGTCAACCATGACCTTGCTTGTGTTGTCGGATGACCAAACTACCCTTACGTTGCCGCTCTGAATTGTTTCATACCGGAGTTGAGTGTTTTCATTTCTATAATACTTATACCAAAGCACTTTGAATTTGAGCGGGTTGTCGGCTTTCGATCCGTTAAAAGTGATTTTTATTATTTTGGGCGGTATGATATTATTCACAATTACGGTTCCTATGTCGCTGAAATTGCCTGCTGTGTAAGCATACCTTGCTTTAACAGTACTGTTTGAAGTTAAAACAACAGGTACTGTGTATTCAATCCATTCTCCGTCTCCGATTTGGTATTCTTTAAACAGTGCATCGGGCGGGTATTTAATTGCAACGGTTACATTTCCTTCTGTCGCTGTATTAGGGTCTGCGTGAAGTATGGGCGCGGAATTGGCAGGTTTTGTCGCAATGGCTGCCTCAACGCATTTTTTGGCGTTTACCATTCCGTATGTATTGACAAGCGGGTGATGGCTGCTTGTATTATCCGCAACCGTATAAGGCGTGTTGCTTGGGTCTACAACGATGCTGCGGACCTGCGCGCCTGTTAGCGCGGGGTTCACGGACCATGTAAGCGCCGCTACCCCTGCTGCCTCGGGTGAAGACATGGAAGTGCCACTCAGGTTCCCGTATGTATTGCCGGCAAGACAGCTGTAAACCGACACGCCCGGCGCGCATACATCAACTTGGGAACCGGCGTTTGAAGTGGCTGCCTGCATAAAGCTCAATACCCCTGTCCGCTGGGCAGAACCAACAATAATGATGCGGTCATTAATCTTTTGATTCATTTCGAGGGTTCCTGTAAGATTGTCATCCGTAATGCTGCAGAAATAGCCGTTGAACACCGCGTCCTGTGAGTTGCCGTTTTGGCCGTTCCCCGCGGACTGGCATACGATGAAATCATAACCTTTGTTAAGCAGCGAAGTCATAACCGCTTCGCTTTGGCGGGCATAACTGATAACATGCTGATTGGTTTCCGCCGGGCCATAACCGGCAATATCCTTTGCCAGCCCCAAAGAAAAATTGACGACCTTTGCACCTGCCTGAACCGTTTCGGTCAGCCCTGCGAAGAGGTTGGCGTCCGCACTGCCGGATACATCCCAGTCAACACAGTACATGCTTGTATCCCAAAGAATTCCGGTAACGCCTTTGCTGTTGTTCGGGGTTGCGCCTATGATGCCCGCGACATGTGTGCCGTGGCTGTCGGTTTCGTCGTTTTCGGCTTCGGAAGCGGCATCAGGGAAAAATACTTTTCCGGCAAGGTCCTCGTGGCTGCTTTGCACACCGGCGTCTACAATACCGATATCAATATGGTTGAAAGCCCAGTCGTAACTCCATGCGCTTGGCGCCTGTATGGCCTCCACGCTCCAATTGGCATTTTGCGGATTAAGCTCATCCCAGGAAGCACTGCCCCAAGGGTCGCTCGGGGTTACAGCAGTCACCATGGGGGCGGCAGCCTGCGCCATGTTGCAGCCCGCATAAAAAACTTCGTCAAGAGCGGTCAGCTGTTCGGCCGTCTTTTGAAGACTTTCATAGGCTGCCGGCGCAACTTCAACCTGCCACATGTTGATGCCATTCACATAACCCGCGCATGTCCCGCCTATGGTGTCAATAATCTCCTGCCGTTTCGTTTCGCTGATGTTTTCCTCAAAATATACGAGAAGATTGTTGTTGACATAAAGAAGTCCGCTGCCGTCTTCGACACGGGTAATATTGTCTGCCGGGGAATCTTTGATGAAGGAACTGTCGTAGTCGACGTAAAGCGTCTTCACCTCGGTTTTTCCGTCGGGTGCTTCGGCGGTGATGACGATTTTGTTCGTGTGCGGTTTTAGTTTAATATCATCAATATTGAATGCACCGTTGCTCATGTCGGCTTCACCCTCAAAAGAAAGGCTGCCCTTGTCAATTTCCGAATAAACCTTATAAGTCACTTTCGTTTTTTCGTTTTTAATCTTCAGGCGGCCGGTTATTTTTTGCTGCGCATTTTTTACGGTAGCGTTTTTTTGGTTAATGGAAAACGACGCGGCGTTAGATACTGCGCCGGCTAAGGAGTATCCGCTGACCGTAAAAGCACCGGTGACGCATGTTATGGCTAAGAGTATGCTGCATGCAAGTGAGAGCAGTCTTTTTAATCCTGTCATTTTTTATCCATTCCTTTCGGCAATAAGCATGGTTGCGTACAAAATTATGAAACCACCGATAATTTAATTAGATTATACAATCATATTACGATAAATTCAACTGTTTGTATTACCGGACTGCATTTTAAAATTCGCAGCCTGTGTAAAATATTCGCCAAAAACTTGCATTTCCGCGTAACAGTGCTATAATATGGTTTAATATAAGCAAAGGGATGCGATAATATGCAGCAAATCACGATTGAAAGAACAAAAACTCCGAAACAAAAGCCGGCCGATCAAAGCAAACTGGGCTTCGGCAATTTTTACACCGACCATATGTTTTTAATGAATTACGATATCGGGGAAGGCTGGCATAACCCCCGTATAGTACCCTATGCTCCTATACCGCTTGAACCCTCCGCCATGTGCCTGCATTACGGGCAGGAGGTTTTTGAAGGCCTCAAAGCATACCGTACGGCTGAAGGCGGCATTTTGATGTTCCGCCCTGACCGCAACATGGCAAGGTTAAATGTTTCAAACGGGCGGCTTTGCATACCGCAGATAGATGAAGAGTTCGCTATTGAGGCCATGAAGGAACTGGTTTTGATTGACCGGGACTGGATTCCGACCGCCGAAGGTACTTCCCTGTATATCAGGCCGTTTATTTTCGCGGTGGACGCGCATGTCGGCGTGCACCCGGCGCATCATCTTATCTTCTGCATTATTCTTTCGCCGGTGGGCGCCTATTATCCGGAAGGTCTGAATCCGGTTAGGATTTATGTGGAGCAGAACTATGTCCGCGCTGTCAAGGGCGGTATGGGTTTCACAAAAACCGGCGGCAACTATGCGGCGTCCCTGATAGCACAGAGCGAAGCTGATGCCGCAGGCTATACTCAGGTACTTTGGCTTGACGGAGTCGATCGAAAATATATTGAAGAAGTCGGCACGATGAATGTATTTTTTATCATTGACGGCGAAGTGATAACCCCCGCGCTGCAGGGCAGTATTTTGGGCGGAATCACCCGTATGTCGTGTATTGACATTTTGCGTTCATGGGGGATGAAGGTAACAGAACGACGCATCTCCATTGATGAGGTTGCTCAGGCTGCGGACGAAGGCAAGCTTGACGAGGCTTTCGGTTCCGGCACCGCTGCAGTTATTTCGCCGATAGGCGAGCTTAAGTGGGGCGACAAAAACATGGTTATCAACAGCAGGAAAATCGGTCAAGTCTCACAAAAGCTTTATGATAACCTTACCGGCATTCAGTGGGGGAAACTCCCCGATACATTCGGCTGGACATATAAAATCATGTAATCCGGAAATTTCTTTTTAAAAGAAAGGCGGGCGAAAAAATGGCTAAGCTGTATTTTAAGTACGGTGCGATGGGTTCCTCGAAATCTGCGCAGGCGCTGATGACAAAATTTAATTATGAAGAAAAAGGGCGCAGTGTGTGGCTTATCAAGCCATATGCTGACAACCGTGACGGCAATATGGGCATCGTTCGCTCGCGCATAGGCATTGAGTCAAAAGCGGATGTAATTTCGCGTACGGACGACCTGTATGAAAGTTTCATTACGGGCGTGAACAGAAACACAGATGTTATTATTGCCGACGAATGCCAATTTCTTTCGCCCGAACAGATTGACGAACTTAGGCGCATTGTAGATGAGCACGATATCCCCGTTCTGTGTTTCGGGCTGCGTACGGATTTTCAAACGAAGCTTTTCCCCGGCAGCCGCCGCCTGTTTGAGATTGCGGATTCAATTACGGAAATTAAAACGATCTGCAAATGCGGTAAAAAGGCTACCGTAAATGCGAGGCTTGGCAGCAACGGTAAAATAATCACAAAAGGCGACCAGGTTTATATCGGCGGCAACGAGAGTTATGAAGCGATGTGCCATCAATGCTGGAAACTGAAAATAAAAGAACAGCAGACTGAGGCTGAAGACAAACAATAGCCAAAAGAGGGAGCCTTCATGCCCCGCCAAATCTCTTTTACGGTTACAAAAGAATATGATCACATGAAAGTTGTGCATTTCCTCCGCGGAAGTGCGCAGCTTTCGGCGCGTCTGACGGGTTCTTTGAAACGTGTTGAAAACGGTATTATGCTCAACGGCAACCATACCCGCACTGTCGACATCATAAAAACCGGAGACATTATCACAATAAATATCCCGGACGATGAGCTTTTACCTGAGCCTGTCAGGCTGCCAATAGATATTGTTTATGAGGATAACGACATCATTGCCGTTAACAAATCGCCTTTTTTGGCAATGCATCCGACCCATAACCACCAGGGCGATACGCTTGCAAACGCATTAGCCTGGCACCTTGCGCAAAAAGGTGATAATGCTGCTTTGCGGGCTATCGGCAGGTTGGATAAGGGCACTTCCGGTGTAGTCGTTTGCGCGCTGAATAAATATGCCGCCTCGCGTCTGACCGGGGGTATCAGAAAAGAATATTTGGCAATTGTTCAGGGCTCCTTTGAGGGTGAGGGGACAATAGATATACCGATTTGCCGCCCGAATCCGATGAAAACCTTGCGGACCTGTGCGGATAAGGGTGACAGAGCAGTTACCCACTGGCAGGCGCTCGGGCAAGGGAACGGGATGAGTTTTTTACGGGTATGGCTTGAAACTGGCCGCACGCATCAAATCAGGGTGCATTTCGCACATATCGGCTCACCTTTGACAGGCGACATGATGTATGGAGGATCAAATCCGGAAATCGGTCATCAGCTGCTTCACTGCGAAAGCGCTGAAATGATTCATCCTGTAACCGGCAGACTGTTGAAAATCCAAGCACCGTTACCCGGCGAAATGCTGAAATTGGTTCGGGATATGCGGATTTTTGCGGATAAACCGTAAAATAAAAATTTTTCCGGTCGGTGCGCGCGTTTTTGATTGCGTTATTTTTATTGATCGGAAGAAAATGTCGGCTGAGAACTTCGAAAAGCTAAGAATATCAAGGCTTTACCTGTTTTTCAGCGGACTGTGCGATTTAAATATAATACTGCTTTGCCGGACAGAACCGATAAACAACATACTGCTGATTGTGCCTGTTCGGGTTTTAACCACCACCCGTTGTAGTTGCAAATTACAAATACATTTCCGGAAATTTAAAAAAAAGCTTTTCAAATCATAAGAACAGTGATATAATTTCTAACGTTATATGAACAAGCTTTGAAATGTTTATTACGCTTTTAAATAAAACATAAAAATTAATAAAGGATGTGCCGTGCATGGAGAAAATAGTCATAGCCGGCGGCAACAAGCTTTGCGGAGAGATCAATATCAGCGGAGCAAAAAATGCTGCGGTTGCGATAATACCGGCAACTATTTTGGCGCAGGATGTGTGCCGAATTGAAAATATACCGGATATCAGCGATGTTACCATGATGATAAGAATTCTGTACCAAATGGGTGCAGAGGTTAAAATGATCAATAAAAACACCTATGAGATCGATACAAGGCACATTAAGTCACACATAGTCTCCAATGATATGACAAAGCACCTGAGAGCTTCCTATTACCTGATCGGAGCCTTGCTCGGCAGGTTCGGGAAGGCTCATGTTGCTATGCCCGGCGGCTGTGATTTCGGCGTACGGCCGATTGACCAGCATATTAAAGGCTTCGAGTTTTTAGGCGCTTCCGTTTCGATTGAAGAGAACGCGATGGTTGACGTATACGCTGAAAATCTGTTGGGCAGTTCGATTTATCTCGATATGGTTTCAGTCGGCGCGACAATCAACATTATGCTTGCCGCCGTAAAAGCAAGAGGGCTGACCATTATCGAAAACGCTGCAAAAGAGCCTCATATTGTCGATCTTGCCAACTTTTTAAATTTAATGGGTGCGGATGTCAGGGGTGCCGGTACCGATGTTATTAAGATACGCGGGGTCGAAACACTCCACGGCTGTACCTATTCCATCATTCCTGACCAAATTGAGGCGGGTACCTATATGGTTGCCGCCGTGGCTACGGGCGGGGATGTTCTTATTAATAATGTTATCCCGAAGCATCTCGAATCAATCACTGCAAAGCTTATTGAATGCGGCGCGGAAATTGAAGAGTTTGACGACAGTATTCATGTCAGCTCCGGCGGGCGTTGTATCCGTTGCAACATTAAAACCATGCCGCACCCCGGCTTCCCGACCGATATGCAGCCTCAAATGACTGTTATGCTTTCGGCTGCCGAAGGCACAAGCGTCATCTCGGAGGGAGTTTGGGACAACCGCTTCCGTTATGTTGAGCAGCTTATCCGTATGGGTGCGTCAATCAAGGTCGACGGCAAGGTTGCCATTGTGGAGGGTGTTGATCATTTGAAGGGCGCGCCGATTAAAGCGGATGACCTCAGAGCTGGCGCTGCCATGCTTATTGCGGGGCTTATGGCGAGAGGAACCACTGAAATTGAAGATATAGAGCATATTGACAGAGGTTATGAGAATGTTGTTGAAAAACTCAGCGCTCTCGGCGCCGATATTAAAAGAGTGAAAATTGTTGAACCTGAAAGCATTTCGGGTGTAGGATAATATGAATGATCAGTGGTTGGTGGTCATTGGTCAGCAGACGATGGGGCGGTTTTTTGCCTGTTGAATAATCCGCCAATAAATTGGAGTAAAAATATGGCGCGCTTTTGTCCCTTGTTTTCCTCCAGCAGCGGGAATTGTATTTATATTGGCGGAGCTTCGGGCGGGATACTCATTGATGTGGGCGTCAGCGCGAAACGGACAAGCGAGGCTTTAAAAAGCATTGATGTTGATATTAACAGCATCGGTGCTATTTTTGTTACCCATGAACATTCCGATCATATAAGCGGGTTAAGGGTCCTTGCGGGTGCCCACGGGATTAATGTCTTTTCATCCCGCGGCACGCTTGAAGCATTGGAGGAGATGAGCATACTCAACGGCAAATATTCGGCAAGCGTTATCCCGAACGACGGTATTGAGGCTTGCGGAATGCATATCAAAGCTTTTTCAACTTCTCACGATTCAAGAGACAGTGTCGGATATATTGTAATGACGCCCGACAGCAGACGCATTGCCGTTGCCACCGACACCGGGATTGTAACGGACGAAACAATGGAGGGTCTTCTTGCCAGCGATTTAGTGATGCTCGAATCCAACCATGATGTCGGGATGCTTGAAAACGGTCCATACCCGTATTACCTGAAACGCAGAGTTCTTTCAGACGAGGGCCATCTCTCCAACGATGCCTGCGCTGTTACAGCCAAAACACTTTTACAAAACGGCACTACACGCTTTATACTGGGGCATCTGAGCAAGCAAAACAACTTCCCCAAACTGGCATGGCAAACAACATATGCCGCCCTGTGCGAAACCGGCGCGCAGGAAAAAACCGACTACATGCTGACGGTTGCCGGCGGAATTGAAAGCCCGCAGATGACGGTATTTTAAGAATTTATATTAATTTAGAATAATAGAGGGCGGCATATTGCTGCCCTTTTAATATTCCTTTATTGCAATTGACAACAGAAGATTTAATGTTATAATTTTATTTATGACACAATATCCGCAATTCATTCAAAAATAATCGTAAATCACACTAATAATTTGACGGGAGCAAAAACAATGAAAAAATATTCAAAACGGGTTCTCGGTTTTTTATTGGCAATGGTTATGGTTTTTACGGCAGCAGCAAGCGGTGTTTTAAAAACTTCGGTTAACACAGCCGCTCAAGGCAGCATATCTGTCGGAGATATCATAGATTACGGCTTGTATCCTCAAAGCAAAGTTACGGATGAATTTCTCATTGCAAGTCTTGATTCCCAACCTTTGCAGGCTGGCGATACGGTGACTTTTTCCGGCGAAAAATATCTGATGATAAAATTTGCACAGTATACTTCATTGCTGACAACGGGTGCTTCAAATGATTTAAACAGTTATCAGGATGACAACGGTTATTATATTGATACAGTCAATTGGTTCAAATTTGAGCCTGTTCAATGGAGAGTTTTGTCAAAAACGAACGGTGTACTTTTCTTAATGGCCGAAAAAATTCTGGAATCAAGAGCCTATAATCAGGAAACCGGGGATATCACATGGGAAAACTGTGATCTGCGCAATTGGCTTAATGCCGATTTTTACAACACCGCTTTTTCCGAAACCGAAAAACCGCGGATTTTAACAAGCACGGTAGTGAATAACGACAATCCATTGTATGGCACAGACGGCGGCGGCAATACAAGCGATAAGTTGTTTTTGCTTTCGCTGGATGAAATGATTACTTCGGATTACGGTTTTATTCCGGACTATTATGCTTCCGACAGTAAGCGGCAGGCACAAGGCACTGATTTTTCGAAAAGCCAAGGGCTTTTTGTTAGCACGGAGGATTTATACAACGGAAACAGTAATTGGTGGCTTCGTTCACCGGGGGTGTATTCGTCCGATGCCAGTTATGTTGATGTGCAAGGCCGCGATCCGCGTTCTTATGTCAACATGACTTATTTTGGTGTTCGACCGGCCTTAAAAATAAATCTGTCATCCGTGATTTCCCGAATCACCTTCAACAGTGCCGGCGGTACGGTAGTTGAATCCTTAACCGGCAAGGTGGATAGCCCGGTTATTGCTCCGGCGGACCCTGAAAAATTCGGATTCAATTTTGAAGGGTGGGAACCGGAGCTGCCTTCAGCTTTCCCCGAAGGCGGTCTGTCAGTTACGGCGCAATGGACGCCGAAAACCTATGAAGCCGGCGATATCATCGAATACGGCTCATACCCGCAAACTGAGGTAACAGACTCCGCCTTAATCTCCGTGCTTAATGCCCAAACGCTGCAAGGCGACAGCACCGTAGCCTACGATGGCTCAAAATACAAGCGGGTGTACTTTGAGACGGCAGCCAATGAAAACCGGGCAATCAACGGCTATAACATCAACACCGTTTACTGGTTTAAATTCGAACCGGTGCAGTGGCGCGTTTTGTCCAACACAAACGGCGAACTGTTTGTCATGGCAGAGAAAATTTTGGATTCAACAGCATACAACCGGATTGAAGCAAATGTCACATGGGAAACCGGCACAATACGGTCCTGGTTGAACAATGATTTCTATAATACCGCCTTTAATTCAACGGAACAGGCAAGGATTAAAACAAGCACCGTTGTCAATGCCAACAATCCGTGGCAGGGCACGCCTGGCGGCAACAATACAAATGACAAGCTGTTTCTGCTCTCCTATGCGGAGGTAATGGACGCTGCTTACGGCTTCAGTTCAAACTACAATGATGCCGATTCTGCCCGCATGGCACAGGGAACGGATTTTGCAAAAAGCAATGGACTTTATACCGAAACAGACAGCTCATTATTAGGGAACAGTTTTTGGTGGTTACGGTCCCCCGGCATCAATCCTTATAGTGCAGGTCCTGTTGAATCTGCCGGCAATGTCTATTATGACCCCAATGACTTCTTTATTATCTACCTTGATTGGTTGGGTGCCCGCCCGGTTTTTAAAATTAATCTGTCCGCCGACACATCTCAAATAACTTTTAACAGCGCAGGGGGTTCTGCTGTTCAGGATCTTGTTGGCAATATTGGTGATGCGGTCCCGGCGCCGGCATTAACAACAAGAACAGGTTATACCTTTGCGGGTTGGGAACCGGCACTGCCTGAAACATTCCCCGCGGGCGGCCTAGCTGTGACAGCAAAATGGGAAATCTCTACCGGCGGCATGATCGAATACGGCTCATACCCGCAAACTGAGGTAACGGACTCCGCCTTAATCTCTGCGCTTAATGCACAAACGCTGCAAGGCGACAGCACCGTAGCCTACGATGGCTCAAAATACAAGCGGGTGTACTTTGAGACGGCAGCCAATGAAAACCGGGCAATCAACGGCTATAACATCAACACCGTTTACTGGTTCAAATTTGAGCCGGTGCAGTGGCGCGTTTTGTCCAACACAAACGGCGAACTGTTTGTCATGGCGGAGAAACTTTTGGATTCGACGGCATACAACCGGATTGAAGCAAATGTCACATGGGAAACCTGCACAATGCGTTCCTGGCTGAATAATGATTTCTATAATACGGCCTTTAATTCAACGGAACAGGCAAGGATTATAACAAGCACCGTTGTTAATGACGATAATCCTTTAAACAACACGGAAGGCGGCAACAACACAAGTGACAAGCTGTTCCTGCTCTCCTATGCGGAGGTAATGGACTCTGCTTACGGCTTCGGTTCAAATTACAACGAAGCTGATTCTGCCCGTATGGCACAGGGAACGGATTTTGCAAAAAGCAACGGTCTTTATGTTTCTGCAGACAACCAGTTTTTGGGAAGCGGTATTTGGTGGTTACGGTCCCCCGGTATTAATCCTTACAGTGCAGGTTGCGTTGAATCTGCCGGCAATGTCAATTATGACCTCAATAATTTCTATATTGTCTACCTTGATTGGTTGGGTGCCCGCCCGGTTTTTAGGGTTAATCCGTCCGCTGCCATCTCAACAATAACCTTCGACAGTGTCGGTGGCACTGAAGTTGCACCTATAACCGGCAAAATAGGGGATCCGGTTGTTGCGCCTGCGGACCCGATAAAATTTGGCTACACCTTTGCAGGGTGGAACCCGGCTCTTCCGGTAAGCTTTCCAATTAGCGGTTTTGAAGTTACTGCACAATGGTCAGCCAATCACTATTCAACCGGCGATATCATCGAATACGGCTCGTACCCGCAAAGCAGGGTGACAGATTCCGGTTTATTAACCGTGCTCAACTCTCTGACTCCGGATATCGACAACATTGTAACGTGCGTCGGGGTTAAATATAAGAAGGTATTTTTTACTCAATATACCGCTTATTATGGAGGAAATACAACAGAACCAGGGCTAACCTATCAGGACAACAATGGCTACTACATCAACACCGTTTACTGGTTCAAATTCGAGCCGGTACAGTGGCGTGTTTTGTCCAACGCAAACGACGAGCTTTTTGTCATGGCTGATAAAATATTGGATTCAAAAGCATACAATCAGGTATATTCCGGCGTCACATGGGAGACCTGTACAATTCGCTCCTGGCTGAATAATGATTTTTACAATTCTACCTTCAATTCAACCGAACTGTTGAGAATAAAAACAAGCGCCATTGTAAATGAAGACAATTCATGGTTGGGTACAGATGGTGGTAACAATACCTGTGATAAGCTGTTCTTGCTTTCTTACAGCGAGGCAATGAATACCATATATGGTTTTAGTTCAAGTGATAGCACTGATGCTGCTCGTCTTGCAAACAGTACGGACTTTTCAAAAAGCAATGGTCTTTATATCACTGATGAGAATTATTATACAGGGAAGAGTCTTTGGTGGTTGCGGTCTCCCGGCCTTAATGATCAAGAACACTATGCTTATGGTGCCGGTTTTGTAGACTATGATGGGCATATCAATCATACTCTCGGTCGCGGTAGTTACGGTGTCCTTTCGACGGAAATCGGTATCCGCCCTGTATTTGAAATGAAGCTGCCATCGGAAATCATTACACCCAAAACAAGTTCGAGTTGTGTTGTTGACAATTTGTACGGGTATATCTATGGCTTACCTGCAGGTATAACTTCATTGGACAGCTATGTCGATGTCGCAGCCGGATACGAATTGTCCTATGAGCCGGATACCGGCATTTTAAGGACGGGCACGGTTGTCAATGTCAAAAAAGACGGGGTTGTTGTAGAAAGTTATAAAATTGTCATCTTCGGCGATGTCAACGGCGACGGTGTTATCGACACCACCGACGCGGACACCATTATTAATATCGGTAATTATGTGCTGCCGCAATGGGACCCGGTCATTGATGCGGTCTATATCAAAGCCGGCGATGTCTTCCGGGATGGTATTATTGATGAAAACGATTACGGTGTTATTCTCGACATCCAAAATTATAAATAATACTGTCAGGGCTTTCAAGGCGGTTTGATAGTTGTTGTTTGTGTAATATTATGACGGGAGTAAGGCTATGCTGTGCGTTAACATTATATGCGTCGGAAAGCTTAAAGAGGAATATCTCCGGGGCGCCTCGGCGGAATATCAAAAAAGGCTGGGCGCGTTTTGCCGTTTGGAAATAACAGAGATAACGCCGCATAGGCTGCCGGAAAACCCGTCATCTGCTCAAATTGAAGCGGCGCTTCTGAGGGAGGGCAGTCAAATAGCGGCGAAAATCCCTGTGAACTCAACGGTCTATGCCCTTTGTATCGAGGGCCAAATGCTTTCGTCCGAAGAACTCAGCGCTAAGCTTTCAGTTGCCGCCAATCAAGGCGTTTCGACGGTATCATTTATTATCGGCGGTTCTCACGGTCTTTCGGAGGAGGTTAAAAAACGCGCGGACTTCATGCTTTCCATGTCCAAAATGACCTTTCCGCATCAGCTTGCGCGGATTATGCTGCTGGAACAGATTTACAGAGCATTTATGATAAGCGGCGGCGGAAAATATCACAAATAAAATTTGTCATTGTTTTATGATACTAATCGGCGATGAAAAGCGTTGTTAGATTTGCGATGATTTTTTGTGCTGCACAAGGCGGACGACGATGCTTTGCTGACGCAAGGCAAGGAGGACAACGCAGTACGGCGAAAAAAAGACCGCAAAGATTCAATACGTTTTATCGGTGGTTAGTATGAAACCGTTATTTCAAAAGCGGATACAAATAATCCCCCTTTAAGCGGGGGATTATCTTTAACTGATTTTAATTTTTTAAGGACATGCTGTTGTGGGGCGGACTGAACGGCGACATGGAATTAAATCTTTGAATATTTCAAAATCACCGCACCCGGGCGTTCCGGAATGGAAATCTTCAAAGTTCCGTCCATAAGCGTTGAACCGGCAGCCTCCGTTGTTTCACCGGTATCGTCATTCGTTATTTTATAAACCGCGTCCCTGTCAAGGCCGCAAAGCGAAACATTGATTTTAGAAAAACAGGAGTTCTCCCTTCGAAAGGCAAGAATTATTCCGGAGGAATCCTGCGGGTCGTTGTATTGCATGGCGAGATTGTTCGAATTCTTTGCTCCTGCGGGGGTCAGCGGGTAATAGTCCTTTGTGAAATACTTTCTTATATCCATGTACTGCGCGACATAACCTGTGTATTTTGCGAAGAGTTCCTTGCTGTTTTCGTAGCTTGAAAAATTCCAGGAGAGGATAAGTGTTGAGGAAAGGCAGCTCCTGAAAGCGTAGCTGTCGGTGTACTTGTCCCTGTCGGGAGCTTCTCCTGTGCTTAAATCACGGAGCATCAATGTACCTGAGCCGTTAAGCGGCAGCCAGTAGGAAAGGCCGTATGTATGGCATTGCTCCGCCGTGGCGTCATGGCAGGAATCACAGCGCCAAAGCACTTCGCTGCGGCGTATGGTTTCAAGGCAGATTCTCCTGCCGCCCGAGGCGCAGTTGTCAATAATCAACCCCGGGTTGTTTGCCAAAAGATAGTCCCAGAATCTCAGGAAGTTCACCACATACATGTTTTCCGTAAACCCGGGCCGCTTTTCTCCGGTTACCATATAGCCTGCGTCCCAGTACTGCGCGGGGTTGATGTTGCAGTCCTGCCGGTAAATATCCAGCCCGAATTCCTTGATTTTACCGTCAATGAGCCGCATCATGTAGTCTGCCGCTTCGTCATTGGCAAAATTGTACAGCTTATTTTCATTACCGGGGAGTACCAGCAGGTATTCGTTTTTATCGTAAAGGTCGGAGCCGGGGTCAACACTTTCCGGCTCAAACCAAAGCACATGCGAAAGACCGTTGGCGTGCCCCAAATCAGTAAGCGGTTTCAATCCTGTTGGGAACCGGATTGGGTCAAGCCGCCAGCTGCCTCTGCCTTTATACCAAATTTTACCGTTTACATACCAGCCGGCATCCATCCAAAATGCTTCAACGGGCGCGCCGGTTTTCAGAATTGTGTTGAGTGTATCAATCTGGTTGTTTATCGTTGCGTTCTGCATCAGGTCATGCTCAATAGAGCCTGCTGAAAGGATTGGCTTTTGGTTGTTCACATAATAGTAATCGTTAATCCATTGGCGGAAAATGTTCTGCCCTTTCATAACACCCGCATTGTAAAACAGAACCGCGGCAAGGGGACTTCTTATTTTTTCGCCCGCTTTCAGGCCGCCTTCGATGGTTTTCTGACCGATGGTCACTTCCACGTTTTTGTTTGAGATATTTGTAAAGTCCGCTTCCCAAACACCCGGCCAGCCTATTCCGAAAATTGCGCCGCAGCCGTTAAGGTCAAGGTTGAAAAACGGCATAAAATCATTGGAACAGCGCCCGTCACCCGGGTTGAATTTTGCGGGGATTCCTGCGATAAGCCCCTTTGTCAGGGGCGCGAAAGCGTCGGTGGTATTTAAACCGCCCTTGCTGTAATAAAGGCGGGCTTTAACAGCTTCGGCGCTTTCGCCAATAGAAAAGCAGCTGTTAAGCGCATAAATGTCCTTTAGCACAGCGGTGCCGGCGGTGCCGGTGTTCTCAAAATAAAGCGTCCATTCGCAGGCGGGATATGTAAGATACTTAACCGCTTCACAGGTGACAAGCAACCCGTCGGTTTTGTGTTTCATCTCAAAAGTATATTGGGTTTTCCCGCCCGATGTTTCGGTGTCTGCAATGGCAACATCCCAGTCCTTGCGGCTGCCGGCAAAGGTCATAGAGCCGTACTTAAAATCAAACGCGGCGGGTTTGCCCTGCGTGACACCGAGAATATTTTCGTCGAACCAGTTACCGGCCATGGTTAATTCCTCCGTGCTGATTTCCGCGGAAGCACTGTCAACTTTTTCGTACATTTGCAAATCCGCTTTGATAAAAGAACCGAGAGCACCGGCCAGTGATAGCAGCAAAGCAAGCACAACCTTGAAAAACCTCGAAAAACTCAACATAATTCCTCTTCTCCTTACCGGCGGCTGACAGGGTGCTGTTAATAGAAACGGTTGCTGCCGGTATAACAATTTGCGCGGCGTAATTGTACCGGTAAATCGCGAAGCGATTGATCGGTTGTCATTCACTACAGTAACATTAAATTTTCTCTTCGTCAACATATAAAGCGGGACACAGGCTTTGTCAGCCAAGAAAGCTAAAAAAAGACTTTGAGGGGCGTTGCTTTTGTTCAGTTTTACAAAAAAGTGCGGTACTTTTAAAATATTGGCGAAATTCCTTGCATAATAAGGTCAAATCGTATACAATACTATAAGTATTTAAATAAAATATCATATTTCGGAGGTAAATTAAATGGCAATCAAAGTAGGTATTAACGGCTTCGGGCGCATCGGCCGCCTTGCATTCAGGCAGATGTTTGGTTTGGAAGGGTACGAAATCGTTGCGATTAACGACTTGACTGACGCAAAAATGCTCGCGCATCTTTTGAAATACGACTCTTCACAGGGCCGTTACGCAAAAGGTGACACGGTTATAGCAAAAGAGAACTCCATTATTGTTGACGGCAAAGAGATTACTATTTACGCCCAAAAGAACCCCGCTGACCTTCCCTGGGGCGAACTGGGTGTTGATGTTGTTCTTGAGTGCACAGGTTTCTTCGCATCCAAAGAAAAGTCTGCTGCCCATCTGCAGGCAGGCGCAAAGAAGGTTATCATTTCGGCCCCCGCAGGCAATGACCTTCCAACAGTTGTTTTCAGCGTAAATGAAAATATTTTAAAACCTGAAGACACCATCATCTCCGCGGCTTCCTGCACAACAAACTGCCTTGCACCGATGGCTTTTGCTCTCAATAATCTTGTTAAGATTGAAAAAGGCTTTATGACAACTATCCATGCTTATACAGGCGACCAAATGGTTCTCGACGGCCCGCACAGAAACGGTGACCTTCGCAGGGCCCGCGCAGCCGCTGTGAATATCGTTCCCAACTCAACAGGCGCTGCAAAGGCTATCGGCCTTGTTATTCCCGAGCTTGCCGGTAAACTTGACGGCTCCGCTCAGCGTGTTCCGGTGCCGGCGGGCTCCATCACAGAGCTTGTTGCCATTGTTAACGGTGTTGTCACGGCAGACCAAATCAACGCGGCAATGAAAGCTTCCGTTTCCGCTTCCTTCGGCTACACAGAAGACCAAATTGTTTCCTCAGATGTTATCGGCATCACTGTCGGCTCATTATTTGATGCCACACAAACTAAAGTTTCCGCGCTTGAAGGCGGCAAAACCCTTGTCAAGGTTGTTTCATGGTATGACAACGAAAATTCCTACACCAGCCAAATGGTAAGGACAATAAAATATTTTGCTGAGTTAAAATAATTTAGCCGGGCCAAAACTTAGTAGGGCTTATAGTATTTGGCCAGACCAAAATTTAGCCAGGTTTATAGTATTGGCCGGGCCAAATGGTTAGCACGGCATCATGATCAAGGCTGATAATTGTGTGAGGCGGGCACAACATGTGTCCGCCTCAATAATCGCATGAAAGGGGTGAATAAAATGTCCGTTGAAAGGTTAGATAAAATTATCGCTTCGCAGAGTACCTTTTCCCGAAAGGATGCCCGCAACCTTATTAAGGACGGGGGTGTTTGCGTCAACGGCAAAACAATGACTTCGTGCGATGCTTCATTTGACACGCAGACCGATATCCTTTCGCTGTTTGGCAAAGTATTCACGGTAAAGAGGTTTATTTATATTATGCTTAATAAACCCGCTGGCATTTTAAGTGCCGCCAAGGATGCAAGGTCAAAAACGGTGGTGGATCTTTTACCGCTATCCATGTACAGACGGGGGCTTTTTCCCACAGGCCGGCTTGATAAAGATACCACGGGGTTTATGCTGATAACCGATGACGGGGAGTTTGCACACCGGATTTTATCGCCGAAGAACCATATTTTCAAAACATACGAAGCACGTCTCGCGAAACCTCTGGTTGGCGTCGATTCTGAACTTCTTGCCGGGGGAATAACGCTTGCGGACGGTACCAAATGTCTGCCGGCCTTTGTCGAAACATTATCCCAAGAGGATCAGCCGCTTGTAAGAGTAAAAATCCGCGAGGGCAAATATCATCAAATAAAGAGAATGTTTGCGGCTTTGGGCAATGAAGTAATCGAACTTAAACGCACCCATATCGGCGAACTTGCTCTTGACGAAAACCTGAAAGAGGGAGAATGCAGGGAGCTTTCCGAAAATGAGGTTTTGATGATAATCAATGACTGATTCAAATCCCGTATAATATTCATTGCATGTTATGACATATAACCGGTCGATCAGTATAGTGTATGTTGTGCTTGACATAATGAAAGACTTTATCTATAATATCGTTATTATCTTTCCGGACAAATCTTAAAAAGGATGGTTGCATTATGCAGGAAACAATTCTTACCCAGGAAGGGTACCAAAAACTTCTTGAAGAACTTGAGTACTTAAAAACCGTTGGACGTGATGAGACTGCGGAAAGAATCAGCGTTGCCCGTTCTTTCGGTGACCTCTCCGAAAACGCTGAATATAACGAAGCAATGAACGAGCAGGCAAAAATGGAAGCCCGCATTTCCAAAATCGAACAGGATCTTGAAAATGTTACCATCATTAATGAATCCCAAATAGGCACCGAAGCGGTTCATGCAGGCTCAAAGGTTAAATTGCTGGACATTGAGTTAAAGCAGAATGTCGAGTATCATATCCTCGGCAAAAACGAATCCGATCCGGATGAGGGGATTATTTCAGACCAATCGCCCATTGGTAAAGCCCTGATAGGCCACAAAAAAGGCGAAACAATTGAGGTTGTGGTTCCAAACGGAAAAATCCTGTCGTTTAAGATTTTAAAAATCACAAAATAAATTACGGGCGCCGGGCAAAGTCCGCCGCCTTTTTCTTTTAAAGGGTTAATTGCCACCGGCCATCACAGTTCGTCAACAACTAACTCGAAATTTGGTATAGATACCGAAACCGCCCGTTTTCTCCAACTGCTTTGCCACTTCTTCCCGCGGCGCAGTCGCTCTTCTCAACGGCTTCTCCGTTATTCTGACCACTGACCACTAACCACTGACCACTCATGGAAAGGATTTTGTATCATGACTGACAATAACAACAATACACCGGTAAATCAGAACGAACACGAAGAAACGCTCGATACAAATGAACTCAGACAAATCCGTATTGATAAGCTGGATGCTATGAGGGCGGCGGGCAATGACCCGTACATCATAACAACAGCCGAGCAGTCAAACACCGCCGCGGAAATAGTCGAACGCTTTGAGGAGATGGAAAACACCGATGTTTCTGTCTGCGGGCGTATCATGACCTGGCGCGATATGGGCAAGGCAAACTTTATTGATATTCACGACCGTACCGGGCGTTTGCAGGTTTATGTCCGCATTGACGACATCGGCGAGGAAACCTATGCCGAATTCAAAAAATGGGACATCGGCGATATTGTTGAAATTAAAGGCTTCGTTTTCCGCACCCGCAGGGGGGAGATATCCGTACACTGCAAGCAAATAAGGCTTCTTTCAAAATCCCTTTTACCGCTGCCGGAAAAGTTTCACGGGCTGAAGGATACGGATACCCGCTACCGTCAGCGCTATGTGGATTTAATCATCAACCCCGAGGTTAAGCAAAACTTTATCAAGCGTTCGCTGATTATAAGAGAAATACGCAACCGCCTTGACGCGCAGGATTTTATCGAGGTTGAAACGCCGATTCTCGTGCCGAATGCCGGCGGTGCCGCGGCGCGGCCTTTTACGACGCATCACAACTCCCTTGATGAGGACCTGTTTTTAAGGATTTCATTGGAGCTTTACCACAAACGCCTGATTGTCGGCGGTCTTGAGCGTGTTTACGAAATCGGCAGAGTTTTCCGCAACGAAGGGCTTGATGTCAGGCATAACCCCGAATTCACTCTTTTAGAGTTATATCAGGCTTATACCGACTACAACGGCATGATGGAACTGGTGGAAGACTTGATAAGAACCGTTGCCGAAAAGGTGCTCGGCACGGCAGTAATCAATTATAACGGTGTTGAAATTGATCTCTCAAAACCCTTTGAACGCCTGACAATGGTTGAAGCAGTTAAAAAGTATGCGGATGTTGATTTTGACACCCTTACCCTTGAACAGGCCAGGGCACTTGCGAAAGAGCGGCATATTGAATTTGAAGAGCGGCATAAAAAGGGAGATTTGTTAAATCTCTTCTTTGAAGAATATGCCGAAGAGCATTTGGTTCAGCCGGTATTTATTCTTGACCATCCGGTTGAAACATCGCCTCTCGCCAAACGCAAACCGTCAAATCCTGATTACACCGAACGCTTTGAGCTTTTCATTACCTCCAGGGAAATTGCGAATGCTTTCTCCGAGCTTAACGACCCCATTGACCAGAGGGGACGCTTTGAAGCGCAGGAAGATTTGATTGCCGCCGGTGATGAAGAAGCCAACAAAACAGATGAGGACTTTTTAACGGCTTTGGAATACGGCATGCCGCCCACAGGCGGTATCGGTATCGGTATTGACCGTCTTACGATGCTCTTAACAGACAGTTACTCCATCAGAGATGTTCTTCTGTTCCC
>CAZVJW010000038.1:0-37611 GCA_964627535.1 uncultured Eubacteriales bacterium
TATTATATCATATCGGACTACAAATATCTATATGTTTATCGTTAAATAGTATTAATATACAATAATTACTATAAATTGTATGCCATTTTAAAATGAAAGGCAAGGGGTAACAGCAAACTTATGCAGATGCCGTAAAAGTAGTATCCGCTTATATAACTCAAACGAATTTTCCATTGATTCTCTCCTCGTTAAAAAAGCCCTTGAACACTGTTACGCATTCAAGGGCTTCAAACTAATGATTATTCAGCTTTTTCTTCCGTTTCGGTTTCATCAGCCTTTTCTACCTTTTCGGCTTTTAGCGGTTTTTCAACCTTTTCAGCTTTTACAGTTGCGGTGGCTTTCGCGGGCTTTTCAGCCGTTTCCGCTTTTTTGGCTTTCACGGGTTTTTCAGCTGTTTCGGCCTTTTCTGTTTTGGTTGTTTTTGCCGGCTTGGCATCTGAAGCTTTTTTCGTATCGGCAACTTTCTTTGTTGACTTTGCCGCCTTTGCCTTGGCCGCCTTTGCTGCTTTCGCTTTGTCGGCTTCGGATTCAACAAGCTCAATGATGCACATTTCCGCTGCGTCGCCGCGGCGCGGGCCTGTTCTAACAATTCGCGTATAGCCGCCGTTTACTCCGTTATATTTGGGAGCAATTTCATCAAAAAGTTTTTTTACGACATCCTCTTTTGTTACATAGGCAAGAACCTTACGTTTCGAGTAAAGAGAATTGACTTTGGCAATAGTAATCATCTTTTCCGCCATACAGCGAACTTCTTTCGCCCTTGTCGCTGTGGTCTCTATTCTGCCGTTTTCCAAAAGATAGGTTACCAATCCTCTAAGCATTGACCTGCGGTGATCCGTAGGTCTGCCGAGTTTTCTGGTACCGGGCATTTAAATCACACTCCTTTGCCTTTATATATGGTTTTTGGATTTATTTTGTATTGGGATTAGTCCTCATCCCTAAGCAGATCTAAACCAAGTGTGTTAAGTTTGGCAACAACCTCATCAAGGGACTTTCTGCCGAGGTTTCGGACTTTCATCATGTCGTCCTCGGTTTTACAAATCAAATCCTCAACCGTGTTAATACTTGCTCTCTTCAAACAATTGAATGAGCGCACAGACAGGTCAAGCTCCTCAATAGTCATCTCCAGAACGCGTTCTTTGCCATCATCATTTTTGATTACCATTATTTCGGTGGCAAAAGCTTCGTTAGACAGCTGTCCAAAAAGGCTGAGATGCTCGTTGAGGATCTTGGCGCCAAGAGAAACGGCTTCTTTCGCGTTGATCGTGCCGTTTGTCCACACCTCAAGCGTCAACTTGTCGTAGTCGGTAATTTGTTCTACGCGTGTGTTCTCGACTGTGTAGTTTACTTTTAATACAGGTGAATATATAGAGTCAATTGCAATCACGCCGATAATCGGTTGCATTAACTGTTTGTTTCGTTCTGCCGAAACATAACCTCTGCCCTTGTCGCAAGTCATTTCCATGTTGATATGCGCACCTGTGTCAAGCGAAGCGATATGAAGATCAGGATTGAGGATTTCCACTTCCGAATCCGTCTTAATGTCACCCGCTTTAACTTCGCATTCACCGCTTGCTTCAATGTAGATAGTCTTTGGACCGTCGCCATGAATCTTAAGAATCACACTCTTCAGGTTCAGCACTATTTCTGTGACATCTTCTTTAACACCCTGTATTGTTGAAAATTCATGAAGAATGCCTTCGATTTTAGCGGATGTTATCGCATAGCCCGGCAGCGAGGATAATAAAACTCGCCTGAGGCTGTTGCCAAGTGTGGTCCCGAAACCTCTTTCAAGAGGTTCAACAATAAATTTACCGTAGGTTCCGTCGGTTGAAAGATCGTCAGTTTCGATTCTACTCTCTACGAATCCAATCATTCAATACCCTCCTTATTAAAACGCAGGTTTTTTACCTGCTGTTGTGAAATGAGTTAATGAACCCTAAGCAACCTTATTTCGAGTAAAACTCAACAATAAGATGTTCTTCAACGGGTACGGATATCTGCTCACGCTCCGGCATGCTGAGCACCTTGGCTTCAACGGTTTCTCTGTTTAATTCAAGCCATTGAGGCACGGGACGGGCGCTGTTAATATCAAGGACAGACTGAATCTTGTCATTTTCCTTGCTTTTTGCCTTGATGGAAACAGTATCTCCCGCTTTCAGCAGGTACGACGGGATATCGACTTTATTGCCGTTAACCGTATAGTGTCCGTGAGTGACGAGCTGTCTTCCTTCTGCGCGGGAATTAGCCCAGCCCAAAAGATAAACAACGTTGTCAAGACGGCTTTCGCACAGACGAAGCAAGTTTTCACCCGTTACGCCTTGCTTGCGCTCGGCCATAAGGAAGTATTTGTGAAATTGCCCTTCCTGAATACCGTAATAACGCCTCGCTTGCTGCTTCGCGCGAAGTTGCAAGCCGTATTCGGAAGTCTTTTTGCGGCTCTGACCATGTTGGCCGGGAGCGTAAGCACGGCGCTCGGCAGAGCATTTGCCTGTATAGCAGCGTTCCCCTTTCAGAAACAGCTTTTTACCCTCTCGGCGGCACAGTTTGCAGACCGCTCCGGTATATCTTGCCATATGAGTTACACCTCCTAAGTTAATTGATTATACGCGCCTTCTCTTGGGCGGACGGCAGCCGTTGTGCGGGATGGGGGTCACATCTTTGATCATGCTGACCTCCAAGCCTGCTGTTTGCAACGCTCTGATTGCCGCTTCCCGTCCTGCGCCGGGACCTTTAACATAAACTTCAACGGTTTTAAGGCCGTGTTCCATTGCCGCTTTCGCTGCGGTTTCGCCGGCGGTTTGCGCGGCGTAAGGCGTGGATTTTCTGGAGCCTCTGAAGCCCATTTCACCCGCGCTTGCCCACGATAGGGCGTTGCCCTGCGTGTCGGTAATGGTAACGATGGTGTTGTTAAAGGTGGATTGGATATGAGCGGCGCCTTTTTCAATGTTCTTGCGTTCGCGGCGCCTGCGCGTTCCGGTTGTTTTTTTACCGGCTGCTGCTTTCGTAGCCATTTTATCCCTCCTCGAGTTACTTCTTCTTGTTTGCAACGGTCCTCTTCGGGCCTTTGCGTGTGCGGGCGTTTGTCTTGGAGCGCTGACCTCTTACGGGCAGGCCCTTGCGGTGGCGGACACCGCGGTAACAGCCGATTTCCACCAATCGCTTGATGTCATACGCTGTTTCCCGGCGCAAGTCACCCTCCACCTTGCAGTGGTGTTCGATGTACTCGCGGAGTTTGGAAACATCACCTTCGCTTAAATCCTTCACTCTCGTATCGGGATTAACGCCGGTTGCTGCGATAATGTCGCTTGCGGTTTTGCGGCCGATACCGAAAATATAAGAAAGACCGATTTCAATCCTTTTATCTCTCGGCAGGTCGACACCTGAAATTCGCGCCATTGTCAGTTACACCTCCATTAATGGTTTGCGCCGGTTAACCCTGACGCTGCTTGTGCTTGGGATTTTCACAGATAACCATGATCTTCCCGTTGCGTTTGATGATTTTGCACTTTTCGCAAATTTTCTTGACAGAAGGTCTGACTTTCATTTGAATACCCTCCTTACTCTACTTGGAACGCCATGTTATGCGGCCGCGGGTGAGGTCATATGGCGACATTTCGACCGTCACCTTGTCTCCGGGTAAGATACGAATGTAATTCATTCTCAGTTTTCCGGAAATGTGAGCCAATATCTTGTGCCCGTTTTCCAACTCGACCTGAAAGGTCGCATTGGGTAGAGCCTCAATAACCGTACCTTCAATTTCGATCATATCCTGCTTAGACATGCTTACCCTCCTTGGTTTTACCGTTGCACTCAAGCGTTAATTGCTTCAGTGTTTTTTTCAACGTCCGGTTTGTTTCTGTTTCCTGCGCATTCAAATAAAATCCTGTAAATACGAGGTGGCGGGGGTTTTTCCGTTTCGGTCTTTGCAGAGGTCTTTCCTTGCCGTCGCAAACTAAAATATACTCCTGCAGAACCTCCGTAACTAGTAAAAGCTTACCCTTATCCCGCCCGGCAGTTGACTTAACTATACAGCCCTTTACAAACTCCATGTTAATCACTCCCAACTTCATAGCTGAGTGAGAACTTTTGGTCCGTCGGCCGTAATAGCAACGGTGTGCTCAAAGTGAGCCGAGAGCTTTCCGTCCCGGGTTTTAACGGTCCATCCGTCCGGCATTTTTAATATTCCCGCAACCCCAAGGTTTATCATGGGTTCAACAGCAATAGTCATGCCCGGCAACAGGCGTACACCGCGCCCGGGGGTGCCGAAATTTGGTACACTGGGGTCTTCATGCAGCTGAGATCCTACGCCATGGCCGGTGTATTCCCGCACCACAGAATAACCTCTCGCCTCGCAATAGCGCGCTATAACCGCGCCTATATCACCTATCCTGCCGCCAGCAACACAAACCTTGATCCCCTCATAGAGGCTTTCTTTGGTGGTATCGCTCAACCGCTGCGCATCGGGAGAAATTACCCCCGCTGCGAAAGTGGCAGCTGTATCGCCGATATAGCCGTTCAGCTTGGCGCCCAAGTCAATTTTGACTAAATCGCCTTGCCGGATAAAACGCGTTTTACTCGGAATGCCGTGAATAACCTCATCATTTATGGAAATGCATGCCGCAGCGGGAAATCCGTTATAGTTTAAGAAGATAGGCTCAGCACCGCTCTTCGTGATAAACTCATGGGCTATCCGGTCAATTTCGGCGGTTGATACGCCGGGCTCAACCGATTCACCTGCTGCTTTTAATGCCCCTGCCGAAACAACGCATGCCTCACGCATGAGGGCAAGCTCTCTGTTTGTCTTGAGCACTATCATGCTTTATCCTCCGTGATTAACGAGCCGGCACCATGTTTACCGCACCCGTTTATCTCTGCCGGGCTTTCCTGTTAATCAAGGAAGCCTTTGTAGTGACGCATCATCATTTGACTTTCGAGCTGCTTCATGGTTTCAAGCGCAACACCGACGATAATGATAATCGACGTACCGCCGAGTGAAATGTTCATGCCGTTTTCAAAGCCCGCGCCATTGTTAAACATACCCGATTTTAGAATTGCCGAAGATACCTGAGTGAATATTATCGGAAAAAGCGCGACAACGCTTAACAACAAAGCTCCGAGCAGGGTAATTCTGGAAAGAATTTTAGAAATATATTTTGATGTAGGCTCGCCGGGACGTATACCCGGAACGGTGCCGCTGTTCTTTCGGATGTTATTCGCCATCTCAATCGGATTATATTGTATGGTTGCATAAAAATACGCAAATCCTATAATCATAACGAAGTACATTATGCCGTATGCCCAGTGCGTGCTTGAAAAAACATTGAAAAACTTCTCCAAGCCGCTGCCCTTATCAACAGTCATAAACATCTGAACCGTAGGTGGCAAAGATAGAATGGAGCTGGCGAAGATAATCGGCATAACGCCTGACATATTGACCTTAATCGGAATATGAGTGCTTTGGCCGCCATACATCTTACGCCCAACCACGCGTTTCGCGTACTGAACCGGAATTCGCCGTTCGGAATTGTCCATCCATACGATGAAGGCAACCATTAAAATAAGGATAACCCCCACCAGCGGAGAAAGGATGTAAAACGGACCGCCTCTCGCTATATAACCGATTTTGATGTTCGGGCTGTAAAGCTGGGCAACCAAAGTCGGCAGCCTGGATACGATACCCGAAAACAGTATAATCGAAATACCGTTGCCGATACCTTTGTCGTTAATTTGCTCACCCAGCCACATGATAAGCGCAACACCGGCCGTGAAACAGAAAATGATAATAATTGCCTGGAAAACAGCCCAGCCCCCTTCGAATGCAACGCCGGCTGAATTCTTAGATAAAAAGTCACCGTTGCGAAGATAAAAGTAGTAGGCCGTACTTTGAAGAATACCGAGAATAACCGTTACCACACGGGTTATAGCGGCTATCTTCTTGCGCCCGACTTCGCCTTCTTTTTGAAGTCTCTCGAGGTAGGGAATGGCAACTGTCAGTAACTGCATAATAATGGAACTGTTAATATACGGTGTGATTGACATCGCGAATATTGTACCGTAATTAAAAGCATTCCCTGTCATCATACTTAGGTAGTTCATGAATGTGCCGGCGTTTGCATCCGCAATAATCCCGCCTTCGCCTATGCTGACGAACGGCACCGGAACAGCCGCACCGATTCTGAAAATGAAAATAACCAAAGCCGTGAACAATAGCTTTTTGCGGATATCCATGATCTTCCATGCATTAATCATTGTCTGAAACATGTCAAATCACCTCTGCCTTTCCGCCGGCAGCTTCGATTTTTTGTTTGGCAGTATCCGAAAAAGCATTAACCTGAACAGTAAGCTTCTTTGTGATATCACCGTTTCCCAAAACTTTAACACCGTCCAAGGCCTTTTTGATAAGACCGGATTGAATCAAAGCATTAATGTCAACAACAGTACCATCCTCGAAATTTTTATCGAGAGAAGATAAATTGACAATGGCTATCTCCTTGCCAAAGATATTGACAAATCCGCGCTTGGGAACTCTTCTTTGCAAGGGCATTTGCCCGCCTTCAAAACCGGGGCGCATTCCCCGGCCGGCACGCGCCTTTTGGCCTTTATGGCCCTTACCGGCTGTTTTGCCTTGACCCGACCCCATACCTCTGCCAATACGCTTGCGTGTTTTTTTTGAACCGGGTTCCGATGTAAGCTCGTGCAATTTCATTAGTTCGCACCTCCTTGCCTGGCTTCGCTCGCCTCGATAAGGTGTTGAATTCTGTTCACCTTGCCGCGAGTGGCGGGATTATCCGGTTGAACGGAAGTATCCCCGATTTTATGAAGACCAAGTGCATGGGCGGTGGCAATCTGCACTTTTGTGCTGCCAATAAGGCTTTTTACAAGCTTTACTTGAACATCTGCCATGTTTTCCACCCTCCTTAACCTAAAATTTCCTTAACTGTTTTGCCGCGTGTAACAGCAACCTCGTCAACATTGCGAAGCTTCGAAAGCCCGTCAAATGTTGCTTTGACAACATTACCCGGATTGTTTGAACGCAAGGCCTTTGTACGGATATCCTTGATACCAACCGTTTCAACAACAGCACGTACGGGTCCGCCGGCAATAACGCCGGTACCGGGTGCTGCCGGTTTAAGAAGAACAACGCCTGCGCCGAACTTGCCGATAATCTCATGAGGAATTGTAGTTCCTCTGAGAGATACCTTAATCAAATTCTTTTTTGCGTCTTCAATCCCCTTGCGTATAGCGTCGGGAACCTCACCGGATTTGCCTAAACCAAAGCCTATGGTGCCATTGCCGTCACCAACGACGACAAGCGCGGCAAACTTGAAAATACGACCGCCTTTTACGGTTTTTGAAACGCGGTTAATTGAAACCACGCGCTCTGTCAGTTCCATTGTAGATGCATCAATCTTAGCCAAAAGAATTTTACCTCCCCTTCCTCAGAATTTGAGGCCGCCCTCACGGGCGCCTTCGGCCAGCTCTTGAACACGGCCGTGATAAATGTAGCCGCCGCGGTCGAAAACAACCTTGGTTATTTCCTTTTCTGCGGCACGCTTTGCCAATAATACGCCCAGCTTATGGGCTGCGGTTTTATTTCCGCCGTAATCCGCAAAATCCTTCTCCACAGTAGAAGCCGATACAAGAGTTTCACCCTTCACATCGTCAATCAACTGGGCATAAATATTCTGCAGGGAGCGGAATACATTAAGGCGGGGGCAGGCGGCGGTGCCGGATATCTTGCCGCGAACTCTTTTATGGCGTTTTAGCCTTGCCTTATTGCTGTCCGGTTTGTTAACCATAAGTTTTCACTCCTTAGGAGGCGGATAGAACACAATTGATAATCCGCCTTGCATATTACATTTTGAGCATTTCTTCCGTTGTATTCAGCAGAATTATTCTGCTTGTGTTCTTTGCCTAACCAACACTCAAGCGAAAGGCAAATCACTGATTCTCCCTTGCGGGAAAATTTATTTGCCACCCTTGCCGGCTTTGCCTTCTTTGCGCCTGATAATCTCGCTGGCATACTTGATACCTTTGCCCTTGTAAGGTTCCGGCGGACGCTTTTTACGAACATCAGCGGCGAACTGGCCAACCTTTTGCTTGTCAGGTCCAAGAATAACAACCTTGTTCGGAGCAGGCACTTCAACGGTAATTCCTTCAATTTCAGGCATGATTACCTGATGGGAATAACCGACATTAAGCACCAAATCATTGCCCTGTTTTGCGGCGCGGAAACCGACGCCGTTTATTTCGAGATCCTTTTTAAAGCCTTCATGAACGCCGGTAACCATATTGGCGACAAGAGTTCTTGTGAGTCCGTGAAGCGATCTGTTTTCCTTGTTGTCATTCGGGCGTGTTACATTAATGACACTTCCGTCCATTTCGACAGAAATGTTTTTGTGCACTGTTCTGGTAAGTGTGCCCTTGGGCCCCTTAACGGTAACAGTGCTGCCGTCGATTTTTACATCAACATCTGCGGGAACAATAATCGGCATTTTGCCTATACGTGACATCCTAACAGCACCTCCTTACCAGATAAATGCAAGGACTTCGCCGCCAATATTGGCCTTGCGTGCATCCTTGTCAGTCATAATGCCCTTTGAAGTCGAGAGGACAGCGACACCGAGGCCTTTCATGACCTTTGGCATTTCCTCACAATTGGTATATATGCGCAGGCCGGGCTTGGAAACTCTGCGCAATCCGGTTATAACCTGGGATTTGTTCGGCCCGAACTTCAGTATTATTTCAATAACACCCTGTTTGCCGTCGTCCACAACCTTGTAACTTTTTACATAACCCTCATCAACAAGAATTTGAGCAATCGCCTTCTTCGTGTTAGATGCGGGGATTTTCACCGAATCATGCTTTGCCGAGTTAGCATTGCGTATTCTCGTTAACATATCGGCGATGGAATCCGTAATTTGCATACCGTCAACCTCCTTTGCAATTGCTCTTTACCAACTAGCCTTTTTAACACCCGGAATTTGCCCCGCGTGGGCTAATTCCCTGAAACAAATGCGGCAAACGCCGTATTTGCGCAGATAGGCGTGCGGCCTGCCGCAGATTTTACATCTGTTGTACTGCCTTGAGGAATACTTCGCAGGTCTCGCCTGACTAACCTTCATTGATGTCTTGGCCATAAATTTTCCTCCTTATCTCGCAAACGGAGCGCCCATGTAAGTTAGGAGTTCGCGGGCTTCTTCGTCTGTTTTGGCTGTTGTAATGAAGCAGATATCCATTCCTCTTACCTTATCGATCTTATCATAATCGATTTCGGGGAATATAAGCTGCTCTTTGACGCCCATTGAATAATTTCCGCGGCCGTCAAACGAATTGGGGTTGATACCCCTAAAGTCCCTAACGCGGGGAAGCGCCAGATTAAACAGCCTGTCAAGGAATTCATACATTCTGTCTCCCCTGAGAGTAACCTTTGCGCCTATTGTCATACCTTCGCGAAGTTTAAAATTTGCGACTGATTTTTTCGCCTTGCAGAGAACCGGTTTTTGGCCGGTAATCTGAGTCAAATCGGTAACGACTGCTTCGACAATCTTCGGATTATCGCGGGCATCGCCGCAACCGACATTGACAACAATCTTGTCAAGCTTCGGGATTTGCATGACACTTTTATAACTGAACTTCTTCATCAAAGCCGGCGCTACTTCTTTTTCATAGGTATCTTTTAGCCTTGCCATTTGTCATGTTCCTCCCTTATTCAAATTCCGCCAGGCAATTTTTTTTCTTGCATGTGCGCATTTTCTTACCTTTGGCGTTTATGGTACTGCCCGTTCTTGTCGGTTTGCCGCATTTTGGGCATATCAGCTGAACTTTGGGCGCATAAAGGGCACTTTCGGCCTTTACAAGCCCGCCGGGCTCACCCATCTTTTTAGCTTTAATGTGCTTTGTAACAATATTGACACCTTCAACGATGACCTTTCCCTCAGCCGGACTGACCTGCATGACCTTGCCTCTTTTGCCGCGGTATTTACCGTTGATGACAACAACCTCGTCACCTGTTCTTACATGTACTTTTTTATTCATCACTGCACCTCCCGTTAAAGCACTTCCGGAGCGAGGCTGAGGATCTTGAGATATTCTTTCTCACGAAGCTCTCTTGCCACCGGTCCGAAAATACGAGTGCCTTTGGGATTTTTATCTTCCTTGATAATAACCGCTGCGTTTTCATCAAAACGAATATATGTGCCATCCTTGCGGCGAACAGCGCTTGCTGTACGCACGACAACCGCCTTGACTACCTCGCCTTTTTTAACAACGCCACCTGGTGCTGCTTTTTTAACCGAAGCAACGATGACATCACCGATATGGGCATACCTTTTGCCGGAACCACCGAGCACGCGGATACACATGATCTCCTTTGCGCCCGTGTTATCGGCAACTTTAAGGTAACTCTGTTGCTGTATCACAGTGTTTGCCTCCTTACACTTGCGCCAAATTATTTGGCTTTCTCAATGATCTCGACTAAACGCCATCTCTTATCCTTTGATATCGGACGGGTTTCCATAACAAGCACACGGTCGCCTATGCCGCATTCGTTATTCTCATCGTGCGCCTTCAGTTTGACTGTGTGGTTGACTATTTTCTTGTAAAGCGGATGCTTTACTCTGTCTTTGACAGATACGACAATGGTTTTATCCATTTTATCGCTGGTAACGATACCGATTTGGGTTTTTCTAAGGTTTCTATCGCTCATTGCACTTGGCCTCCCTTTCCTTACGAATTTGTGCCGTGAAGTTCAATATCGCGCAGTACTGTTTTGACCCTGGCAATATCTTTCTTAACGACATTAATCCGCATTGGGTTATCGAGCTGGTTAACGGCTTGCTGGAAGCGCAGTTTAAAAAGCTCGTCCTTCAGCTCAAGCAGCTTAGCATCCAGCTCTTTTGCGGAAAGTTTTCTTACTTCACCGGCTTTCATTCTTGCTCACCACCCGTTTCTTCCTTTGATACGAATTTGCACCTGATTGGCAATTTGTTTGCGGCAAGGCGCAATGCCTCTTGGGCGGCTTCCTTATCTATTCCCGCAATTTCGAACATAACTCTGTCGCGTTTTACAACCGCGACCCAATATTCCGGGGAACCTTTACCTGAACCCATGCGGGTTTCAGCGGGTTTTTCCGTAATAGGCTTGTCGGGGAAAATCTTTATCCAAACCTGACCTCCGCGCTTGATGGAGCGGGTCATTGCGATACGGGCTGCCTCAATTTGGTTGGATGTGATCCATGCGGATTCAAGTGCGACAAGACCGTAATCACCGTATGTAACCTCGTTGCCGCGAGTGGCTCTGCCTTTCATACGGCCTCTGTGAACCTTGCGATATTTTACACGTTTAGGCAGCAGCATTATCGAGCTCCTCCTTCCGTGCGCGGTCTGCGATTGTCATGAAGAACTTCGCCTGTGTATATCCAAACCTTGACACCGATTCTGCCATAAGTTGTTTTTGCTTCGGCAAAACCGTAATCAATATCTGCTCTGATTGTTTGCAGCGGAATGGTTCCCTCATGGTAATGCTCTGTACGGGCAATTTCTGCACCGCCGAGACGGCCGGAAACCTGTGTTTTAATTCCTTTTGCGCCAAGTTTCATTGTACGGCCAATGGATTGCTTTAATGCGCGGCGGAAGGAAATTCGCCTTTCAAGCTGAGAAGCAATGCTTTCCGCGACAAGTTGAGCGTTCAAATCAGGCTGCTTAATTTCGATAATATTAAGCGAAACCTCTTTGCCTCCAAGTTTCTTTTCACAAAGCAATCTCAGTTTTTCAATTTCAGTGCCGCCTCTGCCGATTACCATACCGGGCTTTGCACAGTGAACATTGACGTGAACACGTTTGGCATCGCGTTCTATCTCAATCTTCGGCACTCCGGCAGGAGCCAATATTTTAAGCAGGTATTCGCGCAGTTCGTAATCCTCAACAAGGGTGTTTCCGAAATCCTTGGAATTGGAATACCAGCGTGATTCCCAGTCCTTAATTACTCCGACTCTAAAACCGGTAGGATTAATTTTCTGTCCCATTGTTTAACCTCCTCCTCGCTTATTCCATTTCCTTGAGTACAAGGGTGATGTGTGATGTCTTTTTGTTTATACGGTTTGATCTGCCCTGTGCTCTCGGTCTCATACGCTTGAGGGTAGGCCCCTGACAAACGCTGCACTCGGCGACATAAAGCCTTGAAACATCCATGTTATTGTTTGTTTCCGCATTTGCCATTGCAGATTTTAATAGTTTAATCAGTATTTCACACGCGGCCTTGGGCGTGTGTTTCAGTATTGCCATTGCTTTATCTGCGGGTTGATTGCGAATCAAGTCCAGTACTATCAGAACTTTGCGCGGCGCTATGCGCACATAGGTTACTTTCGCTGTTGCCTGCATATATTTCACACTCCTTTCGACCGATTATTTTCCTGCGTTTGAGGTTTTTGAGCCTGCATGACCCCTAAATGTCCTTGTGGGTACAAACTCTCCGAGCTTATGTCCGACCATGTCCTCTGTTACATATACGGGAACGTGCTTGCGTCCGTCGTGAACAGCGAAGGTGTGACCGACAAAGTCAGGGAAGATTGTTGAACTGCGGCTCCAAGTTTTTAGGACCTGTTTACTGCCGGATTTATTCATTTCCACGACTCTCTCGAGCAGCTTTGGTTGCACGAAAGGTCCCTTTTTAACACTTCTGCCCATATTCTTTTGCTCCTTTCATCAACTACTTGCCGTTACGACGCTTTACAATAAGCTTATCGGAATGTTTTTTCTTGTTTCTGGTTTTATAGCCGAGAGCAGGTTTGCCCCAAGGTGTGACAGGTCCCGGACGGCCTATGGGAGATTTTCCCTCGCCGCCGCCGTGCGGATGGTCGTTTGGATTCATTACCGATCCGCGGACCGTCGGACGCCAACCCATATGACGCTTGCGTCCTGCTTTTCCGATCTTTACATTTTCATGGTCATCATTGCCAACCTGACCTATGGTCGCCATGCATTTTGCCGGAACATTCCTAAGCTCACCTGAAGGCAGACGGAGAAGTGCGTAGATACCCTCTTTTGCCATGAGCTGAGCCGAATTACCGGCTGATCTTGCAAGTTGTCCGCCTCTGCCGGGATTAAGCTCGACATTATGAACAACTGTACCTGTCGGAATATTGATAAGAGGCAGCGCATTGCCCGGTTTGATATCAGCGGTTGGACCCGAAACAACCTTGTCTCCTACCTTGAGCCCTGTCGGAGCAAGGATGTAGCTTTTTTCGCCGTCCTCATATTTTATTAAACAGATATGTGCGGAGCGGTTCGGATCATATTCCAATGTCATTACTTCTGCCGGAACATCAAACTTGTCACGCTTGAAGTCGATGACACGGTACTTTTTGCGGTTTCCGCAACCGCGATGGCGGACGGTTATTCTTCCGTAGCTGTTTCGGCCGGAGTTGCTGTTTTTTGCTTCCAAAAGACTTCTTTCCGGGGCGACTTTTGAAAGGTTCGAATAGTCCGTTACCGACATGCCTCGTCTGCCTGCTGTGGTCGGGTTGTAAATTTTAATCGACATTAATTTCACTCTCCTAATAGCGGCTTTGCGGAGTATGTCACTCTCCATACTTTACCGCCGGAAATTTTAATTCTGATTATACCATACCGTCAAAGAATTCAATTGTCTTTGAATTTTCCTTTAGGGTTACAACAGCCTTTTTCCAAGCCGGTGTATATCCTTCGAATCTTTCATGCCTTCGAAACTTTCCCTGAACATGGCTTGTATTGACCTTTTCGACCTGAACTTTGAAAAGCTCTTCAATAGCCTTTGATATCTCTATCTTGTTCGCATCTTTTGCAACTTCAAAGGTGTATTTTCTCATTGCCGTGCCGTCCATACTGGCTTCCGTAATAATCGGTCGGATGATAATATCCTGTGCTGGCTTATTCATGCATACACCTCCTCGATTTTTGCAACAGCATCCTTAAGAATAAGAATTGTGTCGCAATTCAAGATGTCGTAGACATTCAATGTGCTGACAAGTGTTGTTTTTACACCTGATATATTGCGTGCGCTTCTATAGATGATATCGTTTTTCTCCGGCAGAACGATAAGAGTTTTTTTGCCGGTTTCAAGAGCCTGTAAAACCTTAGCAATCTCTTTTGTCTTAATCTCATCAATCGTAAGGGTATCAAGCACAACAAGTTCTTCTGCTTCAACTTTTGAGGAAAGTGCAGATTTCATTGCAAGTCTTTTTACCTTTTTATTTATCGATATACCATATTCACGCGGTTTGGGACCGTGGGAGATACCACCGTGAGTCCACTGCGGCGATCTGGTTGAGCCCTGTCTTGCTCTGCCTGAGCCCTTTTGTTTCCATGGTTTTTTGCCTCCGCCGCTGACTTCTGCGCGTGTAAGGGTAGACTGAGTGCCCTGGCGCTGGTTTGCCAGATAACTAACCACACAAATATGCATCGCGGAGACATTTGGTTTTATACCAAATATGCCTTCGGAAAGCTCAATGTCGGAAACCTTTTTACCGGTCGTGTCAAATACTGATACATTTGGCATATATTTCTACTCCTTCCCTACGCTCTGGGGCTATTGCTGATAACAACAATGCCGCCTTTTGGGCCCGGAATGGCACCCTTGATGGCAATAAGATTGTTTTCAGCATCAACCTTGACAATATTTAAATTCTTGATTGTGACACGTTCATGTCCCAAATGGCCTGAAAGCTTCTTGCCCTTAAAAACTCTGGAAGGGTCGCTGCACGCACCGAGTGAACCGGCATGTCTTGCAACAGGACCCGATCCGTGTGTTTCCTTCAGTCTTGAAAAGTTCCATCTTTTAATGGCGCCTGCCCATCCCTTGCCCTTGCTGGTTCCAACAACATCGACACGGTCACCGACTGCAAAGATGTCTGCTTTCAGGACGTCGCCTACTTTTACACTGTCAATTTCAGAAAGCCTGAATTCCTTGAGTGTTTTTTTAATTGCGACATCGGATTTCTTGAAGTGCCCTTGCATTGGTTTGTTTAAGCGCTGGACTTTAATATCGCCGAAACCAAGCTGAATGGCTTCATAGCCGTCATTATCAATTGTCTTCTTCATTACAACAGGGCAGGGACCCGCTTCAACAACTGTTACGGGAATAACATTGCCTTTATCGTCAAAAAGCTGAGTCATTCCGATTTTTTTACCGATGATACCTTTTTGCATTTTCTTTCCTCCTTATAGGTTATTGGTTGACCAATGTCAACATGACCTGCGGCTTAATCATTATTTGCGCCCTTAAATTCCGGCTATTATAATAATGTATAGAAACTAAAGCTTAATCTCTATTTCGACACCGGCCGGTAATTCAAGACCGGTCAGAGCTTCAACTGTTTTTGCTGACGGCCTGATTATGTCGATAAGCCTTTTATGGGTACGTTGCTCGAATTGCTCGCGAGAGTCCTTGTATTTGTGGACCGCGCGAAGGACTGTGATAATCTCCTTTTCGGTCGGTAGCGGAACAGGACCGGAAACCTGTGCGTTTGTGCGTTTAGCGGTTTCAACGATTTTCTCCGCGGCTTTGTCGACAAGGTTGTGATCATAGCCCTTTAATCTGATTCTGATTTTTCCCTTAACTGCCATAATGACGCCTCCTTTAATTGGCGGGCTGTACAAAAATGTTTAAACGGCTCCGGGTGTTTCCATCCTCTTATTTTAAAAACCGGAAAAATATATTTCCGGGATTTATGCCTTAAACAAATGTACACTCCTGCAGATACAATTCCGCCAGGGGCAACGGTTTTGCATATAACAGGTTATTCTTTCGCCCGGTTTATAATCGGACATACTCCTTGGAAATTCCCCACCTCAAAGGGTGGCCACCTTCCAAATCATCGCATATCTGCTGCATCCTAAACGTTTAAGGCATAGAAATGCCCCTTGCCTTTTGGACAGCCTATAGATATTATCACAACTGTTTATGGAATGCAACACTTTTTTTGATTTTCTGTTATTTTTTTTCTTTTTTTCATTATACTAATTACGCATAAAAACCTAACTAAAAATCCGCACAAAACCGCATAATACTATTCTGCATTAAAATGGAGAATCGTATGAATCAAAGCTTTTGCTTGATTTTTTAGAGGTTTTTTAATCGTGAATTAGTATTAGATGCTTTCAACCGTCGAAAAATAACATTTCAAGCACAGTTAAAAAAATTTTGATTATCCATATCGCAAAAATCAGTCTGCTTGGCCTTATTTTCATATTGTAATTATTAATTGTTTAAATCTAAAAGCGCAGCAAAAGCTGCGCTTTAAATTTCGGCATAATGTAAGAATTAAGTAAAAAGTTTAATCACATAGTCAAAGAAGGGTGAAAGTCTTTCAATCAGGAAAGGGAGATCAATGCCTAAAAATACTGAAATTTTTTGCAGCGTATCCAATAATTTTAATAATTCTTCAGGAGTCATTTCTTCACCTCCCTTTCATAAAGACAATAAATTTAAACCTTATCGCTTTGTTGATAATATCATATATTATTAAACTCGTTTTTACAAATTAGAATATATGAGTTTTTTGTTTTGATTTATATCATCTGCCATCAATATTCTAACGAAGTACTTTCACTTTTCGGATTGTATAAAAGCTTTATCACGAATATATATGTGTTTAATACCTCTGTTTGATGTGTCTCTCTGGTCTATTTCAAAGAGTCCTGTAGACTTTATCAACGGTGTCATTTTTATATAACCATAGTTTCGGCTGTCAAACGAAGGCTGTTTTTTTAGAAGGAGATTCCCTACATCGCCTAAAAATGCCCAGCCATCTTCATCAGCGATGTCGTTAACAGAATTTACAATAAGTTTCACAACATCCTCTGGAATCTGGTTAGCTTGCGGTTTTTGAGGAATAGATTGTACTTCTTGACCGGCTTTTACTGCAACATCTTTTTTATCGTTCGCTTTTAATAGAATTTCCAAATTTATAAATTTATCGCAGGCAGATTTAAAGGGTTCAGGCGTTTTGTCTTCTCCGATACCGAAAACCCTTACACCTGCTTCTCTGAGACGGGTAGCCAAACGGGTAAAATCGCTGTCGCTCGAAACAATACAGAACCCGTCGACTTTTTGCCCGTACAGAATATCCATCGCGTCAATAATCATAGCCGAATCCGTTGAATTCTTCCCCGTCGTATAACTGTATTGCTGAATTGGGGTTATAGCATTTGTCAGTAAAACATTTTTCCAGCCTGTTCCCGTTGGCGTCGTCCAGTCTCCATAAATTCTCTTTATGGTTGGTGTGCCATAAAGGGCAATTTCATCCATCATGGCTTTTACATATTTAAAAGATACGTTATCCGAATCAATTAAAACCGCGAGCCTTAATTCCCTATTATCTTCTTGCATAAATTAACCTCCAAAAGCTTTTATGAAAGCTTGTTCGATACATTATTTCGTCATACTAATTTATTCTTTTCAATACAAGCCCTCTTACTTATCATCCGAGTTCTTTTTTTCAGGTTTTTCATCATAACCGTACGGTTTGTACCTTTTATAATAACCTTTGTAATACCCTCTGCGATGGCGATAATAATAAAGTCCGCCTCTTCTCGATAAATATCTGCCCGAGCCCTCTTCATTACTCATCGTTAATACAGAACCGATGATATCGATGTCGGCTGAGGCAATCTCTTCAAGCGTATCATTGATATCATTTATTTTTGCATAGTCCCTTTTGATTGTAAATATCATAGCGTCAGCCAACGGGGCGACAACAAGGCAATCGGCCACGACATGGGCAGGGGGCGTATCAATAATCACAAAATCAAATTGCGCTCCTGCCTTGTTCAACACATCCCGAACCTTATCGGCATCCAAAACCTCCGTTGATTTAGGAGAAACGCCTCCACTTGGCAGTACGAAAATCCCAAGTGGCTTAATAAATTTTATTGATTCAACATAGGTCGACTGATCTTTAATTATTTGTATCAATCCGCTTTTTCCGTCTTCCTTAATTCCAACTAAACGCATAATTGAAGGCTTTCGAAGATCGCAATCGACCAACAGCACGGACTTTCCTTTTTGAGCAAGTGCACAAGCGAGGTTGATTGCCACCGTTGTTTTACCTTCGTTTTCAAAGGTGCTTGTAACAACAAAAAGTTTATAGCCCTTTTCAGATGCGATATTTTCAATTTTCGTCCTTATTGCCTTGAAGCTTTCAATAAAAGAAAAATTTACCTGATTCTCGTCCGTCAGCAGTAAATTTCCGGATCTGCTTTTTTTAAACAGATGTCCCTTTTTACCTTCAATTGTTGGAATTGAGCCAAGAAATTTTGTGTTTGTTTTATTCCGGATATCATCTATCTGCCTTACAGTATCGCTGAGAACCTCCGCAACGAAGATTATTATAATGATCAGCGCAGCTCCGATGATAAACCCGTAAAATGATTTTGTCGCGGCTCCGCTTTCATTAAATACAGCCGGTATGCTTGCATTCTTAATAACGTCAATGCCAAGGCTTGTATCAAAACTCTTCAGATAATCCGGAAAAGTTTCGATAATAACATTTATGGCATCCTCGCAGAATTTATTATCGTTATTAATTACATGTACAACAAATATACCGTTAATCTCGGTGCTGCCAACAGAGAGCGAGTTTTCAATTTCACCCTTGTTGTATTTTCCTTCGAGATCGTTATATATTTTTTGAACCATAACATCGCTTTTAAGAAGGAATTGATATCTTTCGGAATCCGAGCCGGCATAATGTTTCTTTTGAGTTATTATTCCTGTAACCTTGTCGTCTTCATCTGTCTGCGTTATATAAGTTGTTGTGGTAAAAGCAAGCGTAGCGGAAGAAATGTATTGCTCAACATAGGTTACTTTTGCAAATGAATATACCCCGGCCGCAAACAACAACGCCGTCAATATAATTAACCATAATCTACGAATAATTGCCGAACCGATTTTATCAATGTCAATTGCGGAATCATCCGAATAAATATTTGGATTTCCTCCTGATATCTCCTGCATAAAAAGCACTCCGATTTTTGTTGATTTAATGGCTTACCGCCTGTTTACTTATCGATACCTTCTTTTTTTAAGGATACCGCTGTCCAATGAACGCATAATAGATTCGTTTTTTATTACTGCTTCAGGTGCAAGGTTAAGCATTTGATTTAAACCCCTTTGACTGATATTGGGCGGAAATATTCGCAGCATTCTTAACAAATCGTTCGGCCTGTTGCGAATCGAATGAGCATCGGTGCCAATGAAAGTTGCTGCATTTTTTAATGCCATTTCATAAGCAAGGTCGAATTCATCGCGGCTCCCATTACTTGCCAGACTTCCTGCATTAATCTGCATAAGAACACCCATATCCAATAAATAATTTACTCTGTCATATTGGTCTTGAAGAAACGAGTACCTTTCGGGATGAGCTATGACAGGCACCAAATTCATCTTAAAGATCTCATCAATATATCGCAGTACATTTGAAAACCCCAACCCCAAAAAATCAAATTCCACAAGAATGTATTTGCTTGCATTCAACGTAACTTTTTCCAAAGGGAAAGAATGGAAAATGTCATCGCTTATCAGCACCTCCGCGCCAGCGTAAATTTTAAGCAACATACCCAAATCATCAACTTCATCGCGGAGTTCAGACAACTTTTGGTCCCGTCTTGCAACAAAGTCATCCAGCTCATATAAATTTGCTAGGTGTGGCGTAACTATGATTTTTTCAATCCCGTTTTCCATAGCCATTTCGCAAAGGCTGACAGAAGTTTCAATATCTTTCGGTCCGTCGTCCATTTCATGCAAAATATGGCAATGAATATCTATCATATTTTCACCAACCTTTCTATGAATATTATAATCCTCGGTGAACGAATTTGTCTTGGTCAAACAAAACACTTACTATGGTATGATATCACCTTGTGTGTTATTCGTCAACCGAGAGATTCTGATATTATTGATTCATCATTTCCGAAAAGATGTGTTTTCAGAAATTCTCAATTAAAACCTCCATGTTGATTTTGATAATAACAAGTTGCGAAATGTCTTATTTTTTCAATCTCCCCGTGAAGCCCTGCACCGCAGGCATTGCATCGAGTTTTGCGGAATAGAATCCAATACCTTTTGTATCACCCTGAGCATAATCCACGGTACCGTTTCGTCTTGTACATCTTGCAAGAAAGCTTCTCGCCATATCCGCGGACTTTTTATATTGTTCATTATTAGTTATTAAATACATGTTTGCCATAAACCAGGCAAGCATAGCTGTTGCCGAACTTTCTCCGTTTTCCTTTAAGACAAGTTGCCTATCCCATGCTCCGTTCTCCATCTGAAAAACGACAAGGGTTCGAGCTAAACCGGTCATCTGATCCAATAAATATACTTGTATATCCGAAATCGTATCTTCGTCATTATATTCCGAATCGCAAGCACAAGATTTTAAACGCGTAAAATCGTAAAAAGATAAGTATGAATCCATTAAACCAATTGCCCACCAGCCGCAGCCTCTTCCCCACCCGTAAATTCCAAGGGGAGCACCTGTTCCGGTATCAAAACAATGCACGGGCAGGTTAAACTCCAAATGAATTCCATATCTGACATACTCCTCTATTTGCCTTCTTGCAGTTGTAATCTCCCTCTCACTTGAGTATACCTGCCCATACATAAAAAGAAAAGGACAAATCATACCTATTGTATCAACGAACCTGATGTTTGGGACTGAAAGATTATATGGAACTGTACCGTATTTATCAGCAAGATCTGTTAGCATTTCAGCAACTTGGCGCATTGCGGGTTTTACTTTTTGTTTGTCGCAAACAGGTGAAGAAAGTATAGCATAAGCCAATAGAGCGGAATCGGCTTTATTGTTCCACTCAATCCATTCCCCGCTCCCGGAATTTATTTTCAAGTCAATAAATTCCTGTACTTGTCTGCTTACACCCTTGCGGTCGAATAATTTGTTTGCACCTAAAAGCAGGACGGCTTGCTGCCAGTTCTGAAGATTCCTACTTTTATAGGTACCCTTTATTCTTTCGATAACCGTAAACCTTGTATTGTCGCTTATAGGCACAACCGGAACTTTTTTCAACTGTTTCAGAAGCACTTCTTCTACAGCGCACTGCCATTCTTCCAAGTTTGACCATTGTCCGATATGTATGCGGGAAAACCAGCGTCTGCCTGCAGGAACAATATCAATAAGAAGAACAATACCCGAAGCTGTTATGATCCCCAAAAATGTTATCAGAAGAATTTTCACTTTTTCCCTCCCGCGTATGTAAAACTATATCAGTGCATAGAATTTCTCCAGTTCGCTCTCATTCCCTGTTGCGCGCTTCCTGAGGGTTTCACAAAGTGTGCTGCGAAGTACAGGATTATCAATGAGCAGCTTTATTTTTTCCGCTATTGAATCAGACGTGATTTCAGCAATTAATCCTGTGACTTCATTCTCAATCTGATTGCGAACGGTAGTAAAGTTTGTGGCTACTATCGGCTTCGCAAGGATCTTTGCTTCCTCAAGTGCAATAGACCTTCCCTCGTACCTTGAAGGCTGAACATAAATATCGCTCTGGGCCATATATTTGTAAGGATTTTTTTGCTGACCGATCAGTATGAAGTGCTTTTCCAATCCATTCTTCTTTACAAACGTTTCAACAGTTTGTTTTGCTTCGCCAATACCAATGATGTACCAACTTATATTATAACCCCATGCAATCAAAATTTTACATGCACCGGCAGCCAGGTCTATCCCTTTTTCATTGGAAAGCCGCCCTACCGTAAGCAGTATTATTTGATCCTTTTCGTTTCTGAATACAGGCGTCGAAATCGAAAGCATTTCTATTTCAGAACTCGAAACAATATTTTCAACGGTTACTATTCTTTCTTTTACCCCCGGGAAAATATTTAACAGACTATCGGCGCACGTCTCGGATACAGTTACCGTGGAATTTAATTTTTCAAAATACTTTTTGTCGAATTCTGCACTCATCCCAAGTCTGTTATAGTCACTGTGTATATACCCGATTTTCTTTTTTGCTTGTGTTTTGTCAACACAATAATATATGGCATTACCCTCTAAATAGCCAATAGCAGCGTCATATTTCTTTTGAAGATTCGGAAGAGATTTACTCAGATATTTCCAGACAAGTTCACGTTTTTCTTTACTTTCTTTTTTTCTCAGGGCTGCCGTATATATTAATCTTGAACCTGCCAGCCAAAGCTTTCTTTTTTTTATAAAATAACGAAGACTTCGAATAAGGTCATCATCAAAAAACTTATAATCGTCACCGCCGTCAACAATGTTAACCTGATGCGGAACCCGCTCTAAAAAAAAGCCTTCCCGTCTAAACAACATTAAATCGACATCGTACTTCCCATAATCAAGAAGGTTTAAGAGTGTAATAAGACTTTTCTCGGCACCGCCGCTGCCAAGCGATGGAATAATAAACAGCAAATGTTTTTTAATACTATCCTCCCCGATTTCATTTAAATTTATTTGGTTATATTGTATTTTTTACATAAGCGGATGAATCTTTTTCACTGATTATCCTTGCAGGCACGCCTGCAACTGTCACCCCATGGGGGACATCATTGTTTACAACGCTGTTTGCGCCGGCGGCGCAGCCGCTACCGAGTGTGATTTTTCCAAATACTTTACAGCCCGGTCCCAGGTAAACATTGTCGCCAAGAACCGGAACAGAATTCACACCCCGGTTGTTGTCAATACCTATAGTTACCTGATGTGAAATGTTGCAGTTTTTACCTATAATTGTATCAGGGTGAATAACAACTCCACCCCAATGGCCCAAATAAAAACCCTTGTCTATTTCCGTACTGTATTCAATATCAAAACCGAATTTATATTTAAAATGATTATATCTCCACCGCGCATAATAAAACAACGGGCGTGTTATTATCGATTTCGATGAATAATAACTGCACTTGCGCAGCCAAAAGGTAAATTGAAATCCGGGGATATTTTTATAGGTCTTTCTAAACACAGATTTTGATGAGTCCCCGTAATATCTGTATAGATCGCTTATTATAATACTTTTTAAATCATCTCTGGTTTTTATTTCGCTCATTATTTCACCTCAAAATATCCCTCAGCTTAATCCCTGCGGAGTATGCTTTTTTTATCATATCCGGCATAATCGATTTACAAATACTTATGATATCGTTTTCCTGTTCCCTCAAAGCTTCAAAAGTGTCATATAATTCATCACCGCTTTGCAGGTTTCCGGTATTTATAACAAACCTTTCATCGCCAAAAAGGTCGAGCGCGATTCCTTTTGATTTTACGCTGTACCCCAACACGATTGTAGGTACACAATTCGTATAGGCCGCAATAGTTGCATGTGTGCGGGCACCGATAAAATATCTGAGCCTTGCAATATATCCTTTATATTGCTCCGCGGTAAGGTCCGCGGGCAGGATTAGCAGCCTTCTGTTTGACTTGCTTTTATTTTCATTGAAAAGTTTCTCAAGCAAAGTCATATCATTATTTGCTTGTGAGGTAACATGAGGGATAAGAGCAACGGACATATCGGTTTCACGCAATATTCGTTTAATGAAGCTCGAAATAATTTCGAAAATACGGGGATTCCTCCCGGCAACAATCGGACTGATGTTTATTCCGACAGTATTTTTTTCCTGCCAGCCCATTGGCAACGGAAGTTCTTCTCCATGAAGAACAAATGCAGGGTCAGGAAACAGGAAAACATTAGGGTTCAACTTTTTTTCATTAATAAGATTGAATGAAAGTGATTCTCTGGCAAATATCGCATCGAAGCAAGCAAGATTTTTCTCCTTTTCGGCTGTCAAGTCCTCTTTACCTATCGAAGCACCCCATAATATGGTTTTTTTCCCACGGCGATTTAACTCTTCGGTTATAATCCGGATAACGGAATTGTCGCCATAACAGTAAGTGTCACCCCCGACCGACAAACAAATATCCGCGAACCGGGCATCTTTAAAAAACGTCGAATATCTTTTAAGCACCGAATATCTTTCATCATTTTTTATTCTAATGTTCAATGCAGCTATAATGTGTTCAACAACATTCAGCTTTTTTGGCTCAAAAGATAAAATACTTGCCAAATCTGAAATTTTTCCATCCTCACCAGGCGAATAGGATGAAAGAATATATTCGTTTTCGCCGTAAGCTTCATTTAAAATTGCTATTGTTCCTTTGATGATTGCCTCGCAGCCCCGGTTTAAACTTCCGGAATGGTTAAACATAAATACTTTCATTTGATTTGCCTCGGATACATCTTGACAATAATATGAACAAAATAATTATCCAGACATTTTTGTTCGACGGTTAATATCATATTTTCTTCCCCTTATGATTTTTGCGAGCTTTGCCGGGATCAGCATAAATGTAATGATGATTTTATATTTTTTAATTTTTATACCGCCAAGAATTTCTTTGGTCTTTTTCCCGGCCATTGAACCATAATATGGTATTAAAAATAATACTTTCCAATCGTTTGCATTTTGAACGCCTTCATCATTCAACTTGAAAAGCTTCCAAAAATAATTTGAAATGTATCCTTCTTTCACATGATTCTTATACCATGCGGTTGTCAGAGAATCCGGCTCGTCCATATAATATACCCTGAAAATATCATTAACATAAAACTGAAAATATTCTTTGCCAATTCTATTCCAAACGATACTTTCGGTGATAAAAGAAGTTCCATCGGGTTCGGGAAAAGGATATCGTTTTGCAATATCCAACTTTAAGCATCCATGCTTTTCGCCATTGACTTTTTTTGCGGCTTGTCCGGGATTTAGCTGTAAATTTATATCCTCAGGAAACCGGTCACCCACTACTTCGCCTGTTTTCGAGTCAGCGCACAGCCCCACAACACACCAGCATAAGGCTTTCCTTTCAGTTGGCATGCTATCCCAATAAAACAGCATCCGTTCCAAAGCATCTTCATTAAGAGTGTCATCCGAATCCAGAATAACAAAATATTCACTTTCCATTAACTGATATGCCAGATTAATTGCTGTATGTTTCCCACCATTCTCCTTGTAATAATATCTAATGGTAAAATGCGCTTGATCAATGTAATCTTTTATAGTCTCTTCCACTCCGTCGGTGGAGCCATCATCAATTACCAACCACTCGAATTCTTTGTATGTCTGGTTCTGAAGGCTTTCAAATACTCTATGTATTGTATGTCGTCTATTATAAACTGGGGTAAAAACAGTTATTCTTAGGTGGTTAATCATGATTCAACCCCCTTTTTCACAAAACCGCACAAAGAAACCTTTAGTTTTAACACAAAAAACAGAAGAATTAATCCGTTGATGCTTTTCTTCATGAAACAAGTATAAACACATCTGTTAAATTTGCTGCTTCTTTTGATCATATCCGGGTACAGATTCGAAATAATCTTTCTAATCTCCCTGTTCAATATTATACTTTTTAAGAGATCCCGGCGATCCCTTCCCTTATGTCTGTTTATTGAAAAAGACAAAGCACTTATAACTTGGCTAAAAAGTCTAAAGGCGCTTGTATCTATAATTGTTTCATGTTTTAATCCGATTCTTTCAAATAAAGTAAAGTCCGATTTGTGTTGAGATAGTATATCTTGCGCATAATCGATGCGCGGTTTTTGGATTGCGCCGGTTGGCACCAGCCTGTAATAGTAACCTAGGTAATTTATGTAAGTGATTATTTTCGCACATGCTAAAAAGTTAAGCAGAAACTCCCTGTCTTCTCCTTGCTTCTTCTTAACGTTAAAAATCAGTAAGTTCGTATTGATTTTTTCTCTTTTAAAAATTTTGTTCCAGCAGGCATTAAAGGACTCGTCCCTTAGCATAAAGGGACAAATAATCTGAATAATATCTGTCTTGTTTAACGCAACGCTTTCGCGAAACGGATAAGAAATATTCACAATTTTTTCAGGATATTCACTGATAAAACCGCAGAAGCTCATGTCGGCATTTGTCTCCTCCGCCGCTTCTAACAGCTTTTCGAACATTTCGGGATTTATGTAGTCGTCCGAATCAACAAATCCGATGTATTTACCTTTCGCTTGTGCAATACCCGTATTTCTCGCTGCGCTAACACCGGCATTTCTTTGATGGACGACATGAATGTTGGCATGTTCGGCTGTATAGATATCGCATATCTCAGGCGCTCCGTCCAGGGAACCGTCGTCTACCAGGACAACCTCCATCTGCGGGAATATTGTTTGATTAATAATTGAGTCGATACAACCGCGCAAGTACTTTTCCGTGTTGAACACGGGAACGATGACAGAAATATCCACACCCATACACTTATACTTCCTTGCCTTCTATCAACCGGTATATCCGTTCCGGCTGATTCGTATTGCTGAAGTCCGAGGCGGACAAATTTTTTGTCAGCGTGTTCCTGAGGTTATCATCATTCATCAGGCGGACGATACAATTGGAAACCGATTCTTTATCCATTGGAGAAATTATTCCGTCAAATCCGGATCTAACCTGGCTCGCTGCAGTTTTAAAATTTGTTATTACAACAGGTTTGCCCAGTATTTGAGCCTCCCGAACCGTTACAGCTTTCCCTTCATATCTTGACGGTTGGATATAAATATCACAAGCCTTTATGTACGGATAAGGATTATTTCTTTTACCAAGAATAATAAAGATTCCTTCTAAAGACAGTGTTTTAATTTTATCCCTGATATACTCCTCATCGTTTCCAAATCCAATTATATACCACTTCAAATATATTTCCCTATCTATCAATAATCTACAAACATCAGCGGCGAAATCAAAAGCTTTTGCATGGCAGAAACGACCAATACTTAACAGCTTAATATCCCCATTGTCCTTTATATCCTCTGGTATAAATTCATCAGCCTGTCTGCGGATAAACTCCGCATTTAGAATGTTTTCAATAGTGACAACCTTATTATTAAGTGAAGGATACACACTCAAAAATACCTTGCGGCATTCGTCGGATACCGCGGCTATTTTATTGAATTTTTCCCAGATACTCTTATCCCTGGCTTTATTTGCTTCAATTCTGGTAAAATCCGTATGTATCCATGCGATTTTCATTCTTGCTCTAACCTTCTTGGCTACATAATGATGCGGCCACATAAAGCTAATGGCTGCATCATATTCATTGTCAAGCTGAGGTATCAACGCAACAGAATTGTCCCAATAAGCCTGCAACAGCGCAGAACCTTCTTCTTTTTGTTCCTGTCCTGTTTTATCAGGAGATCTCAAACCAAACTTTGCTTTCGAAAATACTCTTATCGCCGCCAGTAAAATATGCCCGGAAGCAACAACTTCTTTAACAGGTTTCAAAAGAGTCGCAAGCTGCGCTATTTCCGGCAGCAAATTGCATTGAGGCGGCAGCAGAGATAAGAATTCTCCTTTTTTCGAGAATAGCAACAAATCGACATCATATTTATCATAGTCAAACGCGTTGAGCAACCCCGCAAGGCTACGCTCAACACCTCCGATATCCATACTGCATGCCGTTATTAAAATTCGCTTTTTCATTATTTGGATGCTCCGTTACTTATCTTTGCTCTAATATGAATAAAAAAATCAACGCCGAATATTCTATGCAGTATACGGGTTATTTTATTTTGAAAAACCTGCTTTTTGCTCATCCAAGTTTTATGATACCAATGAATAGAATAGGTGTTTACTGTAATATTAAGAATACCTGTTAAGTCATTATAGGGACAAAAATATTCTATGGGATAAATTGAAAAGCTTCCGCATTGCTGTTTTACATTTCCTTTAACAAAGCCATGGTTTTTCAATATATCCGTAAAATACACACACACAGTTAATGTATTAAGTGTGCCGTCCTTTTTTATGAACTCGGTATTTGAATATGCATCAAGTATCTCCTTTAATATTACGTTTCCCTTGTTTTTGCACCAAAGAACCAATCCGGGGGCAACATAATTTTCTGTTTCAAACCCCGTAAAAGCTTCATCTTCAAGTAAACCATCAAATGATCTGATCACTTCAACATCGGTGTCAAAATATAAACCTCCGAAATTGAACAGTACCCAAAACCTAACATAGTCCGAAACAAAAGCATACTTTTTGCTCTCATATGCCTGTTTTACATATTGAGTGCAATTAATATCAAAGCAATCTTCATTCCACTCTTTAAGTTCAAAATCCGGCATATGTTTTCGCCAGGAATCAATACATTTTAAAACGAGCTTTGGCTTTTCTTTTCTGCCAAACCAACAATAATGTATTATCTTTTGGTTCATATAAAACCTCCCCTAAAAATAATTACTTGAATAACCTATTATTGAATACCTTACCGCCAAAAAGTATCCCGAATAAAGAATAACGCATGCAAGATAGACTAAAGCCCTATCCTTTCTTTTAAAGCTTTTCATAATAAGCCACGTTAAGAGGATTATATAATATATCCCGGTATAAACCGCTAATCTTGCAAAAATCCAATTGTATAGTGATATTATATAAAAGCAAAAATTAAATACAGCAAGGTTTACAAGAATATCGCCTGTTTTTCCAAGCTGTTCTATCTTTTTTTTAGAAAAATATGCTACTAAAATAGGAATAGACACAACAATAACCCGCACAAAACTTGATCCCGTCTCAACTCCGCTTGTAAACCATCCCGAATCATTATAAATGCTGAAATCGGACTGATCTACCACATTTAAAAATTGCGGTAAAATCGCATCAAACAGCAAGGTGCCTACCATGCTTAAAAACATAATTGCAAATGTTGTAACCGACCAGGACTTTCTGCGTACAACGAAATAGAGCGGAAGCATTATTATTGCAGAGGAATGAATCATTGTCGCAATCAGTATAAAAACAGCATACTTCAACCACGCTTTTTTTTCTTGTGAAAACAGATATTTTGATCCCAGCAGTAAAATCCCTGCAGCCATATACTGTCTCATCCCGTTAAACGAAAATGTAAAGTAAGAAGTTGCGACATAAAGGAAAATGCTCAGTTCATAGGAAACAGAATACTTGTAGAGAATATATATAACCGGGACACAACTGATAACAGATGCCAAATAAATAAGAAGTTGAGGCTTATCAGTAATTTGACGGATAATATATATGTACCAGTTATATAAATATTCCTTATTACTGATTTGCGGTTTTGGCATATTATCCGGTAAAAGTAAAAAACTATGCACAATATAATAAGTATCACCCAAATTGTTTCGCAATCCAGAAAAAACTGTAAATAGTATGGCCGGAACCGCAAAGCCTAAAGGGTTGGGAAGATTCTGCCCCAGTCCGCCTTTTCCCCGTATAGGATATCTGCGGGAAAAAGCAGCGGTAATAAAGCAAATAGTTAAAATGATAATTAAATATGACATTTATATCCTCATTTATCTCATTTTGCCATAATTTTTATATATCCGTAAAGCAGTATCCCGAAAGGAATCGCAAGTAATGTAAGACCTTTTCGAGGTGACTCCGAAAGCCAAGCTCTGTTTTTTAAAATGATGCAGCTGGAAATATAGTGTATAGCCTGTCTGAATCTGAATCCGAAGCCGGTAAACGGAAGCGCCATGCAAATCCGGCGGCTATAAGCAAATCCTTTTGGGTTTTTCAAATATTGTCTGAACATATTTAGCGTTGAACCATCAGGCAGATACTCTACAATACAAACAACCTCATTTAAATTTAAAAGCATGTAATCTACGTCCAGCAGGCTGTATTTTGTCGCCAGGTTAACATATTTTTCGCCCTCATAAACAGGATACGGGTTTTCTTTTGTCAAATCAGAACGCAGTATGAATTTTTTGTCCCCATTGATACCGAATTTGTAATAATAATCATAAGATGTGGCGGATTTAACATTTTTCGGAAACGGTTTACCTATTATTTTTCCGTTCTCATATGAATCCAAAGCAAGAAAGCCGGAAATTTTATCATCTTTTTCACATAAATTCCAAAAATTAATAATTTTTTCAACTGCGTCATCAGGCATATAATCATCGGAATCTATACACACATTAAGTTCTGTATCAATATTCTGATACGCAAGGTTGTGTGCGCCGTGCATTCCTTTATTTGCTTGATAAACATAACGTAAATGAAAGCCTTTATCTTCATTCTGCCAACTCGCAACCAACTCGCGGGTATTATCAGTTGATCCGTCATCAACTACAAGCCATATAAAATCTTTGCAGCTTTGCCGTCGCATAGACTCATAACATTTCGGGAGAATATATGCTCTGTTATATGTCGGGGTGAAAACAGTCAGCAGAGGCAACATACACACTTCCTTAATTGATTTTCAGCGCTCCGGAGGCAAGTTTTTCGCAGCTCATATATTTGTTATAGTAATCTCTGTTGGAACACATCATTTTATATCTTTTTTTGTCGTCGAAAAGCTCTGTAATTCTATCGCCGCACTCATATTCATTTTTGAAGCATAAATAGTTTTCATTTTCATATAATTCACCAATAGATGAATAGTATAGCGGTTCCGATACAATTGATTTAGAAGCGGCGACATATTCCGCAAACTTCCACCCGGTTGACTTGTGCAACCCGGCAGTCGCAATATGAATATCGAAGGTTTTCATTAATTCTAAATATTTGTTCTTATTAGTCAAATCATCACTTTTTATAAGTACATCAGAATACTCTTTAGTGGTGAATTCCGAACAAGTAACGCCTCCCAAAAAGCGGTCTCCAAATTCTTGCCGGCACAGTCTGATACATTTTGCTCTGTTTTCGTTTATTGTTCTTCGTTCTTCACTTTTTTCTTCACTGAGCTGTCCTTCGAATTCGCCTTTCGGATCCCAAAGTCTGGCCATAAAAAGTATTTTAGGATAGTTTTTAATGACAGGTTCAGTTCGAAATTTTTCTTCGTTGTAAAACCCGTTGTAATATTGCGTATTGGGAATCATGCGGATAATTTTTTTTATTTTTTCCCGACCGGAATCGCAGGGAACGGGAAAATGTGCCGGATTTCCATTCATTGTAACAAAAAAATTCAAAGCGGTTTTTTTTATTTTATCGGGATGATTTAATTTACTGTTCAACCCATCGTTAAAACTCCTTTTATATAAAATATCGCATCTATCCAAAATTTTATTGTAAAAATAAATATAATCTTCATCTCTACTAAGAAGATTATCATAGCCGTCATTCATATCAAAAATAATTTTTCTTCCTTCACAATCAACTTCCAGCATATTATACGGAAGTCTTTGACGATTTCCAGGATTTAACCGTTCTATATTAAGTTCAATTGTTCCGCGGCGCCGCAATAACTCGAAACCGGCTATTATTTGGTAAAGATGCAGCGGAACTTCGCTAAGTTTTAAAACACATGTCACAGTAATATTCCTCCAGCCACTTTGCTGTAACTTTGATATCGTACCCCGCCGTTTTAACGCTCTCATTTGTTTGTTTACGTTTAAATGGCGCCGTTTTTATTTTTTCGGCCCAAAGCCCGGCGCTATCAATCGGTAAAAAGGTAATAAGTCCGCAGCCTATATCCGCTTCCCGCGAAATAATATCAGATATAAAACAATTTAGCCCTGCTGCTTGCGCTTCAATCAAAGTCAAAGGAAGTCCCTCAAATTTTGAAGTGAGGAGAAATATATCCAATCCCTGTAAAATCCGGTTCACATCATCTCTCAGCCCAAAAAACTTCACTTTTTTAGTAAGTCCTTTTGATTTAACCTTTTCTTTAATTTGGCTGAATAAAACCCCTTCGCCAACAAGACACAAAACGGTATTCGGATTTAGCTTTTCATACACACAAAAAACATCAATAAGAAACATGTGATTTTTCTGATCATAAAACCTTCCGATATGACCCAGAGCAGTCACTTCGTCCGATATGTTCAAGTCAGTTCTTACTTCTTTGCGAATTTCTTCGTTATATCTGAACTTATCGGCTTCAATTCCATTTTTGATAATGATCGATTCACTTGCTTTTTCACTGAACAGCCATTTTGCAGCATCTTCCGAGCAGGCAAAAAGTTTTGTTGCATTTGATATGATTTTTCTTTTACAATAGTTTTTATAAGCGTTTTCCAGCTCAAATATTCCGCCTGAACGGGTGTGCCTTGTATTATGACTATGTGCTATCCTAACCGGAATACAAGCTCTTTTTGCACAGCTTAAAATAATACCGGTGGTGGTTTCCAGATGTGAATGTACGATTTTGTATTCACTATGCTCTGCAAAGAAGCGATAAAGCTTATGCTTATATATCGGAGGCGTAAGCTGTGTAAGAAATTTCATTCGATATATACGTCCGCCGAACTGTTTAATCTCCTTTTCGAAAAACATTTCATCGAAGCAATTTACAAGAAAATCAAATTGAATTTTTGAGTGGTCAATATTACGGTAAATATTCATTATCAGATTTTCCGCTCCGCCGCAATTCATAGAGTGAAGCACATGTAATACCCGCTCACATTCTGCCATACAGGGCTATCATCTCCTCCAAAACATGATCTTTGCTGAAAAGTGCGACACTTTTGCTTGCGGTTTCAGAAAGTTTCAGATACATTTCATCGTTTCCAATAATTTCTAACACTCTCTCGGCAAGTTCATCTGCATTATTAAGCTTTGTCAGATAACCGTTCTCGCCATTTTTTATCAAAGCTCTATGCCCCCTGTTATCTGCCGCGACAACCGGTACCCCGCATGCAAGCGATTCCATAATATTGACAGGTAATCCTTCGCGTATACTTGAAGCAACAGCAATATCACACATCGGAATCAACTCAAAGACATCTGTTCTGCTTCCCCAAAACTCAACTTTATTCTCAACACCGAGTTGATAGGCAAGCCGTTGATTTTTTCCGCTCAATTGATCGGGTCCAATAAGCAGCAATTTAACATCCTTATTTCTTCTGGCAATTATCTCAACAGTTTTAATTAAGTGTATTTGATTTTTGTTTTTATTAAGCTCCGCAACGTACACAAGCAGAACATCTGCCTCCGAGTAACCGTTTTTTTGTCTCAGTTCGTCTTTTTTTTCTTTGGAAGGTCTGAAAAACTTCTCATTATCGTAACCCACGCCATGGATATGAATAATTTCACCGGCCTTGAAATGCCTTTTCGCTATCCTGTAGTCTTCGTCATTTATTGTTATAATACAATCAGTAACCCTTGACAAAATAAATTCTATCGGATAATACACCATCCAGTTTCTTATAGGGGCACCTTTATAAAAATGAAAGCCATGGGCGGTGTAAATCACCTTTGTGCCATGCTTTCTTGTTTTCCTTGCAGCTATTCTTGCAAGCACTCCGCCCATCGGGGTGTTGCTGTGAATAACATCAAATTTATTTTCATCAATGATTTTTTTTAATTGCTTGTATGCAGCTATATTTGTAACTCTCAATGGTTGCCTGTCAATTGATATTCCATAAATGTTTTTGCAGTTTGGCATCTCCACCGGATCCAAACAAACAGCGCTTACTTCCCAACCTTTTTTATCGAGAAATTCAAAATACGGAAGATAAAAGTATTGAAAATGCGCGCTTACCGTTGCAACAAAAAGTATCTTTTTCAATTTCTTAGTCCTGCCTCACCGGAAAACTTGTGCATAGACAGATTGTCACTGCTGTTAATTCCTTCGCGTTTAAGAACATTTAAAAATGTTTTGGCAAATATTTTCATGTCAAGAAATAAGCTAAGATTCTCAACATAAAAAACATCATATTCAAATTTTTGTTCCCAGGTTATCGCATTCCTTCCGTTCACCTGGGCATAACCTGTAATTCCCGGTAAGACCTCATGTCTGCGGGCCTGTCTGGAAGAGTAGAGTCTGAGATATTCGGTCAACAGCGGACGCGGACCGATGAAACTCATCTCACCTTTTAAAACATTTAACAGCTGTGGGAGTTCGTCAAGACTTGTCATCCTAAGAAGAGCACCGAATTTTGTAACGCGTTCCATATCTGAAAGTATGGCTCCCTTTTGCTGTGTTTCATTTGACATTGTTCTGAATTTATAGATAGTAAAAAGCTTTCCGTCCTTACCGGGTCTTTGCTGACGAAATAACACCGGCCCGGACTTTTCAGCAAAAATTATAAGAGCTATTATAATTATAACCGGAGAAAAAATCATCGACAAAGCAAGCGAACCAAAAAAGTCAAATGCTTTCTTTAGAACTTTATACATGATTATATAGCACCATCTTTGATTGATGTTAATTATACTAATCCCGATTATAAAACCTCTATGAAATCAAGCAAAAACCTTTGACAAATGGGTTTTTGTGCCGAATTTTTAGCTATGTTTAAAGAGGGATTAGTATTAACTGTCAAATGATTTTTACTCAGCTGCTTTTATTTCATCAGGGAATTCATTTGGTATGATTTTACATTCACCGTTTTCAACATAATTCGGGACAATCTTTTTTAACAGCTGCCTGACATTATTAATATTAACATTGTGCAAATCCTCAAGAGTTTCAAGCAACTGTTTTTCATCAAAGTTAACCGGGTTGGTTACGAATATTTGATTGTTGGAAGTCATTTGTCTTCCTTCAATTTCTTCAGCAAGTGAAAGCTCCTCATACATCTTTTCTCCCGGTCTTAAACCTGTGATTTTGATATCAATATCCAGATAAGGTGTAAAGCCGGAAAGCCGTATTAGATTTTCCGCAAGCGTGAGTATTTTTACGGGTTCGCCCATATCCAGAACAAAAACTTCACCGCCTTGCGCAATCCCCCCCGCCTGTACAACAAGCTGTGCCGCTTCCGGAATAGTCATAAAATATCTTGTAATGCTTGCGTCTGTAACGGTAACCGGACCGCCGCGTTCTATTTGCTCTTTAAAAATCGGAATAACGCTGCCGTTCGAGCCAAGAACATTTCCGAACCTGACAGCGGCAAATCTGGTTCCTGTGGTATGCTTGTCAAAATATTGAATAATTTTTTCGGTTACTCTTTTTGTAGCGCCCATTACATTCGCGGGATTTACCGCCTTATCGGTTGAAAGAATGATAAATTTTTTCACATTAAAATCCATGGCTGTTTTAGCAGTGTTAAAAGTACCGAAAATATTATTTTTAACAGCTTCACAGGGGCTTTCCTCCATTAACGGCACATGCTTGTGTGCAGCGGCATGAAATACCACTGTTGGATGGAACTCTTCAAAAACTTCCCTTAGGCGCATTTCATCCTGAACAGAGCCTATCCGAATAAAAACTTTCGGCGTGCCATTGTATAGATTATCAAGTTGATTTTTCAAAGTGAAGGCATTGTTTTCATAATTTTCAAAAATCACAATTGTTTCCGGTTCATATTTTGCTACTTGACGGCATAACTCACTGCCTATCGAACCGCCGCCGCCCGTTACAAGAATAGTCTGCCCCTTCAAATACCCGCAAACCCGGGTGTCAAGTTTCACTTCGGTGCGCGGTAAAAGATCCGTTATCTCAACATTTCTAAACTTATTTTTTCCAAGTTTATCTTCCGACATTTCAAGTAAAGAAGGTGACGTTTTAAGCAAACATCCGGTTCCCATCGCAATTTTCAACACCTCAATCTGCCTTTCGGGAATTGCGGTGGGTAAACATATGATAATTTCGTCCACTTCATATTGTTTTGCCAGTTCAGGAATATTTTCACAACCGCCGCGCACAGGAATTCCTCTTAAAAGTTTACCTTGCTTATTGATATTATCATCTACCATAACCACCGGACGCCCAAGCCGATAACCATGAGATTGCAGGTCCTCAACCACTATCATCCCCATAGAACCTGCGCCGACAATCATAACCCGTTTATCCTTCTTTTTATCACTATAGTCGGCGCCTTCATTTTCTCTGCGCGCCCAATACCGGTAAAACAGCCGTATTCCGCCAACAAAGGTTATGGTTATAGCTGTACTTATTATGTAAACTGTACTTCTGTAGTTAGAGATAGGAAGACCGATAACATTACCGATCTTATCAATACCGGTACTTAATATGCCTCCCATAATAACCGCAGCAACACATTGTGATAATTCAAAAATTCCTGCATATTGCCAAATACTGTCATACAAGCCAAAGAGTTTAAACATAAAAATATACCCAATAGTAACTAAAATCATACGTAAGTATATTGACCCCATCATCGAAACTATATACGAAACAGTTGAACCGAATGCACCTGCGTTGTTCAAAACAAGTGCAATTACAAATGCAGCATTGACCGCTAACGCATCAACAGCATACAGCAACAATGTTTTTGAAAATGCATTAAATTTTGATGTTTCTTTCAAAATACTTCCTCCTAACAAAATATAATAAGTAAAATCCATAAAATATATATTAATATAATTACATTATAAAGTCAAATATAAAACGGAATATACTTTTTTATTCTTCATTATAGAAATTAAGTAGTTGTTTTATATGAATATTCTACTAAAAATGATTTTTGATTTTATATTGCTTCGGAGTACAGCCGGTAAGCTTCTTGAACTTTTTATTAAAATGGCTTTGGTCATAGTAACCCAAAGCAGTCCATATATCTGAAATCGAACCAACATTCAACTCAAGCAGCCGCTTTGCTTCTTCAACCTTTTGTTTTTGAATATAGTCGGTTATACATTCACCGGTTTGCCGTTTAAAACTGCTGTTCAGATAACTTGAGTTCATTCCAAGACTTTCAGCAACCTCCGATATGGATATTCTCTCGGACAAATGCAAGGCAACATATTTCTTAACTCTTTCGGCGGAAACGGTCAGTGTTTTTTCTGACGATATTTTTACTTTTTCAGTAAATTCAAGTAATAATTTTATCGTTAAAGCGTTTACATTCTCCGCCATTGTGCATTCATCGCAACTCCGTGAGTAGCGTTCCCAAAGCTCATTGGCTATGTTTTCATCAAGTCCGGCTGTGATAGCTCTTTCACAGGTCAGTCCGCAAAGGGCGATAAATCTGTTCTTTCTGTTTCTGAGAGAAACGGCGACTTCACTGTTTGCACCGACAACCACATACGCTTTGATAACTCTGCTTATTCCGTTTATATCGCCTTTCCCAACACAGTCGAGCGCTGCTCTTTGAAGGGCGCGGATGAAAACCCCGGCTTCATTACCGGTTGAATTCGGTTCGTTTTCCTGCTTGTTATCATACCGTTTTGAAATATAATTATCTTTTTCCCGCAAAAATATCACCACCTGCAACAAATTATACCAAAATATATAATTTATACAATACTAAAATAGATTAAAGTGCTACTATAACTTAGTTGATAAAATATATCAACAATATTAAAATGCAGAAAAGGAGATTCTTTATGATCGGTCTGGGTAAATGGGTTTGTCATGTTGATACAATGTTCTTCAGGGGCGATGCTAATCTTCATCTATATGACAACAACGGCGAATATGGCTTTGATCTGTCTCTTCCCGATATGGAAATTCCGGAAATTGTCATTAAAGATGTTACAGAAGACGGAAACACATTGCATGCAATCGCCAATGTCGACCTTCTTCCCGGCAAAGATATCGATGTAACGCTGACATTCGACGGTGACACACTTGAAGGTTTGCTTAAAGTTCCGTTTATCGGAAAGATTAAGCTCAAGGACGGCAAAAAAGTAGTATAATCTCTTTGAAGTCTCGGGAAGAGGCTGTATCAAAAGTAAGCCCGAAAAATGATAAAAAAGAAGCAGGGGTATGTA
>CAZVJW010000039.1:0-37196 GCA_964627535.1 uncultured Eubacteriales bacterium
CTGTCTGTCTGTCTGTCTGTCTGTCTGTCTGTCTGTCTGTCTGTCTGTCTGTCAATGATTGTGATGCGGTATTTTCAAATGTCAAGAGAAAATCGCGGTAATACTCATACTGTTTTTTCCGCGCTGTAAGCTCCGCTGTAAGCTCCGCTGTAAGCTCAGTGAAATTGTCCAGTAAGCGGACAATTTCCTGTTGTACGGGCAGTGGGGGTAGGGGGATTTTCACAAGTCGTAACCTCCCGATATCAAGCGTCGGAACCCCACCAGTTCTTCTTAATCTACCAATCTCTTCACTAAGATTTAATAAAACAAAGTATACATATCTATCAATTAAGATTTCGGGTGTTTTTGTACGAATATGGCAACATGCATCGCTACACCAACAATCCTTATCAGACCATTGCGTATAACCAATACTACCAGTGTTTGCAACAAGTGTTACATTTTTTTCACAATTTGTTTTAGCATAATAACCCATCGGCTCAACACCACCGTGCCAAACAGTGTATTCCCCAGGATTTTCGCTTATTTCAGTCTTTGTAACACGTTTGCCCGTATCAACAGAACAAACTTCACCCAACTTTACATGTTCCACCCCATTAGGACAAAGTTTCGCAGTCAATTCTTCCAGCCTGTACATGCATCTTCCCCCTCGATTTCTGTGATAAACCGTGTGATCTCGTCCCGCAGCACATTTTCACGCGCGACAATCTGCTCAATCACCGCATTGAGTTTTCTAATATCGACCGTTTCCCGTTTATCCTCCTGTGCCACATAGGTTGAAACAGAAAGGTTATAACCCTGCGCGGCAACCTCGCTGTTGTGCATTAGGCGGGCAAAATAGTCTGCATCAGCGCGGGCTTCAAAAGCGGCAATAATTTTTTTAACGTTATCATCGGTCAGCTTGTTGCTGTTTGTGACCTTAATGCACTCCTTGGTAGCGTCAATGAATAGGGTACTGTTCTCCTTTTTGGACTTTTTAAGCACCAAGATACAGGTGGCAATGGAAGTGCCGTAAAACAGGTTGTCCGGCAGCTGGATGACGCAGTCGATGAAGTTGTTGTCAATAAGGTACTGCCTGATTTTCATTTCAGCGCCGCCACGGTACATCACGCCCGGGAAGCAGACGATGGCCGCCGTGCCGTTGGTCGCCAGCCAGGACAGCGCATGCATGATGAACGCTAAGTCCGCCTTGCTTTTAGGCGCGAGTACACCTGCGGGAGAAAAGCGCGGGTCATTGATTATAAGCGGATTGGCATCCCCTTCCCATTTTATGGAATACGGCGGATTGGAAACGATGGCCTCAAAGGGTTCATCGTCCCAGTGCAGGGGGTCGGTCAAAGTGTCACCGTGGCCGATGTCGAACTTGTCAAAGTCGATGTCGTGCAAAAACATATTGATGCGGCAGAGGTTGTAGGTTGTTATGTTGATTTCTTGCCCGAAAAAGCCCTGCCGCACATTTTCTTTCCCGAGTACCTTGGCAAATTTTAGCAGCAGGGAGCCGGAACCGCAGGCGGGGTCATACACCTTATTGACCTCTTTTTTGCCCACAAGCGTAATGCGCGTGAGCAGTTCGCTGACTTCCTGCGGTGTGTAGTACTCACCGCCGCTTTTGCCGGCGTTGGAGGCGTACATGCCCATAAGAAATTCGTAAGCGTCCCCGAAGGCGTCAATGGTGTTGTCCCGGTAGTCGCCCAGTTTCATACCGCCGACGCCGTTCATCAGCTTAACGAGCCTTTCGTTGCGCTTAGCCACGGTGCCGCCGAGTTTGTTGGAGTTTACATCAATATCGTCAAACAAACCCTTAAAGTCGTCCTCACTGGGCGCTCCCTGGGCGGAAGATTCTATGTTTCGGAACGCCTTTTCAAGGGTCTCGTTGAGGTTTTCGTCTTTTTCCGCTTTTTTCAAAACATTTTCAAACAGCTCATCCGGCAGGATGAAAAAGCCCTTTGTTTGCACCAAATCCGCGCGTGCCTCTTCCGCCTCGTCTTTCGTTAGTTGGGCATAATCGAAATTTGTTTTCCCCGCTTCGCGTTCGCCGCGGTTGATGTAATCCGTCAGGTTTTCGGAAATATAGCGGTAAAACAGAATGCCGAGCACATACTGTTTAAAATCCCAACCGTCCACACTGCCGCGCAGGTCGTTGGCAATGCTCCAGATGGTGCGGTGCAGTTCCGCGCGCTCCTGTTCTTTACCATTTGCGTTCATAGGTTTCCCTCTGCCCTTTCCGTTTTTCGTATCTTATAGCACAATAATTCTTAGACCGTTCGGAATATTGTTAATATTATATCCGTAAATCTTCACTTTTGCAATATTCAATTGATAGTTTGATACAATATAGTATCCCACAAAAAAAGCGCCCGCCGAAGCGGACGCTTTTTTCTAGTTTTTCTTTATTACAGTGAGTTAATCAGCGTAAGCTGTGCCAGATAAAATGCGTTTACATTCACTCTATGCATCAAACCGCCGGTAATGGACAGATGGTCGCCTTTGAAGGTACTCATCACATTCCATACGCCGGGTGTAATGCTGCCGGCGTTAAAAGTCTTTTGCGCTTCATTTTTCGGCGCGATGCAGGAGATGGTATTCACAATACCGTCGTTGTTATACCAGCTTTTGTCATAAACAATCCCGCCGGCTGTCACGCCCGATGCGCTGCCCATATAAGCGGCAATCGGCCATAAAACGGCATCGGTCACTAAGGGATTCGCGATTCTGTTTTTTGAAAGCCAAACAGCCGAGGTGCAGTCCGTCGGCACCGAGAAATAATAAATATTGCTCTTTGCCGATAACTTTGTGTTGAGCTTCGCCGCGCCGTCAAGGGATAAATCATAAACCCCCGTATCAATCCCCACGCCGTTGGAGAATAGTTTGGTCAGATTTTTTAAATAGCTGATAATCGCAATCGAGCTCGATTCGTTCACGCCGACAATTTTCTCCCCGTCCTTGGGCAGGATGAAGGCAATGGGCTTGGAGATGTTTGTCATGGTGGTGCCGTTATGGGGGGAAGCGAGGGCCGTAATGCTGTGAATCCAACCGGATTTGCCGCCTGCAAACAAACCGGAAACGCTGCCCTGTGTGCCGCTGACCTCCTGAGGAGCGCCGTTTGCCATGAGTTCCGCTAAAAGCCGGACCGTCGCGCCGCCGAAGCTGTGCGCAACAAAATTAACCTTTTTGGCAGTTCCCCAGCCGGTGATAAGCGGATTGCTGCTGTAATCGGTGCCGAAACGGTTATGCTTATTCTGCGCGGCATGAACCGCACCGTAGTCGACAACCGTCCCGGTCATCTGCGCATAGAGCTCACAGGCTCTGTCCCACGCGCTGCCAACAGGGTCAACAGAAGCTGCATAGCATTCAAAGCCTTGTGTATTGAGATATTTTAACAAGTTGCCGTTGAGCATACCCCAATATTGATATGTTTCGTTTATTTGGCTGTATTGTCCCCAACCGGCATACCCGGAAACAAAAACATAAGGATAGTTTGTTTTTGCCGAGGTGCCATCGACAGCAGTCGCTGCCGGGGATAAAGGTAATGCTGTCAGAACGATAACCAGAATAACGCAGAGCCACTTTTTGAGAACAGAAACCCGTGTTTTTGAAGTAATCATGGTTTCACCCTTTCCGTTATAATGTTAGTATTATTGCACCGCGATTTTTGTTAATCAACACTTTTACATATAAAAAATGACTGTAATCCATAGAAATTTCTTAGTAGTAAAAGGGCTATAGCGAATTGATTAAATTCATCTGCGCCAAGTAAAACGGATTGATATTCACCACCCGGATTACCCCGCCGGTAATAGACGCATGGTCGCCTTTGAATGTTTTCATGATGTTCCAAGTGCCCTTTATTATACTAAAATCGTCAAAGATTTTTTGCGGTTCGTCCTTTGGCGCTTTTGCCGAAACGGTGTTTACAATGCCGTCATTATTTAACCATGCCTGATCAAAAACAATTCCGCCTTCCGTAATGCCGGTGGTTCTGCTCAAATAAAGGCAAGTTGGCAGAAAAACAATGTCAGCCAGTTTTGTATCCGGAATTCTTTTATTAGAAAAACGAGCCGGCGCGGTGGCATCTGTCGGGAAAGAAAAATAGTATATATCGTCCGATGCAGTCAGTTTACTATTCAGCTTCGCTGCTCCGTCAAGAGATAAATCGTAAGCGCCCGTATCCTCACCGATGCCGTTATTCAAAAGCTTGCTCATGCTTTTCAAATAGTTAAGTACCGCATAACTTGTGGAAATCGGCGAACCGACGATTTTTGTGTTGCCGGCAGGAAACAGCGATTTAAGCGGCGTTGCCAAATTGGCAACTGTTGTTCCGTTATGCGGTGATGCTACCGTTGTAATACTGTAAATCCAGTCCGCTTTTCCGCCCGTAAAAAGCGCAGAAACAGCGCCTTGCACGGTTGTGTTCAGCTCTTCCTGCGAACCGGTTGCTAAAAGCTGCGCCAAAAGCCTGACTGTCGCGCCGCCGAAACTATGGCAAACGAAATTTACTTTTTTAAGATCGCTGTTTTTGTTGCTGGCTCCCCAGCCTGTGATAAGCGGACTTTTACTGTAATCAGTGCCGAATCGCTCATGTTTGCAACGCGCCGCATGCGCCTCGCCGTAATCCACAATGCCGCCGGTCAACTGCGCGTAAAGTTCGCAGGCTCTGTCCCATGCGCTGCCGACCGGGTCCACGGAGGATGCATAACATTCAAACCCCTGCGAGTTAAGATATTTTAAGAGATCCCCGCTGCGCATCCCCCAATATTGAAAAGTTTCGTTTATTTTGTCATACTGCCCCCAACCCGCATAACCCGCAACAAAAACATAGGGATAATTCGTGCCGGTATCCTCTCTGCCGGCAGCACCGGTTAGCGGAGACACGGACAATGATATTACTGCCGCCGCGAGGAAAACGCATAACATCTTTTTTGTGATTGGCATAATTTTTGAAAAAAACATATTGCCATCCCTTCCGCATAAATTAAAAATATTGTAGCACTGAAATTCGATTATGACAAGATTTTTTTATGCGGTAAATATTCTAAACAGCGGCAGACTTATGCCTGCCGCTGTTAAAATTTTCTGTTGAAATATATTGTTTGAATTTAAAGGGAGTCTATCAGCTTCAGTTGCTCCAGATAATATGCCTTTATATCAAACTTTTGCAAAGTACCGCCGACAATTGACGCATGATCGCCTTTGAAGGTGCTCATAATATTCCAAACTCCCGGTTTTATACTGTCCGCATTATAAATCTTATGAGCCTCATCTTTCGGATACTTGCAGGATATTGTATTGACAACACCGTCATTATTAAGCCAGCTGTTATCAATCACAATTCCGCCTGCTGTTTTGCCGGTCAAAGCGCCCATAAGAACCGTGGAAGGCCAAAGCACAGGCTCAGACAGCAAGGGATTTGGAACCCTTTGCTTTGAATTATTAATAGATGCCGTCGCATCGCAGGCAACCGAAAAATAATAAACATTGTTTAAAGTTGAAAGTGTTTTGTTAATCTCCGCAGCTCCGTCCAAACTCAAATCATAAACGCCTGTATCTTTTCCAATGCCATCGGTGGTAACCTTTTCAAGCCCGCCAATATAATCATAAACACCGAATATATCAAAAAACTCAGCTTTTGACAAGTCGATTTTTTTAAGGCCGGCAAAAGTAATCAATGTGTCGGTACCGGAAATCAGCGCATATGCGGGGTCGGCTGTCACTGTTAAAGTTGTTCCGTTGTGCGGAGACGCAAGGGTTGTTATGCTGTTTATCCAGCCGGCTTTTCCGCCTGTAAACAGACTGGAAACTTTGTTTTTCGCCGTACCCTTAATTTCCTTTTTCGAGCCGTTTGCCATCAAATCAGCAAGAAGGCGTGCTGTTGTGCCGCCGAAGCTGTGGCAAACGAAATTAACCTTGTCCGGTATTCCGTTTTTATCTTTCCTGCCCCAGCCCTCAATCAGAGGTCTGCCGCTGAAATCGGGACCGAAACGCTCATGGCCGTAAGTTTTTGAATGAACCACACCATAGTCCGTTACTCTTCCTGTCATCTGGGCATACAGTTCACAGGCTCTGTCCCAGGCGCTCTTAACCGGGTCAACCGAAGAGGCGCTGCACTCAAAGCCTTGTGAGTTCAGATATTCCATTAAATCGCATTTTAATCCGCCCCAGTATTTAACGGAACCGTACAGCTTATCATACTGCCCCCAGCCCGCATAACCCGAAACAAAAATAAAGGGATAGTCTGTTCCTGCTTTGGCTGTGCCCGAAGCACCGGCAGCAGGCAGGGCTGAACCGGTTAAAAAAACAAAAACCAAAAAAAGGCTGATTAACCTTTTTCGAACCATGATATCACCTCTTTTTATGTTGTTTAAGTATAGCACCATATGTTGCCATAGGCAAGCATATTATCGGGCATTATAACAACGTTTGGCTGAGCCAAACGCTGTTGATGATTTAAATATAACATCCGTCAGAGTCATAGAGAATTTATCAGTTTTATTTGATTAAGATAAAGATTTTTTATATCAACCGCGTAGCTCAGCCCTCCGATGATTGCCGCATGATCTCCATGAAAAGTTTCCATAATATGCCAGATTCCCGGCTCTATGTTTTCTGCGTCAAAGGGCTTTTGAGGCTCATTCTTCGGCGCAGTCGTTGAAATTGTGTTCACTACTCCGTCATTGCTGAACCAGCTTTTGTCAACAACTGTTCCTTTTTCGGTAACAGTACCGTTTCTTCCCATCAAATATATGTTCAGCCAAAAAAGAGGATCTGTTTTGGCTTTATCAGGAAGCCTATAGTCGGAATTTTGCAAAGACACCGTGCCATCATTCGGTACGGAAAAATAATAAATATTCTCGATTATAGTAATATTTTCGTTAAGCTCGGATGCGCCGTCAACTGTCAGGTCAAATACTCCGTTATCCTTAATGCCCGCAAGCGTAAATGACCGTGTTATCCTGTTAATATTATCAAGGGTGGGGTTTTTAAGATATGCCACAATATTTTTAGTAAAATTAAGTGACGCAACCAAATCAACCGGCGAAAAAATGAGTGTTGAAGTGGATCCGTTATGCGGTGAAGCAAAAGTGGAAATGCTATAAATCCAGTCTGCCTTACCGCCCGTAAACAAACCGGAGATTTGACCTGTTGTTCCTGCTGTTTCCTCTTTTGACCCGTTTGCCATAAGCTCGGCAAACAGCCTAACAGTTGCGCCGCCAAAACTATGGGCTATGAAATTAACCTTGTTAATCTTACCGTTTTCGTTATTTTCTCCCCAACCGATTAATGAGGGTTTCTTGCTGAAATCACGGCCGAAGCGAAAATGTTTATAGGTTTTCGAATGAACCGCACCATAATCGACGACCGTTCCGGTCAATTGTGCATAGAGCTCGCAGGCTCTGTCCCAGGCGCTGCCTACCGGATTAACAGATGCTGCGCAGCATTTATATCCCTGTCCGTTCAGATACTTCATCAAGTCGCCATTCAGCCTGCCCCAATACGGAAGCACGCTGTTAAATTTTTCATAATCTCCCCAACCGGCATATCCTGAAACAAAAATAAAAGGATAATTTGTTCCGTTCCGGGGTGCTCCGGCCGCGCGTGCAAGCGGGACAGCGGAAACAATTACGACAAAAACAAGAAATAGGCAAATCAATTTTATCAGCGTTAAAACGATTTTGTATAAGGAATCCATTGTCAGCCCCCCTGATTTTCAAAGCATTATTCGCAATAATGATATCACAGGTACATATAGATGTAAATGTTTTCAGGAAAATTTACAAATAAATGAACGGCCGGCGTATGCCGGCCGCTGCGTTGCTTTGATATTTTTTCTTTCAACCATAAACCCGTTTTTTCATTGCGCAATCGAGTTGATCAACTTAATTTTATCCATATAAAACGCGTTCACATCCACCTTGCGTGTCAGGCCACCGATGATCGCAGCGTGGTCACCTTTGTATGTTTCCATAATATTCCAAATTCCGGGAATAATATTGTTGGCGTCAAAAGCCTTATGCGCCTCAGACGTTTTCTCCTTGTTAATCGGCCACATGGTCGAAACGGTGTTGACAACACCATCGTTTTTAAACCAGCTTTTGTCTATCGATATCCCGCCGGGAGTCGTCGCGGTTTTGCCCCCCATAAAAGTTATCGTCAGCCATAAAGCAGGATCCGCCGCGGACTTATCCGGAAATCTCCTTTGAAAAAGCCACAGAGCGGTAGTCGCGTCTGTCGGAACGGAGAAATAATATATGTTCTTTATCGGCGAAAGCCTGCTGTTTAATTCCGCTGCGCCGTCAACCGACAAATCATACAAGCCGGTATCCTTTTTCACTTCTTGTGTTGGCGACAGTAAATTGCTGATCCCAAGCAAATAATTGATTTTAATATTATTCTTTATAAAAAGGCTAAGGCTTTTATAAAGGCCTATCTTGCTCCAGTCAGTCAACAGGGTTACGGTTGTTCCGTTATGAGGCGAAGCAAGCGCGGTTATGCTGTGGATCCATTCCGCCTTGCCACCGGTAAACAACCCGGAAGTTTCGCCGGAAGTTGTGCCGTCAACCTCATTTTTGTCGCCGTTTGCCATCAGCACAGCAAGAAGCCTTACCGTCGCGCCGCCAAAACTGTGCGCGATAAAATTAACCTTTTCAGTTGGTCCCCAGCCGGTAATAAGTGGAACATAAATATCATTCGGATCATTGGGGTCCTTGCCGAAATCGGTGCCGAAACGCGGATGATTGTAAACTTTGGAATGAACCTCACCGTAGTCGACAACCGTTCCGGTCAGCTGAGCATACAACTCGCAGGCTCTGTCCCATGCGCTTGAAAATGGCGTTATGGACGCGTCATAGCATTTTTCATAGCCCTGTAATTTCAGATAATCGATTAGGCTGCCGTTCAACCTGCCCCAGTAGGGATAATTATTATTGAACATTTCATATAATCCCCAACCCGCAAAACCGGAAACAAAAACGAACGGATAGTTTGTCCCCTCGCCGGTGCTTTCCCCTTCATTGGCTTGGGCACCGGCAAACATTGATGATGGAACAATAATCATACTAAAAACGATTAGAAGACTCAGAAGTTTTTTGAAACCCGGAACAACTTTTTTTGACGAAACCATTGCTACACCCTCTTTAATATTTTGTTCGTCAGAAGATATTTTTATCTGATTATTTGAAACATCTAAACTGCAAAATCATTCTGACATTCATATTGTAAGCATAATTTCTTAAATAAAACCGATATATTTCTTAAAGTTTTCTTAAGAATTATCACCGGTTTATTCGCCGCACCGTCGCGCAGCGCGTGCCGTTGATTACAATTTCAGCATCATCTTATAGTCATCCTCTTCGCCTTCGCCGGTAATAACAAAACCGCATTTTTTATAAAGTATTTGCCCTGCGATATTATCCTTGTCTGTGCTCAGACGAAGCTCTTTTTTGCCGTTTTTACGGCAAAAATTTATCATATATTCCATCATGCTCCGGCCGACACCCAACCCCTGCCATTTATCGCTGACGGCAATACCCAGCCAAGGACTTTCTTTATCCCAACTGCCAAGAAAGCAGTACCCCGCGGCGGATTTGACTCCGTCTTTTTCGACAACGGCGATAAAGCGTTTGCATTCCGGATCTGTCAGCCCTTCGCCGGTAAATTTTTGAGCCGTTTGAATTGTAAAATCATGCGGCCGGAATTTTGCCCTGCTTCGGTCGGAAAGGTCGCAAAAATGCCCGTAAAGTATCTCTGTGTCGACCGATTCCATGGGTCTGACGGTTAAAACAAATTCTTTGCCGTTTTCCAATTTGATCATCCTTTCAATTATATGCCTTTTAATCGCATACGCATGGTGACAATTTCATACGGTTTTATAATAAACTCTACAGCACCGTTTTCAGTTTTCAGACCAACTGATTTGTCTTCTTCGCCAATCATATTTTCAGCCCGCGCGCTGCTTACGGGTTTGCTTAGCTTAAGAACCGCATTGGTTATTTTGCCCGCCGCTTCCCATACCCGCACGATAATATCATCATTCTCAAAATAAAGAGCCGACAGCATCACATTCGGAACATCGATTGAAGCGAAAGAATCGCAAGCCGGTAAAACATAATGGTCGTTGATACTTCTGTAAGGGCGCATGAGTACCGGTTTTTTACGAAGCGAGGCCGCGGCGGAAATAATTTCTTCTTTTGGCGCTTCCGCGCTCGAAATGATGACCGCGTGGCTGAAATGATGATTTCCCGGGCTTTGGAACATCCCGATATTCATATATTCTTCACAGGTATCCTTATATTGATACGCGCAGTTTATCAGCAGGCAGGCGAGCGAGCTTTGGGCTTTTTCATAAATATAATACCTGTCACCCGAAATATGGCACAGCGCGGTTGTCGCTTTTTCGTTCTTTGAAGCGGTAAAATCTTTGGCAAAGAATAGACCGTCCCATTGCCTGTGGAAATCACTCCAGCCAACTTCCCTGCCGTTGTACGGCTCCTTGTCAATATCCTTTTCTTCGCTGCCGAAAGGTATCCCACCCCAAAGCGTTCCGTCTTCTGCGACGGGTATTCTGGCTGCCAGATAGCCCGCACAAACAGGCTGGTCTTCCGCTTGGGTTTCAAACCGAATGATATTGGAACCGGCTTCCAGAATGATATCCTGTGTAAAATTCTGTAACCCGTTCGAACCTATCAGCGTGCATCGCCAGCGCACGGGACCCGATTCCAAAATCTTATATTCGTTCCATTTCACTCTGTTTCTGCCGGTTTCCGGACCGGCATGCAGACTGCCCTTATCTGTATCGATACCGACGAACTCAAGTGTATTCCAATAAACGCTGCCAGAAGGCAACTCGTTACCGCTTTTAAGTTCAATTACTTTTTCCAAGTTACCATTGTTGAACAGAAGTTTTATTATCCCGTTTTCTATCGAAAATGGTGTTGCCGCAGGGAAGGAGACAGGTTTTTCCGGTCTTATATACAGTCCCCCGGAACGGCATGATATATCTCCTTTGGAAGCAGCTATTATATTCACTCCGTTCGCGGGTAACACGAGCTTAACAAGCAGGCGGCATTCCCAAACATCATCCGTATATTCATAGGGTTCAAGAATCTGAAAATCAAGTTTTTCGCCTTTGCCGCCGCAAAGCTCAAGCTCATCGATTTTGCCGCAGGTAACTGTCAGCGAAACCGCTTTCTCATAGACTTTATCGTGGCTGTTGAAAACAACCGCGACAGTATTTTCGGGCAATTGAAGGTTTTCGGTTATTTGTTTCATCGCTTTATCGCGAAGCTCATCCGCTCTTCGCAGGCTATTTCCCGCAAAACCGTAAAGCTCTTCTTTATCCTCTTCGAAAACCCACTGTGAAGCGTGAGCAGAGGCGGTCAGGCAGTCCTCCCACAGGTTTTCCGTTTCGGTATATCCGCTGAGCTTGAGCATAGCGGCAAATGTCATCCATTTTTCCGCATCAGCTATGTGCTCGGCACTCTTTAAACGCAGCGGCGCGAGCCCTTTTTCGCCGCCCCACGCCACATTATAGCAAACGTCGCAGGGGTCAATTGTGCCGTTGAAAACCGGTATTTTATTTTGCCTTTTCATCAGCTCCGCAAAAAATAAAGGCGGCGTGGAAAACTGCATTTTTGAGTTCTCCCGCTCGTTCCACTTTTTCATGAATCCCGAAAAATCAATATCTCCGCTTGAATTGAATACTTTCAGCGGGAGGCCGTCGTCGCTGCCCTGCGGCAGCCATGCGATATCCACCGGAGAAGCTGCTGTGAATTTTTCAATTTCCTCTTCAAACAGTTCGCCAACCGTCTGTTCCCAGTCACCGTCCCCGTTTATCAGTTCTGCGGCTTTTTTAAAGCCAAGCGCGTCATACTGCGCCCACCAGCTGAGGATTTTGCTCCCGTCAAGGCCTTCCCAAAAAAAAGCATGGGGCAGCCCCTTTTTTCGCAGAACATCATATGGGCGCCCGATACGAAAATAATGGTAGCCTGCCTTTTTTAAAAGCTGAGGTATTTGCGGGTGCCCGAGTGCGACATCAACCGTGTCGGCATGGACAGATAAATCAACACCCGGGAAGATTTCTGAAAACTTTTTTCTCCCGATTATCAGGTTGCGGACATAAGCCTCGTCCGCCGCCATATTCGGCCTTACATTTGAATAAGCTCCGCAGACAGCCACTCTGCCGGATGTTACGGCTTCGCGCAGTTTGCCGATAAGTTCCGGTTTTCTTTCAAGCAGCGGTCTAAGTTCTGTGGTAAAACAATCCATATACCATGTCGCCGCTTCATTCTTTTCCATCAGCGCCAACACTTCCTCAAAGACCGCGACATAGCGGCGCTCATGCCACTGCCGTGTATGGCACCAGGACCAATCCGGGTGGGTATATGGAATGATATAGAGCGTCATGTTATCCAGTTTTTTTCTGATGGTTTCAATATCGTACTTGCTCACAGGCAAAATCCGCCTTCCGATTTATGTAAAGCCTCTTAAAAATGCTCAAATAATCCGTTGTCCCTTTTCGGGAAAGCTCTGAAAAAATCTTTGGCTTCGGTTTTTATCTCAACTCCCTGAAGGTACTTCGCCTTCTGGGCGGTAAAACTTTCATAGCCGTAAAGCATTTGGGTGAGAGCAGGCATCTCGGCTGAGAGGTCAAAGGTTCCGGTATCCGTTATTTTTTTTATGTCCGCAATCCGGTTTGCGTATTCGACCTCATAAACGCCCCTCGTAAAGGAAAGCGTATCCTCAACCTTAACGATAAAATGACCGTGTTCCTCCGGATAGGCGTTCGCTGCAAGCATCGCTTCCACATTGAGAATTCTGCCCATAACATCGGGAATCAGGGTATATTTCGTATGGGTATAGTGCCGCAGGGCAAGGTCAACTTCCGGGGACATGGCGCAGTTATGGATTTTGACCGTTTCCAGTTCACCCTCAAACATCCGCATGAACCCGAACAGCGCCTGCAGGGATTCCGGTGTGGTAAACGCCATTTCATGCACATGCAGGTTCACGCTCGCCATGCGGTTTACCGAATAGTAGTTTTCAACACTCAGGGTGACGGTGGATGCCGGCTTATCCGCTTTGTCGTACCGGATATAGGTGGTCGGCTCGGTGAGCTTTGTATCCAATTTATAATGACGGCCGTCATATCGCCGGAACATAATGTTTCTGTCCCGGGCGAACTCATCAAAAACCAACAGTGCGTCCGCAAGCATTTCATCGCTGTTCAAACGCTTCAGATCGGCGCACCTGTCAAAGCAGCCGAGCGCCGTCATGGGGAATTCCAAAATTTTATGGTCGGCAATTTTTTCATAACCGAACTTGCGGTAATAGGTAAACGAAAACGGATGCAGCATACTCACTGCCCAGCCCCGCTCGGGCGCGAGTGCGAAAACATCATCCATCACCCTGCGTATACAGCCCCGCCGCCTGTACTCGGGCTCGGTGCCCAAGCCGCCGATGGCTAGCGTTTTAACAAAATTGCCGCAGTAACGGCTTTGCAGTGTGGTGACACCGCCGTGCGCCATACAGGTTTCTCCGTCGTCCTCATAAACGCCCCAGTTCTCGCGTTCGGTGTATAAATCGCCGCCTTTGCCGGTCACTTTGATGATCATCAGGCGTACCCCCTATCCGTTAATCAGCATAATTTTGATGTGTCTGCCGGATTTTGCCGCTTCTACAGCTGCGTTAGTATCCTCCACGCGGTAGCAGCTCGCCAAAGACAGAATAAGTTCGTGCAGTTGCGGGTTTGCTTGAAGAAAATCCAAATAATTCTTCACATCAGTTACAGAGTACTGGGACGAACCGATTAGTTGCAGAGCATTAAAAGTTATCATTTGCGGCGCTATTTCAACCGTTCCGCTGTTGGAATATTGCCCGGGAATAAGGTACACACCGCGGTTGCGGAGCATCCCCAACCCCTGGGGCACTGCCTGAGGATTGCCGGAGGCTTCAAAAACGATATCCGCACCGGGACCACCCGATATTTCCTTTATGTTCTTTGTCAATTGTTCTATCGAAGTTTCTTCAAGGCTGAAAACTCTTGAAGCGCCGAGTTTTAATGCTGTTGCCGTTTTTTCTTTATTCACCCGCCCGGAAACCGCTATAATATTCTTAATCCCTAGGCCGGAAAAGTACATGATGGCAAACGCACCAACAGGACCCATTCCCTGCACAACAGCTGTTTCGGCTTTTTCCAAATAGACGCCTGCCTTTTTCGCCAAACCGAATGCATGCAGAGCGGTCGGCCCTGCACAGGCAAACACACATACTGTTTTGGCGTCTAGACCGTCCGGTATTTTAATCAGATTCTTTACAGGCGAATAGTTGTATTCCCCGTACCCGCCGTAAAAGTGCGGTGCAATTTCGGGATCACCGCCATTTGTTAAACCCATATTCAGGCAGTTTGCATCATCGCCTTCTTTGCAGAGCAGGCATTCGCCGCACGGGCAGGCAATATCGACAATCACTTTATCACCGGTATTTATGCCGAAAGCCACGCTATCGGCAAGCGAAAGTTCTTCGACCAACCCAACAAATTCATGCCCGATAATACCCGGGAAAGGCACCGGGATTTTGCCATGATGGATATGGATATCCGTACCGCAAATCCCGCTTGCGATTAGCTTCATTTTTACCATTCCCTGCGGTGGGGGCGTTAACTCATATTCTTTGATGATAAACGGTTTTTCCGGACCGTTAAAGACCGCCGCTTTTGCCTTGCTCATATCAATTCTCCTCGCTGTTATTCAGAAACGCTAATTTTTTTATAATTGGTTAAAAAATCAAATAATTATTCATGCTCCGTCCGCTTGAGAATATCCTCCTGAACCTCTTTGCCCAGATAAACATAATAGGCGCTGAATCCGGAAACCCTGACGATCAAATTATTATAATCCTGCGGATTTTTCATCGCATCAAAAAGCACATCGCGGGAAATGGCGTTTATCTGAATTTCCTGGCCGCCTTTTTTGAAATAAGTTTTTATCAGCCCCAGAAGTTTTTCGCGCTTTTTATCATCAGAAAACATAGACGGGCTGAATTTCTGGTTGAGGACCGTTCCGCAGGAAACCAGCGTATAATCCGGTTTGGTCATGGAATTTATTACAGAGGTTGGGCCGTTTATATCCATGCCGTGCATCGGGGATGCGGCGTCGCTCAATGGCTCGCCCGACTTCCTGCCGTCCGGCGTAGCGGCAACCTCTTTGCCCGCCGGAATATTGTTTGTGTTTGAGGCCATTGCCGTATAGATCGCTCCGCCGTCACGCGTACGGTATTTTGAAAAAAGCTTGTTTGTAAAAAGGACATACCAAACAGCGTATTTATCAGCGCTGTCCAGGTTATTACCGTATTTCGGGGCGCGAAGCAACTCCTGCCTTAGGTCCCCATATCCTTCAAAGTCTGCCATGACAGCATCCTTGAGCGTTTTAATCGAAATCAGTTTCTTTGAGTAAACGACCTCTTCCATCGCCGCAAGCGAATCAGCCACCGTGGCAATCCCCATGCACGCCGCGCCGTGAACCGACGGATACAGTGCGCCGCCGTCATTGATATCCAAGCCTCTGTTGACACAGTCCGCGCAGAAGCAGGAAAGAAACGGCTGTGAATACATCACACGGTTATATCTCTCGTTTTCATTGCGAAAAATCGCCATATATTCGGCGGCACCGAAACGCATCTGCGTCTCGAACGCACCCATAAACGAATCCATTGTTTCAAAGGAAGAAGCGTCTCCGGTTTCCGGACCCAAGCATACCCCAGTTTGCATACAACAACCGTTGTTCAGCGCCAATTCGATATATTTCGGCACATTGTAGCGCCCGTCTGACCAGGGTGGCTGTTTTCCCTGGATGAAGTTTTCAATACACCCGACCATGCAGTAATTTCTGCAGTCTTCCAAGGAGTAGCCATGGCGGAGCAAAGCAGGTATATTGACCTCGTCGTTCATCAGCGCCGGATAACCAAGCCCGGTACCGATTACCTTCAGGCATTCGTCCAAAAACTCATCGGGCGCATCGTCATATATGCGCGCCGAAAGGTTTGGTCCCGGGATGTTGCAGTTTTTCACCGCTTCCAGGATGATGTACGACAGCTCGTTGACCGCGCCCGTTCCGTCCGGTTTTAACCCGCCGATGGCGATGTTGACCACATCATCCCCGCCAAAATATCTTTTTTCGCCAATTTTATAAAGTGTGCTTTCCACCAATTCCAGCGCCTTCGAGCGGGTGAGACTGCCGGCAGCCAAATCACGCGCGTAAAACGGAAATAAATATTGGTCCAGCCGCCCCAAGGCCATTGCATAACGGCCTTCGTATAAAAAAGCGGTATGCGTAAACCAAACAAGCTGCAGCGCTTCATGGAAGCTTTCCGGTTTTCCCCATTTCAGCTTGCCGCAGATTCGGGCGATTTCCATAAGGTTTTCTTTTTGCAGGGTTCCCTTCACCGTCCCCGCTTTCTGCGCAGCGGCTTCCCCATATTGACTTATCATCTTCCCGAAAGCGCGAATGGATATTTCCGCTGCCTGCAGAAACACCTTCTTCTTTTCAAAATCTTCATCTTTTGCGTGTTTTATCAACGAGTTTTGTATTTTTTCAACTGTCCCGCCAATCCCGTCAGAAAGAAAAGTTTCAAAATCCGGCGCAAAGTGGTCCACGTTGGTCCAAAAGCCATTGGTGCCGAAGCTGTCGCATACCTTATCGGCTTTTTTGAGTAATTCATCGGTCAAATCAACAGAATCCGACAGCAAGCCCCTTACGGAGCCCGCTGTCAAATCATTTTCATATACCTGTTTTTGATGGCGGCAGAACAGCGACTCAACGGCGTAGGCGCGTGCAACAGGCGACGGCGCGTCAAAATGCTCCGAGTAACCGAGGTACTTCAGATATTTCAGGATGTTATGATGATTTTTTGGCGCGCACTGCATTTCGGCTTTGAGGTGTTCAAGATTACTCATTTTTTGAAGCCTTCTATACGCATTTATTTCTTTCCAGATACATTGAAGAACAGAATAAGGTGTAAAGTATTATTGCTTTACACTGTTCTCAAAGTAAAAATCAGTCACGGCGTAGTAATTGCTCTTGGGGTTGGAATCTTTATCGAAAAGCAGCGGCCAGTCCTGCCGCTTTTTGCTGATACCGCGGTACGAAACGGCGTCGTTCACGCCCCAAAAGGTGACATTGGTAATCACATCCGCGTTGTCCCGCAGCACGTTGAAAAACATCCGGTAACGCTCGCACTGCAGCGTCTCCCGCCACTTGGGCAGGGTTTCATATTTAACATCCGGCAAAATATCGTCATAAACGGTGATGTCCATCTCCGTTATCTCCACATCAAGGCCGAGGCTCGCGAATCGCTTGATATACTTGTCCAGCCTGCGCGCGGACTCGTTCGGGCTGTAAAAATCAAAATGCCCCTGCATCCCCACGCCGTCCACACGGATGCCCTGATCCAAAAAGCTTTTGACGAGGTCGTATGTGTAGTTCATTTTAACAGTGTTGTTGACCACCTTGGTTTCGTTTAAAAACAGCTTGGCGTCCGAACCGATATTGTCCAGCGCCTCCATGGTAAACTCAAAGGTTTTTTTGATATACTCCGCGCCGTAAAGGCGGTAAACCAGGTAATCTTTATACATATCCGTCCTGTTGTAATTGAGCGGTTCGTTCACCACATCCCAGCAGTACACCACATCGTCATACCGCTCGATGATGGTGGTGATATGCGTTTTGAGCCGGGCGTAAAAAAGCTCCGGCGACGCGTAATCTTCACCGTCATAGAGCATCCAGGGGCAGGCCTCATATGCTTCAGCCCAAACAAGGGTATGCCCGCGCATTTTGATGCCATTCTCCCGGCAGAAATTCGCAATTGCGTCCGCCTCGCCGAACTGCCAATTACCCTCGGAGGGTTGGATGGCGTAGATCTTCATCGCGTTTTCGCAGGTGATGGAGTTAAAGTTTTTGAGTATCATCGCTTTGTTGTTAAAAAGGGACTGCGTGCTCACGGCAGCGCCGATTAAAAAGTAATCCTCATAGGCGGTTTTTAGGCCGATGTAATCATCGGTATCCGTTCTTTCCACTTTGTTAAACAAGGGGTCCAACGAAAATGTGGATACGGCCATAAAAGCGGCGACAATCACGGATAAAATCTTGTCGAGGTAAGTAATCATATCGGTTTCGCCTCCTAATCATTTGACTCTATTGTAGATGGCGAAAGGTTTTTTGTCAATCCGGAGAAGCACCGAATAAAAGCTCGGTTTTGTGTGAGAGTTGACTCCCATCAATCAACATGCTATGCTGACGCAGAGAAAATAAATGCAGAATGGCAGATAAACAACATACAGCTGCTGAAAGGCGGAGATTTAAATGACCGGTAAAAATGTAAAAGTCACAACCAAGCTCGTGTTCAAGAAGAAGATCTTAGGGAAAAACAGATATGAAAAACTCAGAATTCCCGGTATAATTGTCACCAAAAAAGATACGCTGCTTGCATATTACGAAGCCAGAAAGACAAACAGCGACTGGGCTAAAATCGATATTGTCCTTCTCAGAAGCACCGACGGCGGGCGGAGTTTTTCAAAACCGGTTTGTCTGGCCGGCGGTGTTGAAAAAAATCAAACGGTCAACAATCCCGTTATGATTGCCGGCAACGACAACACGATTCACTTTTTATACTGTGTGGAATATGCCGTGAGCGAGCGCGGCGGCGGGGTTTTTTACCAAAAAAGCACTGATGACGGCTTGACCTTTTCCGAGCCGGAAGATATCGGCAGTTCATTTTTACCGTTGAACGCCAATGTTATCGGCCTTGGCCCCGGACATGGCATTTGCACAAAAGACGGTGTGCTGCTCATTGCGTTATGGTTTGTTAAAAAATCCGCGGGCGAACAGCCCGCTTCGCATCATCCCGGCTCGATTGCCACCCTTTACAGCCTTGATAACGGCGTTACCTGGCAAACCGGCGAAGAATTGCCGCATAGTTGTAAGGATGCAAACGAGTCCGCGCTGGCCGAGCTTGACACAGGTGAAATTATTCTCAATGCCAGAGTAAAAGACGCAGGCTGCCGCGGGGTTTCAACCAGCAAAAGCGGCTACAGCGGCTGGTCGGAACTAAAGTTGGATAAATCCCTGATAGACCCCACCTGCTTTGGAAGCATTGCATGTTTTTTTGACGATAAGGGGAAGAGTGAAATACTGTTCATCAATTGTGAAAGCATTAGCCACAGGAACAATCTAACCTTAAAAACAAGTTTTGATAACGGAAAAAGCTGGTCAAAATTGTTAACCCTCAGAAAAGGTCATGCCGGATACGCCGATTTAGCCGTTGACAGCAAAGGTAATATTTTTGTCGCTTATGAAATAAACGGCGGGTACGGGGAAGCTATTGCAAAGATTATAAGATTGTAACCCATAATACTTGGCATCAGTTTTCTAAATATGGAAAATGAGGCGAAAATAAAGACAGGCTAAAAAAGCCTGCCTCTATTTTTTGGCCCGCCCGGAGGGATTCGAACCCCCGGCCTTCAGAATCGGAATCTGCTGCGATATCCAACTTCGCTACGGGCGGGTATATAGCTAAAACTTATAAATAATGAATTGCAGAGATTTTGGTTATTCTCTCAATTCTAAACTGCAATCAAATGCTATTCTTATAACAGATATCCAAATAATGTGATAATCAGTGTGAATACTTGTCATGAAATACTTCAACTTGGCGTTTAAAAACAAATCGTTCTCCATCTTCAGAAACGAGTTCCCAGTTTTCCTGCCCCAAAGAGTTTAATTTATCCTCAATCTCTTGTTTATCTGCAGAAGCAATAATTTCAACCAAATATTCCCATCTTTGCATTTGTTTTCACCCTTTAACCTTCTTCATCTGTTGCTTTGACTTCTGCTTCAGCTTCTGTTTCAAGCGGACGCCTGAAGTAAAACGCGTTTTCTTGTATAAACGCAAGCTCCCAGCCGTCTTTCGCAATTTCGTTTATCCGTTCCAATTTCTTTTCACCGTAAGCGGTTATTACTTCCATGATATATTCCCATTTTTGCATTTTTTTATCCAACTTCTTATATTATAGTTTATCATAACTCCCGTTAATGATAACATCAAAAGCTATAAAAAGCAACTCTCCGCTTTATATAGATTTGCCTGAATAATCGGTCGTTCCTCCGTATTTCTTCCTTTACACCGCATAAAAACTTCGTTACCGATATAAACCTATTAATACTGTGAATGGATGTAATAAATACAACCGTCAACGCGCTTTATTGTTCAATAATACTAAAACACCCATAATCCCATAAAGAGGTTTATGGATGCAAGATTATTCAGTAAATGCCTGCTAATCAAATGAATCCGGAAAAGTATTAAAAAAAATATATCATCGGAAATATTATAATTGTTAGAAATTGCTGCGTTTTATTCCTTATCGCTGTTTTGATATCATATTTTTTATTCTTCCAACAAAAGAAACCGGCGGTAATTCATCACCGGGTTCCGCATTTGCGCTTAAGTCTTTCTCGCTTTTCTTGATTCTTTCAATTTCCTCCAGCACATATTCAACCGTTACTGTTGAAATTCGGATTCCTTGTGAAAAACCTGTCAGCTTTTTGATTTTATTGCTGTCTACAGTCAGATAGTAATCTTCAACAAACACTCTGCCCTTTTTCATATCATAAAAGATATCGACCCCATATCCGTTCATTTCGTTAAAGGTATCAACGACGAAATTAATATTATTGAGTTTCGGATCTTTTATTATATTCTTCAAAGTTTATCTTCTCCCCGGCAACATATGACCTTTATAAGCTGTTTTCAAAAAAATTATAATATCATATTCAATATTGCACATGATTAAATATAACAGGTTATATATTTGTCTTTTCCGCATAATACTATATTGTTTACAGTCAAATTATAGCACAAAAGGATTATAACCGCAATGTTTTGTTTTCCGTTTTCTCAATAATGCTGTCATACTAATTCACGATAATAAAAAAACAGGAAACGGAAATTATCGCTCCCTGATACTAATTACTCATAAAAACCTAACTAAAAAATCCGCACAAAACAACATAAGTCAAAGCTTTTGCTTGATTTTTTAGAGGTTTTTTAATCGTTAATTAGTATGATTTATCATTTTCACTTTTATTAAATGAAAAACTTCAATATCAATTGTCAATAAACGACTGGTTCAAAACACTGACCGGTTTCCATTTATAATTTTTTAAAACGCCCTAGAAAATGATTTCTTCTTTGCTCTCTGTATTTTTTTATATGTTCCTTTTTAATAGCTTTTTCTGTTTTCCTTAAATTTATCGTCTTTTGCTTTATTTTTTCAACTTCCTGTAAAACATAGTCCGGCGATATTTCAGAAAGATGGGTATCGTCGAAAAAGCACGATATCTTGCTGAATCTGTCATCATTATAATTTCGATAATAATCCGCTAAAAATATTTTGCCGCGTTTCATATTGTAAAACACTTCAATTCCGCGGCCTTTCATTGAATTGTATGTTCTGACAACGTGCGCAACATTCCTTTGATTCGGTTTTTTTATTATAAATGCCAAAGTATGTTCCCCCACCTTGATTATACTAATCACTCATAAAAACCTAACTTAAAAATCCTTATAAACCGCATAAATCAAAGCTTTTGCTTGATTTTTTTAGAGGTTTTTTATCGTGAATTAGTATTAAGTATGTTACATTTCAATGCGGTTTCTCATTGTCACCGTCATTCCCTATCATATAAATCAATTGCATGTTGATTATACCATAAGTATAACGGTACTGCAGATTCTTTACAAGTCGTATTATATGTATTATTTTTCTAAAAGACAACCTATTTTTTGGAATAATATTGATTTTATTTTGAACCCGCTCTAAATCTGAGGTCTATTCGATAATTTTATTATCGCATCCCCTCAACAAGATCATAACCGTAATTAAGGTAAGTCATCAGGTTATCGATGTAACGCTGTTGCGGATGGGTATACTCCATGAAACCGGCTGAAGGGCACAGAATAAACCTGCCGCTCGCGGCACCCGCAGCGACGCATTCGCGCATACGCAATTGAAGAATTTCCTTGTCCTCCATAATAATATCCTGTATCTCTATATTGCCTTCAAGCCCTATCCGGCTGCCGAAACGCCTGACAACATCGCTCAGAATAACATCGCCGTTTTTCGGCGGTTCAAGCGGATTCAATACATCGACACCCATGTTAATGTAGCTTTCAATCAGCTTACTCACCTTACCATGGCAGTGTACCCAAACATAACCGCCGGCATTGTGAATTGTGTCGCAATAAGGTTTTTCCGCGTTAACAACAAATTCTTCAAAGTCACGTTGCGCCATCAGCGGCGGTATGCAGAGTTCCGGGCCAACCCAACCAAAAACCGGAGAAATCCCTTCTGCCAGAACTGCTTTCACATGATTGTGCACCCTTTCGGAATAAAGGGCTACGGTTTCGCTGATAAGATCGCGGCAGTCATAGGAAAACAATGCAAGATTCTCCGACCCTGTAAGCCGTGCTAAAGCATATACCGGATCGTCAATATTAAACATAACCACGCCTTTATCGTCTATCCGTGCGCATTCCTTGCGATACGGCGCTATATTTATCTTATAAGGGGTATAGGGAAGGGAAAGCAGTTTTTTGATATCATCCGGCTCCTTGATCATATGTTCAATCATATAACCGGGCTCACCAACCGTGCTGACGCGCTCAACGGACTGCATTTTGCCTTTCGGGGTTTTACAGGTGGTTATCCGATCCATCCAGAGCGGGTCTCCGGTCGGACGGGTTACAGCTTTAAAATGTTTACCGGATTTTTGCCCTGCGTAAATATTGAATGGAGAACCTGCGCCGGAAAAGATATCCGTAATTTCCGCAGCGCGCTGCACCACGCATTTATAGTCGGCATGAAACAGCCACTGTCCGGGATTTGCACCCCAGAGTTTTAAGACCGGCCGGTCATAAGGCTCGTTTTTAAATACGCGCATGATGCGCTCATTTGAGGTAAGTTGCATTGCTATCTCCTATCTCCGCTAATACTAACCACCGATAAAACGCATTGAATCATATACTAATTTACTCATAAAAACCTAAATAATCCGCGAAAAACCGCATAATACTATTCTGCATTAAAATGGAGAATAGCATAAATCAAAGCTTTTGCTTGATTTTTTAGAGGTTTTTTAATCGTGAATTAGTATTAAATTGCTGATTCACAATATTTTAAGCAATTCAGCCCCATTCCCTTTGAATTTATTCGGGAAAGGGGCTGGATAAGACTTTATAAATTCGGACTTATTCGACTGTGATAAACACGCCTTCGCAGGTCTCAAGGCTGAGGCTGCAGGAGTCGGAATTTATAACTGTCGGGATGCCTTTTTGATATACAGTTATCTTTTCCGCACCGGTAAAAGTAAGCTTCGCTTTAGCACCTAATCCATTTTGCGGTTCGTTCATATTAACAACCGTAAACGCTCTTGATGAGCCGTCCGTTCCTTTAAAGCAGCCTATAAGGAGCGGGCTGATACTTTTAACAGCCGGTCTTGCTTCATAATCAACCGGCATTAGGAAACCATACTGTGTACCTGCGGCTAAAGCTCCGTTATGAAGAAACGCACCAAGGTTTTCATAATTACCGTAGATGCCGGCAAAAGGCTTCAACTCATTATTGACGGTTTGAACAGCATAATATGTATCTGTCCTGTTACCGGTTGCATCAATCAAGTGTGAATCCCTATCCCACCAACCGCCATCGTAACAGGCGTGAATAATCGCTTTTGCGCCGAACGAAAGGCTGACAAAAGCCTGCCATCGTATATCCTGCGGGGTGTCGCAATAGCGCATACCGCCGCCTTCAATTTTCGAGTTGCCGCATGCCTGCGGTATTACCCATAAATCACGGCCGGTCTCTCTGCAAGCCTCTGCCAATATATCAAGGTTTCTCAGCCATTTTGTGCTTGTTGTTTTGACATCGTTGCCCGCTAAATCCTTCTTAACACCTAACGGGTAAATGTCTACGGAAATATAGTCCGTATTGATTTTGTTGATATAATCCGAAACATGCCGCTTGTATTGGTCGATGGAACTGTCCGAAAAATCTGTAAGAGGCAACAGGATTTTTTTGTAAGTTTCTATTTCCGGCGAATTGCCGAGTTGCTCTGCGCCGGCATACATCGGAAAAAGGTTGATATACGGAATTTTGCCCGTTGTATTTGCGTAATAATAGTCCGTTACCGCGCCGAGCGTCGCGAAACCGGCGGAATTCGGTTCGTCAATTAAATTATCGCCCCATAAAGCAGGGTGGTCTTTGTAGGTCTCTGGTGTGATATTGTACCAACCGGCACAGTTGTTTGCGTCCATATACATATACGGCGCGTTGTAGGAACCTGCGATAACACCGACATCATATTGATCGCATAAATCTAAAAACGTGTCATTTACTCCGGTAATCAAAAAGTCTATCCCGGCTTCCTTCACATAGGAAACATGAGTTGCATCTGTGTTCTTTAAATCAAAATTGTAACCGCCGATGATTAAACCGCTGTTGTCATAACAATAATCCTGCCGTGTTGCTATAATCGGTTCCCCTTGCGTAACACCAATAGTTGTTCCCAGCGGCGCGGTAACAGAAGCTGCCATCGCCATGAATAAAGCCACTATTTTCCTGAAAATGCCAAATAAAAACATACCAACCATCCCTTCAAATATTATTTCATATATAACAATCAGATATAAGCCTTTCAATGTATCAATGTCGGCAGCGGTGCCGGTTTAACTCTTTTGCACTGCATGCCAAACGGGTTTTTACCGGAATAAACGCTGTTTGAAGGAACCTAATAAGTTCTGTCAATCATGACAGCAACAGGTTGCATATAGGTAATCATCAGCGGCAAAGTATCGCTGCTGACATATCCAAGGAAGCCGCGAAACTGTCGCTGAAAACAGTAAAATCAATTGTACGGCTTTTAAGCAGCGGCAGGGTAGTATAAAGAATATATTTAAAAGTCAGGGGCATGTAAGTTGCGTCTCCTGAAGGCAGCTTGCCCGAAAACGGAATTTTCATACTCTCGCCGGGAGCCAAACGCATTGTTTTGTCAATATAAAATTTCAGGTTTGATGCTGTGGTTTTTATGCTGCAAAGGCTCACATCATATTCCTTAGAAATGTTTTTAAAGGTAATCGAATTGTCGGCCGAGGTAACGAAACCCGAACAGTCATTGTTGAATTTTGCGTAAATCCCTTCGGCTTTGTTTTGTGAAATCTCAAACTGGGGAAAGTCAGGGTCCGAATACACATCCTTCAGATTGTCGGTACAAAGCAGTTCCAAATAGAGTGCGGTTGAGTAATCGTCACAATAGCTTTGACCGTGGAACTGTCCGTTGATAAACCACGTATTATCAGGCAGATAGGCAACCGATGCGTCAATATTTCTGCCCGGTGAAATATGATAATGCCCCTTCGTCTTGCAAACAGTGTTCTGCTGGGCGTAATTGTCGGCAAACTTCTCCCCAACTTGCATGCAGTAAGCTCCGGAAGAGGAAGCGGTATCGATAATGAAATCGGAGTTATTTTGATTGCCGGTTGCAAGGTTTCTGCCGGTGTTTGACATGATCGAAACCTCAATCCCCAACGCTCTGGCATTTTGAAGAGTTTCGCCGATGTTTGCAATAACTTTATAATGCATTTCATCGCTTGCTGCAATTATATTGGCATTTTTCACCGGGTCAAGATAGATTTTTTTCAATTCTTCGTAATGTTCAAGCGGAACAAAGTCCCAAATGCTTCCGAAATTTACAAGTATCGAAATCAGATAATTATCAAGCAATTCCCTGACTATTTTATTAAAACCGTCAAAATTAAATGCATCGGCAATCCATTCAAACTCGTTTTCTGTCAAAAGGCCAATCTCGGCAAATTCAATTGTTGTCTTGACATCATACTGAATATCTTTATTGTAAAAAACATCCGAAACAATTGAAGTTCCTCCGATTGCGGGGCAATTTAACACTATTTTACTGACATCACCTTTATCGGCGTAATAAAAAAGATACGCGGCACCAAGCTGCCCGCCGTGGCTGAGTGCATAAATGTTTACCTTGCTGTGCCCGGTAAGTTCCTTAACATCCTGAATATAACTGTCCAGCTGTTTGGCGATTTCCACCTGCCCTTTCCGCCAATCCCAAGTAAAAGTAAATACATGGTCCGCACCGACATTTTTAACAAAATTATCGGAAATCGGCCTTTCGGCGATATATTGTTCTTCACCTCTTTGAACAAGCGCTGCATAACAGGTATCAGCCGCGCCTGAAGGGTAAACGGATATATTATGCTTTGAACTGCCGTCATCATTCATCAATATAGGTTCAAACATTTCTTTTGCGGCAACACCAACTGTTTTAACTATCATGTCATTATTGCCTGCCAAAGCGCAGCCCAATCCGAGCGCGAGTTTAGGGATATTTTCTATTACTTTTTTATCAAGGCCGTTATTATTGATACCCCAAACATGCTTTTCGGTTTTAAGCCCCAAATCCAGAAATAGCTGGGAACCGCTGTAACCCTGCAGCAAAATAACAGGCAATTTACCGCAGCCGCATCTATCTTTTGCCTGAGCAGTGAAAGGTAATGCGGAAACAACAAAGATAAGAGCCATAACAGCCGAAATTACACGTTTCATATTAAGCTTCACCATCATCATAGTATTCACCTGAATCTGAACTCAATTACCTGTTTGCTTCTCGGAGTTCACTTTCAAAATTTCCTTTTTTATGAAAACAAGGGGAAGAACAATAAATATGCCTAAAATCGCGGCGGCAGCAAATATTTCGGGCACCGGTACATCTACAACTTCTTTAAAGTCATTGATAAATGATCCGGCCGCGTGTTTTGACGCAAAAGTCTCAATTACCGAATTGCCGACATACGGGCCGGCTACCATAGGAATAAGCACAAAGAAAATCATTCGGACACCTTGAAAGAGCCCGACTTTGTCCTCTGGTGTGAAGTCGCGGACGGTCGCGTTGAGGATAATCATTAACAGCCCGTAACCCGCAAGAATGAGTAAAGCAAGCAACCCAAAAGTCGAGAGTTTATCGGTCAGCGAAGCCAAATATAACCCTAAAACAAATAACGCAACGGACGGGTAGATGAATTTTGCTTTGCCGACTCTGTCCACCAAAACACCCAATCCTATAGCGCCGGCAATTACGCATATCAGCACACCAACCGCTATTATCGCTTTTTTCGGAGTGATGTTCATATTGGTGAAGTCGAAACCAAGGTAATGCTGGAGATATATAAAAACATAGGGCATAAAAATCTGAACGGCAGTTGAAAAGATACAAACCGCGCTTAAGGCAAGATAAAGCCTGCTGTTTTTCTTTATTACGGAAGGCCGAAAGCCATAGAACAAATCCTTGAAATAGCTTCCTTCGGTTTTAATACCGCTGCGTGAATCCTTAATTGTAAAAAAGCCGATGAAACCGCAGGCGGTAACAATTATCCCGAGAACCAAAAAACAAATCGGGTAACCAACAGCTGTAACACCGGCCCCGAAACCGATCGTTACAATCAAGGTTGACAGAATTGGCATAATGGATAAAACGCCCTCGGCGGTACCGCGGTTCGATGGTACTGTTACATCAGTCACCCAGGCGTTGAATGAGGCATCATTGCTTGTTGACCCCATGAAGGTCATCACACAATCCATAATAATAACGATGCTGACCGTGGCCGTCACGATACTCGCTTGGTCGGTAAGACCGAAAGCACCTGCGACATTATTGCGCGAAATCAAAGCAAATATCGCAACAGTTCCGCCCCAAAGAATATATCCGGGGGCTATAAACATTTTTCTGCGGTTCAATTTATCGCTTAAAGTACCGATAAGAAAAGTAGTTATAACAGCGGTTGCGGCGCTTAAGGCAACCATTCTTGAAATATCTCTGGTGGTGCCGCCGATATAATTGAATAAAAACGTGTTGAAATAAACATTTTCCATTGACCAGGCAACCTGACCCATAAATCCGAAAAGAATCAAATTACCCCATATATTTTTGCTTAGTTTAATCTTCGGCAAAATTGCATCTCCTCACTTATGTTAAATCTCCTCAACAACTTCACCGTATTTTCCCTTGCTATCCTTGATAAAACTCTCGACCGCCGCGGCTGTCGGCATTGCGGCAGAGCAGCTGTGTGCCGAGACAAGCATGGAAGCAGAAGCGGTCGCAAATTCCAGGGCATCCGGGATACTCTTACTTTGAAGCAACGAGAAAATAAATGCTGAAGCATAACCGTCACCTCCGCCGAAACCCTTGAGCATTTTGACGGGGAAAGGACGTACTTTGTAGCTCTTGCCATCATTTAAATAGGCTACGGAGCCTTCCTTGCCGTGCTTGATGATGACAATTTTGTTGCCGTAATCATGCCAACGCTTCGCGGAAGCTTTATCGTCCGGACATACACCTATGACGGCTTCCGTCAAATCAAACTCCTCCCGGGAACCGAGAATAATATCGCTGCTGCGGGCGACAAGAGAATAATAAATCGAAATCTCATCCTTGTTTTTCCATGTGTAACTGCGATAATCGATATCGAAAATGACAACAACCCCATTCTTTTTCGCCAGCATCATGGTTTTCAAAGCGGCTTCTCTGGATGGACTTGCGCAAAGCGAGGTGCCTGAAATCACTATAGCCTTCGTCTTTTTTATATATTCCTCATCGACATCGTCAACGCAAACCTGCAAATCCGCGACACCTTCACGGTACATAAGAATGCTGCTGGCGGTCGGACTTAGTATTTCCGTGAAGGTCAATCCTAAATTTTCTCCATTTTTACAACGGAATATATGGGATGTGTCTATCCCGTCATTTTCAAAATACTGCGTCACATAATCGCCGAACCGGTCATCCGAAACCCTTGCAATGAAGCCGACTTTTGATCCCAGCCGGGCAAGTCCGACGGCAATATTTGCCGGAGACCCACCGACATACTTATTGAAATTGCTGCTTTGCGAAAGCGGCATATTCATGTCTGTCGGGTTAAAATCAATCGCTATTCTGCCAATGGGGATAACATCAAAGGGTTTGTTTTTGTCAAATTCAATATAGTTCATAATTTATATACCTTCCTTTACAATCGGGTGCGGGTGTCCCGCCCTCAATTATTCATTCTTCATTTTTTCATTCTTCATTGGCCTTGCCTGCACAGCCAAAAATCTCGATATGCCTCATCGCGTTTTTATACGCGCCATCGATTTCGGCAAGCTGCAAATCATAGTATCCCTTTATGGCACCTTTTTCGTAAGCAGCACGGACATTGTTCTCAACTGCGTCAAAGGTGGCGGTCGCTATGTTTATTTTTTTAATGCCGAGTGATATACAATTTTTAAAATCGTCCGTTGATATCCCCGTTCCCCCGTGAAGCACAAGCGGAACAGACAATAAGCCGCTCACCTGTTCTAAAATATCAAACCGCAGTTCCGGTTCCCGCTTATAGTTACCGTGCGCATTGCCGATAGCTATTGCGAGGGCATCAACCTTTGTTTCTTTTTGAAATTGCAAAGCCTGCTCCGGCGAGGTGCAGTTGACGGCGATTTTTTCGCTGCCGTCCTCACTGCCGCCGACACTGCCGATTTCGCCTTCCACCCCGGCATCGTAATCCCGTGCAAGCGAAATGACTTTTCTTGTTAGCGCGATGTTATCTTTTAACCCGAGTTTTGATCCGTCAATCATAACCGAGGTAAACCCCAAATCAAGCGCATGCTGAATTTCTTCAATTGTTGTTCCATGGTCAAAATGCACCGCAACAGGCACATTGGCGTTCTCGGCAGCACTTACCATTAGAGGCCCTATCAAGTCAAGCGGCGAGTATTTCAGCCTGACCTCCGCAATTTGAAGAATCACGGGGCTTTCCGTTTCCTCGGCTGCTTTTAAAACCCCCATAACCATTTCCATATTCGAAACGCTGAAACTGCCAACAGCCCAGTTGCCTCCTTGGGCTTGCAGGAGCAGTTCCGACATATTTACAAGCGGCATAATTATTTATCCCCTTCGTGATATGATATTTCCGGAATCAGAACTTGCTGCCGGTTAGAAGTATATCATTTCAGAATAAACAGCGCAACCCTTCTGCTAAAAAAGAGCCGGCTCCTTTTCGTAATTTTGCATTATTTATTATTAATAATAGTAATTAATAAGAAACAAAACATTGCAATTTATTGACTTCTATGATATTGTTAAAATATTATATTACATTACATGATTAATCGTTTTTTTATAAATTTTGCATATGCTTTATCGGTTTAAACAATATCATCACCCCTGCTCCGCAAATAGAATACAGAGGTAAATTTATGAAAAACACAACTAAACCTGCAAATAACCAATCCAATGAATACCGCACTCCTATCAGGCTTTTTGTGCTTGCGCTGATTGTGTTGACAATAACCAGCGGTATATTTCTACGGCAATCATGGTCAACAAGCACCGGCGCAACCGAGAAGCATGCGTTATCGACAGCGAATGCCGCCGCAAATTCATTAAGCCGCGAAAAAATAAAACTTTTACATGCCATTCCCGAAGATGAAAACAGTGACACTTATAAGCAACTCAAAAACAACTTAATCGGTTTAGCAGAAAATAACACTGAAATCCGCTTTGTCTATCTTTATGTTCAACGGGATGGCAAAATATACTTCATGGCGGATTCAGAACCGGCTGATTCAAAAGACTACTCCCCGCCCGGTCAGGAGTACACCGAGGCTGATACCCAATATACACTGCCTTTCAAAGATGGAAATACGCTGATTACTTCAAAAGTAACAGACCGTTGGGGAGATTGGATCAGTGTCCTAATCCCTATAAAGGACGGCGAAACAGGTGCTATACTTGCTGTGCTGGGATTGGACTACCCTGTAACGGCATGGTATTCACCGGCAGTAATCAACATACTACAGACCTCAACTATATTATTGGCGGCATATATATTGTCAACGGTTTTCTATTTTCTGATGATTAAGAATGCAAGACTAAGAGATGACCAGAAACAGTTACAGATGGCAAACGAAGAAACAATAAGAAACGAGCAAAAAGCTTTGTTGTCGAGAAATGAAATAAAACAGCAGAGCGATATGCAAAAATTGCTCTTGGATATTTCCGCCGGTTTTACAAATGTGGATTTTGACAGTATTTCCCCCGTTATCAATACTTCACTTGAAAAGGTTGGCAAGGCTTTAACTGCCGACCGGGTATATATATTCAAATATAATTATACCGCTCAAACCTGTAAAAATACGTTTGAATGGTGCGCGCCCGGTATTGAGTCTCAAATAGATAATATGCAAGTTGTGCCTTTTTCTTCAATGAATGACTGGCCGGATATTCATAAAAAAGGGGAATCGATTATTATTCCCGATGTTTCTGCGTTGCCGAAAGGTGAGCATTTAAGAAACATTTTAGAACCGCAAGGTACTAAAAGCCTCTTGGCAGTGCCAATGATGTTAGGCGATTTCTGTTTCGGTTTCGCGGGTCTGGAATATTTTAAGGAACATCATACCTTTAATGAAAACGAGCAGTGTTTATTGGAACAATGCGGAAATATGCTTATAAGCACCTTTTCAAGAATCAAACTTGACAAAGAATTGAGAGAAAGCGAAGAAAAATACCGCAGCATCTTTGAATTTACACCGATTGGTGTGTTCAATTTTGACAGACAAGGTTTTATTGTTGACTGCAATGACTTTTTTGTCAGCGTTATCGGCTCATCCCGCGAAGCATTGATCGGTTTAGAATTATTGAAACTGCCCGATATAAAAATTGTTGAATGTGTTAAAAGCGCATTACAAGGAAACATTACGGAATACAGAGGCGATTATCATTCCGTAACCGCAGATAAGGTAACTTCAATCAGAGCAAAGTTTTCCCCTATTTTTTTACAAGAACATAAGATTATCGGCGGCACCGGAATTGTTGAGGATGTAACCGAACGCAAAAAAATTCAGGATGAACTGCGATTAAAATCTATGGTGCTTGAACAGCTGGAAGAACACATTACGATAACCGACCCGAACGGTGTTATTTCTTATGTCAACCAGGCACAAGTTGATAAATTGAAATTTTCACGAGAAAAAATTATTGGCCTTTCAACCAAAATTTTTGGTGAGGATTCTAATCGGGGCGCCGAACAAAATGAGATTGTAAGCAATACTTTAGAAAGAGGCTTTTAGCGAGGCGAAGTTGTCAATTTCGCCTTAGACGGTTCTGAATTAATTATGGACTGCCGAACACAGGTTGTTTGCGATGAAAACGGCAACACTATCGCTTTAGCCGGAATTGCATCAAATATAACCGAGCGCAAAAAAATGGAACAAGATCTTTATAATGAAAAGGAGCTGTTTAAAACAACATTGCTGTCCGTTGGTGACGGAGTTATTTCCACAGATGCTCAAGGCAATGTTGCGGTGTTAAATAAGGTTGCCGAAGCACTGACCGGTTGGACGCAAGAGGATGCCGCGGGCAAACCGCTTGAAGAAGTTTTAAATATAATAAATGAATTTACGGGTGAAAAGTCTGAAACCCCTGTCCATCAGGTTCTGACAACCGGTAACATAATAGAAATTGCAAACCATACCATATTAATCTCGCGTGATGGCTCGCAAAAATATATTGAAGACAGCGCGGCACCGATAAAAGACAAGGATGGCACCATATCCGGTGTGGTTATGGTGTTCAGAGACTGTACCGAAAAAAAACAAAGACAGCAAGAAATTGAATATTTAAGCTTTCATGATCAGCTTACGGGTTTGTTTAACCGGAGGTATTACGAGCAAGCGGTTCAAAGGCTTGATGACGAGCGGTATTACCCTCTCACTCTTATAATGGCGGATGTTAACGGCTTAAAACTTACCAATGATGCCTTTGGCCATGATGCAGGTGACCAGCTTTTGCGGAAAGTTGCAGAAATTCTCAAAAGAGGCTGCCGCGCGAGTGATGTTGTCGCAAGAATCGGCGGTGACGAATTTGTTCTCTTATTACCCGAAACCGATGCGAAACATGCCGAAAGAATAATTAACCGTATCAATGAGGCCATTGACAAAGAGCAAATCAGCAATTTTATTCTATCCCTTTCTCTCGGTTATGCCATAAAAGAAAACAGTTCGGAGAAAATCGATGATATCTTTATGAAAGCCGAAGATGCGATGTACAGGCACAAACTCACCGAAAGCTTGAGCATGAGAAGTAAAACAATTGATATTATTTTAAGTTCTTTTTTCGAGAATAACAGCAGAGAAATGTTACATAGCCAAAGAGTGAGCGGAATTTGTGAAGCTATCGCAAAAGCTTTGGATTTTGATAAAGATGACATTAATCAAATGAGATTGGCCGGATTAATGCATGATATCGGCAAAATCGGCATAAGTGAAGCTGTTCTGAACAACCCCGGTCATTTAAACGGTAACGAATGGAATGAAATTCAACGGCATTCCGAAATCGGGTACAGAATACTTGGTGCCGTAAATGAATTTTCAAGAATTGCGGACTATGTTCTGGAGCATCATGAGCGGCCGGACGGAAAAGGCTATCCCAGAGGCTTGGACGATTCGGAAATCTCATTGCAGGCAAGAATTATCGCCCTTGCCGATGCATATGACGCAATGACGTCTGACAGACCTTACAGGAAAGCTCTAAGCAAGCAACAGGCCGTAGAAGAGATAAAGAGAAATTCGGGTACCCAATTCGACACAAAAATCGCGCGGATATTGGTTGAGAATGTCTTAGAGGAATTATGGCAACCGGAGTAAACCGGAAACATGCGTGAACAGCAGTACACATACCCGAAAAACGGAGTTATTATCATACTAATTCACGATTACCCTACCGTCGACGCTTTGGCTTCCCGGCAAAGAGTCGACGGTATATTTTAACGAGCCTACTATTAAAAAACCCTCGGAAAAATAAGTTGACAGGGACAACAATGTATGATATTATTACCACATTAGGCAGAGCACTGCCAGACATAGTAATATAAAGGGAGCGGCAGTATGATTAGCAGCGATGTTATTCGCGGGCATCTCGATGCGATAATTCTAAGGTTAATATATGAAAAAGACCGTTATGGATATGAAATATCAAAAGAGATTTACCTTCGAACCAAGGAGAAGTTCCAAATAAAAGAAGCAACCTTATATGCAGTTTTTCAGCGGCTCGAAAAAAAGGAACTGATTGAATCATATTACGGAGATATTTCACTCGGCGGAAAACGGCGGTATTATCAAATCACCAAACTCGGCAAGGCGTTTCTTAAAGAAGAAATTGAAGAGTGGCATATCACAAAGGCAATCATTGACCTGTTTATGGATGAAATTAATACCGAAAGGTCTGATACGAATGGATAGGATTGAAGAATATGTTGAAAGATGCTTTAAAGATATTCCTGACAGCGACAGGAAAGAGCAGCTGAGACAAGAAATACTGCAGAATCTGTGTGAAAAAATCAATGACTTAATGGAGCAGGGCAAGACACAAGAGGATGCTGAAAATAAAGCAATTATTGAATTCGGTGATATTGATGATATTAAAAATGAGCTGAGCAAGGGTATTCCGGCCGAAAAGCCCGCAAAGCTCAACAAGTACAGCCTTCGGCTCGGTTATTCTTTAGGCGGCAGTGCTTTGATAATCGCGCTGATGGTGTTTATTAATTACTCATACGGAAACCAGCCTGACTGGTGGGAATACCCCACCTTCGCTGTACTTTGGTGGCCGTTGACAATGGGCTTTCTTTGGTTAAGACATAAATAACCGACAGCGCTGCCGGTTCAACATTAACCATATCAGAAAAGGAAAACAGGGATAAAAATGCAAAAAGTAAAACTGATGAACTATACAAGAACAGAAGACACCGTGAATGCCATTACTCACTTTGTCGGTGTGCCTTTGGGTATTGCCGTATTGGTGCTCTGCATCAAAAAAAGTTTGGAAACATCCTCAAAAGCGGGGCTGATATCTTCAATAATTTATGGGGTTTCCATCATTATACTGTATGCCGGCTCCGCTTTTTACCATGGCGTAAAACCGGGTAGATTAAAAAAAGTTCTGCGTGTTATTGACCACTGCAATATTTTTCTGCTCATTGCGGGCTCTATGACGCCTTATTCCCTGATTGCATTTCGCCCCGGTCATCCGGTTTTATGCTGGGTATCAATTGCTTTTGCCTGGGGTTCGGCATTGTTCGGCATTATCTGCACTTCCATTAATCAGGAAAAATTCAAAGTTGTTCAGATGATTCTGTACATCTCCATCGGCTGGATACTGGTTTTCGCAATGAAACCTATGCTCACTATTTTTCAAGGTTTTTACAGACCGGGACTGATTTTGCTGTTTGTCGGCGGAGGCCTTTATACCATTGGTGCCATTCTTTGCGGTATAGGAAAAAAGCAACCTTATTTCCACGCAATATTTCATGGGTTTGTACTAGCGGGCACCATTGTTCAGTTTTTATCTGTTTATAATTATGTTTTAATAATGTGATTTTATTAAACAGTCTCTATTCCATTTTCATCCTCTGTTCAAGAGGCTGCGGAAAAAGACACTCCATGTCTTCCGCAGCCTTTTATCTGTTGACAGAACAACTCTGCTATCATATACTTATACTATTCACCATTCAAAAGATAGATAAAATCTATCTTTTGAATCCGCTGTCTTTAGACAGCGGGGCAGCAAGCTTGCTTGCTGATTAAAAATGTATCTATATTTTTAATGCAGAATAGTATTATTTATAAGATTTTATCAATTTGGAAAAGGAGTAATTATTTATGTTTAAAAAGAAGTGTTGCCGGCGTGCCGTTGTATTAATATTTATTACGGCTTTATTTGTACCTTTTACCTTAGTCGTATCAGCTGACGGTGACATGCCGGGCAACATAAATTATACAATAATCAACCCCTACGAAACGGTTGACTGGAACACTTGGAAACATTACAAGGCTAATCTTCATACTCACTCCACCGCGAGCGACGGTTCCGTTAACTTTGACAAAATGATTGAAGCCCACTACACCAGGGGTTATGACATTCTGGCGATGACAGATCACGGTGTCGTTAACAAGGGTTGGAATGTCGACCCAAAGATCGTTCCAATCCTCAGCTTCCAATCCTATTTCAATGATCCCAAGCCTTTAACCGATGCGCGCTACGCGGAAATCACTGCCGGCGTTGGCCGTGGCGGCAGAGGCATGACGGATGTCCCCTGCGGCGTTGAGCACAATGTCTCCGCGGTACTTAAACTAACGCATGTCAACGGTTTTTTTGCCGATTACGGGCAAGGGCTGTGGGGCAGAGATAATGATTACGAAACCCCGATAGCCGGGGTTGATGCAGCCGGCGGCCTGTCATTTATTAACCACCCGGGCTACTGGCTCGGCTCCGGCAATGATGTCAGCAGAGCAAAGGACCCGAAAAACATCAAGTTATTCGGTGATTTAATGAAAAAATACGATTCCTGCCTTGGTATTGAAGCAGCTATCGAACAGGATTGGTCAACATGCAACGACCGTGTGTTTTGGGACGGGCTGCTGGAATATGTCATCCCTTACGGAAGAAATGTTTGGGGGTTCGCCGACAGCGACGCGCATAGCATTGAGCATATCGGAGACGCATTTGAAGATTTTATGATGCCGGAAAACACAGTTGCCAATGTCCGGACAGCGATGGAAAACGGCACCTTTTTTGCCTGCACGCCTTATGCACACAATGAATTGGGAGAGAACTTTATTGCCACAGGCAATTGTCCTTCCGTTACAAATATAACCGTTGACGACAGCACTGACCAAATCACCGTTCAGGGTACCGGCTATACGGAAATTCAATGGGTCGCAAAAGGTGAAGTAATCGCACAGGGAAACACGATTGATTTGAACATGTATGATAGCCAAATCGGCAGTTATGTCCGTGCGCAGCTTCTCGGCCCGGGCGGCATCTGCTTCACCCAGGCTTTTATCGCCGATGACGGCAGTGTGCCACCTCCGGAACCTAAACTGACAATTTTAGAACAACTTTGGAAGGATATCATTTTCACGCTCACGAGCACAAGGCTTTTTGTTATATTTGAATTAATTTTCAGGTAAACAGATAGTAATACTAACCGGCGATGAAAAGCGTTGTTAGATTTGCGATGATTTTTTGTGCTGCACAAGGCGG
>CAZVJW010000040.1:0-35370 GCA_964627535.1 uncultured Eubacteriales bacterium
GCCGCGACGGCGGGGCTTGCGAGATAAACTTCGCTGCCCGGGTCGCCCATTCTGCCGACAAAGTTGCGGTTGGTGGTTGCTACACAGCGTTCACCCTTTGCCAAAATGCCCATGTGTCCGCCGAGGCACGGCCCGCAGGTCGGCGCCGAAACAACGCAGCCGGAATTGATGAATATTTCAAGAAGTCCGAGCTTCATGGCGTCCAGATAAATCTTCTGCGTCGCGGGGATGATCAGCACACGCACGCCCTTGGCAACATGTTTGCCTTTCAGGATTTCGGCGGCTTCCACAAAGTCGGAAAGGCGCCCGTTGGTGCAGGAGCCGATAACAACCTGGTCGATTTTGACATCGCCTATTTCGTCAAAGGTTTTGACGTTTTCGGGCAGGTGGGGGAAAGCGACCGAAGGTTTGATTTGAGCAAGATCGATTTCCATCACATAGTCATAAACGGCGTCATCGTCGGCGAAATATACCTTGGGCGGTTTCGCGCCGGCGGCGGCTAAGAAGGCAATCGTTTGGTCGTCAATCGGGAATATTCCATTTTTGGCGCCTGCTTCAATTGCCATGTTGCAAATGCAAAGGCGGTCGTCAACCGTCAGGTTTTTAACACCGTCGCCTGAAAATTCCATGGATTTGTAAAGCGCGCCGTCAACACCGATTTTGCCGATGATATGCAGAATAACATCCTTGCCGGAAACCCATTTGGAGGGCTTGCCGTGCAGAACGAAAGATATCGCGGAAGGTACGCGCAGCCATGCTTTGCCGTAAGCCATACCGACGGCCATATCCGTGGAGCCGACGCCGGTGGAAAACGCGCCGAGAGCGCCGTAGGTGCAAGTGTGGCTGTCCGCGCCGATAATCAAATCACCGCCGGTCACCATGCCTCTTTCCGGAAGAAGCGCATGCTCAACGCCGACTTCGCCGGTGTCGAAAAAGTTTTCAATCGATTTTTCGCTCGCGAATTCGCGCACCATTTTGCATTGTTCGGCTGCCTTGATATCCTTGTTGGGTGTGAAGTGGTCCATTACCAGCGCCACCCGCCCGCAGTCAAATATACCGCTGCAGCCTGCTTTGCGGTATTCGTTGATGGCAACAGGCGCAGTGATATCATTGGCCAAAACCAAATCCAAATCAGCCATAATCATGTCGCCCGCGGCGACGCTTTCTTTGCCGCAATGGGCGGCTAAAATCTTTTGTGAAGCGGTCATACTCATGAGGTTTTCTCCTCTTTCTTGTTCAAAATATATTCGAGGGAATCAACCAGCGCCTGCCAGCTTGCGGCAATAATATCGGTTGAAACGCCGACGGTGGTCCAGGTTGAAGCGCCGTCGGTGCTCTCGATAAGCACCCTAACCTTCGCGGCGGATGCCTCTTCGGCTGTTAAAACGCGCACCTTGTAGTCCGTCAAATGTATTTTGGAAAGCTCCGGATAAAATACATTTAAAGCCTTTCTCAGCGCGATGTCAAGCGCGTTAACGGGGCCGTTACCCATGGCTGCGGAGGTTTCCATTTTTTCCTTGACCTCAATGCTGAGCATCGCGGAAGCGCTTTCGTTTCCGTTGGGCGAAGGGAATTCGCCGCTTGTGCGGTACATACAGAGCTTGAAATGCGGTTTGAAACGACCTAAAAGCGTAAGCACCATCAGCTCAAAACTCGCGTCGGCGGATTCAAACTGGTAACCCTCGTGTTCAAGCTCTTTCAGCTTTTTGACAATTTCGGCCGTTTCCGGCGAATCCTTGTCAAGCTCCGGCGCCAGTTTGGAGAGCTTTGCCAGAACGGTTGTTCTTCCGGAAACTTCGCTCATTAAAAACCGGCGTTTGTTGCCCACAAGGCCGGGATCAATATGCTCGAACGACTGTGAAAGTTTGCTCACACCGTCAATATGCATGCCGCCTTTATGAGCGAACGCGCTCGCCCCGGTATAGGGCTTGTTGTTCGGCACAACAAGGTTTGAAATCTCGGTCATGCGGATAACCGTATCGGTCAGCATGGAAAGGTCGTTCGCGACGCATTCGTAACCGTGCTTAATCTGCAGGTTCGGGATGACAATGCTGAGGTCCGCGTTTCCGCAGCGCTCGCCGATGCCGGTAAAGGTGCCCTGCACATGCACGGCTCCTGCCTCAACGGCAAGGATGGAGGACGCAACGGCGCAGCCGATATCGTTATGGCAATGGATACCGATCCGCATGCCGGGGAACTCTTTAACAACCTGCCTTGTTCCGTCCCGCACGGTGATGGGGGAAGCCCCGCCGTTGGTGTCGCAAAGGCAAAGGACATCGGCGCCGGCCAGTGCGGCGGCTTTCAAAACAGCCATGGCATAATCGGAGTTGGCATTTCTTCCATCAAAATAGTGCTCCGCGTCAAAGATAACTTCTTTGCCGTGCGCTTTGAAAAAAGCGATTGTTTCGCTGACAAGCAAAAGGTTTTCCTGCAGCGATACATTCAGTATTTTATGCACATGAAGGTCCCAGGATTTGCCGAAAATAGCGACGGATTCCGTACCCGCGTTCAGGAGGGACAGCACATTGGGGTCGTCCTCCACTGCCGTGTTTTTCCTGTGCGTGCTGCCGAATGCGCAAAGCTTCGCTGTCTTCAGCTGAAGACCGGCCGCTTTTTCAAAAAACTCAATGTCTTTCGGGTTCGAACCGGGATTGCCCGCTTCGATGTAAGCCACGCCGAAGTCATCAAGCGTTTGCACAATATTCAGTTTATCGCTGACCGAAAAGGATATTCCCTCGCTCTGCGCGCCGTCGCGCAGGGTGCTGTCGAAGATTTCTATCTTCATGGATGGCCTCCAATCTAGACATTAGATGTCAGATTTTAGATATTAGACTACTTATTAAACCTACTTGGGAAGACTATCAACATCTACCGTCTACTGTCTATTGTCTAACATCTAGACAGGAGGTGTCGATTTTAATTAGTCTCTTAAAACTGCTCCGCTGTCCGCCGAGCAAACCATCGCGGCATAACGCTTTAAATAGCCGGTAAGCGCCGGTTTTTGAATAGGGATAAACGCTGCTTTTCGTTTTGCAATCTCCTCATCGGGAACATCAAGGCTGATGGAACGGTCAACAATATCGATTGTTATCAAATCGCCTTCTTCAACAAACGCGATAAGTCCGCCGCTTGCGGCTTCGGGTGATACATGGCCGATGGCCGCCCCTCTTGTCGCGCCGGAAAAACGGCCGTCCGTAATTAAAGCAACATGCTCATCAAGCTCCATACCGGCGATTGCTGAGGTAGGGGAGAGCATTTCGCGCATGCCGGGCCCGCCGGCGGGACCTTCATAGCGGATAACAACCACATCGCCTTTAACAATTTTGCCTTCATAAATAGCCGCAACCGAGTCTTCTTCGCAGTTAAACACCTTTGCGGGACCTGTATGTTTCAGCATAGAAGGCGAAACCGCGCTTTGTTTAACAACACCGCCGTTGGCAGCCAGGTTGCCGAAAACAACGGCGAGTCCGCCTGTTTTCGAATAAGGCTGCGCTGCGGGGCGGATGACATCCGGGTTTTTAACATTGACGCCGGAAAGGTTTTCACCAACCGTTTTGCCCGTAACCGTCGGGAGGGAAGCGTCAATAAGCCCGATGCCGTTGAGTTCGGCCATCACAGCGGCAACACCGCCGGCCGCGTCCAAATCCTGCATATGATGGTGGCCTGCGGGCGCCAAATGGCAAAGATTGGGTGTTATTTGGCTTATTTCGTTGATCATTTTAAGCGAAAACTCAATACCCGCTTCATGCGCGATTGCCGCCAGATGCAGCGCGGAGTTTGTTGAGCATCCAAGCGCCATGTCCACGGCAAGCGCGTTTTTAACGCTTTGCGGCGTCAGGATATCCTTGACGCACAGCTGTTTTTTATATAAATCCATAACCTGTTCGCCCGCCTGTTTTGCCAAGCGGATACGCTTGGCGTAAACCGCCGGCACGGTGCCGTTGCCCGGAAGGGCAAGCCCCAACGCTTCTGTCAAGCAGTTCATGGAGTTCGCTGTAAACATACCGGAGCAGGAGCCGCAGCCGGGGCAGGCGGAATCTTCGATTCTCGACAGTTCGCACTCATCGATTTTGCCTGCCTTAATAGCACCGACCGCTTCAAAGACACTGTTTAAATCTAAATCCTTTGTACCGTCGTTTAATGAAAGCATCGGGCCGCCGGAAATGAATACGGACGGAAGATTGAGCCTTGCGGCCGCCATGAGCATGCCGGGCACAATTTTATCGCAGTTGGGGATAAAAACGAGAGCATCAAAACAATGCGCTTTTACCATGCACTCAACGCTGTCGGCAATAAGCTCGCGTGTGCAAAGCGAATATCTCATTCCCTCGTGCCCCATGGCAAGCCCGTCGCATACGCCGATGGTGTTAAACTCAATGGGTGTTCCGCCCGCGGAAAGGACACCGTCTTTAACCGCCCGGGCGATTTGATTCAGCTGGATATGTCCCGGGACAACCTCGTTAAAGGAGTTGACAATGCCGACGAGCGGTTTGGCAATTTGCCTGTCAGTCAGTCCGCAGGCTTTCAGCAGGGAACGCTGGGGTGCATGTTCGCTGCCCGATTTCATCGTATCGGATTTCATTTTTGGTGACCTCCTTATAGCCCTCTTTTTCAAAGAGGGTGGCGGGCATATGCCCGTCGGGTGATTACGTAACCTCAGTCACCTAATACTAATCCCTTTATTGGGGATTAGTATAATGGGTGACAGCTCCTTTGGAAAAGGAGCCTTTTACGCGGTTCATCAAGGAAGCTGATCCGAATCAACAGGACTGAAAACGCGTCTCCTACTTCTTCTCTATTGCTTCCCGCGGCGCAGCCGCACTTCCCTATCGCTTCCCGGGCGACCTAGTCCTTCTTCTGCCAGCTCATCTTGGAACGGAGCTCGGCGCCGGTTTCTTCCACAAGGCTGCTCTTGGTGGCTCTTCTCATGGCGTTAAAGCCCGGGCGGTTGGCCTGGTTTTCAAGAATCCAGTTGCGCGCGAAGGTACCGTTTTGAATTTCGGTAAGAACTTTTTTCATTTCTTTCTTGGTTTCGTCCGTGATAATGCGGTCGCCGACTGTATAATCGCCGTATTCCGCTGTGTCGCTGATTGAATAACGCATAAACGAAAGTCCGCCCGAAACAACAAGATCAATGATGAGCTTCATTTCATGAACGCATTCAAAGTAAGCATTTTCCGGCTGATAACCGGCTTCCACAAGCGTATCGAATCCCGCCTTCATCAAAGCGGAAACGCCGCCGCAAAGCACGGCTTGCTCGCCGAAAAGGTCTGTCTCGGTTTCTTCACGGAAAGTAGTTTCTAAAATACCCGCTCTGCCCCCGCCGATACCCGAAGCATATGCAAGGGCGATATCCTTCGCCGTGCCGGTTGCATCCTGGTAAACGGCTATCAGGTTCGGTACGCCTCTGCCTTCCTGATATTGGCTGCGCACTGTATGGCCGGGGCCTTTCGGTGCAATCATAATAACATTGACATCTTTGGGAGGCACTATCTGCCCGTAATGAATGTTGAAGCCATGGGCAAAAGCAAGTGTCTTGCCGGCGCTGAGATTTGCCTCGATATCTTTGCGGTAAAGAGCAGCCTGTTTTTCGTCATTGACCAAAATCATGATGATATCTGCTGCTTTTACGGCATCGGCGGTAAGCATAACCGTAAGACCTGCCGCAGCGGCAGCCTGCGCCGAAGGAGCACCTGCATATAAACCGATAATAACATCCATACCGCTTTCTTTCAGGTTGAGCGCGTGTGCGTGACCTTGGCTGCCGTACCCGATTACCGCTATTTTTTTACCTTTGAGAACTTGAATGTTGCAGTCACAGTCATAATACATTGTTGCCATTTTAATTTTCCTCCTCATTATTTTGTTTTAATATGTAATTACCTCTGCCAATTGCCGTCACACCTGTACGGCAAAGCTCGGCTATTCCATAAGGCTTCAGGTAGTCTATAAAAGCGTCCAGTTTTGATTTTTCACCGGTAATTTCCACCGAAACAGAAAACGATGTAAGGTCTACCACTTTCGCACGGAAAATTGAAACAGCCTCGAGGATCTTACCGTGGTTGCCCTGATCGGCTTTGAATTTCACCAGCAGAAGTTCCCGCATAACCGTGTTACTCATATCCATCAGCTCGACAACCTTGACATCATGCAGTTTCTGAAGCTGAACGACAACCTGGTTTTTAAAATAATCGTCTCCGGTTGCTGCGATGGTTATTCTGGATACTGTCGGGTTCTCAGTTTCGCCGACAGAAAGGCTGTCGATGTTGAACCCTCTGCGGGCAAACAGCCCGGAAATGCGGGTGAGGACACCGGCCTCGTTGTTCACAAGCATAGAAAGCAAGAAGTGTTCTTGATCCATATTAATCACCCTTTCAATATGATGTCATCAATTGTCCCGCCGGGCGGAATCATCGGCAGCACTTTTTCATCGCTGTCCACCGTTACCTCCACCAAAACCGGCCCGTTCTGAGCAAATGCTTTGTCCAGCACTGCGCCGATATCTTTCTTATCTGTTATATGAAATCCCTTCACGCCGAAAGCTTCCGCAACCTTTACATAATCCGTTTGCCTGTTAAGCGTTGTTTGGGAATAACGGCCGTCATAAAACATGGTCTGCCACTGGCGCACCATACCGAGTGCATTGTTGTTCATTAAAATAATGACCAGGGGAAGCTTGTTTGTCACGGCGGTTGCCATTTCATTCATATTCATATGAAAACTGCCGTCGCTGGTAAACAAAACAGTCTTTCTGCCTGTGCCTATGCATGCGCCGATTGCGGCACCCATACCGAAACCCATGGTCCCGAGACCGCCCGACGTGACAAAGGTGCGCGGTTTGCTGAAGCGGTAGTACTGCGCCGTCCACATTTGGTGCTGACCGACATCCGTGGCAATCACGGTATTATCCGATGTACGCTCTCTGACAGCCTCAATCACAGCCTGCGGATTAAGCTTGTTCATGTCCATGCCAAGGTGGCTGTCCGGCATATTTTTAATCTGTTCAACTTCATCATGCCAGCTTTTTGCGGTATGCTTAATGTCCGAGGCAAGCAAAAGGTTCAGCGCCTGTTTGACATCGCCTATAAGAGAAACATAGGCGGGGATATTTTTGCCGATTTCTGCCGGGTCAATATCAATGTGTAAAATTTTGCGGTTTTTGGAAAACTCCGATTTGTTGCCTGTTGCCCTGTCTGAAAAACGGGTACCTACGGCAATAATCAAATCGGATATTGACAGCACCTTTGAAGCGGCGAAACGCCCGTGCATCCCTGTCATCCCGAGGAAAAGCGGATGGCTGTTCGGTACTGCGGAAAGACCCATCATGCTTGACCCCATCGGCGCGCCGAGTTTTTCGGCAAAACTGATGAGCTCCTGCGAAGAGTCCGAAATGACTACGCCGCCGCCGAAATAAATAAATGGCCTTTTCGCTTCCTTGATAAGCTTGACAGCTCTCTCAAGCGTGCTTTTGTCGATAACCTTTACTTCTTTTGACACAGGCGCTGATTTTGGCTCAAATTCGCAAAGCGCCGCCTGAACATCTTTCGGAATATCAACAAGCACCGGCCCGGGTCTGCCGCTCTCGGCAATTTGGAAAGCCTCTCTGAGAACCTTCGCAAGCCTTTGAATATCTTTAACAATATAATTGTGCTTCGTAACGGGCATGGTGACGCCGCAAATATCGACCTCTTGGAAGCTGTCCCGGCCGATGAGCGGGCACGCTACATTGCCTGTTATGGCAACAATCGGCGTTGAATCGAGATAAGCCGTTGCCAATCCTGTGACAAGGTTGGTGGCACCGGGGCCCGAGGTAGCAAATACAACGCCTGTTTTTCCGGTCGAGCGGGCATAACCGTCGGCTGCGTGAGCAGCACCCTGCTCATGGCAGGTGATGTAATGTTTGATTCTGTCGGAGGCCTTGTACAGCTCGTCATAGATGGTCAGAACAGTACCGCCCGGATAACCGAAGACAGTATCAACACCCTGTTCGCATAATATTTCCATAACGATTTGCGCACCTGTCAGTTTCATGTTCGTTTTCCTCCAGTTCTCTTAAAATATTCCTGAAATAATCAGTAAGAGCCTGTGGTGAGTTTTACCACAGGCTCTTTGTTGACTTACGCTAAGTTCGCGTTTTTGTCACAAGCTGTTTTTCGGTAAAACTCGAGAGGCACCATCGACGATAATGACGATAATGCTGACGATAATTATGAGTACCAAAAAACCAAAAACGCTTGTCATGGGATTTTCTCCTTTTTCCGATATGCGCTGTATATTTTATACAGCGGGTTTTGCAGGAGATAATATGCGAAAAAGAAAAGTTATACGATATTGTTTTCATATATTAGCATGCATGCAGCAGCTTGTCAACACATTTTTGAATTTTTTATTTGCGATTTGCTTTGTCACAGGGGCTGATACTAATTCACGATTAAAAAACCTCTAAAAAACCAAGCAAAAACTTTTATTTATGGGGTTTTATGCGGATTTTTTAGTTAGGTTTTTATGAGTAATTAGTATGAACAGCAAAAAATTAAAATTTGCCGGAATTTTATTTACGGTTTTAATGCAAATAATGACAGCATATGCTATACTTTTGTAAAATATAAACTGCAGTGTTTTTAATAATCGTGTTGAGTTGATTTTTCCGGGAAACACCCGGATGATAATTGACAGGGAGTGTTAACTTTGAAAAAAAGTATAACAAAGTCCATTGCGGCTGTATGTTCGCTGATGATGCTATTATCGGTATTTATGCCGGCTGTCACTGTGCTTGCCGCACAGACCGCTCGCTCTGCCCTCAAATTCAAAGCGGACGGAACCTTTAAAATCCTGCAAATCTCCGATACGCAGGATACGGACCAGCTGCATATCGGCACCGCAAAGCTGATTGAAGCGGCACTTGACGAAGTTAAGCCGGATTTGGTTGTTTTTACCGGTGACAATGTCGCCGGTTATTGGCTGACAATGACTAAAACAAAAATGAGAGCTGCGATAGATGCGATTGTCGGCCCTGTCGACGCCAGAGGAATACCGTTTGCGGTTGTGCCGGGCAATCATGACCGCGAAAGCATAAAAGGGCTTGTAACCCTCAAGGACCAGCTTGAGATGTATATGGCTTACCCCACCTGCCTTGCCGTTGACGACGGGAAGCTGACGGGCTGCAGCACTTACAACCTGCTTGTGAAAAACAGCGCGGGTACGAAAGATATCTTAAACATATTTATGATTGATTCGGGCGGCTATAAACTCATCGGCAAAGATCAGGACCTTGTCGCTCAGGACCAGATTGACTGGTATAAAGCGAAGAGCGATGAACTCAAAGCACTGAACGGCGGGGTTGTAATGCCCTCGCTGCTGTTCCAACACATCCCCGTGCCGGAGCTTTACACCGAACTGATGACCGAAGTGCCGGCAGGCACCCCCGGCGCGATGCCCGGCAAGGGCTGCGAGGCGGGTAAGTTCTTTTTGCCGGACAGCGATAAATATATTTCCGGTTCTTTCGGCGAAAACCCGAGTATATCCGTAAAAAATGTCGGGTTCTATGATGCATGGGTTGAAAAAGGGGACATCATCGCCGCGTTTTTCGGGCATGACCATAACAACGATTATATCGGCAAAACGGATGACGGTATCGTGATGGGCTATTGCAGAGGAGCCGGATTCCATGTTTACGGAGAAGGCACGAAGCGCGGTGTGCGCTCGTTCACTTTTCATGAAGATGATTTGAAGAATTTCAAAACCGAATCTATATATTATCAAGATATTGTCAGCACGGAGATGCCGGTGATGCCGGTTTATTCTAATATTCCCTGGCACGAAAACTATAACTTCTTTCTGGGGTTCGAAACATTTTTCACTCATTTTGTTAATGTGTTGAAAAGCTTTTTCGGGGTTTGTTAGCAAAGTTTAATTTGAATATTATGGGGGCTTTCTATGAACAGCAGATTAAATCAGGTTGATCCGTTTTTCGGCAGCAAAATATTCCGGTTTAAGAACAATGACTTTCTTTCGGATAGGTGGTTTTATCTCAAACCTCAGATAGGCAACCTCAGCCCTGCCGCCTGTTTGCCTTACAACGCTTTAACCGTTGTACCTTACAGCGGCTGTTACCCGGCCGGTTACAGTATTTACAGGCCGAGTTCAAGCTCTGTTCCGAGAGTTGAAACAAAACACAAACGCATCAAAGGTTTTACGCATTACTCGGTTTCCGGCACGGGGTATATCGAGGAGTTTTACAATTTCTTTCTTGTAAGCCCTGTGAAAGGGGGAAAAGCGCCCGCGTATGAAAAAATACTCCGTGAAAAGGCATCGCCGGGGTACTATTTCGTTACAGCCGAAAACTATTCAGCTGAAGTGACCCTGTCGCGGGACACGGCATTCTATAAAATCCGCTTTAACACACCGGGGGAGAACGAAATTTTGCTTGACCCGGGATACGGCGGACTAGACCTTGCAAAACCGAAACAAGCCAGAGCGAAAAAAACCGAGGTTTCCGTATCGGGGTTGAACGCTTTTTCCGCCGCTGTTTTCGAGTTTCACGAGCTTTATGCCTGCGCGGAGTTTGACGGTTTCGGCATGGTGTCGAAAATTGAAAAAGACGGAATTGAATACATATCCGGCCGCCTGAAAGAAGGCGGCACAGAAGCTTCTTTTAAAATTTCGTTTTCACATACGGCGGCGGATAAAGCTGCCTCTTACTGTGCAGAAAAAGCGGATTTCAGCGAAGTTCACAAAAGAGCGGCAAAAGCATGGGAGACATCGCTTTCAAAAATAGATATAAAGGCTGACGAGAGGACTCAAAGGCTTTTTTACACCTGCTTGTATAACGCTCAGAAAAAGCCTGTTGACTTATCGCACGAAAATCTGATAACCGGAACCGGTCCGCTTTACGCGGATATCGCGACTTTTTGGGACATGTACAAAACGGCGCTGCCCCTCATGGCGCTCCTGCATCCGGAAAAATACGCCGCGCTGATAAACGGCCTCCTCGGCATCGCGGAATCCGAGCAAGGGCACTTTCCGGTATGCGTGCTGCTGGAAAGAAAGTTTGACCGCTGCTATATGCAGGCGAGAAGCTTGACGCATAACCTGATTATGACGGCCCGCGCCTACGGCATCGGCGGAATCGACTATAAACGAGCACTGGCGCTTATGGTTTCGGACCTTGAGCGCACCGATTTCACAAGGTCCAGGAACACGCATACACTTGACCTGGCGGATGCCGCTTATTTCACCGCGAAACTTGCCAAAGAGCTCGGTGAGCAGGCAATATACGAAAAATATGCCGGAAGGGTTGCTTCCTGGAAAACGGCTTTCGACGAAGAATCGGGTTTGCTCAAACAAGGCAAAGATGTGGATTATTATGAGGGAATCTTCGCGAATTATTCATTCAGGCTCTCTCCCTATATTAAACAGCGTATTGAAATGTGCGGCGAAAACCGTTTTCTCGAATATCTCGACCGCTTTTTCGGCTATACCCGGCCGCCCGTTAAGCAGTACCGCAGGCCGACGCATGATCACATTCTCGGGAAGTACGCCGAAAACCGGTTTTCGTTCGAAGGCCTCAACAATGAGCCGGACATGGAAACACCGTTCAATTATATTTTTGCCGGCCGGCACGATAAACTTTGCGAAGTTGTCTCAAGCGCGATGAATTGCCGTTACGATTTGGGAGAAAGCGGTTTACCCGGCAATGACGATTCCGGCGCGCTGACATCCTGGTATGTTTTCAACGCAATCGGTCTTTTTCCGATGGCGGGAACGGATCTGTTTTTTATTGGCAGCCCAAAAGCAGACGAGGTAGTGATACACCTTAAAAACGACTTTACAGTGAAGACGCACAACAGCGGCCCGGATAATATTTATGTTGAAAAAGCGCTGCTGAACGGGAAGAAACTCGATGTTATGGTTATCACTCATATGGACTTGATTCAGGGCGGCATACTTGAACTGTTTATGAGCCCAAAACCTGTAAAACAGGAAGTATTTAAATGGCCTGAAAGTTTAGAGAACTCTTTATAGGCGCCCATCATGTTGACAGTGAGTACGGAATTGGCGGGATAACGGTGACCAACAAACAATTATTTGGCTAAATGCCTAACAAGAAAGGATGTCGAACAAAATGTTAATGCCAAAAATCGGAATTCAGCTTTACACCCTGCGCGACTACATCAAAACTTACGAGGATACGGAAAAAACCTTTGAGTTCGTTAAAAGCCTGGGAACCAATGTTATCCAGATTTCGGGGATAGGACCTATCGAACCCGAAAAGGTTGCTTTCCTTGTCGACAAATACGGCATGGATGTTTGCGTTACCCATAAAGGGTTTGACCGCATGCAAAACGATTTGGACAACCTTATTGAGGAACACAAAATGATGCACTGCGACTGCCTGGGTATCGGCGGGATGCCGAAAGAAGCAAGGGAATCGGCCGCCGGCGTGCATGCTTTCATCAAAGAAGCGAATGAAATAGGCCGCAAAATGAAGGCGAAAGGGGTTAAATTCGCCTATCATAACCACGCTTTTGAACTGCAGCCGATAGACGGCGAAAAAACCTTTATGGATTTGATGATTGAGGAAGGCGACCCGGAATGCTTTTTCTTCATCCCCGATGTTTACTGGATGCAGGTGGGCGGTGTCAATCCGGCGGAATACCTCAAACGCATGAAAGGCAGAGTAAAAGTAGCACATTTCAAGGACGGCGAAATAACGGGCAACTGCCCGATGATTACCGAACTCGGCGTGGGCGAAGTGGACCTTGACGCCTGCTTTAAAGCCTGCATGGAACTTGATATACCATATATCGTTTATGAGCAGGACAACAACTTTGATGACGACCCGCTTAAATCGACAGAGATAAGCTATAAATGCTTAGAAAAGCTTGTTGCAGCCAACGGATAAATAATACTACTGACTCAAAGCCATGTCTTAAGGAATCAAAACCGCGAGCATGGCTTTAATAATTATGCAAGAGGTTATTTGTTTTGGATAATACAATGAAATTCACAGGGAAAGCAGCTGTTTATGAAAAGGCAAGGCCGGATTATGCGCCGGCATTTATTGACTGGCTTTACAGCGATGCCGGGATGAATGCTGATTCTGTTGTTGCGGATATCGGTTCCGGTACAGGTATATTTTCGAAAGCATTGCTTGAAAAGGGAAGTGCTGTTTATTCTGTTGAGCCGAATACGGACATGCGACCAACGGCGGAAAATAATCTATCCGTTTTCAAAAACTTCCATTCGATTGACGGAACAGCCGAAAACACAACCCTTGCCGCAGACAGCGTTGATTTCGTAACCGTTGCGCAGGCTTTTCACTGGTTTGATGGTGAAAGCTTTAAGGCGGAATGCAAGAGAATTTTAAAACCCGGCGGGAAAGTTATCTTGGTGTGGAATTCCCGCGTCAGCACAAGCGAACTCGTCAAACAGAATGCTGTTATATGCAAAAAATACTGCCCGAACTTCAATGGATTCAGCGGGGGGCTGGAACACATTGAAGCGGACATCAGCCGATTTTTTGACAATTGTTTTGAAACAAAACGCTTTGAAAACAATTTGTTGTTTGATAAAGCGAAATTCATTGAGAGATGTTTATCGGCATCCTACTCTTTGAAAGAAACGGACAGTGAATACAAAAGCTATATCACTGCAATGGAAGAGCTGTTCAATCAATACGCTGTTGAAAATATTTTAACATTGCCCAATGAAACGGTTACCTATTTCGGATGCGTCGGCGCAGTCCCTGTGATCGCATAATTCGATGCCTTGAATCAATATGCTTGACATGAACGAAGATAAATGATATTTTATATTAAAAATAAATATGGCGGTGTCTTGTGGTAATAAGAATAATCAGAAAATTTAATTACTGCCCTCTCCCGAGATAAGCATTTGTATCTATTACAGGTACAAGTGCGATTGTCTTGTACCTGTGTAGTAAGTTGAATGGATCACTATACAGGTAACTGTGTGGTGATTTTTATTTTTGTTAAGAAAGGATAATTATAATGTTATTAAGCAAGTTGTTAGGAGAAAGATTCAAAGAAAAACCCGCTGACGCGTTTTTGGAAAGCCATATATTCCTGCTGCGCGGGGGGTATATCCGTCAGGTGTCGAACGGCATATTCACGCTTCTTACTCCCGCAATAAGGGTAACACAGAAAATAGAAAAGATCATCCGTGAAGAAATGGATGCTGTCGGTGGGCAGGAGGTGCTGCTTCCCGTGGTGCTGCCGGCTTCGCTGTGGCAGGAATCCGGGCGTTTCGAAAGCGTCGGCAGCGAGCTTTTGCGGTTTAAAGACCGCACCGGCCGGGATATGCTCCTCGGCATGACTCACGAAGAAGCGGCAGTTCATCTTGCCCGAAACGAGGCAAACTCCTATCTGAAATACCCGTTTATGATCTACCAGATTCAAACCAAGTTCCGTGATGAACCCCGGGCAAGGGGAGGACTTATAAGAGTCCGTGAATTCACGATGAAGGACGCGTATTCCTTTCACACATCGCAGGCGGACCTGGAAGCGTATTACGAAAAAGTTTTTGAAGCATATCACCGTATATTCGAACGGGTGGGGCTGCAAAATGTCATAGCCGTCAAATCCGACACCGGTATGATGGGCGGTAAGACAGCACACGAATTTATGTTTCTTTCAGATGGCGGGGAAGATACGCTTGTTCTCTGTGAAAATTGCGGTTATCGGTCCAATATGGAGGTTGCCGTTGCCGGAATTCAAAAAGAAATCCGGAATGAACAGGAACGCGAAGAGGTTTACACACCGGATATCAAAGATATCGAATCGCTCGCGAAGTTTCTGAATATTAAAGAGTCTCAAATAATGAAGGCAACTGTATTTACAAGAGCAGACAATCAAAAACCCGTTATTGTGTTTATCCGCGGGGATCTTCAGGTTAACGAATGCAAGCTGGCGAAGATTCTGCAAACAGAAGTTTTTCCTTTCACGGAGTATGAAAACACGGACATTTGCTTAGGTTTTGTTGGGGCATACAAGCTTGATGTAAAAGGTGCTCAGGTGCTCTTCGACAGTTCACTGGAGGGGGAGACCAACCTGGTGTGCGGGGCAAATAAACCGGACTGCCACATCAAAGGTATTGGTGTTGCCAGGGACTTGCATATATTCGAATTTGTCGATGCGGCAAAAGTCAGTGAAGGCGGCTTTTGCTCGCAATGCGGAGAACCGCTTCAAATCCGCAGAGGTATTGAGGCGGGGAATATATTCCAACTCGGCACCAAATATACCGAAAGTATGAACATGACTTATACCGATGAAAACGGGGAAGAACAAACGCCGGTGATGGGTTGTTACGGTATCGGTGTCGGAAGGCTGCTTGCCTGTGTTATGGAGAACAACCATGACCAATACGGGCCGGTTTGGCCCAAAGACATAGCACCCTGGCAGATCCACATCTGTGTGCTGAATCATACGGTTGATGGGATACCGCAGGCAGCAGCGGAAATATATGAAAAACTCAGCGCAAAATATGAAGTAATTATGGATGACCGCCATGCTGCGCCCGGCGTGCAGTTCGCCGATGCGGATTTAATAGGCGCACCTGTCCGGATTATTGTCAGCAAAAGAAGTTTTTCCGACGGCAAAGCGGAGGTCGTGCAGAGGAACGGTGAAAACAGGATTGTAATTGATTTGGATGAGGTATATCAGTATATCGATGAAATAATGGGATAGCACGGATATTCGAAACACAAAAAAGAAAATATATTTAGTGTTTTTTAAGCAAAAAGCACCCGGTGACAATACAAGTTGCCACCGGGTGCTCTCGTTCTCTGTCTAACATCTAATATCTAGCGTCTGGTATCTAAGCTTACCATTTTCCCCTGGCAACATGCCCGGCGATTTCCGCCTTGCTCCTGAGTTTGATTATCCATGCTTCGTCCTTCGCCTGCTTGAGCAGCGAAACACAAGGCGGGTCGAGGTTGATTTCGATGCCTTCATCCGCGAGTTTGACGATTTGCGCCGCAAGGGTGGCGATTTCCATGTGGATTTCATTTGTGCGTTCGGATGTGTAAACCTTCTGCGCTTCTTCTTCGGTCAGAGCGATAAACTTTTCGGCCGGCGCGCCGCACTTCGGGCAGAAGGCAGGAGGAGCATCCCCCTCATGCAGCATACCGCAAACAGTACATTTCCATAACATAACACTCTCTCCTTTTCCGTTAATAAATTTATTCAAAGTATGCAAAGATACTTTCAATTTAAAATATGCAACCGTCAATAAGGCGTAAAGCCCTGGCTGTCCCACCATTTGTTCATCAGGGCCTCATAACCGGTGCTGAATTGCTCAACGTGCCCTGTTTCCCATTCGGCAAGAGCGTCAAACAGGAGCTGAAGTTTTGGTTCGGTTGTTTCTGCGGCGGCTTTTTGGTAGAAATCAACCGCGTTTTTCTCCATATTAATCGCGATGCCATAAACGGCTACCGATATGGTGGCAGAAGCTAAAACCTTTTCCGAAAACTTAAGTATAACAGGGTATTTCATGCTTTTTGATTTTAAAAAGGTTTCAAAGGCGAACTCGCCGGGGTTCTTTTCGGGGCTGACAGTTTTCATGTAAACCTCTTTGAGCCAATTCATATGCAGTTCTTCTTCCGCCGCTAAATCAGAGAAAGCGTTTTTAACCTCCGGGTCATCGGCTTTTTCCGCTGCAAGCTTATAAAACTCCATAGCTTTCATTTCCGCGATGATAGCATCCTTCAGTATCGCCGGTTCGTTAATCAGCATAATAATCCCTCCGATTTAAAAGTTAACTTATTATACATCATAAGCATAAAAATATCCATATATTTTCTAAACAAAATACCCGCCGAAAATTAATATAATCGGCGGGGTAAGAAGTGATGAGATTTAACCCAAAATGGCTTTCAAATCCTCTTCCGGTGTTGTAATCGGTTTTATCTGGAAGTTGTCGACAAGGATTTGAAGCACATTCGGCGAGACAAAGGCGGGGAGTGTCGGCCCTAAACGGATATTCTTAATCCCCAGTGATAAAAGGCTGAGCAGAACGCAGACGGCCTTTTGTTCATACCATGAGAGTATGAGGGAAAGCGGCAAATCGTTTACCCCGCATTCGAAAGCGCCGGCGAGCGCAACCACCACCTGGATAGCGCTGTAGGAGTCGTTGCACTGCCCCATATCCATGATGCGGGGAAGGCCGCCGATGGTGCCTAAATCAAGGTCGTTGAAACGGTATTTGCCGCAGGCAAGGGTGAGAATAATAGTATCCGAAGGGGTTTGCTTGACAAACTCGGTGTAATAATTTCGCCCGGGTTTCGCACCGTCGCAGCCGCCGACCAGGAAGAAATGTTTGATGGCACCGGCTTTGACCGCGTCGATAACCTTATCCGCGACGGAAAGCACCGTACCGTGGCCGAAACCGGTGGTGACAAATTTACCGCCGTTGATGCCTTCCATTTCACGATCTTCCTTATAGCCGCCGAGTTCGAGCGCCTTTGCGATGACGGGCGATAAATCCTTATCCTCGCCGATATGAATCATTTCGGGGTAGTTGACGACTTCTGTTGTAAAAATCCGGTCATAGTAGCCCGGCCGCACCGGCATCAGGCAATTTGTTGTGTAGAGAACCGGCGCGGGTATGGCGTCGAATTCCTTTTGCTGGTTCTGCCACGCGGTGCCGAAGTTGCCCTTGAGGTGGCTGTATGCCTTGAGTTTGGGATACGCATGAGCGGGCAGCATTTCGCCGTGGGTATAAATGTTAATCCCTTTATCCTTCGTCTGCTCAAGCAGCAGATATAAATCCAGCAGGTCATGTCCGGTTACTACAATAAAAGGACCTTTTTCAATCATCAAAGGTACAGTTGTCGGGACCGGAGTGCCGTAGGTTTCGGTGTTGGCCTTGTCCAGCATCTCCATGCATTTGATATTAACCGTGCCGGTTTCCAAAACCAGAGGCAGCAGTTCATCGGCGCCAAGGTCGGAGGCAATTGCTCTCAAACCCTTGTAGAAAAACGCGTTTACTTCCATATCGGTATAACCGAGCACAAGCGCATGGTAGGCATAGGCACCCATGCCGCGAAGCCCCAATAAAATCAGCGTTTTCAAAGACCGGATATCCTCATTGGCGGTCCAAAGGTCATTCATCAGGTAGCTGTCCGATCCGCACCCGCAGTCACAGCAGCAGCACTTTGGCGCGAAAAGGGCTAAAACCTCTTTTGCTTTTTCAACCTTGGCTTTCACAACATCACTGTCGAAAGAAACATTTGTAATTGCAGTGAACAGACCTTCAATGATAATCTTATCTGTTTCGGGGGTATTCTCTGAGTCCTTCACCGCCTGCGCGAGGGAGATCAGCGTGCCGGTCAATTCATCCAAAAGCACCGCCGTATCCGCTTTTTTACCGCAAACACCTTGTTTGCCTTGGCAGCCCGTGCCGCCTGCGGTTTGTTCACACTGGAAGCAAAACATGTCACCCATAATAATTTTCTCCTTTTTATTCATAATTCATATAATTGGTTTTCCGTTACTGCGGAAATACCACAATCAGGAACATTTTAAACTGCTCGGTTGCAAAAACGGCATGAGGCTTTTGGGATGGCATTATAATGGTTTCGCCTGCATGCAACGTAAAATTTTCACCGTCAATCGTTACCTGGCCTGTACCGTCGAGCGCCATTACCATTGCGTCGCCGCTTGATTCATGGCTGCTGATTTCTTCCCCTTTGTCAAACGCAAAAAGCGTTAAACTGAGCGCCTTGTTCTGTGCCAGCGTTCTGCTGACGATTTGCCCTTTCTGGTAACTTACCTGCTGGGCAAAAGGCAATACGGTTGCAAAGTCGATGTTTTTGATATAAATATCCGACATAACAAGTTCCTCCTATTCGTCTAAAATGTGACCGTCTGTTGAGATGGTTACCGACTGCCAGGGGATCATCTTACCTGAACTGCGCAGGGCATGGATAACCGCGTTTTCAATTCCGCAGCAGCAGGGGACCTCCATGCGGACAACCGTAACGCTTTTGATTGCGTTATTTTTCAAGATTGCCGTCAGCTTTTCGGTATAATCACCCTCGTCCAACTTCGGGCAGCCGATAAGTGTGATGTGGTTTTTTATAAAGCGGTTATGAAAATCACCGTAAGCGAACGCTGTGCAGTCAGCCGCGACAAGAAGGTTCGCATTTGCAAAATATGGCGCGTTGACAGGCACCAGCTTAATTTGAACAGGCCATTGTAACAATTGGCTTTCTGCGGAGAATTCAGCCGCAGGCGCGCTGCAGGCTGTATTTCTTTCCAGTGTTTTGGAAGCGGTGCCCGGGCAGCCGCAGGGCAAGTTGACCGGTTGAATTGCCTGTTGCTTTGCTTTAACCGCATCTTCATCATAGGCGGCAGCTTCTCTTTTCTCAAAGGTAATCGCTCCGGTAGGGCAGGCGGGCAGGCAGTTGCCCAAACCGTCACAGTAGTCGTCTTTTATCAGCTTTGCTTTGCCGTCCACCATCGCGATGGCATCTTCATGGCAGGCGCTTGCACATGCCCCGCAGCCATTGCATTTCTCCTCGTCGATTTTAATGATTTTTCTTACCATTGTTCCCACTCCTTAAGTGCTTTCTGATAAAATTCATGCAATGTATTTACATCGCGGCTTAAGTGTAATATACTTTTCTTGCGAAAAGTGTTGCAGTTGCAACTATTTGTGAAGTTTTTTATGAAAGCAGGAAATTTATGATTAATGTTCTGAAAAACACCGAGTTGTTTCAAAATATGACCGGGGATGAGATTGAATCTATCCTCAAATGCTTGAACAGTAAAACGAAAATCTACCAAAAGGATGAATTTATATTTTTGGCAGGTGAATCAAAGCCTGCTGTCGGGATCATAATATACGGAAAGGCGCAAGTAATAAAAGAAAATATACAGGGTGACAGGCTGATATTGAGAAAATTCGGAACGGGGGAAATGTTCGGCGAAACCTATGCCGGCATGGCGATAGAGGTTGTGCCCGTTTCGGTCAGCGCACTCGAGGAAACAAAAGTTGTGCTTTTTGAGTTGAAATATATTCTCAACACCTGCAAATCCGCCTGCTCTTTTCACCAAACACTGATTTTAAATTTGATGAAAAATATCGCAAAGAAAAGCGCAATGCTCAATGAGCAAATGTCCTACCTCAGCCACAAAACAATCAGGGGCAGGCTGGAAGCGTTTCTGTTTGAGCAAGCTGATAAAAACGGTTCTTATTCATTCAACATTTCTTTTAACCGGAGAGAGCTTGCGGAATATCTCTGCATGGACAGAAGCGCTATGCTCAGAGAACTCGGTAAAATGAAAACGGAAGGTGCCTTATCCTGCAATAAAAACATCTTCCAAATTCATGTTTAGTTTTGGGCTAAGCTTTGAAGCTTTTTAATATCCTTAATCTGCAAGCCCCCGCGGAAGAGCTCTACCATACCTTCGTCCCGGAAGTATTTGAGCATCCGCGTAACCACCTCACGAGCGGAGCCTAAATGATTGGCTATTGCCTCATGTGTAATATGCAGCATTTCTGTGCCCTCTATATTGGATTGATCCAGTAAGAACACCGCTAACCGTTTATCAAAACTCATGAATAAAACCTGCTCCATTACCCACATAACATCCGAAAATCGGGATGCCATCAGTTGGGCAGTATAATCGGCAACGGCAAGAGAAGTTTGCGAAAGCTGCTCAAACAGTCCGCTTGGTATCAGCAGTGCGGTTGTGACAGTTTCCGCCTCAATAAAAGTTTCGAAATTAATATTTTTCAGGATGCAGGAAGCGGAAAAAATACAGATATCTCTCTCAAAAAGCCGGTAGAGAGTTACTTCCTTGCCGGATTCGGAAAAAACGAACACTCTTATGCGGCCGCTTTTTATAATAAACAGCCCGGAGCAATCTTCATTTCCGCTGTGCATACTTTCCCCGCTTTTGAATGTTTTAAGCGCAGCGGAATCCACAAGCATTTTCTGCTGTGCATCATCCAGCCTGCTCCAAAAAGGAACAACCTCTTGCATAAAAACCAAAAGTTCTTGATCCATATTTTACCCCGCAATATTCAAGCTCTGCATTTTACTGCAGAGCTTGATAACTTTAGTATTTACATTATACACCGAAATTACATTTTTACAATACTATGTGCCTGTGTGAATAATAGGATGAATTATTTAAGCATATCCAGAATGGCTTGCTTTGGCTTTGCGCCGAGGGATGTTTTAACGGCTTTGCCATCTTTGAAAACAATCAGCGTGGGTATGGACATAACGCCGAATTTAAGTGCCAGATCCTGTTGTTCATCCACATTGATTTTGCCAACCTTTACGGTTCCCGCAAGTTCATTTGCTATTTCCTCAACAATCGGACCCACCATTCTGCAAGGACCGCACCAAGGTGCCCAAAAATCCACCAATACGGGTTTGTCGGATTTGATAACTTCTGCCTCGAAGTTGCTGTTAGTGATGTTTATAACTGACATTTTATTTGCCTCCTAAATTTATTTGCACTTGTTATGTGTTTATTATAGCCCGGATATGAATATCGTTCAGTGACTAAGTCACATTAAGCGCTACAATTTTAGTTCCGTAACTGCGCAGGATAAAAGGTCCAAAAGGTAGAGCGTGTTCGGTTCGGGCTTTTCTTTTTCAAGCAACACACGCAAGGCTAATGAAACCTGAAAAGAAGCGATTGCGGATGGTGTGAATGCGAGCACGGAAGGGGGAAGCTTCTGAATAAAATCAATGGAGTATAATTTTTCCAGCAAATCATCGCCCGGGTAAATCACTGCAGCCTGCCCTGACCAGGCGTTGACCGCCCCGTGTATCAAAGGTATTTTTAAGCCGGAGCAGCAGGACGATATCATCAGCCTGTCCCGAACGCTGTCAAGCGCGTCAATGACAATATCATGCCCTTGAAGCAATTTCGGGGCATTGCCGGCATCTATCTTGTCAGAGTATGCAGTAAACTTTGTTTCGTTGTTAATCAACCGGACCCTTTCCGCTGCGGCGGAAGCCTTTTCGGTTCCGATATTGGTCAGGTTTGATAAAAGCTGACGGTTAAGGTTGGTCATCTCAAAGCAATCCGAGTCAATACCGGTAATTGAGCCGATGCCAAGCCTTGCCAGCAACTCAAGCACATAGCCGCCTAAGCCGCCTAAACCGGCAATACAAACCGAACAATGTTTGAGTTTTTGCTGTTCCCCGGTACTGATCGCACCGATATTCCTGAAATATCTGTCCATCTAATACTAATCCCTCTTTAAACATAGCTAAAAATTTGGCACAGAAACCCACTAATCAATGGTTTTTGCTTGATTTTATAGAGGTTTTATAATTGGGATTAGTATCAAACCTCCGAGCTTATAACTAATAGTATACTCCAAAAATGAAAATATGTAAATATAGCTACTTTTAATATGAAACTTATCGTTTATACAAAATTATACAAATGAATGAAAAGTATTCAATATTTAGTTGTGCCAAATGCTTACATATGATATATTTATCAGTAGCAGAACCGGTTGCGAAGAGTTGTGTTTTATTGCAAAATGTTTTGTAAACTTTTAACCGCCAACCCACTGCCGCTGGCCGTTCGGATAAGAAAGGGAATGACGATAATATGATCACAAACGACATGATTAAAGCCGGAATAAAAGGTAAAACCGCATCGGTTCCATTTGAAAATTTTCTGCAAACAGACGAAAATGCAAATCCTCAACGGCGCCTGAATAATTTTATGGTATTGGGACCGTTTGTGCTTGAAACAGGCGGAGCGCTCGAAACCGAATACCTTTATGAACGTCATAAGGTTTTGGACTGCGACTATCTTGAAACATCCGGCGGTGAAGCGAACGCGGTACCCTACCTCGGTCTTAAATGCAAAAATATCTATTTTGGCCCTGAACAGCTTGCGTGGGCTCAGGGGGTCAACAAATGGGATTGCCTTCGCTTTGACGCGGGGGACTACAGCGCCTGCGATACAGCGCTTTTTGCCACCGAACAGCGAAACTGTGTCTATTATGCCGCGACCTATATTGACTGCACCAAAGCGTATGATGCCATTATCTCCTATGAAACCTCGGGCAGCCTGATGTACCTCAACGGTGAACTGATTGACAATAAACCCTATGGCAGAGTCAAGGGCATCATCGATTACGGCCATCAAGTAGCGGTTACCTTCCATAAAGGCAAAAATCTGCTGATGTTCAAAATCCGCACCGGTTATATCTGCGACACCATAGATCTTTCCATGTCCAACTGCTCGATTTTCCCTCTTGTCGCAAAATCGGGTAATTTGGGGATAGCATATCCGATGAGCACAGGTGTTTTCCTGGGCAGCAAGGAGGAACCCCGCCAGGTCTTCCCGGCCTTTGTCGGCGCTTTTGGCAATACATCGCAGGGCAATGTTGATCTGAAGTGCGAAAGCTTTGCGGAAAGTTTTGAAATTTCAGCTATGCAAAACAGAGAATGCAATTATATTCGCCTTTCCCTGCCGAGCGCTGCCGAGGAGCGGGTTGTTAAAGCGGAAATCACTGTTGCCGAAAAGGGCAAATCAAAGGTTAAAGGTTCGTTTAAGACCAAGACAATTGTTTATGACGGCTTTGACGGTACGGAGCATATTTTTTCGGACTTCCATTTTGACACAACTTACCACCAGGAGCAGAGAATCTACGCGCTCGGTGCGATTCATATCGTTAAAAATATGATTGACGAACTGAAAGGAAACCCCGGCTTTAAAGCTATTATTTCCGAGGTCGATTATGTTCATCCGTATTTTTCAATTTACCCCGAGCAGAGAGAAACTATTAAGCAAATGTTTCAATCGGGCCGTGCCGAAGCGGACTGTTTTTATAACCAGCCGAATGAAATGACATCTTCACCGGAAGGCCTGGTCAGGAACCTTGTTTACGGCCAGCTTTATCATCGGGATGTTTTAGGCGCGATTACACCGATTTACAGCCCCGGTGATGTTTTCGGGCACCCGAATCAGTTATCGCAGATATGCAAAAAGGGCGGCTGTATCGGGGTTTACTGGGGAAAGTCGATTTTGGGGTTGGACTGCCTGTTCCGCCATGTTTCGCCGGACGGCACCGAGCTGATTCATTCCAGAGGTCATGCCTCCCGCACCGACGCGCTGCGCCTCGGAATTAAGCACAGCCACCAAAGTTCGGATATTGAGCAGAAGATTACCGCATACCCGCGCGACGGCAAGAGCGAGTGGATGAAGGATACCCTGACACACGCCGAATTTTCTGTGATGTCCGATTTCCATAAAGGTGTTATTGAGGACGATAATAAAAATGAAGTAAAAACGGGAAGACCTTTAATAGAGCGGAATTCAAGGGATATTTCTCTTTACCACGCAGGCGTATCGCTGACTCGTATGGATTTCAAGCAGGCGAACCGTTTAGGCGAAAATCTGCTGATTACCGCGGAAAAGCTTTCTTCAATCGCCTGTCTTTACGGCGCTGAATATCCCGAAAAAGCGCTGGATAAAGCCTGGCGGCAGCTGCTGTGCGGCCAGCACCACGATTCCATCACCGGCACAAACAATGAAATATCCTTTGTGGATTTGATGATTGAATACCGCGAAGCGGTTGAAATCGCGGCGGATATTGTGGACCGTGCGATTGCGTTTATCGCCTCGGGCGTCAAGCTCGGCAGAGAGGAATACCCGGTATTTGTTTTCAACCCGCATACCTGGGAGAGGACGGAGCCCTGTGAGGTCAGTCTCCCGCTGACAAAGGGCGCTGAAAATTACGTTTTGGTTGATTCGGGCGGCAGAGAGTACCCGCTGCAGAACAGCGACGGTAAAAAGCTTCCGAACGGGCTAACAAGGGTTTTATTTATTCCGAAGGTTCCGGCCATGGGTTACGGAGTTTATTACCTGAAAGATGCTCCGGCAAAAACCGAAACAAGTAGTGTTGACGATTGTGTTATTGAAAACAATTTTTACCGGATTAAGGTTGACCCGGCACTCGGCGGCGGTATCATATCCATCTTTGATAAAAAGGCAAAGAGGGAAGTGCTCAAAAAAGGTGAAGACAGCCCGGCGAACAGGGTGGTTATCCTCAAAGAGATACACGACAGGATGGAAACCCAGCACGAATTCTACACAAACGGACAAAAAGTGTTCTCCTCCGATTATCCCGCAACCGTAACAGGCGTAAAGGGAGAAAACTTTACAAAACTGGTCATCAAAGTAAAAATGGGCACAATCGCCACCATCAAGCAGGAAATTACACTGTTTAACGGCGTAAAACGCATTGATCTGAAAACAGTTGTAGAGGATTATCAGGATAATGACGACCTTTTCACCGTGACCTTCCCATTAGATATCAAAGGCGTACATCCGGTCTTTGACGATCGTTTTGCTCCCGCAGTGCGCTGCGAGAGCGATAAGAAGCTTGACTTCCAAACCCATCAATATGCTATGTTCTCGCGCTGCCAGGTTTACGCCGCCAATCAATGGCTTGATTACGGACCGACCGTTACGCTTTTACTTAACGGCAAGGGCAGTGTCAATATCGGCATGAGCGAGATTATCAGAAGTGAAAATGATGCGTTGAAAAATACAGGCGACAAGCTTTTAAAAGCGCTCACCAAAAAGGCGATTCCGGTCACCTGTTACCCGGATAAAACACGCAAGGCGCATTCCACGCAACTGATTCATTTCAACGAAGATCTGATGAACACTGATACCCGTTTTGTTCTCAGCATAACAGGTGTTAAAAACGAATACGAAAAGAAACTGCTGAACACCTGTAAACCTGTTCAAGCAAAAAGTTTCGGTGAAAAGCTGGCTGCCAACGGTGTTGCCGTGCTTTATATCATTGACAGCGACAATGTGCTGAACAAACCGATTGACACATTCCTGATTAAAGCTAAAAATATTACTGCCTTGAATGCATTTATTGAAGACTTTACCGGCAAATTTAGCGCGGGCAGAATAGGGGAATTTAAAAATATCATTGTTGCCTCGCCTTTGAAAACAACAGATGACTATGGCACAGCGATCATCAACACAGGCAATCTTGCCTGCAGCGTTGAACGCGGCGGACTGTTAAACATGATGCTTTTCCACACCGCGGAGTTTTACGGTAATATCGGCAAAACCACGGGGCACGGCGAACTGATTCCTGAGCAGAAAACTCACATTTTCACCTACGCGCTTTGTCCGCATGATGGCAGCTACAGAGAAGCAGGAATTTACCGCAAGGCTTTAGAGTTCAATGACAAGCTTATCAGCTTTACAGACGAGATTCCGTCAGCAAATCAGCCCTTGCCCGAAAGTAAGAGCTTTCTAAAATCCGGAAGCGGTTTTATCGTAACAGCCTTTAAATTGGCGGGTTATCCGCTTGCAACTATGCAGGGGAAATATGGCGATGTCTTCAGCCGGGGGCTTACATTAAGAGGATTTGAACCAAACGGAGAAGACGCGGGAACGAAATTTGACTTTGGATTTGAAATAGCCGGCGCCCGGAGCGTCAATCTGCTTGACGAGGAAGGCGAGGCAATCAGCTTCGCAAAAAACTCGCTTAAAACATCCGTCACCCCGCATTCCATTGAAACTTTTACCTTGATGCCGGCCGTTCCCGATGAAAAAATCGGTTCGGCGGTGCTTGGCGCAATCCATGAGGATGTTGAGCCAACCTATGTCCGCAGTTGGGAGCACGATTTGGGTACGATGCCGATGGGTTACCTTTCGGTTGCGGCGGTAATCGGCAAAAAAGTAAAATATATTGATGAGCTTAGCTTTGAAGTTGAAGTGAGTGTTGTAAACAACCGCCCGGATATGCCCGCTAAAGGGGTTTTGAATTTAACCTTGCCAAAGGGTTGGCAGGCTGATTCGAAAAAATTCAGCTATACGGTAGAGGCCGGCGGGTATGCCATCTATCCGGTAAAAATAGCAAAACGCTCCGCTGAAGCAAAGGGAATGATACGCTTGAATTATGAAGATGACGGGCAACTGTTTGAAGATGTTTTTGAAGTCGGTTGCTTTAACCCGGAGATTGAAATCGAAATAACCGGCAATAAAATCGTAACAACCGTCAGCAACAACACAAGCGAAACCCTCTCCGGCGAGCTTTCGCTCGCGACGCCCATCGAAACCTGGGCATTAAACGGACACAACCCTTTTGCATACGCCGATATTTTACCGCGCACACAAAAGGTTTCCGTTCAACCCGGAACTCGAATTGAATATGTTTTTGAGGTGCAAAACCTCCCGTTTGACATGATCCCGGCTTATTATGCGGTAGCAAAACTCATGATGAATGGCAGAATCTATTTCGCATATGCCCATAAAAAAGGCGAACGGCACAATTATTGGGCGCATGTTTTTTACAACGAGATTGTTGAAGATGGCGGGTCCATCAAAAAGCTGCTTGAAATCAATTAGCCAAAAAAGTTGACAAATGAACGGATTTGCTATAGCATAACGTAGATAATTTTTATTGGAGGTAAAAAAACATGGTATTGGCGGCTGTCGGTAAAAACGGAACAGGAAAAGATTATTTCTTGGAATATGTTGCAAAAAAATATAATCTGCCTATGATTTCAATCGGTGATGTGGTAAGAGAGCTTGCGGCAAAGGACGGATTGGAACTCACGAGAGAAAACCTTCATAAAACATCCAAAAAGTATATGGATGCAAACGGACAGACTTTTTTCCCGGAGCAAATCGTCAAGAAAATAAAGGAATCCGATAATCTGATTTATCTTGTTTCCGGAATCCGGCCCCTTTCGGATGTTCGGTATTTTAAAGATGCATTCGGAGAAAAATTTGTGCTTGTTGATGTCGTTATTTCCGATGACATGGTAAGGTTCGGCAGAATGCTTGCAAGGGGCTCGGACAGAGACGGAACATCTATAGAGAAACTCAAAGAAAATGATGCGGGCGAGGAAAAGCTTTTCCAAACAAGCGAAACGGAAAAGATGGCCGATTACATCATTAAAAACGACGGTACAGCCGAGGATTTCTACGCTGCAATTGAAGACTTTTATACCAAGTATTTATTGCCGAAAATAAGCTGATACTAATTCACGATTAAAAAACCTCTAAAAAATCAAGCAAAAGCTTTGATTTATACTATTCTCCATTTTAATGCAAAATAGTATTATGAGGTTATGTGAGGATTTTTAGTTAGGTTTTTATGAGTTATTAGTATGATCCTGCGCCATCAAATACAATATTTCCGGGGCAGGTGAATTACCTGCCCCGGAATACTTTATATCTAATAATGCTAATTTGGATTAATAATTCTTTTGTTCGGGCACTTCAACTTGCCGTAAAAGTATTCCTCCCCCAAGCCATTCCGCAACATTAATCTCAACCGCCGAAGTCAGATTGTGTAATTTATATCCTCTCGTTATCTTAAAGGAAGCACCCGGGTTCACATTACGGTAAGCCTGATTGATATTAATTCCGTCTATTTTTGCGTTATTCCCGCATAAAATACCATCTTGATAAACTATATCATTACATAAATATGCGAAAGAAGCGGGCGCATCTGTGTTATTTGTAAATTGGTAATCAACTACCAATACCGGTTCATCTATACTGTCCTTCCCGAACCAGTATCCGGTAATTTCCACGGTTGCGTCAAGATTAAAGGATGCCGTTAAAGTTGTTTCGGCGATTGTTCCGTTGCCGCCGGTCTTATCTGCGCCGCAACCGCAAAGGCTAATGGTAAGAATAAGCAAAAGCGTGAATATGAAGCAAACGGGATGCTTCGACATACGGAAACTACTTTTTGGTTTGACGTGATATATGGAAAACGATGCATATCTAAATGGGGCTTTTTGAAACAAATAATCGGTAAACGCGGATATTACACATCGTATAAAAAACATTGAACCCATCTCCCTGAGAAAATTTATTTAACAAACCGATCATGAATTACTGTATGATTGCGACAATAATATTTCACATAGGCTTATTTCTTACGGTTTGTAAATTTCTCGATAAGACCTCGGAAAGTAAATACAGGTCCGTTTATCCTATTCGACATGGTTTTGATTAAATGCGGAATTTTTCTGAACTGGCTTTTGCTTTCGTCAATCATATATGTCCGTGTGCTTGTTGCTCCGATTAAGCCGGCTGTTTTCATATCTATTCCGTTTTCGGTTATTTCGTACTTTTTCATTGAATCGGTTACGTCGCTGTTTATTTCCTCTGTCATTTCATCAAAGGCGGAAATGGAGGTTCTGTGGTATTCATCAAGCGGCCTTTTCCCGCCGACGATCATCAGATGTATGCCGCTTCTGACATTCTCCATCGACTCCAGATAATCCGCCCAGTGTCTGTTCAAAAAATACAGCGTCAATTGCTTTTCAGCTAAGTCAATCCCTTTTTCACTGCATTTTCCGAGCAATTCATTATAATAATCCGGGTCGCGTTCTTGCAGAATATGCGGTCTTTCGGTCTCGTCAAGAAGCTTTATCCGGATTTCACTGACAACTTTTCGCTGTTGCTCTGATATGATCGAATATTTTTCAAGCATATACCGGGCTTCGGCATCCTCGCCCTCGGAGTATTTCTGGATACGGCGAACCCATTTTTCAATGCCTTTTTCGGTTATCGGGTTACCGGGTTCCGGTAAAGCCGATCCGTATTTTTCATCCGAATAAGGTTTAAGCAATTCATCATCCAAACTGATGAAAAACCTGCTTTCTCCGGGGTCTCCCTGCCTCCCCGAGCGGCCTCTGAGCTGCATGTCGATGCGTATGCTTCTGTTCATGCCGACACCAATCACATAAAGACCTCCTGCGGCCTCGACTGCAGGTTTTTCTTTTTCATCCACGCCGCCCAGTTTTATATCAACACCTCGGCCAGCCATATTAGTGGAAACCGTTACCCGGAAAGGCTCGCCTGCTCTCGCGATAAGTTCGGCTTCCATATCGTCGTTTCTTGCGTTTAAAACAGAGTGTGGAATTTCCAATGCAGAAAGTCTTGCCGAGAATATTTCGGATTCTTCGACACTTCTTGTGCCGAGAAGTACCGGCTGCCCTTTCAAATAAGCCGCTTTAATCTCATTTACAACGGCTGTATCCCTGTCCTCATTATGGGAGAAAACTAAATCATCCCTGTCTGTTCGTATGCAGGGGGTATGCGGTGGGATAACATCAATATCAAGCCCGTAAAGATTCCAGATTTCCGCCTTGGATGTATTTATTGTACCCGTCATACCGCATAGTGTCTTATAGTTGGAAAGAAAGGAACGTATGGTTGTTGCATTAAAAATAGTTGAGGGCTCATTTTCAATAATATTCTCTTTTGCCTCAACCGCCCGGTGAATAAGTTCGGGAAATTTTCTGTTAAGGACAACACGCCCTGTTAGTTCATCCACAACCTGAATGGTATTATCTTTTATAATGTAATCCTTATCGCGCGCAAGCAAAAATCTCGCAGATAAAGCGGCGTTCAAAAGCGACAGAATTTCAGCATTTATCTCATCGTAAAGATTCTCAATACTGAAAGTCTCTTCCATTCGGCTAATCCCTTTGTCGGAAAGATACACTTGCTTTTGACTGCTGTCGACAACAACATCCTCCGGGGTCATAGAGGAAACTATATTATTTATACCCATAGGGCCCTTGTGATCATCGGGAATATTACCTGCAAGCACCAATGGAATTTTGGCTTCGTCGATAAAAATGGAATCCGCTTCGTCCACAATGGCTGTTTGATATTCCGGGGAGAGCAAATCTTCGACGTGTTCGCATAAAAAGTCTTTTAAATTGTCAAAACCGGCCTCTTTTACGGTAACATAAACGATGTCGCACGAATAAACCTCTTTGCGTTTTTCGGGTGTTGTGTGCTGGTCAATGTAACCCGATGAAAGTCCGCAAAAATCATAAATTGAACGGTTCCAATGATAATCCCTCTTAGCCAGATAGTCGTTGAAAACAAGTATATGCACCGATTGGCCTTGCAGGACAAAACAAACCGCAGCAACTGCCGCAGCCAAGGTTTTACCTTCACCTGTCGGCAGTTCCGCGATATTTCCTTTTTGCATGGAGTAAGCCGCCGCGAGTTGAGTATCAAACAAACGCAACCCGGTACAGCGGTATATAATTTCTTTGATAACCGCATAATTTTTGCTAAGCGCAGGTTCTTCTTTTGCCTCAGAACCTGCGCTTAGCACAGATTTCAATTCGGAATCAGTATGTTCTCCGAAGTCGTAATTTTTTACGGAATTTATAAAATCATGGTAAGAAGAACCCTGCTTTTCAACGTTTAGATTCTTTTTTTTCAAATTAGACACTCCTTTTGTATTTTTATTATATCAAAAGAAATGCTCATTCTATTTTTAATATAGAATACCTAAATGAAAGATATTTACTGCTTTCCCATCCGGTTTCGGTCAATAACAGTATTTCACAGGTTAAGAGAATCGAAAGAAAAGTAAAACCTGTATTAAAAGGAAAAAGCAGCGCCACGATAAATGCAGCAGCCGAAAACAAGCATATTACACCTTTTATTAGATTGGTTTTATCAGACAGCATGCACATTCCTCTTTTTACTTATACTAATCCCTATTATAAAGCTTACATAAAATCAATCAAAAACCTTTGATTATTGTGTTTCTGTGACGATTTTTCAGCTATGTATTAAGAGAGATTAGTATAAGTTGACGGTTAATCTGCTTATTTCAAGATTAAATAACAATTAAACGCATTAAAAGGGGCAGGTGTTTACCTGCCCAAAAATAATTTTGTTTCTTCTGAAGGGCTTTGCACTCAGCACCGAAAGAGATTGATTTCGTTTGTTTCGGATGTATTTGAGAATCCGAATTTATTTCGTTGCTTCGTCTGTCTTTTCAGCTTCTTTAGGCATTGCCGGAGCTTCTGCCGGTACTTTCTTTTTTGCAAATATCAGGAAAAGGATGCCGATAATCGCAGGGAACCCCGCCATAAGTGCCGTTACAATATAAACATTGTCAAAGGTAAGCTTTGCGAAGACGAAATACACTGCAAACGCAAGTGCAAACGTAACAAAAAAGATTCCGCAAATCTCGGATTTTTTCCATGTTAACGCGAGAATTGCAAGAATGATGAGGGACGGGAGCAGTTCTGTCACAAATGAGGATGTGTTAAGAGAAGCCTTTTCCCAAAAATACACAAGAAACACAGCATATGCGGCAGCGAGAATCTGAGGAATCCAAATCAGCTTGCTAAAATCTTTTTTCGACATTCAGATCACCTTTCCCTTTCAACAAATTATAATTTGACATTAAACAACCTTAACAATTATAGTTTATGATTATAAAAAAGTCAAGATATAATAAATATTGTCGAGAACATGAGAAGTTTTTGTGGAAAAAGGCGAAGACTGGGAAAAAGATGATAAATACTGTGGTTAATCAAACAAAAAATGAGTAAATTAAGGTTTTATCTGTTTTATTCTGTTTCCCTTCACAAAAAACACATTTTTCGAAAGCTCCATTAAAGGTTTGTCGTTCATTGAATCTGTATAGAAATTTTCAATTATCGTATCGGGATAACGGTTTTTAAATGCCGGAATCTTATTTTCACGGTAACAGACGAAATCGATTTTACCGGTTTCTTTGCTGATGGTTGTACCGATATAATTATTTATATTTATCCTTTCAAAAAGCACGGAGAGAACAGGCTCCGGGCTTGCGGAAATAATCAAATCATCCTCCTGCTGCTGCGACAGATAGAAGGGTTTAATTTTGTGCATGTGTTTATCCCAAAAATCATTCAGGTCTTCCTCAACTGTTATAAGACCTCTGAAAAAATCCTCGGCGAAAACAGCATAATTATTTAGAAGGCTTTCAACAGGAACCATACGGAGTTTATATTTCAAAATGCCGATTAATGCTTTTGGCATAAACCGGATAAGCGAAGGATGCTTTTTTAAGTAATAAAAAAACAAATCGATGCTGCTCTCTCCGCGGTAAATTGTGTTGTCAAAATCATAAACGTTCATTTTAACCTCTTATATGTATTATTATATTGAATTAAAAACATTCGCGCAAGAAAAGCGGCTTTTTAGTAAAAACAGCGTTGAGAAGCGGCGCATTGCCGGCAATCTGAAGACCGGTGAAATTCTCCAATTCCCGAAGTGTTGTAAAGCCGCTTACCAACTGTGTTAAAATTTGGATACTGCAACTAAAATCTGCAGGAATATCTTTCCTTGTCACAGTTGCCTTTCCGCTTTCCCAGATAACGGCAAAGGTTCCGGTGTTCCACTCACAGAAGTCATCCTTTATGTTGATAACAATCTGCCCCGATTCCCCGGGGTATTTCATCAATTCAAGTACTTTTTTGACATCTACAATCCGGTTCATGCCTTTTGTTTTTATTTCGGCGGTAACTTGAGTTGGCTCGCTGAAGAGCAGCCGGAAATCCAAGAATACGGGAAAATGACCGGTAAAGTTGCTGTAATAAGGGTAGAATTTAACCAAAAATCCTAAAATACCTTTGAGACCCTCAAAACTGTCCCAAACAAGCTCAGTTACATCAAGGTCATTTTCCTTGCTCTCCAAAGCCCCGAATGATATGTAGCTTACGGCTTTTCCCTCATGGTTATGCCAAATATAAGTGTGGTACAAATCTTTGTAAGCATCCCTGTCAAACAAATCCTTAAATTGTTTTTCGTTCCTTACAATCGCAAGGTTTTTATCTTGAATAAAGTTGTTATAAAGTGTTTTAATCGTACCGATATCTTCGGAGTACACAAAATGTTTGGCATGGCCAGGAGATTTCAGCTCCGAAAAAGCGGGAAGCGGAATTTTCACCGACTGTACTTTATTGCAGCATTCATAACCGAACTGCCTGTAATAAGGATTGGAAAACGGATACAAAAAGGAAAATATCTGCCCGCAATCCTTCATCTCCTGCAGAGAGTGCTTGAATATCTTTTTGATATAGCCTTTATTTCTTTCCTCCGGCAGTGAAACAACGCCGCCAATACCCGCCATTTTAACTGTTTTGCCGTTCATTCTGAAAAGAAACGGAATCAGGTTTAGAGAAGCGCACATTTTCCCGTCACTGTTGAAAAGTGCCCGGACAACGTCATAATCATCCTCGAATTTCGCTCCGGTGGTAAAGTCTCTGTTCGCGGTAAAGCAGACGGATTGAATTTTTAAGGATTCCAAGTTTTCACTCGGCAGTATTTTTCTAATTTCCATTTTATCTCCTGCAAGATATAGAATTTATGATTTTAATATTTTCTATATTATATCAGTTTGTAATATTTTTGCAAGATAAGTTCCGTAGGCAGGTTGTTATTGACAATAAAAACCATTATGTTATTATATTACAAGCATAGGATCATTGAAGAGAAACTTTGACAGAAATGAGAACAATATGATGAGGAAAGACTCGAGTATAAGCAAAAAAATACTGCTGGTAATCAATCCGAAAGCCGGCATGATAAAATCGATGACAACACTATCGGATGTTTTGAATGTTTTCGGTAAAAACGGTTATGATACAACCTCTTTCAGCACCAAGGGTAAAAATGACGCAACAGAAATTGTAAAAAAACACGCAAAAAATCACGGCATAATAGTCTGCTGCGGCGGTGACGGAACTTTAAATGAAGTAATCAAAGGCGTCGTGAGTTTAGAAAACCCTTTGCCAATCGGATATATCCCGACAGGAACATCAAATGATTTTGCCACAAGTCTGGGGTTGTCAACAAATGCTGTACAAGCAGCGCATGACATCATCGATGGTAAACTGCTTCAACACGATATCGGTTCGTTTAATGATGACAATTGCTTTTCTTATGTGGCTTCTTTCGGAACCATGTCGGATGTTTCCTACCTGACTTCGCAAAAAATGAAAAACGCAATCGGTCATTTCGCCTATACATTGAAGGGGGCAGGTGCATTTTTCAAAATGCGCGCCTATCACGCGAAAATCGAGTATGACGGCAAAACTATAGAAGGCGATTTCATCCTTGGCGGAGTGTCAAACTCCAAATCAATCGGCGGTATGATTAAACTTAAAAATAAAGAGATTGTTCTCAATGACGGAATATTTGAGCTTATCTTCTTCCGAAAACCGAAAAATATCGGCGATGTTGCTAATATAGCTCGATGGCTCATCAGCCAAAACCCTGATAATACAAGCATCGTTTTTGAACACACAAGCTCTGCAGTTATTTCATCGGAAGGATTTATTCCTTGGACGGTAGACGGGGAATTCGCCGGTTTCCACAAAAATGTTAAAATAGTGAATAACCATAACGCAGTTAGTTTTTTAAGCCCGAAATAAAGACTGAAATAGGAAACAAAAAAGCGGGGCTGTAAAGGCTCCGTTCTTTTATTTATAAAACAAAAAGCATAATTTATACTAACCACCGATAAAACGCATTGAATCATATACTAATTTACTCATAAAAA
>CAZVJW010000041.1:0-34712 GCA_964627535.1 uncultured Eubacteriales bacterium
TACATACCCCTGCTTCTTTTTTATCATTTTTCGGGCTTACTTTTGATACAGCCTCCTTTGAGTTTTGGTTTTTGAGAGAGATTCGAATGCGTATAGTCCATCTTTCGGCGGTTCGCCTTGGCGGAGCCGAAAGGGACATAAAATAGGAGCAGCGAAGCGAAGCTTCGAATCTCGACACTCAAACCATTTATCTTAGATTATTTTATTCTCATTTAATTGACAACAACTTATAAAATTGTATAATTAATTGAAAATAAAATTCATAAACTTTGAAAGAAACAGGTGATTATATGTCAGAAATTCCTCAAGACCTCCCGGCATTAAGAATGTGGCGTCCTAATGTTCCGTTACCGTCATACAACCTTCCGGTAGGTTATAGAATAAGAAAGCTTAAAGATGATGAAGGCGAAGCATGGTGTGCTTGCCTTTTAAATGACATGGGTATTGACACAATGTCGCAGGAGTTATTCAAAGAGAAAATGCTTGACGATATTGATGTTCCGGATAATTCAATTTTTTGCGTTGAAGACGAGAATCATATTCCTGTTGCAACCGCAACAGCTCAACTTAAAGTTGAAGGAAACATTGCACATTTACATATGGTTGGCGCAAGAGAGAGAGAACGAGGAAAAGGTCTTGGGTTAGCTGTTTGCGCAGCCGTTATTCAAAAACATCTTGATGATGGAAATGTCACATGCTTTTTGACAACTCACGACTGGCGCTTACCTGCTATAAAACATTATTTAAGACTAGGATTTTTGCCTGTATTAAACCATGAATCCATTCGCGCACGCTGGGAAATAATTGCTAAAACATTTCATTTAGCTTCAATACCTTGTGTTAATGAAGGCTTATCCCCCGCAGACGATATTATTGCGGCTTTATAAAAGGAGTATTTATTATGTTTAAGGTAGGACTTGTCGGAGCAAGAAGTCAAAGTACAATATTAGGGTTCAAAGCGCATCCTGAAGAAGTTGAGATTACGGCAATGTGCGATTTAAATGAAGATGTCGCAAAAGCAGCCGCTGAAAAACACTGTATCCCGAAAACTTATCGTGTTTACGAAGATATGCTGGAAAGCGACATAGATGCTGTGGTTATTTCAACCCCAATGCAGTTGCATGTTCCCCAAGCAATTGCTGCTTTTGAAGCGGGTAAACATGTTCTCAGCGAAGTAACTGCAGGTGTTACAATGGATGAATTGTTTTGGCTGATTGAAGCCGTTGAAAATTCCGGAAAAGTCTATATGTTCGCCGAAAACTATGCTTATATCCCGCAAAATCATGTTATTAGAGTCATGGCAGATGCAGGACTTTTTGGCAAGCTCTATTTCGGTGAAGGTGAATACCTTCATGATATTAACAACATGCTGGTCTATTCGAATGGGAAAAATTCATGGAGAAAATATTGGCAGCTTGGCAAAAGGGGAGCGTTTTACCCAACTCACAGCTTAGGTCCGGTTTCTTTATGGTTCGGTGATGACCATATAAAAACAATCATCAGTTCGTCAAGCGGTCAAAATATAGCGTTTGAACGCGGCGGGTTGAGGCAGGATGACACTACCTTAACGCTCTGCCAAACAGAGAGCGGAGCGTTGATTAAAATCCGGGTTGACTGTATGTCGCCAAGGCCGCACAATATGTCCTATTACAGTCTTCAGGGTACTTTGGGCAGTTATGAGGCTCCCCGCGGATTGGGCGATGACCATAAGGTGTATTTGACAAGCATGTCTGAGACGGAAAAAGGCACGAAATGGCACCCGCTGTCGGAATTCTATGATGATTATTTACCGGAACGCTTCAAAAATGCCACCGAAGAGCAGAAAGCAGCCGGCCATTGGGGAGGAGACTTCTTTTTGGTCGATGATTTTCTTGATTCCGTTCTTCACGGTGTGAAGCCTGCAATAGATGTTTACCAGGCTTGCGAATGGACCGCGGTAGGATTGCTATCGGAGCTTTCGGTAACTAACAACGGCAGAATGATGGAAATGCCAAAATTCCGCAAGAATATGCCAATTTCCGAGCAAATTATTAAATTGTAATTTTAATGAGAAGTATAAATAACCAGCCTGCTCTTCAAGCATTTGCTTTTTGTGCAGGCTGTTATCAAGTGATTGAGAGAACTTTTCATTGAGATTATTTTCCCTTCTGTTGCTGCAAGCAGGCAACAAACAAATGATATAAGATGAATATAGTTAATCTCACAACATTATATTAAAAAGAATTGATTAATAAAATTTTTGATTGTGAAATTAAAATAAATATTATGTATATTGACTCGTTTTAATAAATGCGGATGATATAAACTGATTGAAATACTAATCTTATCCAATTACACACAGAATTTGGAGCATAAAAAATGAAAAACTATTCACCATCGGCTCAGTTAGCGTATGATACGCTTAATATGCAGCAAACGCAGAGCGTACCGACAGGGCTTATTCACATTATGGAGCATAGTATAATTGAAAGATTGGCACTCGTAAAAGCAGGTGATTATAAAAAAGACCCATATGGTGTATATTTTCGAATGCTTGAAAATGTAGGCGTTAATATGGTTGATCAAATGCTGGCAGACAACCCGCTTTCAATGGGCGAAAAAGGTTTTGAGGGCGGTTCAAATGAGAAATCAATTGTAATTGACGGCGTGATTATTGATTCGCCTGAAGCTTGCGCGAAACACATTGAATATTCATTTATACCGGCGATAAAGCAGAATATTAAAGATTTTAATGAAAAGCAGGTTGTTCAAGATATTATTTTATACGAGACGGAAGCGCAGCAAATGCTGGGTACCAATATACTGAAAACAGGGTATGGTCATTTGAGTTTTCCGACATTGGAATATGTTCGTTATGGTTATGAAAATTTTTTCATGGCTTATGCGCTATATCCGGAAATTATTGCCCGTTTATTTGCCTTGCAGGCTGATTATTCTGTAATGAAAAATAAAGCTGTCGTTAAAGCATTTCAAGCTGCACAGTTGCCTTTATATCATCGGCTTGATCATGATATGGCGGATTCCAGAGGCCTGCTTACCGGTATGAAGTCACTCGAAAAGCATTGGATAGAGCAGTTTGCGAGGTCAATCAAACCCGCGGTTGATGTCGATTTTACACTATTGTGGCATTGCGACGGTAATTTGATGGAGTTAATTCCGCATTTATTGGATGCAGGTGTTAATGGTTTTCAGGGTTTTCAGTATGAGGATGGAATGGACTATATTAAAATATGCAAGATGAAAGACAGAACAGGCCGGTCATTGGCAATTCAAGCCGGCGTTTCGGTTACACGCGAACTACCGTTTGGCAAGCCGGATGATATTAAGAAACAGCTGCGCTTTTTAGTTGAGAACGGACCGAAAACGGGTCTGTTTTTATCATTCTCAAGTTCGTGCACACCGGGAACACCCTGGGTAAATATAAAAACAGCTTTAGATGGATTAAATTATTACAGAACTCATGGACGCTAACATGATTATTAATTTCGATGCTTAAATAACAAAGAGGATTTATTATCTTAAGTTGCAATAAAGTATATAATTGTGGTTGCGTAAAGAAAAGATAATTGTTATAATAAATTGTTATGAATTAATCTGAATGGGAGGATTTTGATTGAAATTTGATGTTGCAATTATCGGCGCCGGAGTGGTTGGTTCATTAATTGCACGTGAACTAAGCAGATATGATATAAATATTGTACTGCTCGAAAAATGTAATGACGTAGCCATGGGAACTACAAAAGCAAACAGTGCAATTGTTCATGCCGGTTTTGATTCAATGCCCGGCACTTTAAAGGCAAAGCTTAACATAGCGGGTGTAAAATTAATGCCCTCTGTTTGCCATGACTTAGGTGTACCATATAAAAACACAGGTTCACTGGTAATCGCTTTTAATGATTCACAAATGGTGACCTTAACAAAACTTTTAATCAGAGGCAATCAAAACGGTGTTCCGGACCTTAGAATTATTGGACAAGATAAACTTCGTGAATTAGAGCCAAACATCAATATCAATGCAATGGGTGCCCTTTGGGCTCCGTCAGCCGCGATAATTTGTCCATACGAACTGACAATTGCGGCAGTTGAAAACGCCGTTACAAACGGAGTCACCCTCATTCGCAACTTTGAAGTCAAAAGAACAGAAGCCGAGAAAGACGGAATGATATCACTTTTTTCCGATAATGATAAGGTGCAGGCAAAATATGTGATTAATTCCGCGGGAGTTTACAGCGACAAGGTCGGCGCATTGTTCGGCGATAAGGAATATAGTATAATTTCACGCAAAGGCGAATACTTTTTGTTTGATAAAAAATTAGGCGGCCTTGTCAGCCATGTGGTTTTTCAATGCCCGACAAAAATGGGTAAAGGTGTTCTTATTTCGCCGACCGTTCATGGCAATGTAATAGTTGGACCAAATGCTGTAGATATTGATGATAAAGAAGACTGTTCAACAACAGCCCGCGGAGCAATAGAAATATTAAATACAGCAAGACATTCGATAACCAAGCTAAGTACGGTTGATTTGATAACCTCATTTGCAGGCATTAGGGCGCACAATGAAGTTGTTCATGATTTTATCATTGAACAAAGCCACTCAAATCCTAATGTAATTCAGCTTGTGGGCATTGAGTCTCCCGGGTTGACCGCGGCACCGGCTATTGCGGAATATGTTAAAAATATATTGATGACTGTTGCAGGCAAGCAAAAGAAGAAGACGAATTATAATCCGATTCGCCCTGCTCCCGTTCGCTTCAAAGATCTGAATGATGAGGAACGCCGGGAAATAATTAAGAAAAATAAAGCATACGGCAAAATAGTTTGCCGATGTGAAAGCATTACCGAAGGTGAGATTCTAGATGCAATTCACGCGCCTGCAGGCGCGGTGGATGTCGATGGAGTGAAACGCAGAACAAGAGCAGGTATGGGCCGTTGCCAAGGTGGTTTTTGCGGTTCAAAGGTCGTTGAAATTCTTTCGAGAGAACTTGATATTCCGTTAAACGAAATTAAAAAATTCAGCAGTGAGTCAAGAATTCTTTTTGAAAAGACGAAGTGAGGTTTAATTATGACACAAAAATATGAGCTTGTTGTCATCGGAGGCGGCCCGGCCGGTATGGCAGCAGCTTTAAGGGCAAGGGATTGCGGTGTAAAAAGCATTGTAATCCTTGAAAGATCAGAAACACTCGGCGGTATTTTAGAACAATGTATACATACCGGCTTTGGTTTGCACTATTTTAACGAAGAACTTTCCGGTCCTGAATATGCAGCAAGATTTTCGATGTTAGTAGAAAAAAGCGATATAGAAATTAAGACCGACACAATGGTAATCAACATTTCAAACGAAAATATTGTAACTGCGGTTAACAAAACTGATGGTTTGATTGATATTTCCGCGAAAGCAATTATTTTAGCAATGGGTTGCCGCGAAAAACCCAGAGGAGCGTTAAACATAGCGGGAACCCGTGCAGCCGGAATTATGACTGCCGGCACAGCTCAAAGATATGTAAATATTAACGGTTATATGCCGGGCAAAAAAGTTGTTATTCTCGGCTCGGGTGATATTGGCCTAATCATGGCACGCAGGATGACTCTTGAAGGTGCCGAAGTTAAAATGGTTTGCGAATTAATGCCATATTCAAGCGGCTTAACAAGAAACATAGTCCAATGCTTGGAAGATTATAATATTCCGCTTAAGTTGAGCTGCACAGTTATTGAGATCCATGGAAAAGAGAGAGTTGTTGGCGTAACTATCGCAAAAGTTGATAGAAATCGAAGACCGATTAAAGGTACCGAAGAATATGTTGAATGTGACACACTTCTCCTTTCTGTTGGTCTTATTCCTGAAAACGAACTATCAAATGGCATGGGCATTTCACTTGATCCAATAACCGGCGGACCGGTTGTGAGTGAAAACAGGGAAACCACGCAAAAAGGAGTATTTGCATGCGGTAATGTACTTCATGTTCATGATCTGGTTGATTTCGTTACCGTAGAAAGTCAGACTGCCGGTGAAGGCGCAGCGAGGTATATTCTCGGGCAGTGTGAAGAAGATGCTTATATTACCACAAAAGGCATTGACGGTGTCAGATATGTTGTTCCTCAAAGAATAAATCTAAATTGCAACAGAGATGTGAAACTCTTTTTCAGAGTCGGTCAGGCTTATAAAAACGCAAAAATATTTGTTGAAAACAATGATGAGGTTATTTTAAGCAGAAGAAGGCCGAAACTTGCTCCGGGTGAAATGGAAAATGTAGTTATAAAAAGTGATGTATTGGCTGAATTGCCCGTAAACAGCGAATTAATCATCCGCGTGGAGGTATAAAATGAGGAGAGAAATGATATGTGTTGCATGCCCTGTCGGTTGCAGCATTTCGATCGAACTTAACGGCGGAAACAAGGTTTTATCGGTTACAGGCAACCAATGCAAGCGCGGAGAAGCATATGCCATAACGGAATGCACTGCTCCTGCGAGAACCTTGACAACAACGGCAAAAATTAAAGGTGGATATTTAACGTTAGTGCCCGTTAAGTCTGCCAAACCAATTCCTAAAGAATTAATGCTAGAATGCGTAAGGGTTATAAATACAGCTCAGGTTAAAGCTCCGGTTAAAATCGGCGATATAATTGTTGAAAATATTCTTGATACCGGGGTAGATATTATAGCTACAAATAATTGCCCACTCGCTTAATAATTTAAAAAGCTGCCGCTATATAAATGCGGCAGCTTGGCTAATTAGCTCTTATAATTTGCCATTGACATACAACCTTGTGCTTTTTTTGCAATCCTAATATACTGTTTACAACCAGATTTATTTCTTCATGTATCATAAGCACTCATTTAATTCATAATTATAAATTGAAGGAGCATTAGATTATGAATTCGCAGAGACTGACAGAAAGATTCATCCGATATGTTGAATGTGGCAGTGAATCAGGAAACGAAGCCAACTTTTGCATGCTTTTGGAAGATGAATTAATAGATTTGGGATTAGTGGTTAAGAGAGATAAAAATATTGGTCTCGAAACATCCAACGGTTGGAATGTATTTGCACGCCTTGCAGGTGAAGGAGATGCGATTCTCTTCAGCGCGCATATGGATACGGTAAGCCCGGGTAACAATATTAGCCCTGTTATAGACAATGGAATAATCCGTTCATCCGGAGATACCATTTTAGGCGCAGATGACAAAGCTGCCATCGCGGCTCTTATGGAGGCCATTGTGGAAATGACGGAAAGCGGCACCTCGCACAGGACAATAGAGGTTCTCTTTTCGGTCTGTGAGGAAATCGGTATGTTGGGAGCAAAACATGCCGATTACGATAATATAACAAGCCGCAAAGCAATAGTTCTTGACAGCGATAATTTAGGAGATATAATAAACAGGAATCCGGCGAATGTAGTTCTGCATTTTAAAGTTTTCGGAAAATCTGCCCATGCAGGTTTAGCCCCGCAAGAAGGAATTCACGCCCTAAAAGCAGCGGCGGAAGCGGTCGCCAATATACCGGTAGGCAAAGTGGATGAAATATCAGTTATGAATATAAGTAATTTTATTTCGGAAGGGAAAACAAACATAATCGCTGATGAAGCAACGTTCGATATGGAATTTCGTTCATTTGAAGAAGAAAGGCTGCAAAAGTATATCTCAACAAGTGTAAAAACTCTGGAGGATGCGTGCAAAAAGTTTGGAGCGAGTTTTGAGATGAATTTGGAACGCCATTCCGATGTGTTATATGTTCCGGAGAATTCCACCATAATTGCTGAAATAAAAAAAGCGTTTAGAAAACTCGGTGTTGATTGTAAAGTGACAAGTTCATTTGGCGGCTGCGACGCAACATATCTTTTCGCCAATGATCTTGAGGTTGTAAATTTGGGTATCGGTATGCAAGCGGTTCACAGCTGTGACGAAAATATTTCTATTAATGATTTGGAAACAATCACAAAGCTTATCGGTTTGCTTTTGAAAAACGACTATTAAGTAAGATTTAATCAAAATAGCGAATTCGTGAGGTGGGGAGTACGTCAATGTCTGATTATAAAACTATAAAACTGCCGAGAGCGAAAACACCCGAGGAAGTTGGAGTTTCATCGTCCGCTGTCCTGTCAATGATAAACGATATAGATTCGAGCGGTGCTGAAGAGCACGGATTCATGATTATACGGCATGGTAAGGTTGCAGCGGAAAGTTTCAAAGCTCCTTATTCTGCTGAATTACCCCATATTATGTATTCGGCAAGCAAACCGGTAACATCCACCGCTATCGGTTTTGCCGTGAACGAAGGCCTGATTTCCCTTGATACAAAAGTCCTTGACATTTTCCCGGAGTTTCGTCCGAAAAAGTGTGATGAAAAATTGGAGAAAGTAACCGTTAAGCACCTACTGACCATGAAGGCCGGTAAAATGCCAAATTTGCTTGCGAATAAAACTAAAGATAAATGGCTGAATCATTTTTTTGACGCAAAATGGATATTTGAACCCGGCGAAGGTTGGGAATATATTAATGAAAATATTTTTCTTCTTTGTGCAATTATTGTACGGGTTGCAGGGATAAGTGTAACCGAATACCTGAAGCCGCGCCTCTGGGAACCTCTGGGAATTGATTCCTATTATTGGGAAACCGATCCGAAAGGTGTCGAATCTGGCGGTTGGGGCCTTTTTCTAAGTGCTGAAAGCCTTGCAAAATTTACGCTATGCTATATTCAAGGCGGTATTTTTGATGGTATTCAGGTTATTCCTGCGCAATGGGCAAAAACCGCGGTTCTTAATCATAAAAACCGGAATGAAGAAGAAGGTCCTAACGATGATGGCGGATACGGATATTGTTTTTGGCGCGAAGGCGGTGAAAGAAAATCATATCGGGCGGAAGGAATGTTTTCTGAAATCGGTATTGCGTTTGAGGACCATGATGCCGTTATCGTAACATTGGGCGGTGAAATAAACTCCGGTAAAGCACATGATTTCATTTTCAACAACTTCCCTAAAGGGTTTATTGATGAAAATCCGAATGTGGCATCGAATGATGAATTAATGAAAGCGATTTCTGCCAGAGAGTTCAAACCATTGCCTGCCGCTCCGCGTAGCAGTCAAGAAAAAATCATTCACGGGAAAAGATTAATTTTAAAAAGTAATAAATTATTAAATATTGCCGGTTTTCCGATGAGCATTTTGCCCCTCGCCGCAACCTACATGACGAAGGACAGAGCTGGCGGCATAAACAATCTTCTCTTTCGTTTCAACGAAAACGAGTGCGAAATGACATGGTCAGAAGGTGATGAAACCAATAAAATAGTTTGCGGGATGGATGGAGCTTTTAAAAAATCATCAATTCGGCTTGCATCAACCGGATATACTGCTTTTAGTTGTGCAGCATGGAAAGACGAAAAAACACTTATGGTATGGATCATTCCTGTTGAAAGCATCGGCAAACGAATGCTTGAATTTACATTTACCGGCAATTCGGTAAAAATGAAACCAAGCACAAAACCTGATTTGTCTATTATGATAAATTCGATATCAAATGGTGTAACTTCGTATGTAAAGAACAAAATCTTGGTGAAAATGGCAAGGAAAGCGCTTACGGTTATCGAAAGAATACTTGAGCCGGTTCATAAGGGAAAAATTAAAAACAGGTAGTGGATTTATATAAAAAGGACTCATTACTGCTATTGCAGAGATGAGTCCATAAATATTTTAAATCTATCTTTCTTCACGGAAATAGTTGATTCCACAGCCGGCCGGTTGGGAATTTTCTTTACTTTTTTTAACAGAGGTAATAATAAGAACCATTATTGTTAAAACAAAAGGCAGCATCTGGTAAAAAGCAATTGGGATATCAATTATACTTGCAGGGATATAATTGCATAAAGAGTTAAAAGCTCCGAAAATAAACGCGCCGAGAATAGCTTTGGAAGGGCTCCAGCTTACAAAGATTACCAGCGCTACGGCAATCCAGCCGCTGCCGTTTACGATACCGCCCGGTTGCCAGCTTCCGTTTGCAGTAATCAAGGACATATAAGCTCCGCCAATACCGCATATCCCGCCCCCTGCAACAATATTAAGGTATTTTAAGGCGATAACATTGATACCGGCCGCATCTGCGGAAGCAGGGTTTTCTCCAATTGCCCGGACATTTAAACCGATTCTTGTTCTTTTTAAATATACTGCGCAAATAACTGCAATAATAACACCGAGATAAACGAGCGGATTATGTTGAAACAGTAACTTGCCAAAGAAAGGAATATCCTTTAATAATGGAATGTTAACATGTGATAAAGCAGCCATAAAACCATCCGAAACTTTTGGAGCACCCCCAGAACTGTTTGTCATTGCGTAACCCAGAACAAGTGAAATACCAATACCGAAGGTAGTTAAAGTAAGACCGGTAACATTTTGATTTGCCTTAAGTGTTACAGTAAGAAAAGCATAAATAAGCGCGCCGATGGCTGCAAAACCAAATGCGGCAAGAATCGCAAGGATTGGGCTTTCGGTTTTGTAAGCCACAAAAAAACCGGCAAAAGCACCCATCCACATCATTCCTTCAACACCCAGGTTCAGATTGCCTGCTTTTTCCGAAAGTATCTCACCTACAGTTGCAAAAAGCAGGGGAGTGCCGGACAATATTGCGGCATAAAGAAAGTTAGCTAACATGCTGTTCATTTATCTACCCTCCTTTTACCGAAAACAAAGGAATATCTTGTGAAAAATTCGCAGCCGAGGAAGAAGAAAAGAATTATGCCTTGTAAAACACTGGTAGCTGCGGAAGAAAGGTGCAGTTCCGATTGCATAACACCGCTCCCTTTTTCGAGTATGCTGAAAATAGCAGATATAAAAGCAATTACAAAAGGATTAAGCTGTGCAAGCCATGCAACAGTAATTCCTTTAAATCCGACGCCACCCGCTACTCCTGCAGAGAGGGTGTGGTCAATACCCGCTATTTGTATCATTCCTGCGATTCCGCATATAGCACCGCTTATGAACATTGTTCGCAGGATAATCTTTTTAACATTCATCCCGGCATAGTGTGCAGTTTCCTGGCTTTCGCCTACCACACTGATTTCATATCCCTTTTTTGTATGATTTAAATATATATAAACCGCAAAAACAAGAAATATAGCGAAAATCCATCCTACATGCACTCCGCCAACTTCCAGCAGCCGTGCATTCTGGTTTATTTGAGCAATATTCGCAAAGCCCGGTGTTGCTCGCCACGGTCCGCTTTCCAAATAACTTATTGTATAAAGCGCAATGTAATTCAACATAAGAGTAAAAAGTGTTTCGTTTGTGCCAAACTTTACTTTAAATATGGATGGAATCAAACCCCAAAGTCCGCCTCCGACAGCACCTGCCAGAAACATAATAATAAGAAGAAGAAAATGAGGTAAATAGCTATGATACAAAGCAAAATAGCATGCAAATATTCCTCCTACGATTACCTGCCCTTCGCCGCCGATATTCCAAAACTTCATTTTAAAGGCAAATGAAAGACTTAAAGAAACGATAATAAGCGGCACAGCTATTATCACTGTCGCCTGGATGGATGACATAGGATTTCTTTTTGAACCGACAAATGCGCCCTTAAGAATTAGTTTGTAAGCTTCAATAGGATTCTTGCCCATTGCCCAAATAAATATGCCTCCGGCAATAATCGCAAGTATAAAGGCAGCTGAGCGTAGTGCAAATATTTGCTTGTTAGTAAGCTCTTTGCGTTTCACTATTCTCGCAAACGATTCGTGACGATTGCTCTTTGATATTTGAGGCGTCTCAATCATTTTCCTGCGCCTCCTTACAATATTTTTCACCGCTCATCATAAGCCCGATTTTTTCTTTTGTGACCTCACACGCATTTACTATGCCCATTAATTCTCCTTGACACAGTACAATTATTCTGTCACACAACTCAAGCATAACATCAAGATCTTCACCGATAAAAAGTATCGCAACGCCCTTCTCCTTTTGTTCATTAAGTAAATCATAAATTGTATAGGATGAGTTTATATCAAGCCCTCTTACCGGATATGCGGTTATCAACAGATGAGGCTTTGATTCGATTTCTCTCCCCAGTAAGACTTTTTGAATATTCCCACCTGAAAGCTGCCGGACAGGTGTGCTGACGCTCGGAGTATTTATATCCAACCGCTTAATCAGCAATTCTGCAAGCTTTTTAGCAGGCTTGCGGTCCAACATGATGGATTTTCCGTTTTTATAAGATTTCAGCAGCATATTGTGTGTTATGTCCATTGAAGCAACTAGTCCCATGCCAAGCCTATCCTCCGGTATAAAACTCATCGATATACCGGCTTTTATTATTTCAGCGGGTGATTTACCCACAATGTTTTCTTTTTTATAAAGAATCGCGCCTTCATTAACTTTTATAAGGCCGGCAATTGCCTCACAGAGTTCTTTTTGACCACTGCCGGCAACACCTGCTACACCAAGGATTTCACCACTGCTAAGATTAAAAGATGCATCATTAAGCACTTTACGTCCGTCGGAGTCCGTTACCCCTAAATGAAACACCTCCAACAAATCTTTTTCTTTTTTTGTTTCCGGTCTCTCAATCGCAAGGTCAACGGGTTTGCCAACCATTAATTCGGTTAATTGCTTTGCGTTTGTTTGCGATGTATTAACAGTTTCAACACTTCTGCCCTTGCGAAGTATGGTTACCCGGTCACTTATGGCCAGCACCTCGTTGAGCTTATGGGTGATGATTACAATAGCGCAACCGTCATCACGCATTTTACGCAGAATGGCGAACAACTTATTGATTTCCTGTGGTGTGAGCACTGCGGTAGGTTCATCTAAAATGAGTATTTTAGCCCCGCGGTAAAGAACTTTTAATATTTCAATTGTCTGTTTTTCACTCACAGACATGTTGTAAACCTTTTTTTCCGGATTGATCTCCAGCCCGAATTTTTTACTGATTTCAAAAAGTTCGCCGGACAAAACAGCCCTGCTTTTTCTTTTATCTGGTTTTGTTCCCATTACTATGTTTTCTCTGGCACTTAAAACATCCACAAGCTTAAAGTGCTGGTGAATCATACCGATACCTACTGCAAAGGAGTCTTTAGGTGAATTAATTGATATTTCCTTGCCGCCGACAAATATAGCGCCGCTGTCCGGATGGTAAATGCCGGAGAGCATATTCATAAGCGTAGTTTTACCTGAACCGTTTTCACCCAACAGAGCTAATACTTCCCCTGATTTTACAGAAAGATCAATACCATCGTTTGCAACGACTGTACCAAAGAATTTTGTTATTCCTTTGAGTTCGATGGCAAAAATATTATCCTGCATTCGCAACACCTTACCGGTTAAAATTTAGGAGCACACCCGAAAATGTGCTCCTCCGAAAATAGAAGTAACAAAAGGGAGAGCGCGCAACGCTCTCCCATAAAAGAGATTATAAAAGTTCTACGCCTTTGATATAATAATTGATTCTGCCTGTTATTTGTGCATCGGAAAGGCTTCCGTCAGGATTTTCGCCCTTGACTTCTTTGCCATTTCTGTCAATGATAGGAGCTTTGAAAACAATAAGGTCTCCGTTTTCGATTTTAGCCTTGGCAATTGCAACCGCTTCCTTGGTTCCGGGTGCGGCAATTGCTTCATTTATCGGTGAAATATCAACTAAGCCGACATTCATACCTTCATAATAATTTGTCGGTGTCCAAGTTCCGTTTATAGCAGCCTGAACCGCTTGCGTATAATAAACTCCCCAGTTCCATATCGGTGCGCAAAGATGTCCATTTTTCGCGAATGGAGTCATATCCGAATTGTATCCGCAACCAAATTTGCCTGCATTTTGTGCTTCTGTTTGAGTGGTATCAGAGTCACAGTGCTGACCTAAAACAACGCATCCTGCATCAAGTAAGGCTTTTGCGGCTTCCTTTTCCTTTGCCGGGTTGAACCATTCGCCTGTTACTTTTACTTTTACGATAGCTTCAGGATAGACTGATTGAATTCCAAGAGCCCAGGCATTGATTCCGCCTGTTACTTCAGACATTCCTTCATCCATAGCCGCAACAAATCCAAGCAACGGAACTTTAAGCTCTTTTGCCTTTAAGCCGGCAACAATTCCTGCAAGGTAACGGGCTTCGTAAATGCGTCCGAAATAGTTGTTAAAGTTCACTTTGTTGTCTTTATAGCCGGAACAATGTGAAAAAATTATATCCTGATAATCGGGATTTTTTGCAAACTCTTCCATCGTGTCCATGTAATTAAAGCTTGTTGCAAATATAATATTGCAGTCAGCATTAATTAATTCTTGAATTGCTGATTTTGTCGCGTCTTTATCACCGTCTTTAACTTCGTCTTTTTCGATAACCTGTTCGTCTTTCAGACCGATTGCCGACTTCATTTCAAGAATGCCGGAATGATGAGCAAAAGTATAGCCTGATGGTTCTTCGATGCTTGTAATGTGCAATACGCCGATTTTTATGGTATCTTTGGCGATTGCAGCTTTACCGGCGAGCGCTGTTGTCGGGGCAGCAGTAGATTCACCGGTTAAACCCGTGCATGCAGAGAAAGAGAAGGTCAAAGCAAGAGTAAGAACGAGAACGAGTGCCTTTGTAAGTTTTTTCAAATTTCATTCCTCCTAAAATATTTATCAACCAAAGATAATGTTGCCATTAACCATTGATTTAATAACTGCCAATGATTCAATTCGAATACCGGATTCTCTGATTAATCGTCCGCCCGGCTGAAACCCTTTTTCTATTACGATGCCAATACCTGTAATAAATGCGCCCGCTTGCCTGACAATATCAATAAGACCCGTGAGCGCGGAACCGTTTGCAAGAAAATCATCAATGATAAGAACTTTGTCTTTTTGCCCTAAATATTTATGTGATACACCGATCTTTGAACTAACCCCTTTTGTAAAGGAAAATATATCGCTTGTATAAATGTCTGAGCCAACATTACTGTTGTAACCTTTTTTTGCAAAAACTACCGGTACGGAAAAATACTGGGCGGTTATACATGCAATTCCTATTCCGGATGCTTCAACTGTTAGTATTTTATTAATTCCTGATTCGGAATATAATCTAAAAAATTCTTTACCGATTTCATTTAGCAACTCAACATCAATTTGATGATTAAGAAACATATCAACTTTTAGCACATCTGTGCCAAAAATATCAGCTTGATCGAGAATACGCTGTTCTAAAAGCTTCAAAATTGCTACACCTGCCAAAAGAAAATCCCGTAAATATTACTACATATAACAATACCATCAATAGTATATTTCAAACCTTAATAAAAATCAAGAAAAATTTACTATATTGTGATATTCATTCAGTTTACCCCGATTTACCACAATATATAGAAATTGATTAAATATTTAAACAATAATATTAACATCATAAACTTAAAAATTTTCAAAATTATAAATTTAAATTTTTCAAAATTACTTGCAATAAAAAATTCAATGTGTTATTATAGCAACCGTTCGGCGAGTGGTAAAAAATCATTTCAAGCTGACACAAATTTTACGGCCCGGTAGTTCAGTTGGTTAGAACGCTAGCCTGTCACGCTAGAGGTCGACGGTTCGAGCCCGTTCCGGGTCGCCATTTAATTTTTTAATAATTTGCTGCTATGGCTCAGGTGGCAGAGCACATCCTTGGTAAGGATGAGGTCACGCGTTCGAATCGCGTTAGCAGCTCCAAGTATTCCCGGAATTCTTTGTTTGGCAAAGGGTTTCGGGATTATTTTGTTTAAAATCACGGTTAATTTGAAAATTCTTCCGTATAATTTGTTCATATGCAATCATCAATTTAAATCACAATATAGATCTTTAGGTATATGTAAAAAAAGTTCATTAAATTCGTTGCAAACTTTGTTTACTATGTTATAATACAATCAAATGCTTTGAAAAAACAGAGATGAGTCTGTTTAACAGAGCGGTATTTTTTGGTGTATTTTTATTGAGGAGGAAAATCATGAGCGAAAAGTTAAACAATGAAAAATGTGACCACTGCCCATGTCCGGATACGGAATTCGGAGAGATCGATGCGATTATTGATCTTTATAAGGGAAAAGACGGCTGTCTGATTCAAGTTCTTCATGCCGCACAGGGAATTTACGGCTACCTGCCCTTACCTCTGCAACGCTATATTGCCGATGCCTTGAACATCCCGGTATCGGAAGTTGCGGGTGTAGTATCCTTCTATTCATTCTTCTCACCAACTCCGAGGGGTGAACACACAATAAGAGTTTGTCTTGGCACCGCATGTTATGTTCGCGGCGGTAAAAAAATTGTTGACAGTCTTGAAAAATCGCTCGGGGTTGAGCTTGGCAGTACCACAGAAGACGGAAAATTTACATTTGAGATTGCACGCTGTATTGGCGCCTGCGGTCTTGCACCGGCAATGATGATCGATGATGAAGTTTTCAAACAAGTTACACCAAGCAAAATCAACTCGATTTTGTCGAAATATTAAAAGGGGGGAGGAATAAATGAGTATGTTAATTAAGAATATTTCTGATTTAGAGAGTATAAAAAATAACTATATTGAAACAATGAGCAAGTTCAGCCATCAGGTGCTTGTTTGTGCCGGCGCAGGCTGTGTTTCCTCAAACTGTGGGCTTGTCAGAGATGCAGTTATAAGCGAACTTGAAGCAATTGGTTACTCAGACCGCGTCAAAGTTTTTGAAACCGGATGCATGGGTACCTGTTCAGTTGGACCGGTAATAATTATTCTGCCCGAAAAGATTTTTTACACATCACTGACACCTGAAATTACCAAAGAAATCATTAGATCACATATAGTTAAAGGCGAAATAATTGAAAAATATACTTTCTTTGATCATACACTGAAAAAATTCGTTCCTAAACTTGATAATATTAACTTTTTCAAAGAGCAGGTTCGTATTGCACTGCGCAACTGCGGTGCTATCGAATATAAAAACATCGAAGCGTATATCGCAAACGACGGTTATTTTGCTGCGGCTAAGGCATTTGCCAAAATGACGCCGCAAAGCATTGTTGACGAAATGAAAGCTTCCGGAATGAGAGGCAGAGGCGGCGCCGGATTCCCAACCGGATTAAAATGGCAGGCAGGCTTAAATGCAGAAGAAGGTCAAAAGTACCTTGTGTGCAACGCTGATGAAGGCGATCCCGGTGCGTTTATGGACAGGAGCATCATTGAGGGAGATCCACACACACTTATCGAAGGTATGATCATCGGAGCCTATGCTATTGGCGCTTCAAAAGGATATGTTTATGTCCGTGCAGAGTACCCGATAGCAATTGAAAGACTTACTGCTGCGTTGGAGCAGGCAAGAAACTACGGACTTCTCGGATGCAAGCTTTTCGGTACCGAATTTGAATTTGATTTGGAAATTAGAATTGGCGCCGGCGCATTTGTGTGCGGCGAAGAAACAGCGCTGATGGCATCCATTGAGGGCCACAGAGGCGAGCCTAAGCAAAAACCTCCGTTTCCGTTCCAAAAAGGTCTTTTTGGCAGACCGACAATCATCAACAATGTTGAAACATTCGCAGGTGTCCCTTCAATCATACTCAAGGGAAGTACATGGTACAGTCAATACGGTACAGATAAGGCGAAGGGAACAAAAGTGTTCGCGCTTGCCGGCGACATTGTAAACACAGGTATTGTAGAGGTCCCGATCGGAATACCCTTAGGAGAAATCCTCTTCAAAATCGGCGGCGGCATTATGAATAAAAAACGCTTTAAATCCGCTCAAATCGGCGGTCCTTCGGGTGGCTGCATTACGCAGGAAAACCTGAACACGCCGACCGATTACGAATCACTTACCATGCTAGGCGCAATCATGGGTTCCGGCGGTCTTATCGCTATGAATGAAGATACTTGCATGGTTGACACAGCCCGATATTTCATGGACTTTATTCAAGAGGAATCCTGCGGTAAATGCCTTGCCTGCCGTGTCGGCACAAAACGTATGCTTGAAATTTTGGAGCGCATAACTCGCGGCGAAGGTGTTGAGGGCGACATTGAGCTGCTTGAGGAACTGGGTGAAACCATTCAACAAACCGCCATGTGCGGACTTGGTCAAACAGCTCCGAATCCGGTTCTCAGCACGATCCGGTATTTCAGGGATGAGTATGAAGAACACATTAAATATAAATATTGTCGCGCAGGTGTGTGTTCAAGTCTGTTTATCTCACCATGCGAGAATACTTGCCCGGCAAATGTAAATATTCCCGGTTACCTAGCATTAATAGCATCGGGTCGCTTTATGGATGCTTATGACCTTATCAGACAGGAAAATCCACTTCCGGCAATATGCGGCAGAATCTGCACTCATCCGTGTGAAAGTAAATGCCGCAGAGGCTCCGTTGACGAACCGGTTGCAATTTGTGATCTGAAGCATTTTGTTGCAAACTACGCCTTTAAAAACGACAGGAGATATGTTCAGGATATTGTTTTGCCAAAAAACGGTAAGAGAATCGCGATTATCGGCGCCGGAGCATCCGGGTTGACTTGCGGTTACTACCTTGCAAGAATCGGTTACGAAGTTGATATTTACGAATCCCAATCAGTCGCCGGCGGAGTTTTGGCGTTTGGTATCCCTGAATACCGCCTTCCTTCCGATGTGCTCGCAAAAGAAATCTCAACAATCGAGCAGCAGGGTGTAAACATCATCCTTAATACGGAAGTCGGCAAGGATATTGAATTCAAATATCTGAAAGAAACTTATGATTCAATTTATATTGCTACAGGCACTCAATTCCCTGCCAAGGTTAATGTCCCGGGCGAAAATTTGCAGGGCGTAATACCGGGTATCGATTTCCTCAAGAGTGTCAAGCTGTATAACAGTGCAGATATGGAAGGCCAAAATGTTGCTGTAATAGGCGGCGGAAATACGGCTATCGATTCAGCACGAACAGCTCTCAGGCTTGGCGCAAAGAAGGTTACGGTTCTTTACCGCAGAACGCTTGACAGTATGCCGGCTTATGAGGTTGAAATAGAAGAAGCGCTTAATGAAGGGGTCGAGATACTGGAGCTTGTGTCACCGGTTCGCTTCATTGCAGGGGAAGACGGCAAACTGGCGATGATTGAGTGTGCCCGCAGAGAGATCAGTGATTTTGACAGCAACGGCAGGCGCAATACAACGCATATTGAAGGCTCAAATTTTGTTCTTGATGTTGATTCGGTTATTACAGCCGTCAGCCAGTATGCGGATTTGCCGTTTATAAAGAAGTCAGAAATCGGTGTTACCAACTGGGGTACATTTATCATTGATCCAAAGACTTTAATGACCACCATGAGCGGTGTATTCTCCGGCGGAGATGTTGCAAGAGGACCGGAAGATGTTATCCGCGCCATTGCAGACGGCAAACATGCAGCAACATCTATCGACAAGTATCTAGGTGGCAGCGGCAAGCTGAACAAAGGCAGATCAATCGAGATTCCTGATATTATTGACGAAGACGATATTGTTATTCACGAAAGATTTCCACAGGAAATGCTGCCTCTTGACAAGAGAGCCAGTACTTTCGATGAGGTGGTTTTGGGTTACCATAAACTAAACGCAGTGGCTGAGGCAATGCGTTGTTTGCATTGCGACAGGAGGTAGATAACAAATGATTAATTTAACAATTAACGGCAAAACAGTTCAGGCACCGGAGGGTTCCTCTATTATGGAGGCAGCAAAATATAATAATATTCTGATCCCAAACCTTTGCTACCTTGAAAACACGCACGCAATCGGCTCCTGCCGTATTTGTGTTGTCGAGGTTGAGGGCGCGAAGACACTTCAGGCATCCTGCATTACAAAAGCCGTCGAAGGCATGATTGTTAAAACAAATACTGATAAAGTAAGAAATTCCCGTAAAGTCCTCTATGAGCTTATGCTTTCCGACCATAACAAGGATTGTCTTTCGTGCAGACGCAACCAAAGCTGTGAACTCCAAGATTTAGGCAAAACGCTTGGCATTGAATCTTCAAGATTTGAAGGCGATATGCTTCCGTGTGTAGCGGATTCATCTGTTTCCATAACCAGAGACATGTCAAAATGTATCCTTTGTCGTCGCTGCATCACAATATGCAACGAGATTCAGGGCGCAAGCATTTTAAATGCACAAAACAGGGGCTTTAAAACGGTTGTCGGGCCGTCGATGGATTTGCCGATTTCCGCAGTGAACTGCGCTTTTTGCGGTCAGTGCACCGTTGTATGCCCGGTTGGCGCATTAATGGAAACAAGCTCTACAAAGAAAGTTTGGGATGCGATCAATGATCCGAATAAACGTACAGTTGTTCAAGTCGCACCTGCCATTCGCGTGGCTATTGGTGAAGAGTTTGGTTTTACACCGGGATCCCGTGTCACAGGCAAACTCGCATCCGCTCTGAACGATCTTGGATTTGACGATGTGTTTGACACAAACTGGACTGCCGATCTTACAATTATTGAAGAAGGCACGGAATTCCTCGGCAGAGTGAAAGCTGCGCTTACCGGTGGGAAAAGCGTACTCCCGATCATAACAAGCTGCTCTCCGGGCTGGATTAAATTTATTGAGCACAATTTTCCGGATCAACTCGACCATCTTTCCACCTGCAAGTCACCGCATACAATGATGGGTGCTGTAGTAAAATCCTATTACGCGGATAAAATCGGTGTTGATGCGAAAGACATGTTCGTTGTTTCCGTCATGCCCTGCACAGCGAAAAAGTTCGAAATCGACCGCGAGGAAATGATGAACAACGGCGTACCGAATGTTGACGCAGTTATCACAACCCGTGAACTCGCTGAAATGATCAGAGCTGCCGGAATTGATTTTGTCAATCTTCCTGATAGCGAGTTCGATAAACCGCTTGGTTTGTCAACCGGCGCAGCCGATATTTTCGGTGTTACCGGTGGTGTTATGGAAGCTGCGCTGCGTACTGTTTATGAACTTATTACCGGGCGAGAACTTCCGTTTGATGGTCTTCATGTTACACCGATTGTCGGTCTTGAAGGCGTTAAGCATGCAACAATAAAAATAGAAAATGCTTTACCGGATTATAGCTTCCTCGAAGGCGTTGAAGTAAATGTTGCTGTTGCGAGCGGTCTTAAAAACGCCAGAACACTGATGCAGCAAGTAGCAGACGGAACATCACCCTATCACTTCATTGAAGTCATGGGTTGCCCCGGCGGCTGTATTACAGGTGGCGGACAACCAAGGAGCAGCGATCCAGATGTCAGAGCAAAGCGTATGAATGGTATTTATACCGAGGATGAGTCAAAAGTCCTCAGAAAATCTCATGAAAACCCATCCATCATCAGCTTCTATAAGGAATTTCTTGGTGAACCTAACGGCCACAAAGCGCACGAGCTGCTTCATACCCATTACACAAAGCGCGGTGTATACAATGAATTTAATGATGACTTTGTTGCGCAAGCGCCCGCAAAACCCGTTGCCGAAAAACCTGAAGTAGCTGTTTCTCCCTTGGCGGTTCAATTGCAGAAGAGAGATATCACAGGAGCCAAAGCGGCGCAGGACATCAATTCGGTTCATACAATTGCGCTTGAGAGCGAAAACAACAAGTTGAAAGATGAACTGGCGGACACCCAAAAGACGGTGGAAACCCTTAAGAGGGTTATTGCCGAATACTCAAAGAAACAGTAAAAACAATTTATAAAATCCTCCCTGAATTGATTTTCGGGGAGGATTTATTTTTTTAAGGGAGGGTAGCTTATGATGAATTATGCCTTAATTATCCAAAACTCGCTGAGCATCACACCCGCTATCGGCTCTCCGATTTCCAACTCCAAGCAGCCATTGACAAAAACATCAGCCGGTAGAACATAGGAAGCGGATTCGAATCTCGGAGCAAGCAGCTCCTCATCAAATTTGCTGTCCTTTTCGCCGCCGTACTGAGGCCCGTCGTATATCGTAATGCCGTTAGCGCAAACTTTGTGATGTTTAAGCAGCGGGATTTTCTGAGAGGAAAAAGTGACCCTCAGTTTATAATCAATACCGGGGGTGAAACCACCCAATTTGCACCTAAAGGTATAGTGATCATAAAGCTTCAGCATGGACATTGGAATATTTCCGTTATTGACATCCGGTCTGTCCCCCTGGTAATTAATATAAAACTCACCAATCTGCGGTGTGCCCAAAACATCAAAACCATGCTCAGCAAGCGAGAAATAGTATTCGTCGGTATCTACCTTGTTTCTGCGTAAAACTCTTTCAATAAAATTCAAGCCTTCTGTTCGTGGCAGCGCCAGAGCTGCCTGAACTCTATTAAAAAGCCATTTGCGGTCGGTAACCGGCAGGTCAATGGTGTCAAGAGTAGCACCGCGCTGCCAGGAATCCGCACAGTAATGCTCAACATCGAGTTGTAGGCCAATCTGGTGGAACAGCCTGTCTGCAAGAAAAAAAACGTCATTATGAAGCATGCTGTAATCTTTGTTGAATTCTGCCAACAAAATATCAGCTGCTGCTTCTAAGTTGCCTTTGTTTAATTCATACATTGCATCTTCTATGATCCTTAATTCAAAACAACGGCGGCGACGAACAAGCGCATCACATTTTGCACGGAAGAGGCACTGAACAAAACGCCAGTTATCAATCATAGACGGGTATTCTGTCAGCAAATCCTGCCATATTATCAAGGTACTTTCAATATGCGGGTTTTCACAGGGATCGCCCTGCCAGTTGAGTTCCAACCCTAAAATGCCGTTTGCAACTTTGTCTGCAGGGATGCCATAAAAGAAAACGCGTGAATAATCAAGCAGCGTATCATACAGCAAAACATCCGGAAAGAAGTCCATATCACTCCAAATCATTTTGTTGATATCATCACTTACTCCCTCGGAATAACTGACACTGCCGATAACATATCTTCTTGTCAGCCGATGTATCAATCTGTATTCCGTCGGGCGGGGATTAATACATTCACGGCTCAAAGCAGTTGTTAACGAAAAGTGCCAGTCATCTCTGTTAAAATGAACAGGGTATTCACAGCGAACATTGTGCGTGATGTCCGGATACAGCCTGATAGGATATTTCATCGGCAGCTTTCTGCGAAGTTCATCAAGCGGGAAGGCTCTGTTGGGGCCGGTTATAACCCCATCAATTTCACTGGGCAGTTTTTCCATATACTCAATGAAATCGCTGCCCCATTCCGGAATTGAATGCGGTTTTTGAGCGGATGGCCACATCTCGGCATTCGGATGAACTTCTTTAAGCGCTTTTGAAATTGCTCTGCAACGATCCAAGAACTCATCCGCCTCAAAATCACCCGGATCTCCTCCCGGCGGGAAAACTACATCAAGGCGCGGCATCATTTCAAAAATCATCTTATGTCTGGCAACAGCGTCCGGAATACTTTCCTCGTTATTCGGATACCAAATGGAAACATCCATATCGAGTTCATCTGCAAGTCTGGATGCTTCGACCAGCAATTCTTCAACATCATACTTCATTAGTCTGTTCTTTACCTGATTTTTACCTTCGTTCGGCATCTGTTCGCACATATTGCATCCGAAAAACATCATATCCCGGTAATACCGATAATAATCGTCAAAAGACCACGCATCATAAGTATTGGGTGTTGTTCTGTAACCAAGCTGATGGCCCCTTATTTTCATGACCGGGATGTATTCGCCTGATATATCTTTAATTAAAATGATTTTACCGTTTTCATAGATTGTTTTGCGGAGAAAATACGAATATCCAAAAATCAACCCTCTCAGTCCCAACGCTTCTATATGAAGCACTGAACCGTCAAGGGTTAACTTGTAGGAGTCTTTATTCGGTAGCAATCCGTTTTCAGTCAGCTTGAAATAAACGGCGGGGTTGTTTCTGTCAACGGACACTTGCTGAGATATACCTGTTCTCAATAACAATTCTTCGGCAAATAAGCCGGAGGCTTTTATGCAAATTTCATCTTTTGCGCAAATCGTAAGACCTGTAAAATCATATCTCATTTCAATTGCTCCCTTCTTATGTGATATTCTATCATGTTTGCCGATGATAATTCAATAATAACCGGCTTTAATCTTAATAATACTCTGCAAATCGCTGATTGCGGTTTACACATATATTATTAAGTAGTATAATTCAATAACAAATCGTTAATTAGAGGAGGAATGTCTGTGGCTGGCGGAATGGGCGGAGGTTTTGGCGCAATGGGGGTTCCCGGCGGACCCGGAGGTCCAGGCGGAGGCCGCTTCCATTTTATTGATGAAAAAGACAAACCAAAGATTTCCAAAAAAATACTCGGTAGAATATTTAAATACTACTTACCTTATTGGAAATTGCTTGTTCTTTTGGTGTTTTGCATCATTTCAACATCGGCATTGGGACTCATTCCGTCAATAATGGTTAAAAGAATAATTGACGTCGCACTTCCGGGGAAAGATATTCAAATGCTGATCTGGCTGATTGCTCAGTCGTTTATAGCAACGGTGCTAAGTGGGCTCATATTAGTTCTGCAAAACTATCTTAACAGCTGGATTTCAAAACACATCATGTTTGACATTCGAAACACAATGTTCCATCACCTCCAATATATGTCTATCAGCTTTTTTTCAAATGTTCAGGCTGGTGAAATAACTTCCCGTATGAATAATGACATCAGCGGTATTGAAAATGTATTTACCGGCACGTTTATTCAAGTCCTTCAGAATTTATTGGTTTTCATTACAACGGCATCCCTTATGTTTTATACAAATTGGAAACTCGCGCTCTTCAGTTTGCTTATTATACCACTGTTTGTGTTGCCAACCCGGAAGGTTGGCAAGGTAAGGTGGAAAATTGCAGCCAAGACACATGAAAAGCTTGCTGTGCTCAATACAATTATGCAGGAAACGCTCAATATCGGCGGAACATTTTTAGTTAAAACATTTACAAAAGAAAAACATCAGCAGAAGAAGTATGAAGATGTAAACAAAGAAGTAACAAAACTGCAGATTAAAGAATCACTTGCCGGACGTTGGTTTTTTATGACTTTGACGACGATAGCGGCAATAGGACCTATGCTGATATTTTTGGTGGGTGGCATAATGACAATAAAGAATGCCGAAATGACCGTCGGCAGCATAATACTATTTGTAACACTGCTTACCAGGCTTTACGGACCGGTAACCTCATTTGCAAATATTAGTGTTGATATTACACGTTCCTTGGCTTTGTTTGACCGTATCTTTCAGTATCTTGACATCAAGCAGGATATTGTTGATAAAGAGGAAGCCTCCGTTTTGGAAAAAGTGAAAGGTTATATAAAGTTTAATAATGTTGATTTTACATACAATGAAAACGCCGAAACGCTCAAAGACATAAATGTTGATGTGGAACCTGGCCAATCGGTAGCTTTTGTCGGACCCAGCGGCGCCGGTAAAACAACAATAACATATCTTCTTCCGCGTTTGTATGATGTTAAATCAGGCTCGGTTACTGTTGACGGGATTGATATACGGGATGTAACAATTGAGTCATTACGCAGCCAAATCGGCATTGTAACGCAGGACACATATCTTTTCAACACAACTATCCGTGAAAATCTTTTGTTTGCAAAACTGGACGCAACCGATGATGAAATTATTTCAGCCTGCAAAACTGCAAATATACACGACTTTATTTCCTCACTTCCGGATGGATATGAGACGATGGTAGGGGAACGGGGGATTAAACTTTCCGGCGGTGAAAAGCAAAGGCTTTCCATTGCCCGCGCTTTGCTTAAAAACCCGAGAATAGTGATACTGGACGAGGCAACATCGGCTTTGGACTCCGTTTCGGAATCGCTTATTCAAGCGGCTATTCAGCCGCTGTTAAAAAACAGAACCAGCCTCGTTATAGCGCATAGGCTTTCTACTATTATGGCGGCCGACTGCATCTATGTTGTTAATGAAGGCAGAATTATGGAACACGGAACCCACAGCGAATTGCTTTCGTTAGGTGGAAAATATAAAGAACTGTGTGATAAACAGTTCAAAATCAAACAGTAAATCGTGAAGACAGAAAAAGCAGGGCTGTAAAACCATGCTTTTTAAAGCTGTCAATATCCGGTTTAGTTTGGCTGCATAACACCTGCAAAGACAAGCCATGCTAAAACCGATTTTGCCACCAAGCTGAGTATTATATAAGCTCTTTCTCCGTATATATAGTCCTTCCATTTTCCAACCTTTTTATATTGTAAAATCATGTTAATCGGGAAGAGGTTGAAGAAAACAAAATATGAACCGATGATAGCAAATACAAACCAGGGCACCTTTCCCAAATCGGAATTTCCAAAAGCATACATAAGAATGATGATCCAAGGTCCTATACCGGCGAATGAACCGAAAACAAACGCATACCAATTAGTCCGTTTTTGATGTTGGTTAAGCTGCTCCATCAGATAACCGAAAAAGTTCATTGATGCATTCAGAAAGAATATCGCGATTAAAAGCCCGATGTCGTAAACACCAAAAAGCAGAGCGATCAGCGTGATCATAAGTGATGAGCTCAGTGAGTATTCATACCATCTGAAGGGGTTCATGCCTTTTTTAATGTTGTTGTTATAAATGTCATTCGTCTTTGGCATCACGATGATAAAATGAAAAAGAGCCGATAAAAAAAGAAACACGGAAACACCAATTGCGAAAGGAATATCAAAGATTTTCTTATTGTCGGTAACCAGCCGCATGAGCGATGTATCAAATGTCAGAAAGTTGGAAAACACAGGCGGCTTGAAATCGGTGATTTTCTGGATGGACAACGCAAAAAACAGCATAGCGGACCCTTGAACGAAGTGCAGAAAACCCATGATAAGATTAAACCTTTTCAGAGACTTAAAGTTGATTTCCTTTGCCATTGTTTATTCCCTCTCTTCAGTTTATTTGTCAATTCAATTCTATACTTTATTTTTGTTGTTGTCAAAGAAATATTTCGTCAAACATTAATCAAGGTTTCCAGTTCTTATCAATACAATCCCTGATAATCGCCACATAACGCCGGACTTTTGCCTCATCGTGATGAACTGTGTAAACATCTCTTTGTGTAATTTCCAAGTGGCAGCCTTGCGCGAAATGCAAAGTCTCGTTAATATGCGCACGAAAGGCAGTTTCGTCAAGCTCTTTATTAACGCCTATAAAGTTCGGGGAAGGTTTACGGTGAAAAATAATGTTTTTACAGCGCAATTCATTACCCATATATTCCTGGCTGCACCAGGGTGATATCGTAATTTTGCCCAGGTTATTAAATTTTGTGAACGAACTTTTCCAAAAACCGTCAACCGGTTCGCAGCAGCCGTAAGAAAGGCGGCCAAACATATCGGCAATCTTCTTATAATAGGGAAAAACGAATTCATCAAACATTTCTGGCGACAGCACAACCGATTCCTGTGAATTCATGTGCAGCCAAATGTCCGAAAGTTTAACCGGGGGATCTTGTTTTAATGTGGTGTTGAATGCAAAACTACCTTGACCGACATGCTCAAAGCCTGTTGTTGGCAATAACAAAGATTCGTTTTCGCAAAACCGGTAATATTCAAGAAAGTCATCGGATAATCTGCGCATCATCTCTTTGAACTCATCGGGATAATCGCAGATGGAAAACAGCATTGTTTCCATACCCATCAGTTTGATCATGTAGTAGGTCAGATAACAACTGATGCAGAGTCCTTCAAGACGAACCGGCAGTATATCGCCGAAAAGCTCGTCAAGTACTTCAATACGCCGGAGAGTGGCTTCTCTATCCAAACCAAACGATGATTTCTTGAGCTTTGGAAGGCTCTCAGCCAAATCGCCTATTTGATCAACAAACTGATGCCCGACACCGCCGTCGGGAGCATGTTGAATTTTAACATCGATGTCAAAAGGCAAAAACCATGTGTTCCATTGTATGGGAAAGTAGTCCCGCACTGGCTTATCGTCATCGAAAACTTCAAAGTTTACAAATTCCCGGTACAAATCGGCTTCAATACCGCGTGCGTCTTTGTCTTCGCATTTTAGCCGTTTTTGCAGAATTTCATCTTGAAAAGATCCAAGTTCCATGTGAACCATCGGGCGATTACCTGTATAATCATTGTGATTATACCAGTCTTGAATTCGCTGCTGATTAATAGCGGAATTTGAAAGCTCCATTTGATGAAAAGCGAGTTTTCTTAAAATTTCTTTGTCTTTCGTCGAAACTGATGTCATAATATCACCTGATTTTAAATTTTAAATTTAGATTTATAATATTATTTTTATAAAGATACATTAACATAAGAATCATATCAAATTTGAGGATGAAAGGCAAATAAATAATAAAATAAGAAATACAAAACAACCGATATGGATGTTCTGTATTTCTTTTGGTTGCGGAGACAGGATTTGAACCTGTGACCTCCGGGTTATGAGCCCGACGAGCTACCGAACTGCTCTACTCCGCGATATATTGTTAAAACCTTGTTTTTAGGAACTTTTTTATTATACACATTCAAGGTATGAAAAGCAAGTACTTTTTAAAATATTTATTGATTTTCTAATCTCATTAAAATGATTTTCAGTTGAAAATAATTTGACTACATAATTATAGTTTCTTTTCTTCCTTAGATGCTGTAAAACGTTTCAGTTTAGCTCGTTCAGTATTCCAATAAACTTTTCGAGTGAATGGCAATATGGTAAACAAGCCCATACCAAGTGAAAAGAATCTGCTTGGGTAAACACATTTTTTACCTTTGAAGTTTTTATTACAACGTTTCTCTTGCCGAACAATCTCACTTGACAATTTTGCTTAATATGGATATTATCATATCATGTTTATAAAATAATTTTTAATATTTTTACCAAAGCGGTTTACTAAATTAGAGACAAACAGATACCACACTTTTATCGATTAGGTGAAACAACAGCATTCAAACACACATCATTTCAACAATATGAAAGTAATAGTGGGAGGTTAATATGAAATTCAATATGATGCTAACTCCGGATGAAGAAGCAATTCTAAACGGAGAAAAGGGTGAGACACTCTCCAAAGTGATGAAAACGATGGTTCTCTACGGTGATGCATTCGGTGCGGAAAAATTTGTTGATGTCACCTTTCCTGCACATCTTGTTACGAGTTTCGGGCTTAATATTTTAAAGCCTGTATTTTCGATTATGGATGAACTTATAAACAGCGGGATTGCAGCAAAATTACCGTTTACTGTCGACCCAAGGCCAGATTTTACTAATATAAAAAGCAGCTTTATCGAAAATTTGGTGTTTAATAAAATAATGTACGGAATGCAGAAACCTTATGATAAGCAGCTTGCTAATCTTGGTTTGAAAAGCAGTAAATCATACACTTGTACCTGTTACCTTGATGAGGTTGGAAACACACCGAAATATGGAGATATATTAACTTGGGCAGAGTCTTCTGCCGTTGTTTATGCGAACTCTGTTATAGGTGCACGCAGTAACCGAAACTCAGGAATCATTGAGTTGTTTGGAGCTATCCTTGGCAAGGTTCCGCTTTTTGATCTGCTTACGGATGAAGGCAGACAGGCGAAGTGGATAATAAGTGTTAAAACATCAAAATTACCGGAGGCGCAAGTTTTGGGAAGTGCAATCGGTATGAAGGTCATGGAAGATGTTCCCTTTATCAAAGGGCTTGACCGTTTTCTGGGGAACGAGCTAAATAATGAAGTGAAGTCTTATTTTAAGGACTTTGGTGCGGCAACAGCTTCAAACGGTGCTGTTGGACTGTACCATGTTGAAGGACTGACACCGGAAGCCGTAGAAAAGGAAGATAGTCTTATCATAAAAGGTGCAAAGATTTATGTTATCGATGACGATGAATTGGATCGAGTAAAAAACAGCTACCCTGTTATTTGGAAAAACAAAGATGTGAATCCGGTCAGGTGTTTCATCGGATGTCCGCACCTGAGTTACTGCCAGCTTGAGACTTGGACCGAGAAGTTCAACTCAGAACTTAAATGTCAAGGTAAAACCAAAGTTGGGATGACTACGGTTTTTACCGCGGCTCCTGAAGTGCTTGATCGCTTCAAGGACGAAAATAAAGAATATTATAATAAACTTATGAGTTTCGGTATAAAACTTTCAAGTTTTTGCCCACTTATGTATATGAACAATCCTTTAGTCGAAAAAAAGCCTGTTATAACAAACTCAAATAAATTGCGCACATACACTTCGGCCAGATATTTTACTGATGATGAGATTGTCACGATTGCTGTTAAGGGAGGTTTTTAAGATGAGCAAGATTTTTAAAGGTCATCCGGTCGTTTCAGGTGAAATCAACTGCGAAGCTGTTGTTTCACATCAAGGTTTCAATACACTGGCTACATTTCAAAAGAGCGCTTTGATGAAGAAAAAGGAAGTCATCTGTTCTGACCAAAATAATCCGGATTTACATAACAAGCTTATTACAGGCAAAGCTATATGTCTGCCGCAGACAATAGGGTCAACTACTGGGGGTATGGTTCTTTATTCGGTTTGCTCAATAGGAATAGCTCCTGCAGCAATGCTTTTTTCTCAACCTATTGATTCACTCGCTGCTGCGGGGGTTATCCTCGCTGATGTATGGTCAGACAATAAAATAGTTACTGTCGACAGGCTTGGTGATGAGTTTCTTGACTATGTCAAAGACGGTATGATGATTGCTGTTTCCGAAGACGGCACGGTATCTGTTGATTAATTGATATTGACTGTACAAAGTCGATTATATGCTTGAAAAACATCACAGCATATGGACTATTATAAATTACAAGCAAAAGGCACATTGTAGGTATAATTATATCCGAGGTTACAAGGATTAATGAGTTTAACGTTGAAAACTCAATCGTTTAGCTTGGAATGAGCAAGGTAATCGGTGATGCAAATTCCGGGTGCATTGCAGAAGCTACAGAGGCTGCATATCAAGCAGTTAAGGCGATAATCTAAATCTTATTTTAATTTACAAATTAGCCTCAAAACCGATTAACCGGATTTTGAGGCTAATATTATTTGCAATCATAATAATATATTAATCGGTCTAATTAATTGAGGTTGAGGTTTGAACGCTGACAATAGTTGTCTCGGTTATACTATTTGTAAAATTTGGATTATGACCTATTATATGGAATTTAATAAGAATGAATAAAAAAATACCAATCAGGATAGCAATGGCTTTCATTTTATCTGTAGTTTCGAAGAAAAATATCTTATTAAGAATCTTTGTAAAAAAAGGATTGACAAATATCGCAATAAACAGAAACACTGCAGATACGAGTCCGACAGCCTGCAAACCTGCAAACCCAAATACAATAAGAAAAAGTGATACTATCCACCAAACAAAAGACATAATCAATGCCTTGTTTTTCATAACTAAATCTCCTATAACGAGACAAATATTGTATCTATTAATCTCAAATATAACTTAACTATTTTTAAAGTTTAAATATTCTTTCGGGGTTTTTAACAAACAGCATTAGGGCAATTTCTTTAGCTCTGTCAATGTCAAAGCAATTATTATCCACTTTAATCGAAAGTGCTTTGCTAATGTTTATTCGTGCCATTCTGCTGTGCCCAACAACCCCGTCTACAAAGCAATAGTCGCCGCCAAAAGCGCTTATTTTATTAACAGGTACGCTGTCTATCCATTCGACCAGTGCGTTGACACAAGCGGTAGGGGATATGATATTTGCCCAGCACATATCAATATTGACGTTTGTAAAATTTTTGGCTAATGCTGACATCATATGCTCATAAGGATAGCCCATGTGAAAAATATCAAAAACGATATCACTGTACTCAAGAAAAAGGTTGTTTAGCAGCGTCGGGTCGGAATTGGCAATCATGTTTCCGTTTCCTTCTTGCAATCCGGTATGTATCTGAACAGTGAGGTTACGTTTGTTTGCAAGCATTAGTACAAAATGCAACATATAATTCTGAAATATTTGATTGTTGCTTAAATCTGATATTGCGCCGCTATAAAACTGATTAAATTCTTCCTCAGCGTCTTTTCTTGCAACTCTTGGGAAATACAGTGAACGACTGTAAGCATCACCGATTTTTAACGCGACGCAACCGTCTGCAATGGCTCTGTTCATTTCTTTTTCAGTCGCGTCAAGCCAGTCGTCAAAACAAACAATGGGGATTCCGCTTTCCTCACGAGCTTTGTTTATAGCAGATCTTCCTGCAAAACCTCGATACATGTCAAGCCGAAATACAGGGCGGAAGAAATTTGTGTCACAGACAGAACAGCCTTTACAGCCGTCTACCAAGCTGATTTTAATTTTCGCCTTTTCCTTAAGAACTTTTTCGAAATGTCCCGGTTTTAACGAGCTCAAAAAGTTCACATTAAGCTCCTCAATTGTTTCGCGGCATATTTTATCATGACCGTAAAGTTCTTTTACTGCAATATCAAGGGATACTCCATAGCCTGTGTTTCTTGCTGCATTCCAAAACGGTTCCAAAATGTCCCATCGCCTCAAAATAGGCAGTGAGATATCCCTGCTAAGTTCAAGATTTTTCGCTGTCAAACCAGCTGAAACAAGATCACAGCTGAAATAATGTGTTAAATATTCGCGGAGAATATCTGTGTCAAGTGGCCGAAGTTCCTCGCGCTGCGGCAAATGTTCATGAGTGTCTATGATGTCAAGACTACACACATATTCATATATTTCGTCATAAGATCTTCTCATAAATATTACTCTCCAAACTTTCTTATTGATGAAAATATATCACAATCTACACCTAATATGCAATAGATGTAAAAAAGTGATTTCAAACAGTACAAAAAGCTATAGATTTATTTCACATACTATTGTAAAATATTGTTGTAAGAAATCAATGTGATTTATGGAGGCAACTTAATGATTCAATTTGATCGATTCAAAGACGGGAAAAAACATATTTTAACAATGAGTTATGATGACGGACATGATACTGATAGAAAATTGGTAGAAATATTTAATAAGTATGGAATCAAAGGAACATTTTGTATTAATTCAGGTACCTTGAAAGAACCGGAAACAATTAATATAGCTGAGCTAGCTGAATTATACAGTGGTCATGAGGTTGCTGTTCATACCGTTTCACATCCGCATCTTGAAAGAATGCCTTTGCAAAATGTTGTACAAGAGGTCATTCAAGACCGGCAATATTTAGAACAGCTCTGCGGCTATCCTGTGCGCGGAATGTCATTTCCTTACAGCACATATAATGAAGATGTTTTGAAAGTTATCAAATCATGCGGGATTGTCTATAGCAGAACAGCAAATTCAACAAATAACTTTGGTTTTCCAATGAACTTTCTCGAATGGAATCCAACCTGTCATCATAATAATAATTTGATTGCTATGGGAAAAAGATTTTTAGATGACAACAATTTCCCATGGCGAAGTGACCTGTTTTATGTTTGGGGGCACAGCTATGAATTTAATAATGACAGCAATTGGGATTTAATTGAAACTTTTTGCGAACAAATGGCTGGGCACGATCAAGTTTGGTACGCAACCAACATTGAAATATTTGATTATATATCTGCACAGAAAAATCTTCAGTTGTCAGTAGATAATAAAGTAATTTACAATCCATCCGTTCAAACTGTCTGGTTTAGCATTGACGAAGAAACAGTAGTAATAAAAGGCGGGGAAACGATTAAATTGTAATATTGGAGGTAAGTAAAATGATGACAGGCAATGAAAGAATGTCTCGAATACTTCAGTGCAAAAAGGCTGACAGAATTGGGCTATATGAACATTTTTGGGGTGATACACAGAAAACGTGGCTCAGTCAAGGCAAGATAAAGGAAGATGAAAGTTTGGATGACATCTTCGATTTTGATATTGCAGGATCCTGGCCGCTGAATTTCACTGCTGACCTTGACTTTATTGCAGAGAGAATAAGCGAAGACGAAGACACCTACACCACTCTAGACGGTAACGGTGCTACCTTGCGTCGTCATAAAAAGCACGATACCACTCCGGAACATATTGATTTCTCAGTAAAAAGCAGCAATGCATATTATGAAAAAATCCAACCACTTATTGTACCTTCTGACCGTCGAATCAATTATAATGGTTACAGAGAAGCAAGGAATAAAGCAACCGATCAGCAGCGTTTTTTTGTTTGGAGCGGTGTTAATGTTTTTGAATTGATGCACCCTGTCTGCGGCCACGAGCATATGCTTGTCGGTATGGCTCTTGAACCGGAATGGATTGCTGAAATGGCAATGGATTATGCAAGAGCAACCGTCTCTATGCAGGAAATGCTTTTTTCAAAAGAGGGAAAGCCAGATGGCATATGGTTTTACGAAGATATGGGTTTTAAAGAGAGACCGTTTATGTCACCTGCAATGTATAAAGAAATTATTCAGCCGGCTCACAAGTACACAATAGATTTTGCTAAGAGCCTTAATCTTCCGGTTATCATGCATTCCTGCGGTTTTGTTGAGCCTTTGCTTCCCGGTATGATTGAAGCCGGAATTGACTGCCTGCAGGTTATTGAAGTTAAAGCAGGGATGGACCTACTAAGAATATATAAAAATTATGGGGATAAACTTTCATTAATGGGTGGTATTGATGTCCGCACACTTTACACCAATGATAAGAAAATCATTGATGCCGAACTTGAGGCCAAGATACCGGTAGTTAAAAAAGGGTTCGGTTATACGCTGCACAGTGATCATTCGATCCCCAATACGGTCGAATTTGAAACATATAAATATTTCGTTGAAAAAGGTCTTGAATTAGGTAAATATTAACTGATATAAAAATTGATGTTTATTACTGTAAAATTAATATATTTCAGGAGTGACTAACTATTAGAAGTCAATAGAAAAAACAAAAAAAGTTATTCAGATA
>CAZVJW010000042.1:0-33474 GCA_964627535.1 uncultured Eubacteriales bacterium
ATCCCTGCTTCTTTTTTTTACTTTTTTTCAGGCTGACTTTTGATACAGCCCCTTTTTTTACGTTATAAACTTAGTTTTTTAATACTCAAAATCAAAATACTTGTAATGCATTTCCAAAACAGCTGTTGCCGCGGCATCGGTAAATAAAGGTTTAATCCGGCCGCTGATATCCATCACGGTGTAGGTGACCTGATTCAGGGACACGATTTGGCTTGTTGCGGGGTTATATGTCAGTACAGAGGTACTGTCGAAATACTTCATGGAATACGTTAAATTGCCGATGGCCGCTTTAATGATTCCACTGTCGAGCTGCTGCTCAAAGTCACTGGAAGACAGCGGCGTAAACATCCCGCCGGTTATGCTCGGCGCTGTTGAGCCGGACTGATAATGCTCCGGATTCATCTCATCAATAAGGACTAATGTTAACTGATAGTTCCCGTTCGCCAGCACCTCGCATTTTGCGCTCTTGATAGCACCGGCATTGGTGATCATACAGCCTTTGGGCGCATATTTTACGGGAAAATCATTCATATCGCCGCCTTTTGCGTTAATGCCGGGTTCCTTTTTTGCTTTTTCTTCCCTGGTCATAAACCGCCCGGCCAACTCCAACGCAAAGCTGAGAATGCTGCCGCCTTTGCTGATGTTGATTTTATCCTGCGGCAGGGCCTGATACTCGTATTTTGTGAATCCGGGTTTGCCGGTCTTCGCGCTGTTCATGACCGCCGTATAAGCGGTGAGAATTTCGGCTTTGGTTGATGGTGCCTTGTTGACCGGCGCAGCAGTGGTTTCGCCTGCCGTGGTTATACTTCCGTTCCCGATCGTTGATTCTTCTGCGGTCGGTGTAGTTACACTCAGATCTGTAGTATCCCACACAATGGTTGTTTCGCCCGGAGCTGTTGTCTCCTGCGAAGCGGAAGTATTGTCCGCTGCGGCGTTTACCGGCGCGGTTGTTTGACCGCTATTTTCTTTACCGCAGGCTGCGAGCGTGAAAACGACGGCAGCTGCTGTGAGAAATGCCATGATCTTTGCAGTTTTATTTTTCATCTTCATTACCCCCTTTTATATTGCAATCAGGTGTTTAATTGTTTGTTTTCATACAGCTGTTCCGAATTGTTCTCTCTGCCGGTACTGTCCTGTTCGATTTCCAGCTGTTCTCTCGTCACCCGCTCTTTTATTTCCCGGATATACATTTTATGCTGTTCGTTGGTTATATTATAAAAGGCGTAAGGTATTGAAGTCAAGATAACGCCTATGATATTCATAATAATAAACAAACTGAAAACCTGTACTGCAATCTCATTATCGTACAAAATATTCCAGTCGGAGGAAAAACCGATTTGCTTTTGGAGAAACGGCATCACATATGCCAGCGGCATGGCAAACAGCGGCATAAACCAGTTAAAAACGCCCATGGTGGCGTCACATCTTTCGCCGTACTTCCACTGATGCCGGTCCAGAATATCCGGCATCATACCGGCGCTGATACCCATATCGGCTGCATTTGCAAAACTAAGGAACAGATTGAAAAAGATAAACAGCGGCAGGCTCCCCTGATGTATCGCCAGTAAATCTCCAATCAACACCAAAACACGAATAGATCGGCTCACCAGGAGAATAGGCCGCTTGTTGAAGCGCCGGCTTAAAAACACCGTTGTAACATGCCCGAAAAAATAAGGTATCCCAAGCACAGTTACGATAAGCCCTGCCCAGCGGCTCATCCGAAAGGTGTACAAAAGCCACCAGACCATCAAATTATCTGTCAAAAACCGGAATACCGAAAATATTCCTGATAGTTGGCTGATCCATAGAAACTTATCTTTCAGCACATTCTTTGCCGCACTGAAAAACTTGACTTTTTGTTCCGTGGTGCTCTTGTTTTCAATCACTCTTTCTTTGACACCCGCAGCGGCGCTTGCCATGGCAATCCCAATGCCGCAGAAAACAGGAACACAGATTTTATAGACGATTTGGCTGTTTTGCCTGCCGTTAATAATCCAGGGATAAAAGGCGTTCAGAAATGACACCAGAATATATGAAAAAATCGGTACAATCGAATACAGCCGTTGTCTCTCCTGCGTATTGTATGAGATAAATTTAATCAGTGAATCCTGCTGTAAAAAATCGCTTTGCATGGTGCCGATTAATCCGAATATCAGGTTGAGTAAAATGAGTTTTTTCGTGTATTCCATGTTCGCAGGGAAAAACGCGGCCGCACCGGTCAACAGAAAAAGAGGCAGCCCGTAAATCAGAATGAACGGCTTAATTCTGCCGTATTTTATACTGAACTTCTTGCGCACAAACCAGTCTGTATACATATTGAACACCTGTATCACCATAGCGTTCGCGATCAGCTGCGGCAATCCTTTGATAATTCCCTCAAAAGCCGACGGCGGCACAAAATACAACCCGACGGCGAGTACTGTTAGCAATGCGGCACCGCAATGCGCGTAGACTCTCGTGTTTTTGTTCAGCACCCCGTGATTTTCGTATATCAGCATGTTGATGGGGGAAATCCACATGAGCGCATACCCCATAAACGAGCCGATGAGACCCATGGTGGCAAAGTCCATCTGCCTGATGCCCATGACCGCCCCCGCAAAGGTTGCAGCAGCCCCGAAGCCAAAGCCGTTTATACCCATAAAATTGTAAATATTCATGCCGCTTTGCATCAGGGTATAATAGACGCCTTCCTTGTTGGACAGGCACTCGCCTTTTCTGGGTTTGTCCCAATATTCAACTGCCTGAAATCTGCCCCATTTGATGAGATCTTTAATTTTCCCCATAATTACCCTTTCAGCATCAGCCGTTGAGCCATATCACTTGCAAGCCGGGCATTTCTTTCCCGTTATCGGTAGGATACCAGAGGTTTCCTTGCTCCACTTGGCTTTTTACCGCTTTTACGGTAACGGTTGTAACTTTGCGGCAATCAAAGAACGCGTATTCGTCCAGTTTGATAATCGTTGAAGGCAGTTCGATTTGTGTAAGAGAGGAGCAAAACGAAACCCCGTCCCTTTCGATTGTCTGCAGCCCTTCGGGGAAGTTGATTTCTTTAAGCGCGTACATTTGAAACAGCGCCCCGGTCCCGATGATCTTCAGCGTATCGGGCAAAACGAGTTTTTCCAGCGAGTCTGTGCGGTAAAAACAGTGCGGCGCAAGTTCCTCCACACCACCGGGGACAAGATAACTTTGGTCTGTCTCTTCAGTCGCCGCAGGCAAAACGGGAATACTTTTATATTTTTTATTATCGAGATATTCATCAAGGAAAGCTTCTTGCCTGCGCTCCGGGTAAGCAATGAGTTTTGTGCGGTCTTTATTAAACAGTACACCTTCCGCCGCACAAAGATATTCATTGTTTTCATCGACTACAAACCTGAACAGATTGGCATTGTTCACAATGCCCCAACTATCAACCTCTCTCACATTTTTGCCGATGGTTATTACCAGCAGACTTTCCGCATTGGCGATGCCGAATTTGTCAATCCGCACAACGGGTTTGCCCGCTATCTCATCAGGCACAACAAGCTTGCGTCTGGTCGTCATGTCTTTATAGGACTTGATGATGATTTCCCCGTTTTCCTCAATATATTCCAGTCCGCTTTCATGACGTAAAACATCGCAGGCAGGAAACAGGCACAGGAAGGTCACAAGCACCATGAATAAAGCAACTGTTCGCTTCATAAATCCCCCTCTTTTTCAGCCTCATTATCCGCTTCAATAATGAACGGCTGTTACGGAACTGTTACGGTATAAGTCTGCTTTTCAAAATCGACTTCAATGGCCGTACCGTCTGTATAAATAGCGCGCTGGCGGCGGTAGATGCTGTCCAAAAATTCATGCTTAATCAGTTCCTGATGAAAGAGCCTCGCCTGAATGGCGGATATTTCATTTATCTCTTTTATTTTCGCGGCGGTTTCCTCATCATCCTTGCCGGGGCTGAAATACGGTGTGCCGGCATTAAGGACGCAGTGCAGTTTGCCGCTGTCGCCGTCCGGTATGCCCCAGCCGCCGGTGCCCTCAATAATCCATGGAACAACGACGCAGTCATGATAAACAAGATTTGTCAAAGGGACCGCGATGCCCACGCCCACTCCTCCGCCCTGCGGGCTCACAGCATAAGGCGAATGGTGCACCAAATCAAGCTCGTTGACAATTAAGCAGCCGCATTCCTCGGAGGATGCGATCATTCCCCTGCCGCGCAGATACCGGAAACATTCTTTGCGGTATTCGATGCTCTGCTTTCTGGTGAGCGGATGGTCTTTGTGGAAACATTCGTCACCGGGCATAATCCCGAAAACATCCAGATAAGACCCTTCGATTGTCACGCCGTTGTCTTCCAGCTCGCTGACAGTTCTGTCTAAATAACCCGGCGCAAAAGAAGCGCACAGCCAGGTATGCGCGCCGCCGTACCAAATATCGCAGTAAGGGTTGCCGCCGTTGATGTCGGTAACCGCTTCATCCTTTTTATAGAATTTGCAGGTGTAGTAATAGTCCCGGTATTGATCGTGTATGCCAAATACATAGCCGATATCCCTGCATACGGCAGAAAGCTTTGCCATACCCTCGAAGCCGCCTGCCTGCGGACACGGCGGCAGCGCGTAAGGATGATTGTTGTCATACCCGAACTCACCCCAGCCGTCCAAGTGAACATACGCCTTGTCGAGCCCGAGCTTTTTATAACGCGCGAACTCTTCCGCCCGCTGTTCGAAGGTCGCGTGCAGGGTTTGATTTTCGCCCCCTTCTTTATAATAGCTTGAAGCGGGCTGTATGGTTGTAAAAATTGAGGTATGGATAATGCAGCTGCCGGCCAGTTTTGCAACGTTCGGATTTGCCTTAATCTTATCGTCCAGTTTAAATAAATTCCGCTGCCCGATTTCCTGCTTTCTGAACTCTTTCGCGAAGGTGTTGTAATCCGCCTGGTCATAAAAATGAACATGCAGCACTCTTTTATAACCCAGTTTACCCAGCGAGGACCGCCATACAACCGACGAAAGGAACGCTTTACGCTTGCCGTAGCAGGAGGAAATATTCGCGTCGTTCGCATCGTCAATAATACCGGCATACCCCCTTCCGCCGCAAACCCTGCCCCAAAAAGGCAGATAGGCGTCACCGGAGTTTATCTTGCGCCAGTAGCGGGTAAGAAGGTAGATTGACTTCCGGTTTTTCTGCCATGTGTCGGGCAGAATAAACCCCTGGCGCATAGTGTCAACGGAATACGCCTGTGTTTTATCGTATTTTTTCGCGTTGAACGGCCGGGGAAAATACAGGGCTTCAATATCCAGTCCGGTTTCATTTATTGTTTCCGCGGTGAAATCAATTTTTCCGTCACCAACTATTTCCGCGCGGACAATCAGCGTGAACGGCAGTTTTTTAAAGAAAAACCGGAAATTGCCGTAGCGGCTTTCAATCCCGTTTTCCGTCAGTATTTGCGATTTTTTGTGCGCGAAGGACAGCGGTTTCGGGAACCACCGGTATTTGCCGAACATCTTTTTGCGCAGCATCAGGTATGGCTTCCTGCCCTGCCCAACCCAGGTGAAACCGTTATGTTCAACCTCATAGTTCCCGTTTTCGAACCGCAAGACTGTTTTATTGCCGTTAATCTCCAAACACTTCATCATTGCAACCCTTTCCTGAAAGCAATTTGCATCACAGGATTATCATTCGATTTCAACCCTTGCCGAAACGGTTTCCCCGCCGCTGAATTTTGTCGCAACCGCAGCATCCGCGGTACCGGCAGCAGCCTTGACCATAAAGGTCGCGATCCCGCTGTCCGCACGGACGGTATCGCTGAATACGCATTCGCCGTTTTTAACCGACAAGCTGACATTTTCGCGGTATCCGCAGTCGACAATGCCGTTTTTATCCACAGCCAAAACATGAACAAAAACAAAATCAACACCATTCGCAACAAGCTTTTTTCCGGAATAATCGATATCTATCACAAATCTGCTGGCGCCTTGGCACGGCGTGATGCTGATTTGCCTGACAGGCTTATCCTTTATAAATCCCTTCGACGTCAAATTCTCATAACTTGAAAGATTATCGAAAGTAAAAGGCGGATATGCCATATGCCGGCAGTTGCCGCCGTCCATCAGGCAGTTCATGGTGTGTCTGGCGAGCGCCCCGTTTTTCTGGCTGCTCTTGAGGTAATCCCCGTTCTTTGTCCAGTAGAGCACGGTTTCCGGACAGGTGGCATCTGAATTTACATAGGGCGTATCATCGCCGCTATCACATGCTTTCGAGGCAATAAGCGTTTCGCCGTCATATAGCTCGATTTTGTCGCAGTTTGAATAAAACATGATCTTGTCCTGCCCGGTGTAATTAAATATTGCCGGGTAAAGCACGATATCTTCCGCTGTTTTTGGCGGCTTTTGGGATTGATATAAATAATAAACAGGCTTCGGTCTGTGGAAGATATCCATCATCCCGCTTTTGGATATTGGATTTTCTTTGTCGTATCCCCGCACATGGTCAATGCCTTCCCAGGTCAGGCAGCCCAGTGAATCGGGGTTTGCCATGTTCATGTTGTAACTCCACTGGAAATTCCACGCCTGAATATGGCTCGCGTTTTCGCCGTCATTTCTATCCGCGCGGCTCGAACTGTAATGGCCGCCGAACTCGAAATCACCGTATTCCGGAATCAGGCTTTTCACGCAGGGGAAACCGGTGGAGGACCTGGTCTTGCTTTCCTCTACCCAGTTTGCGCTGATCATATCAAACTTAACCGCATACAAATCTTTTCTGCCGTGCGGAGAGCCGTAAGTCAATATTTTTCCTTCCGCTTTGCATACATCCACCAGATTCTGAAAGAATTTATCGGTTGCGCCCGGTTGGTGATGTACGGTTTCGTTAAGCCCTGTTTCCATGATGAGCATGGATGCGTGGTTCCGGTCGCGGCGCATCATATCTTTCACATCTCTGACCGCCAGCCGCCGGAACTTGCCATACCGGCAATACTGCCAGCCCGGCACCTGGTTAATTAGAATGATACCGAGCTCGTCGCAGGCGTCGTAAAAAGCTTTCGGGTGCGCGTAATGGGAAAGCCTGATAATATTCGCGCCCATTTGTTTTATTTTATAGGCGTCGCGGTACTGCGCCTCATCGCTTGCCGCAATGCCGACGTAGGGAAACTGATGGTGGCGGTTTGTCCCGCTTAAATACAGCTTTTCTCCGTTGAGATAAAATCCGTCATTTTTCGCCTCGGCGGTTCTGACACCGAAACGCTCCGTTACGCTGTCTGACGGCTCGTTGTTTTTATACAGGACCGCTTCAAATTCATATAAGTTCGGCTCGTCCGGCGACCACAGTTTTGCATTTTCTATGACAAAGGTGAACTCCGCATCCGTGTCTTTGCCGCAGGAAAGCGTCTGTTCCTGCCGCACAATGATTTCGCCGGCTTTTTTTATTGTTCCCGCAACCTTTACCTGGCTTTCCGCGCTGTTATTGCACAGGTTGACCTTTACAAAAACCGTTGCCTTACCGGCTTTAACCGCTTTTGTTTCGATAGTAATCCCGCCGCCGTTCACCTTGCCCGCGTAGTTGGGGTTGGTGATGAAGACTTCAGGTACTATCGTCAGCTTAACATTGCGGTAAATACCGCTGTAGTACAGAAAATCAAGCGAAGAAACCGGCTTGCCGGGCGGCACATTCTTTTTCTCCCGGTTGTCGGCTTCGAGCATGATTTTATTCAAACCGCTTTTTACATACGGTGTGAGGTTTAACACAAACGGCGTATAGCCGCCTTCGTGCCTAAGCGCGAATCTGCCGTTTACAGTTACTTTGCAGGTGGTCATTACACCATCAAATTCCAAAAAAGCCTGTTCTTTCTCTTTCAGCCGGAGTTCAAACTGCTTTTCATAGGTTACAACATCCCTGTAAATCCTGTATTCGTCCAGCTTTTCAATATTGATTGTATGGGGTACCGAAACTTTCTCCCGGGGAAAGCCCTTCTTTGTAAAATACCAGTCATCGTTGAAATTAATCACTCTTCGCATATGTTTCTCCTCAAATATCGGACTGCAGTTCATTAACATCCTTTGTTTTAACAAAACCGCTCTTTACGGTTTTAACCTTATTATTGCGGATTGTCAGGCTCTGCGCCCCTTTCGCATTGATTCCCCCGCCAACGGAGCTGTTAAAATCGTTGTCTTCAATAAGGAATTTGCCGTGAACAATGCTGCCTGTGCCGCCGTTTTCCGGTAAAATCTCCGCGTAACAGCCGCCACAGTAATCAAAGCGGTTGCCCCTGATGGTTGCGTCCAGCACCCGTCCACTCTCGTACCAGTTTTTTGCGTCGTTTGAGAACAGCACACCGTCCATTTCCGTACTCATAAAATGATTGTTTTCAACAAGGACTTTGCCCCTTGTGGTTATCAGCAGCCCCCTGGTGATAATGCGGTTGAGCGTATTGTTGGCAAAAGTCAGGTTCGGGCACATCGTTGTGTCCTCAATCACATCGCCGGTTGATGCGCCGGCGGTGCTGTCCATCTTCAGCTCAATGTTTGTTTCATTGATAAGCTTTGAAGATTTTATAATTGCATTGCCCTTGGTTAATAGCGTTTTCGGGTCGATATATTCGATAGCATCGTTCTCATGCAGCGGATTAAAGCCGTGCGACTGCGGGTGCATGAAGCGGATCGCAAGCTTTTCTCCGTCGATTTTTATGATTGAAAAATGAATCCCGTGGACATTCATGCAGTCATCGCCGGCGCCCTCAAAAATGCTGTTTGTGATGCGGATGTCGCCTTTGCACATACACACCTGCATAAAGTCGGCACAGGAGGCAATGTAACGTCCGCTGTCCTTTTCCGGCGCAAAAGCTGCGCCGTCAACCGTCAGGTTTTCCGTATCCTGGCAAACAAGCGCGAGCCCATAATTGAAATACTGCTTCACATCTTTGAGCACAATATCCTTTGACCGGTCAATAAAAATACCGTTGTACTGCCGTATCGCGTCATAGATGCCGTACGTCTCGCCGACAGTGAAACGGCTCGTGTTCGGGTACCGGACTCTGAACAGATTTTTATCGGTTTCCTTGATTGAAAGCGCGGCAAAAAACGGATGTTTGACGCGAATGACATGGTTTTTGTCGTCCGCAAATATTTTGTGCAGATATCCCCAGTGATTGCGGTTCGCAAAGAAGTCAAGCTTATAATCCGAACCTGTAAAGCTATATCCCTTTACGTCTGTGTTTTCTTCATAATGGCTGTCGCCGTACAGCTCAAAGTCCACCGTAAAGGCTGTTTTTCGAACCACTTTCATCTCGTGAAAATCCGGATTGAGTGTTTTGAACGCAAGTCCGGCAATTTCGACATTCTCGCAGTTCTGAACGGCGGCATTGGTCACTTTGCCGCTGATGACAAAGGTCGCGCCGCTGCCCTGTATCGTCAAATTCTTACTATTTTTCAGGTTGAGCGCAACGGCGGCTTTGTGCGGCACGCCGCCGGCCTTGAACTCATTGTCCCCGACGGTGTTGGAGATAAAGAGCATTTCCGTGCCGCATTTTTCGCTTGAAATGAAGTATTCGCCCGGTTCAAAAATCAGTTCTTTCGGCTCATCTGTTTTTACAAGCTCTTTGAAAAGAGCACTCAGCTCAAGCGTGATATCTTCGCCCGCGGTGATGCCTTTTTCCTTCGCGAATACTTTCATGCCAAAACTCCTATACAAACTCAACATGCCCGCCGGCTTTGCAGCCGGCCACAGCGGTGGTTTTCATAATCTTAACAGGCTTGCTGCTCGTTATCAATGTAACTTTGCCGTCAGACCAGGAAAAACATATTTCAGCGCCCCGCACCATCATCCCTTTTATCTCACCGGTATGCCATTTTTCCGGCAGAGCCGGTAAGAGCTCAAGAATACCGTTTTCGGTATAAACCAGCATCTCGTTGATGCCTGCCACAAAACCGAAATTGCCGTCAATTTGGAACAAGAGCGGCGGATGAACACCGAAAAGATTCATAAACACCGCATGGGAAAGCGTCCCGTTGATGACCTCCATCGCTTTTTCTCCGTCATGCAGCCGCCCTGCCAGGCAGATGGCCCACGCCGCGCTCCAGCCGATGTGCTGCCCGCTGTTTGCCATCCTGTATTCAAGCAGTTTTTTTACCCATCCGGTTTCCTCGCGGTTTTCATAATACTTAATCACTCTGCCGGGGTAAAACCCATAGAGCGGTGAAAAATGGCGGTGGCCTTTATCTTCAATCGGAAAGTCCTTGTGCCACTCCAGAATACCGGTTGAGCCTTCCTGAAAAGGATACAATTTTCCCAGCTTTGTTTTGAGTTCCGCTGCCAATTCACCGTCCGGCATAATGCTCAGATAGTTGTCTATCGCCTGCCTTGTTACGCTCATCTCAAAGGTACTTGCATAATCAAGATTGCAGCGCTTGCCTTCATTAAAGAAGTCGGCTTCGGGAGACGCGGACGGGCATGTTACATAATATCCGTCATGCTCGATTAAATAGTCATTCAAAAATGCGGCCGACTCCCTGACTATTTCTAATATTTTATCTCTATATTGTTCCAGACCGCCATTTTTGTAATGCTCAAACAGCTCGTTTCCCAGCCATGCGCCGCACAGCGGCGCGTACATATAGGCGGGTGCGCCTTGCACAGGCGCGGTTTTCCGCCAAATGTCAACATTATGGTTACAGGCAAAGCCCTTGCAGCCGTAATTGATTGCAGCTGTTTTTCTGCCGGCAAGCATAATTTCGTAAACCAGATTGATATACGGTTCTATGCAGTCCGCCAGATTGCTGGTTGTTGTGCCCCAATAGTTCATTTGAGCGTTGATATTGGTGGTATAATTGCTGCTCCAAGGTGGACGCACCGATTTATTCCAGATTCCCTGCAAATTGAGCGCCTGTCCGCCTTTTCTGCTGCCGGCTATGGTCATGTATTTACCGTAGTTGTAAAACAGCTCGACCAGCGCGGTTTTGACTTCGCCTTTTTTCGCGCATGCAACCAGTTCATCTGTGGGCAACCCGGACTCTTCGCCAAGGGATAATTTGTGCTTTGACCAGATGGTCCGGTAATCGGCAATATGCCTTGCTTTTACTACTTCATATTCCCGGTTCAGCTTTGAAAGATTTTCTTTGCATTGGTTCAGGGAAACGTTTCTGTCCGTAACCGGCATTTTGTCAAAACCGGCAAAACCGGTTGACGTTGTCATAAACAAGGTTACCGCTTTTGCCCTTTTAATCTTGACCGATTTTTTCCTGTATATTATTTTACCGTCGGAGACAATCTCCGCGCGAAGGCAAAAGCTCATTCCCTTGCCTTCATTATACCTGACCGGGTATTTTTCGGTCCTCAGGTAGTTCGGCGCGGCATAATCCGGCGCATTCCCCAAAAGGTTCAGCGCTTTGTCAACAATAACCTCAGACTTTAATTTGCTTGCTGCGGAAAGTTTCATCGAAAAACGCCATTTGCCTGTTATTCTGATAGCGACCGCTTTGTTCGGGAAGGAGGCAAAGGTTTCCCTTTTGGTTTTGCCGAAGCTGACCGTGTGAATTGCTTTTAACAGGTCAAGCTCACGCTTGTAGCCCTTAAAGAATTTATTGCTGAATTTCAGCTTTAAATCACCCAAAGGCATAAAGGCTTCGGAATAAGCACCGCAGAGCTTTTTTTCTGTCATGGTCAAAGCCTCGCTGTTTTTACCGGCAAAAATCAGTTCCCGGACTTTGTTCAAAAACTTGAGGCTTTCCGGATTGGTTTGGTCCTTGGGGTAACCCGACCAGAGCGTGCCGTCATTGAAACTGAGTTTCTCTTTTCTTTTGCCGCCGTAAATCATCACCCCGGTATGCCCGTTGCCAATCGGCAGCGCCTGCTGCCAAATCCTCGCTGGTTTTTTGTACCATAATTTATCCATAGTTCAGCCCCGCCTTACAATGTTATTTCCGCGCTTTCTCCGTCTCTGATCTCCGTCTTGAATCCGTTTGAAAGTGCTATGCCGTATCCGTCTTTGGTTCTTGTCACTTCAATGTTTATCTTACTGTTATGCGCGGGAAAAGAAGCCAGCTTTATGAAATCCCATTTTGCCGGCAAATTCGGTTTTAACACAAACCGGTCAAAACCAGTCGGGCGGTAACCGAGGATTCCCTCTGTGTAAATCCGGACATACAGGCCGCTCTCCGCGGACAGCTGGGCTTGATTGCCTTCCGGAAACGCTTCCACGCAATACGGAATATGCGTACCCAGCAGCCTCGCCTTGGTGTAGGTTTCCAGCAGTTCAATCGCTTCTTCCTGCTGCCCGGCATGGAACAAACCCCGGAGCGCGTACAGGGTCGACCTGTCCCAAAAAGTCTTTTCTCCGCTCCTCGTAACCAGACCTTCTGTCATGCGCAGATGCGGCGAGAGCAAAGCGTCCGTTGTTGCTTGTACCCTGTCAAATATTCCGACAGCAAGCGGCAGGCAAATCCAGGAGCGAAGCTTCGCTTCCTCCGCGCAATACCGGTAAGTATCATACCCTTCCACATTTCTGCCGAAAGTTTTTTCAATACTTACCCTGAGCTTTTCCGCACAGGCGGAGCAGTATTCCGCCCGCTCTTTGTTGCCAAGCTCTTTTTCAAGATAAGAGCAGCTGATGAGCGCGTCATACGCAAGGCAGGAAGTGGACAGGTTCGCCTTGCCGCTTTCAAAGCGGTTTTCCAGCTCGTCGCTGTCGCTTCTGACCACACCGGCTTCATTAATTTGAGACAGGGTATAGTCCACGCAGTTTCTGACTGCCTCAATAAAAGAAAGCGCAAGTTCCCTATTCCCGCTTGAAAGTAGAAACCTGGAGGCACCGTAAGCATACATCGCGGAGTCGCCCCTGTCCTTCGCCCCGTGCCAGATCCCGTCGCCTTCGGCAATAATACTGGTGATCAGCGCTTTGTCTGCCGAGATGTATTTTTTGTAAAGATTGTAGCAGTTGACAGCCTGTTCGAATCCGGTATCATAACCGAGATAGCCGAACAAGGGGTTTACATATTCGCACTGGTCGTTGGTCCACAGAGCCGCGTAAAACCCGCCGCCGCCCGGGGAATGCATCAAGCCGTTCTTTGTTTTAAATATGCTCTCGCTTGCCCTGATTTTTGCGTAACGCAGCATGGTATTCAGCGTATTGTCAGGCGTTGTAATGACCAGTTTGCTGTCGATTTGATTAATAAATGCCAAGCGGTCCTCAAACTCGGCATCCGAATCGGCTTGAACCGTCTGATCATTGATACAGCCCGAGTAAACAACCGTTGATTCCGCTTTTCCGCCGGGTCCGGCAGTCAAAACTGCGTTTTCAATATCGCAGGCAAGCTTATACTGCCTGAAGTCAGCGCCCGTTTTCGCATCCGTTATGATTTGCCCGTCGTTGTTGACTACCTCTATTTTTGCCGTTTGGCTTCCTTTATTTTCAATAGCCAGTTTCTCAATCAGGCAAGGCGAATTTCTTGCAGTTAAAAGCACTCTTCTTATATGAATATCGTTGCTATGTGAAAAAATGCTGATGCAGCCGTCAAAGACAATCTTATCAACGGTTTCCGCAGCATTGATGTCGTTTATTTTGATACCCGCGCCTTCAAAATTACAGTCCAAGCTCGAATGGGTATCGTTGGGGTATAGCCTGAGCATCGGAAAAATTACATGGCGCATTAATTTTAAAATACCGTTTCTGTCATGGCCGTAACTGATGATACTTGAGCAGTAGAACCCCGCCATTTCGATGTGATTGGCGTAAGTTTCATTGGCCTTTCGCAGGTAGACAATATCTGTGCCGTCAATCGAATGTTTAGCGGCGGACCCGCTTTTATCGATGACCGCCCAGGGGGCGAAAACCGGAGTTCTTGCTCTTTTATGCTGTCTTTTGAATATTGATTTCAATCGTAATCCCTCCGCATGAATGACAGGATACGCTCAGTTCCGCCGGGCGGTTCCCCGGGCAGATTTCAGGTCACCCTATGTTTTTGTATGCCTTGCAGGCTTCTATGAAGGCGACAATATTTTCCACCGGCACCTCCGGTTCAAGCACATGGGTCGGGCAGATAAGCAGGCCGCCTTTTTGACCGACAAAGTCAAGTCTGTTCTTGATCTCATTTTTAATCTCTTCCGGCGTGCCGAACGGCATGAGCGTTTGCGTGCCGAGTGTGCCGCTGAACGAGAGCCGCTTGCCGTATTCGCCGAACAGCTCTTCAAAATTCATACACTCCGGCTGAACCGGATTGAGCACATCGATGCCCGCTTCTATCAGGTCCTCGATAAACGGAATTACATAACCGCAGCTGTGGTAAAAAATGATGATATCTGGCTTGACCGCCCTTGCCGAATCGATGATTTTTTTCAGCCTCGGCTTGAGGTATTTGCGGTATAAATCCTCGCTCATCATAATGGTTTTCTGCATGCCGATATCATCGCCGAGCATCAGTCCGTCCGCACCCGCTTTGGCGAAATTAACCGCGGAGGTCACCGTATTGCCGGTTACTGTATCCAGCACAAAGCAGGCCGATTCCTCATCGGAGAGCATATCCATCATCAGCACTTCCATGCCGCGCGCATACCAGGCGGTTTCCCAAATTGAACACTCCGCTCCGCCCAGGGCAAACTTGCCGCTGATATGCGCCTGCCTGACAGCCAGCTTCTGCGCGGCGGACGTTTTGCCGCTCAGCCGCGGAAACGGATAAGCCTTCAGTTCTTCAAGCGTCGTCATCTTTTCAAGCGGGTGGTGCATCCTGGTCATATGCATACATTCAGCGCTGCCGGGTTCCCGGGCAACCCCGTAATTGTCAAAACCGGTGCCGGGCGCAAAATCCTGCGTATAATAATGTTTCCAACTCTCCTGCGGCATGGGGTTGAGCAGTTTGCTGCCGGGGATGCCCGCAAACGGGGAGGCGGGAACCTGATATCCGGTTTTATCCGCATATTCATTGAAACGCTTGGCAATATCCGGCGTCATACTGAAGTGAACCGGCATTTTTTCATACCCGGTTCTGCGGACAAGACTGATCATATTTTCCCTGTCGTTCATATGCGTCTCCAAACTAAATAATTCTTGTCGCCGTTCTGCTCATCATCAGCAGTTTTTCCGGGGATACATTCGGCAAAAGCGCTTCGTGGCTCGGGGAACAAATATAGTTTTTACCGAATATCTTCCGCAGCCTCAGCACCTCATTTTCCACATCCGCCACGCTGCCGAACGGCAGAAGTTCCTGCGTATCCACCCCGCCGAGGAAAACGATTTTGCCTCCGTACGCCGCCTGCAGATGCTCCGCGTCCATATTGGCGGCTTTCGCCTGAATCGGGTGAAGGATATCCACACCCATATTGATGATATCCGGTATAATCCGGTCCACCGAACCGCAGGAATGCAGCGCGACTTTTTTGCCGTAGCTTTTCGCGAGGTCAATCAGCTGGCGATAAAACGGGAAGATAAGTTCGCGGAACATTTCGGGGCTGATCATGCAGTCCAGCTGGCTGCCCATATCGTTGCCGAAGAAAAACACATCCACCTTATCCGCATGCTCGTCGAAAAACCGCCGGTTTACCTCCAGGTAAAAATCAACCATTTTCTTCATCACGGCTTTCACCACATCCGGGTTGGTGTACATTTTAATAAAGCAGTTTTCCATACCGAAAAAGTCCATCAAAATATGCCATACAGGTGCCCAGGTGCCGGAAAACACCGCATAATCTTTTTCCTTGACAATGTCCTGCTGTAATAAGAACCAGCCGAAATTGATATAATCCGGGTCCGGCCAGTATGGAAACGCCTCAATTTCCTCCACACTTTCGGCATTGGCAAAAACACCGTCCTGCGCGAAAGAAATCTGTTTTTCGCCCCCGCGCACATCCCACATCGGCCTGCCTTCCGGATGGTCGTAGGAATCGCAGGGCTGCCAGAACATATCATTGCCCATCAGGTCCGCCAGCTCAAAAAGGCTTTTAATACCGAAATGCTTCAGATAAATCTTCAGCGCGTCTTCATGGGGATTGCCGAGCCAGTAGGCCGAGCGGTCAACCTCCTCACGGTTGAGAATTCTCATAATGCGTTCTTTGCCTGTCATTTTAAACCCTCCGGTTCTTTATTTAATCTGAACCAACCCGCATTTTCACCATCAAAGGTTACTTTGAAAACGCCTGCGGCCTCGGTTTCTTTGTCATCAAACATGTCTTTCATTATCCCGGTTGCCGCCAATTCGAATTTCTTTGGCTCTTTGCCTTCGTTAAACAGCAGATAATCGGTATATTTATCCGTTTCAATCATACCCACCGAATAATCTTCGTTAAACTTTGCCGCTGTTCTTTCTGAGCCGATGAGCTTCATCAGAATACCGATATCGTACCCGGAAAGCGAATACAGCCGGTCACCGCTCAACACCATACCGCCCGAAGCGCGTATAAACGCCGCCGCGTAGCGGTACATCGCTTCATTTTCGTTTCGCTTTTCCGTCTTTTTCGCTTTTATTGAAAAGCTTGCCATAATACCGGTTTTCATCCCAACCTGAACCAGGCAGTCCGGGTCGTTAATCCACAGCTTCCCATGCATCCAGTTGCGGTAAAAACACTGCATTGACAAGGTTTTAATGGCGCCGATGCTGCGGTCGATATCATTGGTGACCCGCATCCCGTTTACAACACCGAGTGACGGCCAAAGCGGGGCGTTGCAACCCAAGAGATAGGTATCCTCTCCGCAGACTTCCCACAGCGCTTCCATCCCGATTCTGTAGGCTTCAACGCTGGTAACATCATTATTAAATCTCGTTCCGAACGGCAGAGCGCCCCAGCAGTTCGCGTCCAGTTTGAAGTAGTCAACCATCCACTCGTGTTTCATGATTTTAAAAACATTTTTTATATACGCGATCGCCTCGGGATGTGTCGGGTCCAAAAAATACCAAGGCGCGTCACGCCAACCCCTGAATGTGACTTTTTCAGCGCACAGCGGAGCCCCGTTTTCAGCTTTGATGAACCAGCCCGGGTTGTTTTTAAAAACCCGGCTCTTCTCTGATGCGATGAAAGGCGCCACCCACATCGCCGGCTCAAAGCCTTCGCTTCTGATATTGAGGCAAATGTCCTTCATCTTATGCTTGAACTTTTTTGTCTGCTCGAGCCAATCGCCCATATGCGGCTGGTAGCCGTCATCTATCTGAATGTATTTAAGCTCCGGAAAGTGCAGCTTGGCATGTTTTAAGTTTTTATTGATAGCACCTTCTGTGATAACAGGTCCGTAGCAATACCAGGAGCACCAGCCGTCCGGCACTTCCCGGAATCCTCTTTTGGGGTGGTTCGCGTTAATAGTTCCGGCAAATTCATCCAGCACTTCATTCCTGTCCGTTCCCTCGAGGATAACATAGCTTTCGAGCTGCAGTTCCCCGCCGCTTTCCAACTTTCTGCCTTCAAGAATCTGCACAAGCTTGATGGTATCCTGACTGATTCTGATTTCCGTCCGGTAGCTCCGGCAGCTGGAGGCGCCCAGCAAAAGAACCCTGTCGTTTTCCTCGAAATAGACATAATTATAGGCGGTGAAGTATCCTTTTGTCTGCGGCAATTTATAGTGATCCTTATCCATCGTGCCGATATCCGGTGAAATATCCTTATATTTCATATGGGTTTGGTGAAGCATCTGATATCCTTCCGCATAGACCGTCGCCTCGTCTGTAAAGCCATAAGCCTTTACGTCACAGGAGTACACTTCAACCTCATTAAAAACAACCGAATTATCTGTATTGTTCTTGATTGTTAGCTGTGTTTCTTTTTTATTTTGCTTTGTAATTATATCTGCCATATATGAACCTCCAAAATCCATCGTTGTGCGCCGCTTGCAACTTTATACTATTGCTATCCTGTTTAAATTTTGATACGATAGTACAAACATTTTGTTTGATTATACCTTGTATTCCTTATGCATGTCAATGAGTCTGTTCTGCCTGTAAAACCGACAAAAATTTCGCGAGAAAAGGTGAGGATTTTGAAAAATCTCAGACTAAAATATACTCAACCGGCATACGCCGAAAGCGAAAGGGATGCCTGGGAGATGTGGTCTATGCCGTTGGGCAACGGGTACTTCGGTGCCAATGTTTTCGGCCGGACCGGTGTCGAGCGGATCCAACTGACCGAAAACTCCCTTTCGAACCCGATGAATATGGGAGGGCTCAATAATTTTGCCGAAATATTGATTGAGTTCGGGCATGAAGGCACAGTCAAATATGAGCGGGATTTATCGCTGAACACCGCAGCTGCGCATGTTCAATATACTTGTAATGATGTGTTGTACAACAGAGAGTACTTCGTCAGCTATCCCGACAAGGTTATGGCCATAAAACTTGAGGCTTCGGAAAAAGGAACGCTCGCTTTTATCCTCCGGCCGGAAATACCGTTTATAAAGGATTACAGGATAAAAGAAGGTGACGGCGGCGGCAAAAGCGGAAAAGTTGAAGCCGGCGGAGATACAATCACCCTTTCCGGTAAAATGGATTATTACAGCATCCTTTTCGAAGCGCAACTCAAGGTTTTGCATACAGGCGGCAGCCTTTGTGTATCCGTCTCCGGTGGCCTCGCGCTTGAAGACGCCGACAGCGCTGTCATCCTCATCGCGTTGGGAACCAACTATAAAATGGAAAGCCGGGTTTTTACCGAACCGGACAACACACAAAAGCTCGCCCCTTACCCGCACCCGCACGGCGAGGTTGCCGAAACTGTCCGGCTCGCGTCTCAAAAGACTTATGACGAACTGCTGGCCGCTCATATACAAGACTATCAGCAATATTTCAGCCGGGTTGATCTGGACTTGGGCGGCGAAGAACCCGATATGCCGACAGACGAATTGCTCCAAAGTTACAAAACCGATAACACCGGCAAGGCAGCCAAATATCTGGAGGAACTTTATTTTCAGTACGGGCGGTATCTGCTCATTTCATCCTCGCGGGAAAGCACAACACCCGCAAATCTGCAGGGAACCTGGAACTGCCACAACGATTCGCCGTGGAGCTGCGGGTACTGGCACAACATCAATGTGCAGATGAATTACTGGCCTGCTTTTACCACCAACCTTACCGAAATGTTTACGGCATATGCCGATTATAACAAAGCCTATATGCCCCTTGCGAAGGAGTTTGCCGAAAGCTATATCAGAAGAATGTATCCGGAAAACTACTCGGAAAAACCGGGAGACAACGGCTGGACAATCGGCACCGCAGCCTGGCTTTATACCATTGAGGGCTTCAGCATCCATTCCGGCCCGGGTACCGGCGGCTTTACGTCGCTGCTTTTCTGGGATTATTACAACTTTACACGGGACAAAAAAATATTAAAGAATATCTCCTACCCGGTGATTTACGATATGGCAAACTTTCTCTCCAAAACGCTGCTGGAAGAGGACGGATATTTGCTTGTTAAATTCTCAGCTTCCCCCGAGCAGCAGAGTCCCGAGGATGAATGTTATTGTTTTACCACCGGCTGCGGCTTTGACCAGCAAATGGTATGGGAGAATCACAAGAACGCCATCGCTGCCGCCGAAGTGCTCGGCATTGAAGACAATATGATAAAAACGCTGAAAGCGCAAATCGGCAGGCTTGACCCCGTGCAGATCGGCGCTTCCGGGCAGATTAAAGAGTTCCGTGAGGAAAACGAATACGGAGATATCGGCGAATACTGTCACAGACATATCTCCCACCTGGTCGGACTCTACCCCGGCACCATCATCAACCCCGGCACCCCCGAACTAATTGAAGCTGCCAAAGTCACTTTAAACAACAGGGGCGACCAATCAACCGGCTGGGCCATGGCGCACAGGCTTAATCTGTGGGCACGGACCGGGGACGGCAACAGGGCGCATAAATTGTACGCGGATTTGCTGCGCAACGGCACCCTGCCGAACCTGTGGGATACTCACCCGCCGTTTCAGATTGACGGCAACTTCGGCGGCACGGCCGGCGTTGCCGAAATGCTGCTGCAAAGCCACGCCGGAACTATCGACATCCTGCCCGCGTTGCCCGATTGCTGGGCGGACGGTTCTTTCAGCGGGCTGGTCGCAAGGGGCAATTTTCACATTTCGGCTGTTTGGAAAAACAAACAGCTGTCTGAGATAACAATCATTGCCAAAGCCGGCGGAGAATGCAAACTCAAACTGCCTAGTTATGATATAACCGTAACCGGTAAAGATAATCAACCTGTCAGCTTTGAACGATGCTGTGATGATATTGTTTCCCTTTTTACAAACAAAGATGACACCATAAAAATTATACTCAATTGATTTTGGAGGCTGCCGTATGAATATCCAGGAGTATTTAAAGGTTATAGACGATGTAATCGAAAAAGGTCCGTATAAAGATACTGTGGAAAGCCTGGAATCCTACCCATACCCGCAATGGTTTGAAGACGCCAAATTCGGGCTCTTTATGCATTGGGGTGTTTATTCGGTGCCCGCTTTTTTTAACGAGTGGTACCCGAGGATGATGTATTACCGTGGCAATCCCACGTACTGGTTCCACCGGTTAAAGTACGGCAAAAAGTTCAACTACAAAGATTTTATTCCGATGTTCAAAGCGGAATATTTCAATGCGGATGAATGGATTCGTTTTTTTAAAGACAGCAATGTGCGGTTTATTATGCCAGTCGGAGAGCACCATGACGGCTTTAAAATGTACGGCAGCGAGCTGAACAAATGGAACAGCGTCAATATGGGGCCGAAACGAGACATTTTGGGTGATCTCAAAGCCGCTAGCGGGAAGGAAGGCATTGAGTTCTGCACTTCGTCCCACCGCGCGGAGCATTATTGGTTTGAAAACGGCGGGAAAACTGCCGGTTATGATAATGACACCCTGAAACCGGAGCTTGAAGACTTTTACGGCCCCTGTTTTAATCCATACAAAAAGAACAACCTTAAATATCTGCTCAAGCAGGAAAAGGAAGGTATGCGCCCTACCAAGGAATGGCTTGAGGACTGGCTTGCATCCTCTTGTGAATTGATTGATAAATACCAGCCGAGCGCTCTGTTTTTTGACTGGTGGGTTTCGTCCCACGAAGATTTTGTGCCATACACGCTTAAATTCGCCGCCTATTACTGCAACCGCTCGGCTGAGTGGGGCAAAAATATTTGTATTTTCTATAAATCGGACAAACTAAAAAGCAACTGTTTTGTGCTGGACAGGGAGCGCACGCAGCTTGAGGAGATTTACCCGAAAGTCTGGCAGTGCGAAACTGCCTCAGCGCACAATTCCTGGTCCTATTGCACAACAAATATCTTTAAAAAATCGAATGAAATCGCGGGTACCCTTGTTGACTGTATTTCAAAAAGAGGCACTTTCTGTTTGAATCTCGGCCCGAAGGCGGACGGAACATTCTGTGAAAAAGAAATAAAGATTATGCAGGATTTGGGCAGATTCACCGATATGAACAAAGAAGCAATTTGGGGAACCCATCCGTACAAAGTATTCGGCGAAGGCAAGCAGTACACCGGCGGCCTCTACCGTGAAAAGTACAACTTCACAAGCGGAGATATCCGTTTAACCGCACGGGTTAACATTGTTTATGCTTTTGCGCTCGCGCCTTCAAAAAACAATGTTTACCGTATCCAGTGCCTCGGCAAAGATGCCGGGCACTTGACCGAAAAAATCAAGTGTGTAAGCCTGCTGGGCTATAAAATATCCGTGTCCTACTGCCATAAGGGTGAATACCTCGCCATCAAAACGGATAAAAAAATCGACACAGCCATGCCTGTTTGTTTTAAAATTGAGTTGATATAAATCCATACGAATTTTATCGGTCATGTGTTAACAGCCCTAACAGATAATATAAAATTCACAGCAGAATAACGGAGGAAACATTGTTGGATAAGATTACAACGCTCGGTAAACGCTTTATCGACGAATACGGCAGAGAGCGCATTTTCAACGGGATCAATGTCTGCGACAAAGGGGTATACGATGCCGCACTCGGCAGAAGGACTTATTGCCACGAGTGGGAGAAGGAACTGATTACGCCCTTTTATGAAAGCGGCTTCAATCTTATGCGCCTCGGTTTCACCTGGGATGCGATTGAACCGCAGCCGAGGCAATATAATAAGGAATACATTCAGTTTTTAAAAAATACGCTTGACCGCTGCGAAAAGGCGGAGATTTATGTCTTCCTTGACATGCATCAGGATTTATATTCCGGCTTTGGGGACGGCAATGGCGACGGCGCGCCCGCCTGGGCCACGCTCACCGGAAAGCACGCCTATAAAAAAGCAAAAAAGGTCTGGGCGGAGGGTTATTTCTGGGGCAAGGCTGTGCACAAAGCCTTTGACAACTTTTGGGATAACAAACCTGTCGGTGATAAAGGTTTACAGGATTATTACGCTCAGATGTGGCAATTTGTGGTGAAAGAGCTGGGTTCGCATCCGGCGGTAATCGGTTTCGACCTGATGAATGAGCCGTTCCCGGGTAAAAGCGGCGGCAAAGTGTTCCGTCTGCTCATCAAAGGTCTTGTCACAACCACACTGTTTAATAAGGACATCAGCAGGAAGGAGATTATATCCTGCCTTATCCACAAGGAAAAATCCGAACAGATTGCCAATCAATACACGGCGGCCCATTTGAGAAAAGTAACCTCAAAGGGCGACGCGCTGATTAAAAAGTTTGACCTGGAAAAATATGCGTCGTTCTTTAAAAGGGTTTCGGCGGCTATCCGCGAGGTAAATACGGATAAAATGCTGATTATGGAGAACTGCTACTATTCAAACCTTGGCATCCCCTGCTCAACACCCGCCGTCGAAGTGAACGGCAAACGCGACAAACTCATTGCCTATGCACCGCACGCTTATGACATTGTTGCGGACACGCCGTCCTACAAATACGTGGGAACCGAACGCATTAAATCGATATTTGACGAGCACAAGCGCACACAGGAGCGCCTTGATGTTCCCGTTATTGTCGGTGAGTGGGGCGGGTTTGTATCCGGCAGCGAGTGGTATTATCACGCCGAGTATCTGCTTTCGCTGTTTGACGCCAACAATTGGAGCAACACCTACTGGGCGTATTTTGACGGGCTTTTCGAATCGGCGCTTATGCCGAATGTGCTCACACGCCCGTACCCCAGAGCCGTGACGGGGAAAATTATAGCCTTTGAACATAACAGAAAAGCGGACAGCTTCTCCCTCGAATATTTGCAGGACCGCGCATTTGATGTGCCTACAGTTATTTTTGCCCACAAACCTATTAAAAAGATTATTGTTGACGGAGCAGTTACGGCGAATGCTGCCGTCAGCCTTGAAGGTTCGGATTCTTCAACGGTCAGTATTAAAGCCGGCGCCGGCAAACATAAAATTGAAATCCAATTTAAAGGAGATTTTTAACATGATTTCAATCAAAGAGTATCTCGCGAAAATCGATGAGGTCATCGCAAACGGTGAATTCAAGGACGATTGGGAAAGCCTTGCCAAGTTCAAAATACCCGGCTGGTATCAGACAGGCAGGTTCGGCATCTTTATCCACTGGGGTTGTTATTCGGTCGCCGCCTGCCAGAGCGAGTGGTATCCCCGCCTGATGTACCTGCCGAATGAGAAGAGCTGCAAGCATAAAAATGAAACCTATGGGGAGAATTTTGAGTACCGCCAGCTTGTCGAAAAGTTCAATCCCGACAAATTTAATGCCGATGAGTGGGCTGATTTGTTCAAAAAAAGCGGTGCGAAATATGTGATGCCGGTAGGTGAACATCATGACGGCGTCAAGATGTATGAAAGCGATTTGAACCGCTGGAACATGATGGCCCTTGCTCCCCACAGAAACTTCAGCCGGGAACTGCATGAAGCCTGCGACAAGCAAGAGCTCGGTTTCCTTATTTCCAGCCACCGCGCCGAACACTATTGGTTTCTCAACGGTGCCAGAAAGAATTTTCCGAACTCCGAAGCGCTTGGCGAAGAATACCGTGACCTTTACGGGCCGTGCGCGCTGGCGCCCGACGGCAGTATGAACGACCGCGATAAAGGTATGAAAGCCACAACTGAATGGCTCGAGGACTGGCTGGCATCATCCTGTGAAATGGTCGATAAAAACAAACCGCTTGCCATGTATTTTGACTGGTGGGTACAGCAGCTGGAGTTCCGCCCCTATATGAAGAAATTCATCGCGTATTACTACAACCGCGCAAAGGAATGGGGCATTGAACCCGCCGTATTCTATAAATGGGGTTCCGTGATGCAGAGCTGCGCCGTGTTTGATGTGGAGCGCGGCCAGATTGACGGAATATCACCCGTGTTGTGGCAGTGCGACACAGCCATAGCCAAAAACTCCTGGGGTTACACCGAAGGCAACAAGTTTAAAACACCTTATAATGTCGTTACCAACCTGATTGATGTCGTTTCGAAAAACGGCTGCTACATGCTCAATGTCGGCCCAAAAGCCGACGGCACCATCTGCGGGGAGGAAAAGAATGTCCTGCTGCGAATCGGCGAGTGGATGAAGATGAATGGTGAAGCGATATATGACTGCCATCCATTTACCGTTTACGGCGAAGGCAAACAAAAGAATTACGGTTCTTTTAAAGAGAACCTGCGTTACTCGGATAAGGATTACCGCTTCACCTACAGGGCAGGCAGCATTTATGTCTTCCCGATGTCGGCAAAACCCAGGTGCACCTTTGAAATAAAAATGCTCAAGTTCGGCAACGAAGGCGGCATCCGTTACGGTATTAAAAACACCGAGCTGCTCGGATATGACAATAAGGTTACATGGTCGCAGGATAAAAGCGCGCTGACGCTGACCCTTGACAGCCCGGTTAAGAGCGATTTGCCGCTGTGCTTTAAAATCAGCGTGGACTGATACTAATTACTCAAAAAAACCTAACTTAAAAATCAGCACAAAACCGCATAAACAAAGCTTTTGCTTAATTTTTTAGAGGTTTTTTAATCGTGAATTAGTATGAATATCCACATTGGCATATCAAAAACCGCGGGGCCCCTTAACAGACCTCGCGGTTAACTATCCCCTTTTTTCATTTGTTAGTCTTATGTCCTTTGCATTCTTCTGAAATAAAACCATACGCTAAGGTAACAGGCATCAGTATTACTTTCCTTAACATAAAAACAATTTTAATACTGTTTTTTTATGTCTATATAATTTATATCTTGCCCATCACACTGTCCAGCAGTGCCTTCTTAGCATCATCAAGGGCGGCAAACGGCCGCCGGCAAGTGCCGCAGGGAATGTCTTGTTTTGAAAGAATATATTTTACGCCGGACTTCACATCTGTTTTAATCAGCGCTTCAATAATCTCGTTTGCCTCGCGCTGAAGGGCAGAAGCCCCCGCCATATCGCCCGAATTGAAACTGTTCAGAATACCCAGGAACTTTTCCGGCATAATATTGTAGGTGCTGCCGATAGCGCCTTGAATACCGATTGGCAGGGCGTTGACAAAAATCTCATCAAAACCATTGAGCAGACAAAGCGCCGGATACTTTTGGCGCAGCCGGCTGAGCTCGAACATATCGATGGATGTAAATTTAACGCCGGAGACTTCGCAGGCAGCCATGATTTTGCCAATGTTTTCGCTTGTGACACTCACGCCGGAAAGAAAGGGGATGTTGTAAACAATCAGCGGCAGTTTCGCTGCATCCTGAATGATTTTATAATACTCCGCGATTTCCTCAAAGGTGAATTTGAAGTAAAACGGCGGCACGGCGGATACCACGTCCGCGCCTGCCTTGGCTGCATGGGCGGCAAGCTCGCCCGCTCTGTCTGCCCAGATGTCGCCCACATGGGCGATCACCGGCACCCGGCCGGCTGTTTCATTGATGACTGTTTCCAGGATTTTTTTGCGTTCTTCCTTTTCAAGCAAAAAGCTTTCGCCTGTGCTGCCGCAGACATAAAAGCCGTTAACTCCCCTGGCAATCAGCAACTTAACAAGCTTTTTTATTGAATCGTAATTCACCGAATAATCCTCGTTAAACGGGGTGATCAGCGCGGGGATGATGCCGGAAATTTTCATAATCATTCCTCTTTCTGTTATAATTTTTGCGTACCCTTGTTTGCCGGAACCGCAAAAGCTTAGCTGATTCGTATTCAGCCGCATATGCCGAAAACAGTATGAATGAATAGTATCATATCATATTTTTAAAGTCAAAATTTTATTTCGCCGACAACTCGAACTGAAACATTGCAGAAAGTGTGCGGAATAGTTATAATGTTTTTGAAATATCCGCTGAAAACATCACCAATAAAAAGCGGCGTTTAAGGATGGGCTAAATAACAGTTGAATTTTCCTGCCGCGTTAAAACACTTTGAAAGGGTGAACGGTTATGCTGCCGAAAGAGCACTGCAATCTGTCTTTTGAAAAAACAATCAGCCGTTGGGATGAAGCTCTGCCTTTGGGCAATGGGGATATCGGCTGCCTGATTTGGGGCAAAGCCGGTGCGCTTCGCCTGAGCATCGACAAATGCGACTTGTGGGACTGCAGCGGCGCGCCCGAACCGGGCGGAAATTTTACCTATGCTTCAATGCAGAAGTTTGTGCGTGATAAAGACCAGAAAAAAATATGCGAAACTTTCGATGACCCGTATAACAGGCCAACACCCACAAAACTGCCGGCCGGTAAAATCATCATAAACCTGCATCAAAAATCAACAGTGCAATCTACCCTTGATTTGTCAAGCGCGCATGCAACAGCAACAGCCGGAAAAACGGTACTGCAAAGCTTTGTCCATGCGGCCGGTAAAACAGGCTTTATAAAAATCAATTCCGCTTACTGTGATTTTTCCATTGAAAACCCAAAGTACGGAAAAATTCAGAATAACAACCGGATTTTAAAACACAAACCGAAAATAACGCAGTCGCTGAAGAATCTGCATTACGAACCCGCAAAAAAAGCCGAAACCGTCTGCGGTGGAATCAGCATTAAGTATTTCACACAGAAAGTCAGCGATGGATTAACCTACGGTATTTTTCTCGGTATCCGTAAAACCGCTGACTCGACAGTTGCCGCCTATACCGTCGGCACCGGAAAAGACGAAAACGCAATTACCAAAGACAGCATCCATCTGATTTGCGTAGCGCTTGAACAGGGCTACGAGCAAAATTTTGAAACACACAAGGCGTGGTGGGAAAGCTTTTGGGATAAGAGTTTTATTGAACTGGATGATAAATTCTTTGAGAAATACTGGTATCTCGGCAACTATCTTCTTGGTTCCTGTTCGCGCAAAGGCAGTTACCCGATGCCGCTGCAAGGTGTCTGGACAGCGGACGACGGCCAGCTTCCGCCCTGGAAGGGAGACTACCATCATGACCTGAACACCGAGCTGTGTTATTACAGCTACCTGAAAGCGAACCATATCGACGAAGGGGCCAGCTTTATCGATTACCTGCTGAGTTTAACCGGTAAGGCAAAAGATTTCGCGAAGGATTTCTTCGGTGCGGACGGCCTGTGTCTGCCTTCCGTGATGGATATTGAGGGCAACGCGCTCGGCGGTTGGGCAATGTACTCTATCTCCCCGGCCAACCAACTGTGGCTTTGCCGCGCTTTAGAAAAGCATTTTGACTATACCGGCGATAAATGCTATTTGGACAGGCAAGCATATCCATACATAAAAGCAGGCGGAGAATTTATTCTTTCATTGCTCCGGGAAAATGAAAACGGCAAGCTTGTTCTTCCGCTTTCAAGCTCACCGGAAATTCACGACAACACCCTGCAGGCGTGGCTGACGCCGAACACCAATTATGATTTGGCACTCATGCGCGCGCTGTTTAAAAGCCTTGTGAGGCTCAGCGGAATTTTGGAATTGCCGGATGATACAAGCAAATGGCAAAAAGCTTTGGATAAACTTGAAGACCTCCATATTGACTGCGACAATGTTCTGCTGCTGAGCCGGGACGAGCGTTTGAAGGAATCGCATCGGCACATCGCCCACATGATGGCCATACACCCGCTGCGGCTGATAGAATATGACAGCGAAAAGAACCGTTGCGTAATTGACGCGTCCATTAAGGATTTAGAAGCGCTCGGCACCGATTATTTTTGCGGCTATTCCTTCGCCTGGCTGGCGGAGCTTTACTGCGTGCAAAAAAACGGCGAGAAGGCGCGGGAAACGCTCGATATCTTCTGGAAGTATTTTTGTTCGCCGAACGGATTCCATGTCAACGGAGACTATTTGGATAAGGGTTACAGCAAATTTAAATACCGCCCGTTCACGCTGGAAGGTAACTTCTGCGCCGTTGACGCCCTGCAGGAAATGTTGCTCTACAGCGAAAACGGCAAAATCATCCTCTGTCCCGCCATACCTGCAGCATGGAAAAACCTTTCATTCAAACTCCGCGCGGAAAACGGTGTACTCGTCACCGCGGAAATAAAGAACGGCAAGCTTGAACACCTTAACCTATTTGCGGAATGCGAGACCGGCTTTACGTTGGAGGGTATGAATGAAAAGCCGCTTGAACTGCATCTGAACAAAGGCGAGGTATATGCGCTGAATAACCTAATACTAATTAACGATTAAAAATCTTAAAAAACTAAGCAAAAGCTTTGAAGTATGCGGGTTTGTTGGGATTTTTAGTTAGGTTTTATAAGTAATTAGTATAATCTGATAAAATACACGAATATAGGCGCGTAGCTCAGTTTGGTAGAGTGCTTGGTTTGGGACCAAGATGCCGCTGGTTCGAGTCCCGTCGCATCGACCACAAAGGAACCGCATGAGTGCTGACATTATAGGCTTTCCAAGGGGTCATTTTTTTAACTAATTTAAAAAAAATTTGATTTTGTGGCTTATTGTTAAAAATAGGTCAAAGGAGGAATATGTTACCGCTAATGCGGAGCTGTACTTTTTAAAACAACGAATATATAAAGTATGGCGCAACACCTGATGCAGCAAAAAGGAGCACGAAGCTCAATACTACGATAAACAGTGCAAGTGGTATAACTATATAAAATCTGTTTTGTATTAGTGTACCAAAAATACTTTTCAGAGTACGTAAAAATGAATATTTGCTGATTGATTTATTTGCTTTTTCGTTTGGTTTATAGTGTATATCCGAAAAGTATTGGATATTAACCGCTTCAAAGCTATTATCCCACTCATAAAATCCATACAATTGCTTTTTCTTACGGAATATCAGCCCAACCGGAATAACCATTACGCAATAAAGAACAGCCAACAATAATTTTAAAACGAAATTACTTATTTTTCTTATTATCAACTCAAATCCACGATACGGATATTTAAGTAAAATTGGAAAAGCCAATGATATTATTATAATTGAGAGCCCTAAAATAAAAACTCCGTAAAAGAACTTTTTAAGCCAACTTGTATAACAAAGACTTTCGGTGAATCCTATAAAAGTTATAACTAATCCAAAAAAAAAGCCAAACGCTATAAGATCCTTAAGTTGTTTATAGTTCAAACGCTTTTCTCTTTTTTTATTGTAGGAATCAATCAAGATTTCCACCTCGCAAACTTTTATTCCTTCTATTATTCTTTTCAACATACAACGGTTGATCTGTTTTTCGAAATAGATGGTCGCCTATAAGGACATAATCCATATCCGTTTTCATGAAGCAACGGTAGGCCTCTTCCGCAGTATTTACAATTGGCTCTCCCCTAACGTTGAAGGATGTATTGATTAATACGCTGCATCCGGTATATTCTTTAAATTTCATTAGAATAGAATAAAGAAATGGATTTGAGTCCACATTAACCGTCTGGACTCTGGCGGAATAATCAATATGAGTAACCGCGGGTATATCTGATCGTGGAGTTCTGACGGTTTTCATAATGTCATCCGTGTCATTTTCAAAAGGAATTCTGCGTTGCTCTTTTACAGGGAAAGAAAACAGCATGTAAGGCGACGGACATGAAATATTAAAATACTCGCTTGCATCCGCCTCTAAAACAATAGGTGCAAAAGGGCGAAAACTTTCTCTAAATTTTATTTTCATATTAAGCTTAACTTGGGCCTCCGAATTGCGAGCATCACACAAAATTGATCTGTTCCCTAACGCTCGCGGCCCAAATTCCATTCTGCCTTTGGCAATTCCTACAACATTTCCTTCGGCAATAAGACGCGCAATGATTGCGGCGCCCTCAAGACCATTGGCTATAGTATACTTACCTCCAAATGATAACTTCTTTTGATTTATTTTTGAAGGACTTTCAGATATTTTAGGACCGAGAAAAGCGTAATTCATACCATCCGTCTTGCTAATGCATCGCTCATTATTCAGCTGGTCATAATAAACATCCATTGCAGCCCCCAAAGCCCCACCTGCATCTCCGGCAGCCGGCTGAATCCAAACATTGTCGAATATTTTTTCTTTTAAAAGCTTGCCCATTGCGGTAACATTAAGTGCAACTCCCCCTGCAAGTACAATGTTGCTGCAATTTGTTTCTTTCCGTAAATATTTTGCCATCTTGACAATAATTTCATTTGTAACAAACTGAATACTTGCAGCAATGTCCATATCATGCTTAGTTATTTCAGATTCCGGAACCCTTGCGGGTTTACCAAACAGTTTTTCAAATTTCTTGTTGATTGTTCTAATGCCGCGGGTATAACTAAAATATTTTTGGTTAATATTGATAGAACCGTCTTCATTTATATGAATAAGTTGGTCTTTAATTATGTCTGCGTAAACAGGTTCTCCATACGGAGCTAATCCCATAAGTTTGTATTCCCCGCTGTTGATTTTGAAACCGGTATAGATGGTAAATGCGGAATATAGCAACCCTAATGAGTTCGGATATCTCATTTCTTTTAGCATTGTAATTTTATTTTCTTCTCCAATGCCAAATGATGCGGTTGACCACTCTCCAACCCCATCAATCGTTAGAATGGCAGCTTTTTTGTAAGGCGACGGAAAAAATGCGCTTGAGGCGTGTGAGGTATGGTGGCGGCAGAAGAGAATCTGTTTTCCTTTAATTCCCAACTCTTTCTGAATTGATTTTTCCATCCAAAGTTTATCTGTAATCCATTCCGGTATTGCATAAATAAATTGTAATATACTTTTCGGCACAGCAAGATGTAAACTCACAAGGATGCGCTCAAACTTTTCCGAAGGATTTTCATAGAAAACAATATATCCAACATCATCAATTGAAATCTTGCATCTTTTCAGGCAGTAATTTATTGCATTATGGGGGAATGAAGCGTCCCCTTTAATTCGCGTAAACCGTTCTTCTTGCACTGCAGCAACAATTTCTCCATCACAAATAATAGCAGCCGCAGAATCATGAAAGTATGCAGATATGCCGAGTATAAATACTGATTTCACAGCGCCATCCCCTTAATCACATCTCACAGTTAATGTGAGTTTTTCGCTTGTGCCGCTTGTTATATCCGCATGAATACACAAAGAAGTGACCATTGCATTTTCATCTTTCGTCCATTTACAAACACTGCCTTTAACTTTACCCAGTTTATGCATTGCCAGATCATCGTAGCCCAGATCAGGGTTTGTTGAATTGTAGTATAGGGTAGCGGAGGCAAGATTGTCTCCTGATATTGTTATAGATGTAATATTAACAGGATATTGGAAACTGACCATTACATAATCTTTATAAATAGGAAGATTTAAAAATAAATCACTATCATCACCTTTTGGATAACTCAATGTATAAACTGCTTCCGTTTCGGAAGAAGTGATTTTTTGAAGGTCTAATTCATAAGGTGTCCAATCATTGATTTCCAAATTGGATTCCTTGTTTTTTGGTAAGCTTTTTTTACCCAACAACTCAGGATAATCGGATTGAAGCCAATCTGCAATATACTGAGCGTAAAAATAGTTGGTGGCAGTTCCCGGGTGAAGGTCAGTAGGAAGAACCGTATAATTGTCTGCGTGTTTTTTATTGGCATATATATTACAAAAAGCATCTGAGAAATCATAAGTTTTTATGTTGTATTTTTCAAAAAGACTGATAACGGGCTTATGTAGGTTCGCATACAATAAACGATCCGGTGTTGAAGGAGTGGTCATTATTACAATCGGAAGATCTGATGATTCCGCAAACTCTGAAAGCGGTTTAACGACATATTTTTCATACTTTTTAAGATTTTTATTCTGAACCAGTTCATATTCATATGCTAAATATTCTTTCCCGTATTTTCTATTTTCATATTCATATGCTATATATTCATCCACATCTTTGCTGTTTTTTAAGGTATTTCTTGATATATAATTATTGTATGCATAAAATACATTCCCAAAAACATTTTTTAAAAAACTTAAAATATAATTATTATGAAAACTGATTGATATATTAGAATCTATACCGTAAACGGTTCCGTCCATGGTAGTCAGATCAGGATCATTGGGCACGTAACCGATGATAACGATGTCAGGGTCTAAATCCTTAAGCATTGATGAATCTGTTAGCCATTTTAATTCATCATAGGTGGAATCACCGCCCATTCCTACACCATAAACTGTACAACTATAACCACGCGCCGTTAACTCATATGAAAGCTGATTCCAGTAGACGTTATTCATGTTTGTTTGGATCTGACCCCATACAAAGGAATCACCAATTATGAGTATTGTTGTATCAGAGCTCTTTTTAACAGTTTTATCGCCAACTAATTTTATCAAAGGGTAATCAAGGTTTATTAAACTATCATCAATTACTTTAAGATCAAATAATGATGCAACCTCAAATCCTAATCTTTCATCTATGATTTTAATAGTAGCTGCCGTTAGTGTAGTTTTTTTTAGTGAAGCTATCTCGAGTTTGTGTTGTTCAATTTCCGAAGCTTGATAGTCAGTTATGACGTTATTTGCAAAAAACAAAGAAATACATATGATAATAAGGCCAGTTAACAAATAAATTATAGATACCGTGGGAAACAACTTAAGCTTCATAGTTTTAATTAAGTAGTTCACTTTAAAATCGCGATCTTTTTTCCGACAAATTTCGACTGTAAAACTTATAGCAATCGCAGTATATATAGCTGAAACAACAAGTGAAAATATAATTACAACCCCGAAATTAAAGCTCGTTTCAAATAAATTATTTGCCTTCATCAATAATAGTAACAAGGTGTAGGAAGTGATGAACTCTATCAAACGAAAAACAAAGCTGTATTTACCAAACATTGTTTGTTTTCTGAAATATAATTTATACAATATTGATGAAGCATAGCTAAAAACAAAAATTATTATATGTACCATAATAATATTCATCATAAAAACTGACCTCGTTTCTTAATATTCTAATTTAACATATTAATCTTATAAATTTCAAGATAACAATTATCTCAATTCATTTATTTTATTAAAAAAATACTACCACATATAATATATACAGTCAACAACATTAAAATTTTTAGGAGTGGTACACAATACATCCAGCTCACTGCAAAGTTTTAATTGATAATTCCTTGGAAATTCGCTATAATTTTTTTGTATCTTTGTTGTTTTAATCGACATAATTATACCAAAAAAGCCGTTGAAGCTTACCTGTTTCAACGGTTTTTTTGTTGCCTTTTCGGGCTGTTTTGTGCGTCAGCCCCTTCATCAATCCAAAACAAAGTGGATTAGAGTGGTGGAGATGGCGGTAATCGAAAC
>CAZVJW010000043.1:0-32680 GCA_964627535.1 uncultured Eubacteriales bacterium
GTACGGCGCAAAAAAGACCGCTAATACTAATTCACGATTAAAAAGCCTCTAAAAAGCCCAAGCAAAAGCTTTGATTCATACTATTCACCATTTTAATGCAGAATAGTATTATGGGGTTTTATGCGGATTTTTTAGTTAGGTTTTTATGAGTAAATTAGTATATGATTCAATGCGTTTTATCGGTGGTTAGTATCAATGCAATCGAGCAAAGCTTTCCTGACGCTTTTCGGCAGATGCATTCTTTTAATTTTCTTTCTTCGGGAGTCACTGTCCGCTTTAAAACGCAGCTTTTTGTATTGCCTTGTTTTGCGGGAATTTCCCGCTTGCCAGCGCGAAAAAACGTCAATTATTTTTTCATTTTCCGGTTGATTTCCGGTAACACGGTAATCGATTATTTCTATTTTTATTTGCGAGGAAACGCTGACATTTTTCAACTCGATTTCGAAGGCCTTTTTGCTTATGTTTTCGCCTTCGTACACGCATTCCTCCTTCAGTTTTTCATCAATATAAACACGCACTTTTTTCACCATCATGATGTCTTTGAAGATGAACGAAAAATTTCTTGACGCAGGCAATATGTCAAGCCGTCCCCGCGGGGCATTTACGGTAAATGTTATTATCTCTGTTTCGCTTATCTCAAATTTTGTAACAGCATTGTTGTTTTCGTAATCACATCTGCCGTTGTCTTCGTACAAAACGAATTTGTTGTTGCCTCTGAATACCCACAAAAGTAAATTCCGGGGGTTTTCGGTGCTGTTGCCTTCATCAGCCGACATCGGTATGATTGCGCCCTGTTTTGCCAGTACGGGTATGGTGGTAATATCCCTGTAAATTGTCGCGAATTTTTCGCCGTTGAATATTTCACCCGTAAAAATATCCGTCCAGCGCCCCTCGGGAATCCACGCACGTACTTTGGCGAGGTTCAGCAGTTTATCCGTTTTTGATGTGATTGGAATAACCAGCAGCTGGCTGCCGAACATATACTCGTTTTTAATTTTATAGCTGTTTGAGTTTTCGGGATATTTATAATATGTAGGTTCAACAAGCGCAATCCCCTGCCTGTTGGTTCTGTAATCCATTGTATAGAGGTAAGGAATAAGCCTGTGCCTGAATGTGAGCCATTTTTTTGCGTTATTAGAAATATATTCCGGGTACCGCCACGGTTCTTTGCCCAGCAAGTCGTTCGATGTCGAATGAAGGCGCATAACCGGGGAAAAAACACCAAACTGAAGCCATCTTAAATACAGCTCGTCATCTCTTTTACCGAGTTGGTGTCCGCCGATATCGTGGCTCCACCAAGTGTAACCGGAATTTGCCGCGTTTGCGGTGAAATACGGCTGAAATTTAAGAACACGCCATTTTATCATTGTATCGCCGGAAAAACCCAACGGATAGCGGTGGCTTCCTATCCCGGCATATCTCGAAAGTATGAGCGGCAGACGGCCGTTTTCGGCATTATCCAAAAAATGATAATGATTCAATGCCCACAGCGGGTCAAGCCCTTTGACATCGGACTTTTTGCCCTGCTGCCAGTCTATCCACCAGAAATCTACCCCTTCTTTTTCATAAGGTTTATGGACAATATCAAAGTAATTGTTCCAAAAGTCCGCGTTTCCAACCGTAAACGGTATGTTATGCTTGGTTGCCGGGTCTACGCCCATCGCCTCCGCCATTTCCTCATACATCGTCTCAAAAAATCTTATCCCGTCCGCCGGGTGCAGGTTAAGCGTTACTTTAAGATTTTTTGAATGAAGCCAATTCAGAAACCCCCTGTAGTCCGGAAACAATTCCGTGTTCCAGCTGTAACCTGTCCAGCCGCCCGTACATGGATTATCCGTAAGCAGTTTTCTTTTATACTTTGTGCCGAACTTCTTGTTCAGGTCTGTCCAATGCCAATCCATATCGACCGTGGCAACCGTCATCGGAATATCCTCATCCTCAAAATTTTGAACCAGTTCAATATATTCCCGCTGAGTATATGACCTGTATCTGCTCCACCAGACCCCCAGGGCAAAACGGGGAACAAGCGGAACCAGCCCCGTTATCAGATAATAATCCCTGATGCACTGCCGGTACTCTTTACCGTATGCAAAAACATAGATATCGCTTTCAAAGCTGTTCCTTTTGACGATATCCCCGCCGGAATCTATCGTCAGCGATTTGCTGTCATCATACACAGCAACGCCGCTTGTTGAAATTAAGCCGTTACCCAGTTTTGCGGAGCCCAGCGTTAAATCCAGTGTTCTTCTGGTGCCTTTCAAGTTGCTTTTATTGCTGCATTCCGCTATTTCCTGTGTGTCCGCAAATTTCACATGCACCGCTTTTTTTTTGGTTTTGCTAAACTTTAATTCAACCTTCTTTGTGCTGATAAAAAGATTTGCGGTGTCCTCGGCAATTACAAAATCAACCGGTCCGATATTCCTAAACCAAATTCTCTGCGTTGCCATATCCTCGAATATGTTATTTTTTGAAATCTCAACTCTGAAAAGCTGTTCCGTTATAACCGTAATACGAAAACCTTCCCCGGCAATGATATTGCCGGGGCTGCATTTTCCGTTGGTTTTTACAATCAGAGAATCCTTTAACATCGTTTCTCCTCAAAATGGGATTCGGAATTTATTCATCAGACATTATTTTATAATATCTGTCCCCATTAAGCCCCTGAGTACTTCCGGTACCGTGATGCTTCCGTCCGCGTTTTGAAAATTCTCCATAATCGCGGCCGTAGTGCGCCCCGCTGCAACACCGGAACCGTTGAGTGTATGCACAAGCCGGGCTTTATCCTTTTTATCTGTTTTATAGCGGATTGAAGCGCGCCTGGCCTGGAAATCCTCAAAGTTCGAGCAGGAGGAAATTTCAACATAACGCCCGTAGGAAGGCATCCAAACCTCAATATCATACGTTTTCGCGGATGAGAAACCGAGGTCGCCGGTGCTGAGCGCCATCACTCTGTACGGAAGACCTATGAGCTGTAGAACTCTTTCGGCATCCGCTGTCAGGCTCTCCAGTTCGTCATAGGAGGTTTCGGGGTTGGAAAACTTCACAAGTTCCACCTTGTTGAATTGATGCTGGCGTATCAATCCTCTTGTATCGCGGCCCGCGCTGCCCGCTTCCGCACGGAAACAGGCGGAATATGCGCAGTACCTGATCGGCAGCAGACTTCCGTCCAATATCTCATCCCTGTGCATGTTTGTTACCGGAACCTCGGCGGTCGGGATTAAAAAGTAGTCATCATTTGTCTTGAAAGCATCCTCTTCAAATTTTGGAAGCTGACCGGTACCGGTCATAGACGCGCGGTTTACCATATAAGGCGGAAATATTTCGGTATAGCCGTTTGCGCCGTGGGTATTGAGAAAGAAATTGATAATAGCGCGCTCAAGCTTCGCGCCCGCGCCCTTGTAAAAATGAAAACGGGTTCCGGTTACTTTCGCGGCTGTTTCGGGGTCCAATATCCCGAGGGACGCACCCAATTCCCAGTGAGGTTTTGCTTCAAAATCAAATTCCCTCGGTTTCCCCCAGCGGCGAACCTCAACATTTTCGCTGTCATCCTTCCCGGCCGGAACACTGTTATGAGGCACATTCGGGAATTCAAACATCATTAACTGCTGCTTCGTTTCAAGTCCGGCAAGATCCGCATCGTTTACCCGGATGCATTCTTTCAGTTCATTCATTCTCGCCATAATGGCGGCTATGTCTCCGCCCTCTTTTTTAATACGGGGGATATCGCGGCTCGCCGCGTTTTGCTCCTGCTTCATGGCATCCGTGCCGCTCATCAGCTCACGGCGCTGTACATCGATAGACAGCACTTCGTCGACGAGGGTGTCCATATCCTTATTCCGCGAACGCATAGCGGCTTTTACCTTTTGAGGGTTTTCCCTGATAAGCTTGATGTCCAACATACAAATCTCTCCTTTTATCTTTAGTAAATATACAGAATCCGGGCTGTTTGGCACTATGTCAAATATATCATTATATTATTCTTCCAATTGGTGCAGCGCAACAATCAGCCTGATCAAATCTTCCTTATCATAAAAATCAATTTCCAAGACTCCGGAACTGCGGTTACCGTTTGTCGAAACCTTAACTTTTCTGCCCAATGCACTTGTCAAAGCAAGTTCAACTTCGTCAAAATAGGCTTCGCGGCGGCTCTTGCCGGCTTCTTTTTTCTCTCTGTTTTTATCCGCTGCCTTAGCAAGCTTTTCGACTTCACGCACTGACAGCCCTTTGCGTATTATCTGCTTTGCCGTCTCATGCATCTGCCCTTCATCCTTAAACGCGAGCAGTGAACGGGCATGCCCTGCAGAAATCCTGCCTTGTGATACAAATTCACTGATCTGATCGGGCAGCTTTAAAAGACGAAGGGAATTTGCGACGGCAGGGCGCGATTTTCCGACCTTTTCCGCCGTTTCTTCCTGAGACAACCCGAAAGAATCCATCAGTTTTTGAAAGCCCAGTGCTTCCTCCATCGGATTAAGGTCCTCACGCTGAAGGTTTTCAATCAAAGAGAGCACCATAACTTCATCTTCACTGAGTTCCCTTATAACAACCGGAACCTCTGTCAGCCCTGCAAGCCTTGCGGCACGCCAGCGGCGCTCACCGGCAACCAGCTGATAACCGCCGTCCGCTATCGGACGAACCAGCAAAGGCTGAATGATCCCGTGCCGGACGATACTTTCCGCCAATTCCGACAGAGATGTTTCGTCGAAGTTTTTGCGCGGCTGTTCCCGGTTCGGTTCTATATCCATCAGTTTTAATTTAACCGCACCGGAGGAACTTATATCTTCTGTAGAGTTATCCGCAAACAACGCATCCAATCCGCGCCCTAATCCGCCTATTTTTGAGGTCATTTCCATCATCCTTTCAGCATTTTTTACAGTTCATTCTTAAAAACTCATCAGCCACCGCATTATATGCGGTGCTTCCCTTCGAGTTTTTATCATAGTACATAACAGGCTGTCCGAAACTCGGCGCTTCGGAAAGGCGTACATTTCGCGGAATAACCGATGAATATACCTTTCTGGGGAAAAACTTTTTTGCTTCATCCACTACCTGTGTTGTTAAATTCAGTCTGCCGTCATACATCGTAAAAAGTACGCCTTCGAGTTCCAATAACGGATTGTATAGCCTTTTTATCTGCCGGACGGTTGACATCAGCTGCGAAAGCCCCTCCAACGCATAGAATTCACACTGGATAGGGACAAAAAAAGTATCCGAAGCACATAAGGAATTTAAGGTTATAAGCCCCAGAGAAGGCGGACAATCTAAAAAAATAAAATCGAAGCCGTCTTTTACAGGTGCAAGCGCAATTTTGAGACGAGTTTCGCGCTTGTTAACCTCAACAAGCTCCAACTCGGCGCCGGCGAGACTCATGCTTGAAGGTAAAATCCAGACATTATTATAAGCGCTCGCAAGGATGATTTCTGCCGCGGGCGTGCTGTTTATCAGCAAATCATAAGCGGACTTCACAAGATTCCGTTTGTTTATTCCTAACCCGCTCGTTGCATTGCCCTGCGGGTCAATATCGACAAGCAGGGTCTTATATCCCTTTGCCCCCACTGCGGCAGCAAGGTTAACGGCTGTGGTCGTTTTGCCGACGCCGCCCTTTTGGTTGACTATTGCTATCGTTTTTCCCACAATTTTCTCTCCTTATATGCAAATAGAGGCAACCATAAATCGCTCTCTGATTTATTCGGCAGGTATGAATTATATCACAATTAACGATAAAATCAAATACAAAAATCGCTATTTATAAATGTTTCACGTGAAACATTGCGAATTCCTCTCTGTTTTCTGCATATGATACTAATTCACGATTAAAAAACCTCTAAAAAATCAAGCAAAAGTTTTGATTTATACTATTTCTCCATTTTAATGCAGAATAGTATTATGGGTTTTTGTGCCGAATTTTTAGCTTTGTTTTAAATAGGGATTAGTATGAAGGATTCGCTTGTTCAAAAAGCGAGGGCAAATCCGTCATATACTAATTCACGATTAAAATAAACCTCTAAAAAATCAAGCAAAAGCTTTGATTTATACTATTCTCCATTTTAATGCAGAATAGTATTATGAGGTTTTGTGCGGATTTTTTAGTTAGGTTTTTACAAGTAATTAGTATTAACTGCTGCCGGTTTTCACTTTCCCGGTTCAAATTATCAATGCCATCCAATATGGATGGCATTGATAAACAAGTCCGTGTTTCGACCATTAAATTGTTTTATTTTTAAAACAGATAATATTTATTTTAAATCCACTGTACAAAGACTGCAAGGGGCGCAGTGTTTTTCGCTGCCGATACCGCAGCGGTAACGCTTGCTTGCCGAATAAATATATCCAAATAATTTATACAGAATCGGTTTACAATGGTTTCTTTGCTATCTGCGCGGAAGGGCGGGGGTATTTGTAAGGAGATGGATATATCCTTTCAACAATGATAAGGCTTCTCTCCCCGGCATCCTGCAAGCCGAATAATTTCACTCCCCTTACCACGCCACCGAGCATCCTTATTGCCTGTTTCGCACCGCTCAGTTCGGCTTCGGCATTTGAACCCTTCATTGCAATAAATTTTCCTCCGAGTTTTACAAACGGCAGGCAATATTCGCTGAGTTCATTCATACCCGAAACGGCTCTTGCGACAGCGAAGTCGAATTTTTCTCTGAATTCGGCTTTTCTTCCCGCCTCCTCGGCTCTGGCGTGATACACCGCTGCCGGCAGGCCGAGCTCGGTTAAAACCTCTTTCAGGAAGTCAAGTTTCTTTTTTGTTGAATCAAGCAAAGTTACCGCCAAATCCGGACGGGCAATAAGCAAGGCGATACCCGGTAAACCCGCGCCCGTACCGACATCAATCAATTTTGAACCTTTTGCAATCTCCACTGCCGAAAACAATGAAAGGCTGTCCAAATAATGCTTAATCACTATCTCTTTTGGGTCAATAATGGAGGTCAGATTCATAACCTTGTTTTTTTCAATAAGCATCTCAGCAAACAGATCAAAGCGTTCGAGTGTTATGTCATCCGGTTCGACACCGAAAACCGCAGCGCCGCTTTTAAGCAGGTCTTTATCAATTGTCATGTCGCCTGTTCCTTTCCAAATAAATGAGCAAAACGGAAACATCGGCGGGACTTACACCTGAAATACGTGATGCCTGCCCGACACTGACCGGCTTTATTTTAATAAGTTTTTCTTTTGCTTCAAGCCGTAATCCGGTAATTTCCGGGTAATCAATGTCTTTCGGAAGAGGCTTTCCTTCCAAACGCCGCATCTCATCAATCTGAGCCTGCTGACGTTTTATATATCCCTCGTATTTAATATCTATCTCCACTTGCTCAAATATATCGCCGGTTAATACCGGACGGGATTTGTCGAAAGGGGAGAGGACTTCATAATTCAACTGCGGACGCCTTAACAGCTCCTCAATAGGGGTTCCTGTTGCAATGGGAGATGTTTCACGTGAAACAAACAATTCGTATAACTCATCTGATGGTTTGATAACCGCTTTTTGAACCCTTTTTCGTTCGGTCTCAATCAGTTCAAGTTTATGCTTGAATCGGCTGTAACGGTCTTGCGATATTAATCCGATTTTATAACCCGTTTCCGTTAACCGGCGGTCCGCATTGTCTTGCCTGAGTATGAGTCTGTACTCGGCGCGCGAAGTCATCATCCGGTAAGGGTCAGAGCATCCCTTTGTTACAAGGTCATCAATGAGTGTGCCGATATAGGAACTTGCTCGGTCCAAAATCAGCGGCTCCAAGCCCAATATCTTTCGGGCAGCGTTTATGCCTGCCACCAGCCCTTGTGACGCCGCTTCCTCATAACCGCTTGAGCCGTTGAATTGACCTGCGCCATAAAGTCCATCAAAATCATTGAATTCAAGTGTTGACCGCAAGGCAAGAGGGTCAACGCAGTCATATTCGATTGCATAAGCTGTACGCATTACCTGGCAGTTTTCAAGCCCGGGGATACTGTGCAATAATTTTAACTGTACATCCTCCGGCAAGGATGACGAGAGGCCCTGCAAATATAATTCCTCGGTATCGGCTCCGCAGGGTTCAATAAAAACCTGATGGCGTTCCTTATCGGCAAACCGGACGATTTTATCTTCAATACTCGGGCAGTAGCGCGGTCCAACTCCTTCAATTTTGCCGCCGTAAAGAGGGGAGCGATGAATATTTTCCAATATGACCTTTTTTGTCTGTTCGTTGGTATAAGTTATATAACACACCCGCTTGTTTTCAATGGGTATTATACTATGAAACGAAAAAGGTGTGATCCCTTCGTCGCCGTATTGTTTTTCCAATTTGCTAAAGTCCACACTGCGCCGGTTTACACGGGATGGCGTGCCGGTCTTAAAACGCCGGGTCGGGATACCGAGCGCCTTCAGCGAAACAGCGAGGGCCTTTGCGGGGAACATTCCGTCCGGTCCGCTTTCATAAGATACATCCCCGACATAAACACGCCCTGCAAGAAAAGTCCCGGTGCCGATTATTACGCAATTTGCCGAATAGACTGCCTCTAAATTCGTCTTTATTTCCCAAAGTCCGGTTTTTGCTTTAACGATATCAACAACTTCGGCTTGCACAAGCTCCAAATTATCCTGCAGTTCTAAAACATGCTTCATATATACGGAATAAGTCCTGCGGTCTATTTGAGCGCGAAGGCTGTGAACGGCAGGGCCTTTGCCAACATTCAGCATACGGCTTTGCAGCGTATTGGCATCCGCCGCTTTCCCCATTTCGCCGCCAAGCGCGTCGATTTCCCTCACCAAATGTCCCTTGGATGTGCCGCCGATTGAAGGGTTGCACGCCATATTGCCAACCCAGTCAAGGTTTATTGTAAAAACACCTGTTTTGCAGCCTAAGCGCGCAGCGGCAAGCCCCGCTTCAATGCCGGCGTGGCCCGCTCCGATAACAATAACATTATAATGTTTCGCGAAGTATTCCATTTGGCCTCCATTATTAGTGGTCAGTGGTTCGTGTCCGGGAGTTCGATGCCTGAGGTGACAGAATCAAACCGTAAGCGGCAAGATGGGACTCATTTTCCAACTTCTTCTCTACTTCTTCCCGTGACAAAGTCACACTTCTCCAATGCTTCTCCAATGCTTCTCCATTCTCGCCATCCGCATCTATTTTCCCACGCAAAACCGGCTGAAAACCTCATTTACCACCGCTTCGCACGCCTTTTCTCCCGTCAGTTCAAGCAATGCTTCAATAGCGGTGTCCACGCAGACATTAATCGCATCCATTGTTTGCCCGCACTCAACTGCAGCCAACGCTTCATCCAGGCTGTCAACCGCCCGTTTGCAGCATTCCCTCTGCCTCTCATTCGCAAGCATTGCGGCGCTTGGATCAAAGTTTTTCGTCCCCAAAAGACGGGCAACCGCCTCAGCTAAACCGAGTAAACCATCACCGGTTGCAGCGGAAATTTCCACTGTTTCCGCCGTAATACTGTCTATATATTTTAAATCAAGTTCCCTTGGCAAATCGGTTTTATTGATTACGGCAATCGTTAGTTTTTCCTTGCAGTTTTCGAGCAATTGCCGATCCTCTTGCGTTAAACTGTCAGAACCGTCAAACACCGCTAAAACCAAATCCGCGTGATTTAGTTTTTTCAGTGCGCGCTCAACGCCAATGCTCTCAATCGGATTATCGGTATCATGCATTCCCGCGGTATCTGCCAGATGCAGAACAAGTTCCCCCAAGCGCACGGTTTCCTCAACAACATCTCGCGTTGTGCCGGCATATTCTGTAACAATCGAACGCTCATACCCTGTCAAAAGATTCATTAATGTGGATTTGCCTACATTCGGCCTGCCCACAATAACCGTTTCCACTCCCTGTGTAACGGCGCGTCCGGCGTCAAAGCGCGAAAGAAGATTCTCCAGGGCCGCCTTCACCGTTATAAAGTGTTGTTTCAGGTTCGGTAGACTGATCTCGTCAATATCCTCATCCGGATAATCAACCCACGCCGACATTTGCGCCGCGTCCGAGACCAATACTTCTGCACAGGAATGTATTTTTTTACTCAGAACCCCTTCAAGCGCATTTAACGCTGCCTGAGCAGCCTGTTCTCCCTGCGCTGAAACCAAAGACATAACCGCTTCTGCCTGGGCAAGTTCTATTTTCCCATTAAGAAATGCCCTTTTTGTAAATTCACCCGGCTGAGCGGGAACTGCCCCTGCATTCAGCACTGCCCGCAGAACTCTTTGAAGAATGCAAAGTCCTCCATGGCAGGATATTTCAACGGTATCCTCGCCGGTAAAACTGTGCGGCGCGCGAAAAACGAGGCAAACCGCCTCGTCTACAGCCGTTCCTTTATCCCAGACCTTGCCATGATATGCCCGATAACCCTCTGAGTGGCTGAGAAGGAGACCTTTTGATGCTTTAAACACATTATCGGCCACATTCAGCGCATCCTCTCCGGATACTCTTACAATTCCGATACCCCCCGCAGCCTGGGGTGTTGCTATGGCGGCGATTGTGGATGAAATAGGCATTCGGAACCTCCCTGTTTTGTATTCATACTAATCGGCGATAAAAAGCGTTGTTAGATTTGCGATGATATTTTGTGCTGCACAAGGCGGACGACGATGCTTTACTGTCGCAAGGCAAGGAGGACAACGCAGTACGGTGCAAAAATGACCGCTAATACTAATTCACGATTAAAAGCCTCTAAAAAACCCAAGCAAAAGCTTTGATTCATACGATTCTCCATTTTAATGCAGAATAGTATTATGGGGTTTTATGCGGATTTTTTAGTTAGGTTTTTATGAGTAAATTAGTATATGATTCAATGCGTTTTATCGGTGGTTAGTATCACAGCTTAAGCGGCAAATTTTCGCCTTCGATTCTTCTCGCAATTCTTTTATATGCCTGCGCCGCTGCTGATTCCTTGGGAAAAGGCAGCCCCTTTACCGCGCAGTAGGCTATCTTATTATCCTCGGGTACAATACCAATAAGCTGAATGCCGGCGGCATCAATAACATCGTCAATGTTCATAAGTCTGCCACGAAAGACAGATTTTTTACTAAAACGGTTAATAACAAGACGCGGGTCATTAACATTCATATCCAGCATTTCGTTTGCCGCAACAGCTCCGCTTCGGACACAAACCTCATCCGGCGTTGCGACGATTATCCCCGTATCGGCCGCAGCTGCGGCAAGGCGGAACCCCCTTGATATTCCGGCAGGAGAATCAATAAAGATATAATCAAAATGCTCATCAATGCTTCTGATCAGTTCTTTGAAATTCACGGCGCTGAATGCTTCATCAAAAGAAAGAGGAGCGGCAAGAACAATCGGTCCGTTGGATTTCAGCATTGCTTGCCGGGGCTCACACCGGTATAAAATTAAATCTCCCCAATCGAAAACAACCTGCTCGCGAATGCCCAAAATCAAATCCAGACTGCGAAGACCGATGTCACAGTCAATAACAAGGACACGTTTGCCGAGGTTCGAAAATATACTGCTGAGCCCGGCAGTAAGGGTGGATTTGCCTACTCCGCCCTTGCCCGAGGCTACAACAATTTTTTTGGCCATTTATGTCCCTCCCGTTTAATTAATATTATAATGATACTAATTACTCGTAAAAACCTAACTAAATAATCCGCACAAAACCGCATAATACTATTCTGCATTAAAATGTTGAATAGTATAAATTAAAGCTTTTGCTTAATATTTATAGAGGGTTTTTAATCGTGAATTAGTATGAACTTGTCATATTTGCGAAAGTTAATTCATCCGAGCAGTTTATTTTCGTCTTGCGGGGAAGCAGCGCTGACCGTTTTTGAAAAGTAATAGTCATAAATCATTGCTGCCACAGGTGCGGTTCTTGTGCCGCTGGAAAAGCCCTCGCCGACAAGACAAACCGCAATCTCCGGCTTTTCGGCAGGCGCATAGCTTATCAGCAAACCATTGTTTATTTGAGTTGAGGAACCGTTGACTTCTCTGATTACCTGCGAAGTCCCGGTTTTCGCGGCAGCTTTTACGGGAAGATCGGCAAAAGCGTAACGGCAGTAACCTTCGGTCCCCACAAGAAACATTCCTTCACGCACAATATCAAAGCCGTTCTTATCGAGATTGGTTTCCCATTTGACAGGGGACTCTTTTTCTAAAACTGTTTTAGAATAATCGCAGGTTTTAACGCTCTTCACAAAATGCGCTTGATAGAGTGTGCCTCCGTTTGCAATGGTTGCGCAATAATTCGCAAGCTGAACGGGAGTAAAAAGATTTCCGGCTTGTCCTATTGCTGATTGGATGGTATATCCCGGCAGCCATTCCTGCCCGAGGGATTCTCTGTATTCCTTGCTGTCCAAATTACCTGCAGCCTCATCAAGTTCAACCCCAGTTTTTTGTCCCAAGCCTAATAATGTCCGGTATTCATTGATTTTTGCTATCCCAAGCCTTTTGCCCATTTCGTAAAAGAATATATTACAGGAATCTTTAAGGGCGGTAACAACCGTTAGATGGCGGTTCGCATGGGATTGCCCGCACTTAAAGATCATATTGCTGTATTCATATAATCCGCTGCAATAAACGGATGTGCTTTTCGTTATTGTTCCTTCTTCAAGCGCGGCAATCGCAACGGATGGCTTCATTGTCGAACCGGCTTCGTAGGTGCTGAGAAGCGCGCGGTTCCAAAGCGGAGCCCCCGAAGCCTTTGCCAACTCTTCGTAATGCTCGCTGTACGTAGAAATATCATAGGTCGGATACGATGCGCATGCCAGCACTTCGCCGTTGCTGCAGTTAATTACAATTGCGGCACCGGCAGATACAACCGGAGTTTCTTCCGAAGTTAATACTTTTTTAAGCGCATCCTGCGTAACACGCTGCAATTTGGAATCAATTGTCAGGATCACTGTGTTCCCCTGAATAGGCGGTGTGGTTATTTCAGTGGTTGTTTTGCCTTCGCTGTCAGTTGTTACGGTTTTCACGCCGTTGGTTCCCCGTAAATCTTTCTCCATTGCGGATTCAATTCCGTTTTTACCGATTATATCGTTTAAACTGTATCCCTCGCTTTTTAGGGCAGTGAATTCATCGGCGTTGATCGCTCCGATCATCCCAAGTATGTGCGGCGCAAGCGTTCCGTCCGCATATTCTCGATAGGGAACAATTTCAACCTCAACACCTTTATAAAAGTTGCTGTTTTCTTTGATTTTGGCAACGATTTCGCCGGAAACATCTTCGGCAAAGGTATAGGGGCTGCTAACACTAAAAACCATAAGTTTCATCTCATAACATACCGAAGCAATTTTTCTCGCGTCCTGAGGCGAATACTTTTCAAGCTTGTATCGCGCAATAAGCGCGTCAAAGCAATTCTGCGCTGTCGCGTAATCATTAAGGTTAAGCATATCCTTGCTTTTCATTGCAGCGATATCACTTTCCCTGTTATCGGCAAAAGCAATGTTCCCGTCCGGCGCGAATACCAACGGGAGTTTGTCAATCCACGGTTCGCCATTTTCCTCAAAAAGCCTGATGAGGGCATTAATAATTTCATCCCGACTTTCCAGCTCCTCTGTTGAGGGAAAATATGCGCTTTCAAATATTATTGAATTACCCTGACGGTTGGTAATCAGGGGGTTTCCGTTGCGGTCAAGGATTTCGCCGCGGGCAGCCTGAATGCTGACTGTTTTGGCAGAAATCGAATTGCCTTTTGCGGCGTATTCCCCGCCGTCAATTATTTGCATTTTAAACAAAACAGTACCGAACACGGCAAATGAAAATAGAATCAGGCAAACAGAAATGATTCCTCTTATATTTCGCTTTTTTTCTTTCAATGTAACACCCCTTTCGGGCAAGTGAAGATCAATGGGTTTTATTCTTGATAAACCGGACAAGAAAATAGAATGCAGGCATAACAGCTATTGTATAAATACAGGAAGGAAGATAAAAGGCAAAATACACCCGGAACGAACCCGCATAAAAATGAAACAGATAAGCGGTCAGCCAATATACAGTGTTGTAAACAAAAACAGCTGTTGACGTGAACAGCAATGCGGTTACCAGGTTGTTGCGCACAATCGAACCGATTAGCGCTCCGCATATAAAGCCGATTGTTGTGAGCATAATCGCATTAAAATTATGCTGTCCCGCCGAAAAAGCATCCCACAGCAACCCGGCAAAAAGACCGAAGAAAATACCCGGAATATCCCGCTCATGCATACTGATGCAGACAACCGCGGGGATAAGCAGCATAGCGCGAACGCCGAATATTTCGGGAAATAACCCGTCAGTATTCTGTATGGAAGCGGTAAATAAAACCAGTACAGCAAAAACAGCACGTCGAATATATATGTTTTTATTTTCTATGCTCAAACGCATTGTCATTCCCCCGTTTGGGATTCGCTGAGCTGACCTTCAAATGAGACCAGAATAAATACATCCTCAAGCTTTTCAATTTTTACCCCCGGCTCAATAATTGCGTTAGAGGAAATGTTTGCCTCATCGTCAACAACCTCTTTAACAGTGCCAATAATCAAATCGCGCGGATATATACCGCCGATACCTGAAGTTGATACAACACCGCCGGGTGATACAGCTGTCGTGCCGACAAGCCCCGGCAACTTGCACAAACCTTTTTTTGAAAGCTCAAGAGTGGTTGTGACAAATCCGCTTTCCCGCGTGCGAACCTCATAGGCGCTGACATTGACAGCCGGATTGAGCAGTGTGCTGACTTCACATTGTGTCGGCATAACGGATGTAACGACTCCAACAAGATATTTGCCGAATATTACAGGATCATTAACACTGACACCGTGTACGGAACCTTTGCTTAACGTGAAGGAAAATAATTTGTCCGCCGGGTCTCTCCCTATTACGGAAGCCGAAACAAATTGATCTTTCGGGTTGTCTTCTTTAACACCCAAAAATTCCTCATAGAGCGCCAGTTTCTGTTTTGCCTGTTCATAATCAACAAGCTGCTGTCTAAGCTCCGCCAGTCCCTCTTGGAGCTTCTCATTTTCTGCCGAAAGACTTGCGGATGATTTGAAGTTAAATGAAAAATCTGAAATTCCGTTTGCAATGAATGAGGAAAGCCTCTGCAATGGGCCGAATACGGCACTTGTTGCAGAGGTCGAGAGTGTTGTATTGTTATGCGAAACCGCAGCGGTAATCGTCCCCACCAGCAAAGTGGCAACAACCGCGATGAATATTTTGAAACCGGTGCTTTTATAAAAACGGCGCATTTATCATTCCTCTGAAGTTTACTTTGAATTAATGAAGTGCCGACTTGATTTTAAACATATTTTCTTGCGCCGAGCGTGTTGAGATAGTTGCTCTCCAGGCAAATTCCAGTTCCGTCGACAACACAATCCAGCGGTTTTTCCGCTATAAGAACAGGGATTTTTGTTTCGCCGGCAATCAGTTTATCCAATCCTCTGAGCAGGGCACCGCCGCCGGTAAGCATGATTCCGCGGTCAATAATATCCGCCGCAAGTTCCGGCGGAGTTTTTTCGAGAGTAGCCCTGACCGCATCAAGTATTTGATTAACGGGGTCCGCAAGTGCTTCTCTTATTTCCTCGGCGCTTATCTCAATATTTTTCGGAAGCCCGTCCATCAAATTGCGTCCCTTGATGTTCATAGCACCCTCGCCTTCATACGGGTAGGCGGAGCCGATTGTAATTTTAATATCCTCAGCGGTTCGTTCACCGATAAGGAGATTGTACTTTTTCTTTATGTATGCAATTATAGCCTCATCAAAATTGTCACCCGCAACCCTGACAGAGCGGGAGGTAACGACATCCCCAAGGGAAATAACGGCAACCTCTGATGTTCCGCCGCCGATATCCACAACCATACTTCCGATAGCTTCGCTGACGGGCAGGCCCGCACCGATAGCGGCTGCCATAGGCTCTTCAATAAGGCTGACATATTTCGCGCCTGCGCTTTTTGCCGCATCATACACAGCGCGGCGTTCAACCTCGGTCACCCCGGACGGGATGCAAATCATCACTCTTGCCCTCATAAACGGCGAATGACTGATTGCACGGCGGATAAATGCCTTAAGCATATCCGATGTTATTTCGAAGTCGGCAATCACCCCGTCCTTCAGCGGGCGTACGGCGGTTATTGATCCCGGCGTTCTGCCTATCATCTCTTTTGCCTCAATACCGACGGCAACCACACGGGCAGGGTTGCTTCGTTGGTCAACCGCGACAACAGAAGGTTCACGTATGACGATTCCCTTACCCTTTACAAAGACCAAGGTGTTCGCTGTGCCTAAATCAATTCCGATATCCTGAGAAAACAACATACTTAATTAAGACTCCTTTCAAGAAGTTATTTGAAATTCACTGTATTGATGACAGCGTTAAAATCAATACTGTCTTTATACTCATTGTTAACTATTGCACTGAATAAGAATGTTGTGCTGTTTTTATTAAAAACATAAAATACGCCGGTTTTTTCCAAGGTTATATAATTAAGCATTGTGGCTTCAACGCCGCAAATGCTTACAGCCGAAACATCTAATTTCGCATCGGGATCTTTATCTTTGGCCATTTGCAGCAAATCCCTGGCAGAAGTGAGAACTTCATCGAAAGATTTCCCATCTTTAACCATCAGTTTTAACTCGCAATTCGTTTCGATGTGTCTCAGCATGATATCCGAGGCCGAACCCTGTTCCCATCCTTGCGGAATTTGAACGGAGAACTTCGGGCATTCGATTATATTATTGTATACATAATACGGCGGCGGCGATACCGTTTGTGTCTCCTGTCCGCCGCCCTCGACCGTTACGGCATTACCGTCCGCCTGTGTCACAACCACAATCATGTTGCCGGCCGCATCGGTCATGGTTTCGCCGTTGCTGTCGGTTGCGAGAACACGCTCGGTTCCTCTGTTATCAATTATAACAATACCGCTTTTATCAGCTTTTTTGCATGCCGTAAAACCGGCTGTAAGAACCATAAAAACAAGAAAAACAGCTAAATATTTTTTGTTCACAAAATTCCTCCTAAATAAAAGCTAAGTTTTAGTATATCATTTACACGAATAATTGTCAAACGGATAACATCAATAAACTTGAGCAACCAAATGATAAATTATCCGTTTAATGCCGCAAAACTCTTTTTATTGTCTTTGTAAAGGTTTTTATAAACCTCAAAAGTTTTATCATATACCGCTTTATTTTCCGGATTCGGAATGAAGGTTTTGAATGCCGGTATCAGCACCTTTGCATCGTTGATGCCGGAAATCAGATTTAAGCCTGCGGCAACCAAAACAGCCGCGCCGACAGCACCTGCGTTCTGAGGGCTTTCGACAGTTTCCACAATTCTCCCGGTGCAGTCTGCCATGATTTGGCAGGTAACATCAGACAATGCTCCGCCTCCGACAAAACGCACAACAGAAGATGTCTTTATTTTTTTATCCTGTGTTTCGAGGAACCATCGCAAATGCATGCAAACACCTTCCAAAACGGAGCGGATGAGTTCTGTTTTTCCGGTTTCGAGGCTGATGTTAATAAACATTCCCCTTGCATTCGGGTCTTCAAACGGACATCGGTTCCCATGCAGCCAGGGCGTAAATATCACTCCGCCGCTGCCTGCGGGGATGGTGCTGACCGCCTCTGTCAGGTAATCATACAGGTTTGTATAAACTGTTTCTTTTGAAGCGGCAACATCGGTTTTTTCCAGAAAAACTCCGATTTCATCAAGTGCCAAGTGGTCTTTTACCCATTCAAGGCATTTGCCCGCGGTTTCAAGCTCCGCAAAGTAATTGTACCGCCCTTCCTGCGCGCCGATAATTGCGGCTATCATGGCAGATGTATCCACTATGCTTTTTTCAACAACCGTGGAAACCCAGCCTGAGGTACCCGAATAAATATGCGTATCGCCAAGATTAACAGCACCGGCGCCAACACCAATAAGCGACGCGTCGCCTCCGCCCCCAAAAACGGAAATCCCTTCACAAAGGCCCAGTTCGGCAGCCGCCTTGGCAGTAAGACCGCCTATTTTATCGGTTGACTTTACTATTTTTGCAAGGTGCTTCGTGTTTACGCCCAGCATTTTGCATACCGGCCCGCTCCAGCAGTTTTTATCCTTCCGGATATCATAGAGCAGTGTGGCAAATGCGGAGTCCCTTGTCATGACAAACTCGCCCGTCATTTTACAAATGATAAATTCCTTGACATCCAGCCATTTATATGCGCGGTTATAGTTTTCCGGTTCGTTTTTTTCAATCCATTTATATTTCCAAACAGGGTCTTTTACACTTGCGGCAACTGCGCCGGTGTAATAAAGGGATCTTAAAAGCTTGGCTGCATTCATTCCCTCGATTTTTAGGCCGCTGCTCATACCTTTTTTCAGTTCTTCCCGTGCGCGCTGGTCCATGTAGCTCATAGCGTCGCGAACAGGTTCTCCGTTTTTGTCAACCATAACAAGTCCCTGCATTTGCGAACAAAACGAGATACCGGAAATATCTTTTGGATCAACCCCCGATTTTTGAATCAGTTTGCATGTTGTCGAGCAAATCGCGCTCCACCACTCCGAGGGTTTCTGCTCCGCGCCGCCATCGGGAAAAACATACAAATTGTAACCCTCCATGGCTGACGCAAGCAATTTCACGGTGCTGCCAAGCTCAAAAAGGCAGGTTTTGACTCCTGTCGTACCGATATCGTAAGTAATCGTAAGAATGTTGTCCATTTTTTCACTCCCTTGGCTTTCTGTCGATTTCATAGCACACTGTTTGTATTATACAATACAGTTTTTACGTTTACAATAGATAAAAGAGGAGCGCTTGCGCGCTCCCCTTAACATATTGTTAAAATATTAATATACTACATCAAAAATATTGTAATGCATAATAAGAACCTGTGTACCTTCTGCCTCCCAAAATACTACTTTACCTTTTAAAGAAAGCGCGTTGTACAGAATCTGGTCAACCGATACCACCTGTTGTGTAGCCGGATTGTAAACAAGCGTAACTTTGCAGTTTGAATACATCATGGAGTAGACGGGGTTGCTTACAACTGCTTTAACTAATCCGGATGACAGCTCCGGGTCAACATCACTCTTGTCAAGCGGAACAAAAATGCTTCCCGTCTTGCTCGGTGCCGTATTGCCGGACCTGTAGTGCGCGGGATCTTTCTCGTCATTGAGGGTTATCGACAATTTATAGTTGCCGTTGGCAAGCTTTTCGCAGCTGGCGGTTTTTATCGCGCTGACATCGGTCAGCAGGCAGCCCTTGTTGGAATCTTTTAGCGGGAAAGCTTTCATATCTCCGCCTTTTTCATAAACTCCGGGGTTTGCTTTTGCTTTTTCTTCAGTCGTCATAAAATTCCCTGCAAGTTTAAGCAGGGGGTTCATGACTGCACTGCCGCCGGTGATGTTTCTGCTCGCCGCATCATCAGGCAGTTCCTGAAATTCATACTTTTTGAAAGCAGGTTTGACTGTTTTCGCTTTATCCATCACCAAGGTGTAAGCCGCAAGAATTTCAGCCGGTGTGGTGGGAACCGTGTTAGCCGGATTTGCGGTTGTGGTTTGGCCCGCAACGGCGGTGCCGGCTGTTGTCTCTCCGGCTATGGCAGTCCCGGTGATAGTTGTAGTAACTGCTTGTATAGTTGTCTCTTCCGTCAAGGTGGTTTTTTCCACAGCAGTCGTTTCGGATTCGGTTGTTTCATTGTTTTTAGTTTTTCCACATGCCGCAAGTGAGAAAAGAATCGCAGCTGCCATCAATAATGCCAACAGTTTAGTCATTTTGCTTTTCATTTAATTTTCCCCTTTCGAATTTTAAAGTCCTTAGATTAACATGTAAAGATCATCTAAGCATAATCGTCAGTAAACAATAACTTGCCCGATATTTCAATGATTTTTAACCGTCGCATAAGACAATCTCATTACACCAAAAAAGGAAGCACTTTGAGCGTTCCCCGAGATTTTCTTGCCTGGATTTAATAGCTGAAGTCCCAGCATTTCATGGAGTTGTTAAGAACAGCTGTACCGATAGCATTTAATACTAATAAGACTTTGCCGCTATGGATATCAATAAGTACGCTCATATACTGCTCCAACTTGACAATTTGACTTGTCTTTGGGTTGTATTCAAGGATGGCCGTACAGTTATAGTATTTGAGATCAAATGATACGTTTTTTACAATCTTGTTTACAGTACTGTCATTCAATATTGTATCATCTATTTCTGACCTTGCAAGCGGATTAAACATGTTGCCTGTATTGCTTGTCGCCTTTGCTTCTCCTTCTTTGAACGGCTCTGGATTCATTTCATCATTTAAAACAATCGTAATAATATAATTTCCGTTTGCAAGTTCCTCGCATTTTGCTGTTTTTATAGCATTGGCGTTCGTCAGCAGACAGCCCTTGGGGCTCTTCGGTACCGGGAACCAACCCATCCCGGACCCCTTGGCGTTATCTTCTACTTTCGCATCCTCTTCTTTGTCCATAAAGGATTCACCAACGGGTAAAATCGCGCCGATTATTGCGCCTTCCATATGCTGCATATCTTTTGGAAGAGCCTGGAACTCCAATTTTTTATAGGCAGGTTTTTCAGTCTTTGCCTTATCCATAACAGCTGTATATGCCGTAAGTATTTCGGCTTTTGTTGTCGGGACAGTATTGACCGGAACGGCGGTGGTACCGGACGATATTGAGGTGGTGCCGGCAACGGCTGTTGTCGTGCCGTTAATGACCGTTGTTGCGCTTTCGGCAGCGGTTTCGTCCGCGGTGGTGCCAGCCGATACAGACTCGGTAGGGGTAGTCGTATTAACGGGATCCTTGTCTTTCCCGCATGCCGCAAGAGAAAAGACGATTGCCATTGCCATCAGCAGTGCCAGAATCTTGCTTGGTTTGCTTTTCATTAATTTTTTGCCCCTTTCAATTGTGACTGTCCTTAAGCAGCGTGTTGATAAAATTATGTATTTACATACAATAGGTATATTAACCTATAACATGCTGGTTTGTCAACAAAAAAAGATAGCAACAATCGCAAGAACATGATATAATAACTTTCAATATTACGGACGTTCAATAACAGCGGAGGAATATTCAAAATGTCACAAAAATCATTCGTTTCCTGGAATGTCAACGGAATAAGAGCTTGTAACGAAAAGGGGTTTTCAAAGTTCTTCACCACCCTTGCCGCCGATATTTTTTGCCTTCAGGAAACAAAGGTTCAACAAGGGCAGTTTGAAATAGATTTGCCGGGGTACAAACAGTATTGGAATTATGCGGATCGCAAGGGATATTCCGGCACGGCAATATTCACCAAAAATCCGCCGCTGACTGTAAAATACGGTATCGGAATTCCCGAATATGACGACGAGGGGCGAATGATAACGCTTGAATTTGATGAATTTTATTTTATTAACGTTTACACCCCGAATGCAAAAGAAGATTTGGCAAGGATAACTTACAGAATGTCCTGGGAGGATGCCTTCAGAACCTACATAACTGCCCTTGACAAACTCAAACCGGTCATTGTGTGCGGAGATTTGAATGTTGCCCACAATGAAATTGATTTAAAAAACCCAAAGTCAAACAGAGGTAACGCAGGCTTTTCAGATGAGGAGCGAGGCAAATTCAACGAGCTGCTTGCTGCTGGTTTTACAGACACCTTTCGTTATTTTTACCCCGAAACCAAAGACTCCTACAGCTGGTGGTCTTACCGCTTCAATGCAAGGGCAAATAACGCCGGCTGGCGCATTGATTATTTTTTGGTTTCCGAAAGACTGAAGGATCATCTTGCAGACTCGTTAATTCACGCCGAAATCACCGGCTCCGACCATTGTCCTGTAGAATTGCAAATAAACATATAAGGATACGCTGTTATGAAAAAATATAAAATCTTAATTCCCGTGCTTTCGTTTTTTGCCGCTGCCTCCATTGTTTCAGCTGTTCTGATCCCCAAATATTTCGGCAACCACGCTGATCAGTCCGTTACCGTCTTTACTCTTGCCGACAGCGAATATACCCCCTTACTTTCATTTTCGGGTACATTGGACTTTCCGCCGCTGCAAACAGACATAGACAACATTTTTTACACTGTAACCCCTGACGACGGTTCTGTGGCTTTTTATGAATATGTCTCGGCGCGGTTTGTGCCTTATCCCGGCGAAATATTTACACTTGAAACAACAGCCGCCTGCAGCAGTCAGGTTATCCCGGTTAAGCTTTTTTATATAAACCAAGGCGGAAAGATAACCGGTTTCGGGCTTTTTACGTCCTCTATCAGCAAAGATCCGGTAAAAATATATGATTATGCTTTTTTCAAAATCACTCAACTCCCTGCCGGTTACGGTAAAAGCGGGGCGCTGCTGCTTGTTGATTTTAATAAAGACGCCTTCCTTCGCAACGAAAAACTTTATACAGAAGCGTTTACCATCAACCTTGAAAAAGGCAAAACAACACGGCTTACCACCGATACCGCCCGTACGGTCGGCACCACAGGTGCATTTCGGCCAGACTGGATTATGCTTAACGATGATTTTTTAGAGAACCTCGGGGACAAGCCGCTGTTCCTTTCTTCACGGGATTACAACCTTGAAAAGAAAGGATATATTTCGGATCTTCTAACCATCGGTGATCCCAGACCTTCCCGCACGGTTACGGGTATTTTGGGATTGTGGGCAAGGGTTACAGAAAAGGGCATCACTTATCTCAGAAGCACCGAGACCGGCTTTAACGCTGTGTTGGCTTCCGGAAAAACGGAAACCGTTGTGAAAAGTTTTTCGGGTGACTATTTTAATGATTATCTTTGTTCCGGAAAATATATTTTCAACAAAACCAATTTTGTTCTGACAGATTTGATCACAGCCGGGGAGAAGACACTCGAAAACATTTCAGCCGGCGCCTCATCGGTGTTAAGCGTAAGTCCGAACGGAACCTGGGCGGTGATTGCCTCAACAAACGGCAACGGCGCCAAAGCATCGCAAAGTCTGTCAATATGTGATTTGAACACAGGCAAGGTTAAAACAATAACCGAACCGCTTCTGTTTTCACAGGCAAATGCAAATTTTTGCTGGGTAGACAACAATACCCTGATCCACCTTCGCCCAAGCGGCGATGACGGTACAGGGTTGAATTACTGCATTCTTAACTTGACCGGTTTACTCGGGAATGAAGGTTAAATGCTTTCTTCCCTGAAATCAATTGTAATTTCGTCATGGGCCATTTCTATTTTTGTGCATTGCACGCCCGCCGCGCCGAACATCCGCTTTGACGCAATCACTTTCGGAGTTTCGCCGTATTTGTCGGATAAATACAGAACCTCTTTTATCCCGCATTGAATAATGGCCTTCGCACATTCGTTGCAGGGAAAAAGAGCAACATATATTTTACACCCCGCCAAACTGCCGCCTGCGTTGTTAAGAATCGAGTTAAGCTCCGCATGGCAAACATAGGGATACTTCGTATCAAGCTCGTCTCCGTCTCTTTCCCACGGAAACGCATCATCATCACACCCCGCAGGCATCCCGTTGTAACCCACCGACATAATTTTATTGCTGCGGCTGACGATGCACGCGCCAACCTGAGTATTCGGATCCTTGCTGCGGTTTGCCGAAAGCAGCGCAATCCCCATAAAGTATTCATCCCATGAAATGTAGTCCGTACGTTTCGGCATCTCCATCACTCCTGTTTCTTTATGATGGAAGATTAGCACATTTTGATTTCTTTGGCAAGAGCACTGTTTAAGATTTTCAATTGTCCTGCAAATACCGCACAGTCTATGTATTCGCATAGATTGGATTCTTTAGATTTTAAAAATGTAATGCAATATCCATTTTCATATGTTATAATAATTTGATAAATTTGTATTTTGAGGTGTCTTGTATGAGTTTTCTTACAAAAATTTTCGGTGACTACTCTAAAAAAGAAATAAAAAGAACATTTCCTTTAAGGGATAAAACATTGGCTTTGGAAGAAGAGTATTCGAAATTAACCGATGAACAGCTGCAGGCAAAAACCCCTGAGTTTAAAGACCGCCTTGCCAACGGCGCAACAATTGACGATCTTCTTCCCGAAGCATTTGCAGCCTGCCGGGAGGCTTCCTGGAGAGTGCTTGGCATGAAACACTTTCCTGTTCAGGTTGTTGGCGGCATTGTGCTGCATCAGGGCAGAATTGCCGAGATGAAAACAGGCGAGGGCAAAACGCTTGTCGCTACACTGCCCGCATACCTGAATGCGCTTACCGGGGAGGGTGTGCATATTGTCACAGTAAACGATTACCTTGCCCGCCGCGACAGTGAATGGATGGGTAAGGTTTACCGCTTTTTGGGTCTTAAAGTCGGCCTTATTATTCATGAGAAGGAAAACGATGAACGCCGCGAAGCCTATGCCGCGGATATAACCTACGGTACCAACAACGAGATGGGGTTCGATTATCTGCGCGACAACATGGTTCCATACATGGAGCAAAAAGTTCAGAGAGGCCACGCATACGGCATTGTTGACGAGGTTGACTCCATACTTATCGACGAAGCCAGAACACCGTTAATAATTTCCGGCAGGGGAGATCAATCCACCGATTTGTACCGACAGGCAAATTCCTTTGTCAGAACGCTTACCATGGCAAAAGTTAAAGAAATCGACTCCAAAGAAAACGCTGAGGATGCCGCCGAAGGCGACTACATCGTTGACGAGAAAGCACGCACGGCAACACTTGCCAAAAGCGGCGTTGAAAAAGCGGAAAAGTACTTTAACCTTGAAAACCTGATGGACGCCGAAAATATGACCATCCAGCATCACATCAATCAGGCCGTCAAGGCAATCGGCGTCATGCACAGAGACATTGATTATGTTGTGAAAGACGGCGAGGTCCTTATTGTGGACGAATTCACCGGCCGTATTATGCTGGGCAGACGCTACAACGAAGGTTTGCATCAGGCTATTGAAGCAAAGGAAGGCGTCAATGTCGAACACGAGAGTAAAACTCTTGCGACCATAACCTTTCAGAACTATTTCCGTCTTTACAAAAAACTTTCCGGCATGACCGGTACGGCAATGACAGAAAGCGCTGAATTTCAACAGATTTATAAACTTGATGTTGTTGAAGTGCCCACCAACATGCCCATGATCAGAAATGACCACCCGGATACTGTTTATAAAACAGAAAAAGCAAAGTTCGAGGCTGTAATAAAACAAATTGAGGAATGCCATGAAAAAGGCCAGCCCGTACTTGTAGGTACAATTTCAATCGAAAAATCCGAGCATTTGAGCGGTCTCTTAAAAAAACACGGCATTAAACATGAAGTATTGAATGCAAAATTCAATGACAAAGAAGCCGAAATCATTGCGCAGGCAGGTAAATTCGAAGCTGTTACGATAGCCACCAATATGGCCGGCCGCGGTACCGATATCATGCTCGGCGGCAACTCCGAATATCTCGCAAAAACAGAAATGCGCCGTATGGGCTACAGCGAAGAGCTTATTGTTGAAGCCACCGGTTTTGCGGAAACGGATAACGAGGATATTATCAAGGCAAGAGAAGACTTTTCCTCATTGAATAAAAAACATCGTGCAATAACAAGCGAAGAAGCCAAGGAAGTTTGCGGAGCGGGGGGTCTTTTCATCGTCGGCACCGAACGCCATGATTCACGCCGCATCGACAACCAGCTGCGCGGACGCGCCGGCAGGCAGGGAGACCCCGGAGAAAGCCGCTTTTATCTTTCTCTTGAAGATGACTTGATGCGTCTTTTCGGCGGTGAGCGGCTTACCAGAGTAATGGACGCATTAAAAGCTCCCGAAGATATGCCTATTGAAACCAAAATGATTTCAAACACCATAGAAAGCGCCCAAAAAAAAGTGGAAGGCCGCAATTTTGCAACCCGCAAAAATGTCCTTCAATTTGACGATGTAATGAACAAACAAAGAGAACTAATTTACGAGCAGCGCAACAAGGTGCTTGAGGGCGAAGAGCTGAAAAGTGTAATTCTGAAGTATCTCGAAGAAAGCATTGATGAATCGATAGATTTTTACTGTTCCGCTTCTTTGAAACGCTCGGAATGGAATATAGAAGGTCTACGGGAGAAATTTCTGGGTTGGCTTACCACTTCTGATGATTTCCATGACGACTTTGACAGAGACGAAGCGCGGGAACTGCTGCTTGACCGCGGGCTTAAGCTTTATGATGACCGCGAGAAAACATTTGGGACAGATGAACACGGCGTTCCGATCATGCGTTTGCTTGAAAATATGATTCTGCTGCGAAATGTTGACAGCAAATGGATGGATCATATTGATGCCATGGAAGAACTGAAGCGCGGTATCGGTCTTCGTTCCTACGGCCAACAAGACCCTGTTGTCGCTTACAGGCAGGAAAGTTATGATATGTTTGATGAAATGAGCACCTCGATACGTGAAGATACCGTCCGTCAAATGCTTACCGTTATTATAAGAGGCGAACGTGAAACAAAGCGTGAGCAGACGGCAAAAATAACCTCAACAAGCGGCGGCGGCACAGACGGCAGCGAAAAGGGCAGAACCATCCGCAAAGGCGCCAAGCCCGGTCCGAATCAAATGTGTCCGTGCGGAAGCGGTAAAAAATATAAACATTGCTGCGGTGATGTTACAAAAAACAATATAGTTTAAACTATAAAATATCAGGAGGTTATTCAGCATGTCAACAAAACTTTCCCCGCCCGTGAAAAAATCAACAATGGATTATGTGACTGCGGGTATTCGCTATGTATGTGAAAATTTTAAAAACCGCAGTCCCGGATCCCAGGCAGAGCGTGACTCGCAGGAATATTTTGCCAAAGAGCTTCGGCAGTGGGCAGACGAGGTAACCGTTGAAGAATTCAACTTGCATCCTAATGCGTTTATGGGATTTATTCCTATTTCCGGAATAATCGGAATTATCGCAACAGCGTTTTTTGTCTGCAACATCTTTGTTCAATCAATAGTAATGCCTGTAATTGCATTTGTTTTGTTGACTTTCGCAGTTCTTATGCTCGTTTTTGAATTTTTCTTATATAGGCAGTTTGTTGACTTTCTTTTTCCGAAGGCTGTCTCAAAAAACGTTTACGCAGTCCGTAAACCCAAGGGAGAAGTCAAGCGCCGCATTATCTTCGGCGGTCACGCCGATGCTGCCTGGGAGTGGACCTATGCTTTGCACGGACAGAAAAAAACTCTTGCGCCTGTTATTTTCGGCTCGATCGGCGGCCTTGTTATCACATTTTTTTCGGACCTTGTTTATATTATTATGGGCGCACCCGAAATTAAAGGTGTATGGGCTGTTATAGCAATTGTTCAGCTTATTTTAATCCCGTTGTATATTGCCATATCCTTTTTTATTAATTGGAAAGTAATCGTTGACGGTGCAAACGATAATCTTACCGCCTGCTATGCTTCAATGGCGATTCTTAAAGAGATGAAGGAAAACGATTTCCGCTTTGAAAACACCGAAGTCGGTTGCCTGATAACCGGTTCCGAAGAAGCGGGCCTTAGAGGCGCAAAGGCTTTCACTAAAATTCACTCAAAAGAGCTTAACAAGATTGAAACCGTCGTAATCCCGCTCGAAACTCTTCGCGAAACCGAACATCTTCTGATTTATAATATAGATGAAACCGGAATGGTCCATAACGATGAAGCAGTTGCCGATCTTTTAGTTAACGCCGGAAAAAATATTGGCTTTGATTTAAAACGGGCACCGGTATATTTCGGTTCGACCGATGCCGCCGCTATGACACAAGCCGGTTTCCACTCCGCAGGTCTTGGCGGTGTAAACCATGACCCGCAAAAATATTACCATACCCGTCTTGACTCTTGGGATAATATAAGTCCGGAATGCATTCAGAAAGGTATCGAAATTTCTATGGAAACTGCATACCTGTTTGACTCTGAGGGCCTGAAATAATATGTTCACAAGCCCTCCAAAGTTTTTGGAGGGCTTGTTGTTTGGAGGGCAGGCATTGCAAAAAACCATTATTGAACCGAACGGTAAAAATCTTCAGTATTGGAAGGACATCTGGCGATATAAAGGGCTTGCCTTTAACTTCGCCAAGCGGGATATAACCGTACGCTATAAACAAACTGTAATCGGTTTGGGGTGGTCAGTGATCAGCCCGGTTGTCAATATGCTGATTATGAGCTTCATTTTCGGCAAGGTAGCGAAATTACCCTCAGATGGTAACGCACCTTATCAAATCATGGTTTATTCGGGCATGATAGCATGGAATCTTTTTGCAAGAGGTTTAATAATTGCATCCTCAACTTTTCTGTCAAATGCGGATCTTTTAAAAAAAATATATTTCCCCCGTATAATCGCACCGCTGGGACAGGCAGCCGCACTTCTTATTGATACCGTAATTTCCTTGCTTGTTCTTGTTTTTATGCTGCTCATTTTCAATTATTCTCCGGCGTTTGAAAGGCTAATCCTATTGCCGGTATTTATTTTACTGTCTTTGCTGCTGGGGTTTTCCGCCGGATTGTTTTTATCCCCAAGCAATATAAAATACCGGGATATCAATCAGCTTATCCCTTTTTTGCTTCAAATCGGCCAATATGTCACTCCGGTTGTCTATTCATTTTCCTTTATTACCGCATCAATGTCAAAAAACACTGCATTTTTGTATACGCTTAACCCGGCAGCAGGAGTTGTAAATGCTTTCAAATGGTGTATTATCGGCAGCAATTCATTTAATTGGCCGTCTTTTTTAATCGCATTATCCTGGATAGCCGTACTGCTCCCGCTCGGAATTATCCGTTTCCGCAAGGGTGAGCGTACTTTTGTCGATTTGGTTTAGAGCAGCAATATACGCTTTGAAAATGAGGTATGATCTATGTCCGAAATCCCAACGGCAATAAAAGCAGAACACCTCGGGAAAAAATATATAATTAAACATACCATAAAAGCAAACACCCCCACCGCAGGGAAACGATATCGCTTTATAAATAGCTGTTTGAAACATCTCCGGCAGCAATCTAAAGAGGATTTTTGGGCCTTAAAGGATTTAAGTTTCGAAATAAAACAGGGCGAGCGTGTCGGAATAATCGGTAAAAACGGAGCCGGCAAATCAACATTGCTTAAACTGCTTTCCCGCATAACCGAACCCACACAAGGCCGGATTGAATTGCTGGGTAAGATTTCCGCCATGCTGGAGGTCGGAACCGGTTTTAATCCGGAACTCACCGGCCGTGAAAATGTTTATCTGAACGGAGCAATTTTGGGTATGTCAAAAACCGAGATTGATAATAAATTCGACCAAATTGTTGAATTTTCAGAAATCGGAAAATTTATTGACACACCCGTAAAACGCTATTCCAGCGGCATGTATGTCCGTTTGGCTTTCTCGGTCGCTTCCCATTTGGATCCGGATATACTGATAATAGACGAAGTTCTGGCTGTAGGCGACCAAAAGTTCAGGCAGAAATGTTTAGACAGAATGAATGAGATTGCACGCGGAAATAAAACCATCCTTTGTGTCAGCCATCAAATGAATGTCATACGGGAACTCTGCGACAGAGTTATCGTTATACAAAACGGCGAGTTGATTTATGACGGTGATGTTGAGGGCGGAATAAGGATTTATTCGGATGATGAAATAAAGAGAAATACAGACTTTTTCGAGCTAAGGGAAAAAGAAAGGCCCGCTATTGCTTCCGGCGGCGTTCATATGAATAGTTTTGAAATACTGAACACCGATGAACGCCTGTTAGGTTTAAGCGAACAGTTGAAATTCAGGTTGCATTGGACTTCAAATACAGCGGTAGAAAACGTTAAATTTCGAATAATTATCCGTAGCGGCGATGACATAGCCGTTGGCATGGCATTATCCGGAAAACTGTGCGATGCAAAAAACGGCGAAAGTTACAACAATGGCTTTTCTCTGGATACAAGCTGCCTCTTTCCCGATGAATACAGGGCAAGCCTATCATTATATATAAGCGATTCGACAGGCAGATCTCTTACGCTGGACCATTTAACCGGTGCCGTCTTGTTTGAAAAAGTTAAACCGAAGAATTTTGACAACTCGGTTGTTTATGATAATCGTTATTGGGGCCATGTCAGGTTGCCCGACCTGGAAATTGTCGGACCGGCTTAAGGTTGAAGGAGATATCACTTTGGCGATAATAACAGTCAATCAGCTATTGATACAAGGGAATAAACTGATATACGATTATTCAGTAAGCGATGATATTAAAATGTTCTTCAAACCCGGCATTTCTTTTTATGTAGAGTATGAAGAAGACATTTCCGATGTTCCGTACGGAATCCTTATTATTCCTTTTCTCACCAATGTTTTGCCGATTTCATGGCTTACCGATGCATATATTTATGTTGACAGTATTGACAGGAATTTTTACGAGAGTATCCCGAGGTTTAAACAGGGATTTATCAATATGTATCCGAAAGTAACTTTTTTGGGCAGCCTGACCGCAAAAAGAATTGATGATTGCGGGTATGAACCATCCGGTGGATTCGCTGCATTTTTCAGCGGGGGAGTGGATTCATATTGCACACTTATCAGGAACATCGGCAAAAAACCGGATTTAATTTCTATATGGGGTTCCGATATCCGGCTTGATGATTTTTATGGCTGGAAAAGAGTGAAGGATGCCACTCTTGAGGCTGCGGAAACATTTGGATTAAACGCTTCTTTTATTAAAAGCTGTTTCAGGGTGTTTCTTGATTATACAGCGCTTGACAATGCCTTTTCCGGTATTTTAAACAACGGTTGGTGGGGAGGAATTCAACACGGAATAGGAATGATCGGTCATGCTGCGCCTTACGCCTGGAAGCATCATATTGCCGTTATATATATAGCAGCTACGCTGTCATATATTGATAAAAATGTTCAGTGGGGTTCATACCCAACAATTGACGGACAGGTGAAGTTCGGTTCTTGTGATGTCTGCCATGAAAGCTTTAATTATACCCGGCAGGATAAGATTGATGAAATTGCCCGCTTCAGCGAAAATACAGGCCTTCCGGTAAAGCTAAGGGTTTGTTGGGAATCCGCCGGCGGCGGGAATTGCTGTACATGCGAAAAATGCTTCAGAACAATTATGGGGATTCTTGTTTCCGGCCGTGACCCGAATGATTTTAACCTTGCGACGGCGTTAACTCCTGAAACCTTTGAAAATATAAAAAACCTTATTATATGGGGATCGAAAAGCAGTATTTCTTTCAGGTATTGGGACCCAATTAAACAGGCGGCGAAAAAAAACAGGAAACAATTGAAAAAGTTGTGGTTTTACCGGTATATAAAATGGATATACTCCATTGAATTTTCTAATATCGAACATAATGTCTTCAGAACAAGATATGAAAGAATAACGGGCATAAAAGTTCGTATTAAAAATTTCTTTCAAAAATAGCCTGCCATAAGCGTTCCCCATGAGAACCGAACCGAAACGAAAAACCGCTAATCTTTTTATTTGCTTTATCGCAAAGGAGTATTACAAGAATGAAAATAAAAAAAATATTATGTATTCTGCTGGCGTTTTGCCTTGTGCCTTTATTGCCTTCCTGTTCCGGGGGTAATGCTTACGCTCTTAATATAGCCGGTTCCGAATTGACTCAAGGTGTATATGCCTATTTTCTTGATTTGGTTGTATCAAAACCCGAAGTTTACGGATTGGCATCATCGGTAGGTGAGGCGGAATTAAAAGCAGAAGCCGCTGAACTGTGTAAAAATTATGTGGCTGTTAACTCAACGCTGAAAGAACTTAATCTTTTACTGGCGGATGAAGAAAAGGCTTATATTTCCACAAACGTTAACAATCTTTGGCGTTTGTATTCAGAATATTATTCGGCAATTGGCGTTACCAAGCAAACATTAACCAAGATAGAAACATCCAATGCCGCAAAAGAATGCATCCTGCTGTATTACTATGATACATCCGGAACAAAGGCGGTCAGTGAAAACGATTTAAGAACATATTTCAGTGAAAATTACATTTCATTCAGAGCGATAAACGGCTATCTGACCAAAACAGCTGAGGATGGCAGTACCGTGGATTTTACCCCCGAGGAAATTTCTGCATTAAAAAGCAAACTTCTTTCTTTGACTGTCAGGATAGCGGACGGAGAAAGTTTTGAAGATGTCAGCAAACGCTTCGCTTCGGAGCAGGGTATTTCCTCCGGTAAAACCGATGCAACAATAATCAAAAAAGACAACAATTCCTATCCTTCCGGTTTTTTTGATGAAGTGTCTAAACAAAGCCCGGATGTTCCAACTGTTATTATGCTTGACAAGTACATTTTTTTAGTAGTAAGAGGGGATATTTTTATCACCGATGAAGAATACGCCAATCATCGTATTGACTGTCTCAAAGATTTAAAGGGCGGTGAATTAGATCAGACAATAGCCTCAATTGCCGCAGAGTACCCGATCAAAAATAATGACAGGGTGATTAACAGGCTTTACAAAACGATTGTTGCAAACCGAAATGCCGAAAAGTCATGATTACGCATTTTCATGTATCCGCTTATACTAATTACTCATAAAAACCTAACTAAAAAATCCGCACAAAACCTCATAATACTATTCTGCATTAAAATGGAGAATAGTATAAATCAAAGCTTTTGCTTGATTTTTAAAGGTTTTTTAATCGTGAATAAGTATTAACAGCGTTCTTTACAACAATGATATATGCGAAAACCAAGTTAAAAAAGATAACATCGTCCTATGATAAATAAAGGGGCTGTATCAAAACGCTGAAAAATCAGCGAAGAGATTCGGCCCCTTTAAATTTATCGGAGAAAGAAAAAACACAATGAAAACATAGAAAAAA
>CAZVJW010000044.1:0-32001 GCA_964627535.1 uncultured Eubacteriales bacterium
ATTTTAGCGGTTATGATGGCGAACTCCGGCGGCGCCTGGGACAATGCCAAAAAGTACATTGAATCCGGCGAACTCGGCGGCAAAGGGAGCGATGCCCATAAAGCGGCTGTTGTCGGCGATACGGTCGGCGATCCGTTCAAAGATACCGCGGGCCCGTCCATCAACATTTTAATTAAGCTTCTCTCCATGGCGTCAATCGTTTTTGCATCGCTGATTGTAAAATTCTCGCTGATTCAGTAGGATACACCTAAAGACACACCGGCTTGCTTTGTGGGCTGAAAACCAGCTGCCAAAGCAAGCCTTATTTTCCGTATTCCACATTATATTTGACTTAAAACGATGAACGTGTTATAATTTATTCGGCAAAAAAATATTAATACTAATCGGCGATGAAAAGCGTTGTTAGATTTGCGATGATTTTTTGTGCTGCACAAGGCGGACGACGATGCTTTGCTGTCGCAAGGCAAGGGGGACAACGCAGTACGGCGCAAAAAAGACCGCAATGATTCAATGCGTTTTATCGGTGGTTAGTATAAGGAGTAAACATGCAGTTTAAAGAACTAAATATCAATCCTGTAATTTTAGCCGCGCTGGAGAGCGAAGGCTATACAGAACCCACACCGATTCAGGTGCAAGCAATACCGCCTGTGCTCGAAGGCAGAGATTTGTTGGGCTGTGCGCAAACAGGTACAGGTAAAACAGCGGCGTTCGCGGTGCCGACTATTCAACTTTTAAGCGAGGAAAGAATCAATACCACAGTCAAGCGCAGAATCCGGGCGCTGGTGCTGACACCGACAAGAGAGCTTGCCGTTCAGATTTTTGACAGCTTCTGCACCTATGGGAGAAACTCATATCTGCGCTATTGCGTCATCTTCGGCGGAGTTTCCCAAAAGCCTTCCGAAATCCAGCTTAGAAACGGTGTGGATGTTTTAATCGCCACCCCGGGCAGGCTCAACGATCTAATCAACCAGGGCATTGTTGATCTGCAATATATTAAAATATTCATCCTCGACGAAGCAGACCGTATGCTGGATATGGGCTTCATTAATGATGTTAAAAAGATTATCGCAAAAACACCGGCGGTTAAGCAAACTCTGCTTTTTTCCGCAACCATACCACCTGAAATTTCCAAAATGTCGAACTCGCTTTTAGTGAACCCGGTGAAAATATCTGTCACGCCGGAATCCCCGACAGTGGATATGATTGACCAGTATATGTATTTTGTGGACAAGGGCAACAAGCGCGACATGTTGCTGTATGTTCTAAAAAACAACTCCGTTACCTCGGCGCTGGTATTCACGCGCACAAAGCACGGGGCTGATAAGGTTGTAAAAGATCTGATAGCTGCCGGGATAAACGCTGCGGCGATTCACGGCAACAAATCCCAAAATGCCCGCCAGGCGGCGCTCAATGATTTCAAAGCCAAGCGCACGCGTGTTCTGGTGGCAACGGATATTGCGGCAAGGGGCATTGATATTGACGAGCTTTCGCATGTTGTCAATTATGAACTGCCGGAAGTGCCTGAAACGTATATTCACCGCATCGGCCGCACCGGCAGAGCCGGGCTTGGAGGCATCGCACTGTCATTTTGCGATTTTGGAGAAAAAGCGTTGCTTAAGGATATTGAAAAGCTGATTGGCAAGAGCGTGCCGGTTGTGGAAGACCATCCGTATCCGCTGATGGTAACAACCATTCTACCAAAACCGCCGCAGCAACAGCGAAGGCCGAGAGCAGCGGCAGATATGCCCGGTATAGATAAGCCAAACCAGCAGAGACGCGCGGATAAGTTTTCTAAACCTGCAAGGGATGCCCAAGCAAGAAGGAAAAGCTCGAATTACTACAGAAATAATCCGTAATATTGAAAGACTGCCTGGTGATTTCAAATCACGAAGCAGTTTTTTTAATATAAGAGTTAATTTTGGGTTGTAAGCGTTTTATATATTTGGTATCATTATTTAAAGCTGAAAATCGAAGTGATAAAATTCTTAAAAATTGCAAATGGGGTGGCATATGGGTATTGACAGTTGGATTATAGCGCTTTCTCTGTCTTTGTTCGCAGGTTTAGCAACTGGGCTGGGTGGTTTGCTTGTGCTGGTTTTTCGTGCAACAAACAGAAAATTTTTGTCATATGCGCTTGGCTTATCCGCGGGAATTATGATTTACATATCCTTTATGGAGATCATGCCGCACGCCAAAACACACCTTGTTCAAAGTATGGGCAATTCGGCAAGCGGTTGGGTAGCCCTTGCGGCTTTTTTCGGGGGAATAGCGATTATAGCGGCTATTGACAAACTGATTCCCGTTGCGGAAAATCCTCATGAAATGCACAGTATTGAAGAAGCGAATTCATGCGAAGTGCCGGTAGGTTCGCACAATCTGCTTAAGACCGGTTTTCTTACAGCAATTGCGATTACGATTCATAATTTCCCGGAAGGTATGGTTACTTTTATCTCGGGTATGAGTGAATTGAAACTTGGCATAGCCATTGCGCTCGCGGTGGCGATTCATAACATCCCGGAGGGTATAGCCGTCGCGATCCCGACCTATTGCGCCACCGGCAGCAGAAAAAAAGCATTTTTATATTCACTGCTTTCCGGCGCGGCGGAACCGCTCGGCGCAATTTTTGCGTTTATCTTTTTATCATCTTATCTCAACGAAACGGTTCTTGGTGTTCTGTTTGCGGGGATAGCGGGTATTATGATTTATATATCATTTGACGAGCTTCTACCCACAGCGAGGAAATATGGGGAACATCATCTGACAATTTACGGCTTGCTTTCCGGTATGCTGGTGATGGGAGTCAGCCTTCAGCTTTTAAATTGAACATTATATGAGTTGAACGGAAAACTATCAATATCAAAAATGGAGCCTTGACAAACCAATTGTGTCAAAGCTCCGTTTGCTTTTTATAGGAAATAAGATAAATGCACAGGGTAACCAAGTCCACTCGTCTTTCGAATATAAAGTTACCGTTTACAGATTAAATCATGCTATTACGGAGGCGTATTTACCCCGAAAGGACAAGACCCGTTTTGAACGACGGTGCCGGTGCCTTTGTCTCCCTGTACTTGGCCTCCGCCTGCGAAGGCGGTTACCGTAAACACCGACATTGCGAGGACAATAGCTATTACTGTTGCTGTTAACATCTTCATGAAAAGTCACCTCCTTAATTTTATTCGGCTTATCCTGCGCAATTTATCATCTTTCCGCAAAAATCAAAATTTCTTATGCAACCTTTACATATTTTTCACTTATATGTTATCACTATTTATACATTAAGTCAATATAAATTTTAGGAGACCAATATATTCCTGACTAATGATGATATTGTTGCCATCTGGTCGAGTTGCCGATAAAAGTCATTTGCAAAATGTGCTCAAATGTCTTTACATATTTTAATATTATCGCGCATGTTTGTCGAAACTGTATCATTTTCATGGTAAATTGTTTGCTTTTTGTTTTTTGTCAGCGCTTCGGAAAATTTATTTCGTCCCACTCTTTTGTATTCATAGAGTTGTTTTAACGCTTTAAAAGGTTGACAAATTGTTAATCAAACTGTAAGATGGGTTCACTGACACAAGCGGATAAATTGTATGACTATGAGGATTGAAAGAAAAGTATGAAAATGACATCATTTTTAAGGATTTGGATGACTAAATCGTTAAAACCTTTTGAATTCAAAAATGATAATGATGAGTTGCTTGAATATGAATACACGAATCCACTGGGGCTTTATGTCCATATCCCGTTTTGCAAGAGCATTTGCAGCTTCTGCCCTTATTGCAAAATGATTTATGATAGAGTTCTTGCCGAGCGATATTTTGCAGCGCTTCTCAAAGAGATTGAAATGGTGGGGTCACAGCTTGTAAAACCAAAAGATGTTACAAGCCTTTATTTCGGCGGCGGAACACCTGCTCTGATGATTGAGCATATAGGTGAAATAATAAGCACTTTGAAAAAGTATTTCATTATAGCCGAGGGTATTGGCGTTGAGTTGCATCCGAACGATATAAACGACGAAAATCTTGCAAAACTTAAAGCAGCAGGGGTAACGATGATAAGCATCGGTATTCAATCCTTCAATGATCAATGTATTAAAGCACTTGGTAGAAAAGAAGTCGATCACGAGATAGTCTTTAAGGCCATAAATAAAGCGAAGTTCGAAACGGTTGATATGGATCTGATTTTCGCAATTCCAGGACAGACTGCGGAAATCTTGCTCAACGACATTGAAACGGCTTTTTCAAACGGTGCGACACAGGTTTCCACCTACCCGTTTATTGACTTCACTTTTGTAAACAACCGCTACAAACCGCTGCCGGAAGATGAAAAGAAAAAAATGCTTGCGCAAATATCCCGCTTCTGCAAACTAAAGGGCTATAAACGCACATCTGTTTGGACATTCGCAAAAGAAAACACAGAAAAGTATTCATCCATAACGAGAGATAACTTTTTAGGATTTGGAATATCTGCGACTACTCTTTTGAAAAACCAGTTCAAACTTAACACTTTCTCAATTGAGGATTATGTCAAAAGGACAGAGCAGGGACATTTACCGACATCCTTAACCTTGAGGTTTTTACCAAGGCAAAGGATGACCTATTATCTGTTTTGGGGTGCCTATTCAATGCATATCAGCCCGGAAAGCTTTGAAAAGTTTTTTGGTAAGGGCTTAAACAGAATGTTTGGCTTAGAAATATTAATATCCTGTATACTCGGATTTTTGGAAAGGGACGGCGAGGCTTTATGCCTCTCCGAGCGCGGTGCGTATTATTACCACTACATTGAGCAGGCTTATACCACCGCTTATATCGATAAAATGTGGAGTATCTCGAGAGTAACGCCGTTTCCGGATAAGATTGTGTTGAAATAAGATATGGATTTTTATTAAGTGATAGATTGAAATGATTCTTCAAATGTTCCTTTAAACAACAAAAAACTTGTACTACCGAATAAACTCATTCTAACATTATATATTTGACAGAAATTTTGTAAATTTTCTAATATTTACTTAAAATTTGTTTTATAAATTTATTTAGGAGTTGTTATTAATGATTTGTCCAAAGTGCGGAAAATTCAATCCCGATGGTCTCAAATTCTGTGAGGAATGTGGAACAAAAATTGAAGAGACCGCTAACCAAAATCCACAACAAACCACGCAGCAACAATTCTATCAACCGCAATATCAACAACCTGCTGCAACAACTACAGACAATACAAAAATTTTCTCGATACTTTCTTATCTAGGTATTCTATTTTTGATTGGGTTAATTGCGGACCCCAAAAATGAAAAGTTGAAATTTCATGTAAATCAAGGCTGCGTCCTTTTTATAGTTGAAATTGTACTTGGAATTGCAGTTCAAATTGTATCGGCAATAGTATCGTATATACCTGCTGTCGGTTATTTATTGACAACATTAGTTGCTTTGGTTGTTTATATCGGTTTGTTTGCATTGGCAATTATGGGCATATTAAACGCTTCAAAAGGCGAAGAAAAACAATTGCCTGTAATTGGGAAAATTGTAATTATTAAATAGTAAATTTTAAAATAGCTTGGAAGATGAATAATAACAGGGACAACTCTATGCACTTTTCCATAGAGTTGCCCCTGTTTTTATTTTCATGTTGCCTGCTTATTTCCATTGCATGAATCGTCACAATTACCTTGCATTTTCTGTTTATTGGTTATTTCCGTTTATGCTTATAAGCAAGCAGTTAATTACTAACGAACAGTGTTGAAGCAAGGTTTATTTCCCTAATCTGTCGCCATAATTTTCCAATACGAAATCCAAATCCTTATCGCCACGGCCAGAACAGTTTACTAAAATTGAACCGGTACCCATTTCTTTAGCCAATTTCATGGCATATGCAATAGCGTGAGCGCTTTCCAAAGCAGGAATTATTCCTTCTAATCTTGATGTTATAAAGAAGGCGTCAATTGCCTCGTCGTCGGACGCTGACTTATATGTCACACGGCCCAAATCCCTCAGATAAGCATGCTCCGGTCCCACAGACGGATAATCCAATCCGCTGGCAACGGAATACACAGGGCTTGGCTCTCCCTTTTCATCTTGCAGCATAATGGAATTGAAACCATGCATAATGCCTTCCGTACCATATGTCAGGCTTGCGGCATGCTGGCCTATTTCTGTACCGATCCCCATCGGCTCAACGCCGAACAGCTTGACGGGATCGTTTAAAAACGGCGTCATAATACCGGCTGCGTTTGAACCGCCGCCTACACAAGCGACGACAGCGTCCGGCAGGTTTCCGGTCATTTCCAAAAATTGCTCTCTGGCTTCGATACCGACAACGGTCTGAAAATCTCTGACCATGAGCGGGAACGGATGCGGACCAACAACAGAACCGATGCAATACATAGCTTCTTCATATTCACCAATGTATGCTTCAAAAGCAGCATCAACGGCTTCTTTAAGGGTTTTTAGACCGTGAGACACAGGAACGACTTTAGCACCCAACAGCTTCATTCTTGCGACATTCGGTGCCTGTTTGGCAATATCAACCTCACCCATGTATATGTCGCATTCCATGCCGAAAAATGCGGCAGCGGTAGCCAGTGCCACGCCGTGCTGGCCGGCGCCGGTTTCTGCAATAATCTTTTTCTTGCCCAAATAATTTGCCAAAAGAGCTTCGCCCATACAGTGGTTTAATTTATGGGCTCCCGTATGGTTTAAGTCTTCACGTTTAAAATAGATTTGGCAATTACCGATAGAGTTGGATAACCTCTCGCAGTGGTAAGTCGGCGTTGGACGCCCTTGAAACTCTTTGCGGATTCTTCTGAGCTCGTTGATGAATTTTGAACTCTTGCATATCGTCTGGTAAGCGGTCGAAATATTTTCAAACTCCGCTACGAGCTGCGGGGGGATGTATGCGCCGCCGTAGGTGCCGAAATATCCTTCCTTTGTGGGGGTCGTTTTGTTGTAAACCGCGAAATCAACGTTTTGTTCTAACATGGTAATAATTCTCCTTTTTCATATATTTTAATACATTTGGTTTAAGCTGTTGTAACTGCTCCGCGCCATCGGAAAATAACAATTTCGTTCTTCTGCTTGTAAAACCTCATTTTTATTCTCCTTTCCAAATAAAATAAAAAACCCCTGCCCCAAAATACAAGGGGCAAGAGTTATTCTCCTGCGGTACCACCCAAATTGATGAAATTACCTTTGCGGTAATTTACATCCGCTCAATCCGCACACAATATGTGCGCTTCCTTGATAACGGGTGAAGTTCCCGTCAGAAACTACTCGCAAGCACTAAAAAGCATTGCTTTCGGTCTGCCCTCATAAGTCCATTCAATTCAACCCTGCCTGCCGCAATTCCACCGTCTGCGACTCTCTAAGAAGTGGTTGCTGAATTTACTAATCTTAATCAGCGGTTTTAATATATTGTTATAGTAGTCCTGTTTTATGGAATTGTCAATAGTAAATTGAAAAAAATTAAAATGACTATATAGAATATTCTGTTTTTTAAGAAGTGTTCCTGATATAAATTTACAATCTATACATTAGAAATTTAAAAAGCACATTGTTTATTTGCGGCAAAGTGTTATAATCAAACACATAACAAGCGTATGAACAGCAAAGGGAGGAAGTCGTTATGAACAAAGCAAATATGAAAATAATATTGTCTCTTATGGTCTGTTTTTGTATTATATTTATAATGGCCTTCTCCGAAGGTTTTATTGTTACGCATACAAACCATATTTGCAGCGGTGATGATTGCCAAATTTGCGAGTCAATTCATATCTACCAGGATGTATTAAATACAATCGGCACTGCTGCTATTTTTATTGCACTTATGTCATTTCTGATTCTGCAAAATGAATCGAATATTTTGTCAGGTTCTGCTGTAAAAAAAGAATTTGAGACTCTTCATTCATTGAAGGTAAGATTGAACAATTGAGTCTTCCACAAGTGTAATTTGCCCATAAACGGCAAATTACACTATATTTATGCCCAAAAATAAATATGGAGGACTGAATAATGAAAAAAATATTAGCTTTGGCATTCATATGCCTGCTTATTGCAGGCAGTTTGACAGGATGCGGCAAAAAAAACGCTGAGGTGGAAGAAAATGGGAAACTCAGCATTGTGTCAACAATTTTCCCGACCTATGATTTTGTAAAACAGATATGCGCGGACAAAGCGGAGGTAACGCAGCTGCTGCCACCCGGCAGTGAAAGCCATACTTATGAACCGACTCCGCAGGATATTATCACCATTCAAAATTGCGATTTATTTATTTATGTCGGCGGCGAAAGCGATACCTGGGTTGACGATATTCTAAGCTCAATGGCAACACCGGTAAAAACAATTAAGATGATGGACTGTGTCACTACAGTCGAAGAAAAAGTTATTGAGGGCATGGAAGTGGAAGAAGAAAATTCAGCAGAGCCAACAGAACCGGAATATGACGAGCATGTTTGGACTTCGCCGAAAAACGCGGTTAAAATCACACAAGCTGTCACGGATGTAGTTTGCGCGCTGGATACGGTTAACAAAGACACCTATCAGGCTAACTCGGCAGCATACCAGGCCAAACTCAACACCCTGGATCAGTCTTTTGCAAGCTTCTTTGCAACGGTTGCCAACAAACTGATTATTGTCGGCGACCGTTTTCCGCTGCGTTATTTCGCCGATGCGTATAGTATTAAATACTATGCGGCATTCCCCGGCTGCAGCTGCCAAACAGACCCAAGCGCGACAACAATCGCTTTTTTAATTGACAAAGTGAAAGCAGAAAAGGTCAGCACGGTGTTCTATATGGAATTTTCGAACCATCTGGTTGCTGACAGCATTGCGGAAGCAACCGGAATAAAAACGGCAGAATTATACGCGGCGCATAATGTGACTGCTGCGGATTTAGCCGCAGGTGTTACCTATATCAGCCTGATGGAGAAAAATCTTGCCGCCTTGAAGGAGGCAATGATGTAATATGGCTTTGATCGACTGCCGGGATGTCAGCTTGTCCTATGAAAATACCACAGCTATTTCCGGCCTTTCTTTTTCCGTCAATACGGGAGATTATCTCTGCATTGTCGGCGAGAACGGCTCGGGCAAGAGTACACTTATCAAGGCGCTGCTTTCCCTGAAATCAGTCGCAAAGGGGAGCATTGCTGTGGGCGATGGACTCAAGCAAAATGAAATCGGCTATTTGCCGCAGCAAACGAGCGTACAAAAAGATTTTCCGGCAAGCGTGAATGAAGTTGTTATTTCAGGCTGCCTGAATGCCAGGGGGCTTCGCCCGTTTTATACCAAAAAAGACCGGGCAACGGCTTATTCAAACATGGGAAAACTGAGGATTAAAGAATATAAAAACAGATCATACAGAGAACTGTCGGGCGGGCAGCAGCAGCGCGTACTGCTCGCCCGCGCCTTGTGCGCCACGAAAAAGCTGCTGCTGCTCGATGAGCCCGTTGCCGGGCTTGATCCGATTGTGACAAATGAACTCTACAGCTTAATTAAGCAGATTAATAATGACGGTATTACCATCATCATGGTTTCGCATGACATCAACAGTGCTGTAAAATTTGCCTCTCATATCCTGCATCTGCAAAATAAACCGCTGTTTTTCGGCACAACAGACGATTACAGGAACAGCCCTGCCGGCAAACGGTTTTTAGGGGGTGAGCAGGATGTTTGAAACTGTTAAAGAGATGATGACCTATCCGTTTTTGGTTAGGGCGTGGTTGGCATATTGGTATCTCTTTGTGCTGCTCTACTCGGCGTCAGCCTTGTCCTGAAGCGTTATTCGATGATAGGGGATGGTCTTTCCCATGTCGGGTTCGCTGCGTTGGCGATTGCAACCGCGATGAACGCCGCGCCGCTTAAAGTATCTATTCCTGTGGTGTTGTTTGCCGCGTTTTTGCTGCTTAGGCTCAGCGAAAACAGTAAAATAAAAGGCGATGCTGCTATTGCCTTGATTTCGTCCGGCTCGCTTGCCGTAGGTGTTATGGTTGTTTCCATATCAACCGGAATGACAGTGGATGTGTGCAATTATATGTTCGGCAGCATCCTTGCAATGAGTAAGGATGATGTCTGGCTGTCGATTGTTCTGTCAATTGTTGTGCTGGTGCTTTATATGCTGTTTTATACAAAGATATTTGCCGTCACATTTGACGAAGCCTTTGCAAAGGCAACCGGAACGAAAGCCGGGCTTTACAACATGCTCATTGCACTGTTGACAGCCGTTACGATCGTGCTCGGTATGCGGTTGATGGGGGCGCTGCTTATTTCAAGTTTGGTTGTTTTTCCGTCGCTGACATCCATGCGGGTTTTTAAAAGTTTCATTTCGGTTGTAATTTCATCAGCAACAATTTCAGTATTATTCTTTTTTATCGGGATAGTTATTTCATATGTTTACTCAACTCCCGCAGGAGCAAGCATTGTATCTGTTAATATTGTTGCCTTCTTTGCTTTTTCAGCAATCGAACTTATAAAAAGGAGAAAAAGAATATGAAAAAACTGCTTGTATTATTAATAACTGCTTCTTTGCTCGTATCACTCTGCGCCTGCGGTAAAACGAACGGAGAAAGCGAAAGCACTGCCGATGCTACAACCAAACAAATTTCGGATGATGTTATAAACATTACCGAAAAAATGTTTGTTACATATATTAATGAAATTTATACAAACACAAGCGACTATATCGGAAAAACCATTAAAATTGAAGGGATGTTCGACGCATATCACGATGAGACATCCGATATAACTTATTACTATGTTTACCGAACGGGTCCGGGTTGCTGCGGCAATGATGGGAGTATGTGCGGTTTTGAGTTTACTTATAACGGAAAAATGCCAAAGGAAAAAGATTGGATTGAGGTTGTGGGGAAACTCCGCACATATAAAGATGGCCCGGACACTTATCTAACCTTGGATGCTCAAACAGTAACGATCAAGGATCAACGCGGTTCGGAAATTGTATATAATTGAACAAATTTGAAATTGATGACTTGAACGATTATATATCTTTTTTGTCGAACAGCATTTGTATCGCGATATAGAGGAGGAACTACAGTTTATGAGTAAAATCAGATTAACATTAGTTATAACTTCTGTTGTTTTTATATTATTTATTCTTACAGGATGTAATCAGAAAGAGAAAATAGATGAAACCTCGATGCAGGAACAAGCCCAAATCGAGACAACATCAGAAGTCACGGGTGAAAAGGTCGGTGATATTATCAGCTTAGGTTATTACGAACAGGATAATAATACATCAAACGGGAAGGAACCGATTTTATGGAAAGTACTCGCGGTTGAAAATGGTAAAACACTGTTGATTTCAGAAAAGATTTTAGATTGCATTCCGTATAATAATATATTAGGAGATGTAACATGGGAGACCTGCACCTTAAGAAAATGGCTTAGAAACGAATTTTTAAGCAGTACCTTTTCTGAAAGTGAGATAGCAATGATTACCGAAACAAAAATGGTAAACGGTGATAATTCGATTACAAATACGCCGGGAGGAAACGATACAAACGATTCTGTGTTTGTTATCAGTTATGATGAGATAAGAGAGTATTTTTTGAACATTGAATTAAGGCTATCAGCCGGAACAGACTTTGCAAAAAGCAAAGGACTCAAGGTCTCTGATAAAGCAAACTCCTTAGGAAACAGTGGCTGGTGGCTGCGGTCCCCCGGTTTCAATTCATGCGCTGCATGGACTGTAAGCAGCGATGGCAGTTATTTGCGAGGCTGCAGTAATAATGTTGACAGCGCAATCGTCGGTGTGCGTCCCGCGATATGGATATTTCGGGAGACTTAAATGTCAAACAATCCAGAGGGGGAAATTACATGGAAAATAGCGATTGGATATTACCACTGGCTTTGTCTTTATTCGCAGGCTTATCTACCGGATTAGGCGGCTTGTTTGTGCTTCTGTTCAGGACAACAAACAAAAAGTTTTTATCTGTTTCCTTAGGTTTTTCTGCTGGCATCATGGTGTTTATTTCATTCATGGAGATACTACCTGATGCTAAAGTCCACCTTGTTGCCGGTATGGGAGAAAAAGCGGGAGGCTGGGCGACTCTGTTAGCATTTTTCATGGGAATATTGCTGATTGCTGCTATTGATAAATTGATCCCTGCCTATGAAAACCCGCATGAAATACACAACATTGAGGAAGCAGATAAATGTGAGGTTACACTCAGTCCGCATAAACTTATGAAGACCAGCTTTCTGATTGCAATAGCAATTACAATTCACAATTTCCCTGAAGGTATGGTAACCTTTATATCGGGCATGAGCGAATTAAAGCTTGGAATTGCAATAGCAGTCGCAGTTGCAATTCACAACATTCCGGAGGGAATTACGGTTGCTATTCCTGTTTACTGCGCAACCGGCAGCAGAAAAAAAGCGTTTTTTTATTCATTGCTTTCCGGTGCAGCAGAACCGCTCGGTGCAATTTTTACCTTCATTTTCCTGTCATCTTATATTAACGAAACAGTGCTGGGTTTGTTGTTCGCTGGGACAGCGGGCATCATGATTTACATATCATTTGACGAGTTGCTCCCAACTGCAAGAAAATATGGTGAACATCATCTTACGATATACGGTTTACTGTCGGGGATGCTTGTCATGGGGGTTAGTCTTCTGCTGTTAGATTAATTTTTATGAATAAGGTTCAGGCAGCATAAGTGATATGTATCATTTTTATAAAAAAGTAAAAGCAGGGGGTAAGACTAAAATGTCCTACCCCCACTTTTTTAACCTTATTTCTTATACCTTCTGACTCACAGGATTTGTAATCATACAATTTTCAGTTTATTGCCGGCAAAATTACTTTACCAACTCATTGAGTTGTTCTTTTACACTGGAAAATTCAAGTCCGTTTTCCGCGCAATAATCCTTTACCTTCTGGCTTCCGAGCGGCATAGTATCGCCGATAACAGATTCAATTTGTTCCTGTGTAATACCCATCTTCAAAACATCATTAAATGTAGTCGTTCCCTTTACAGCTTCTTCATTTTGATTGCTGCCTTCGCTAAAAGAGCTGCCGGAATTTTTGGTTGACCAAATGTCAGCGGCTTTTGACACTCCGATTCCACCGAACATGATTATCAAAACCAGAACCGCCATAACGCTTGACTTAATTTTCATGTTGGGCACCTCCGTCACATTTGGTTTTGCAGGTTTGCATATTCACAGTATTCTTAACAGGACAGCTTCTTTCCGATGTGCATTCATAACAGCTGATGCACTGCAAATCTGAAACCTTTTTCTTGTCTGAAACGTTTATCCGCATCGGGCAGGCATTGTCGCATTTTTTGCAGTTAATACAAGTTCCCGCGTTTCTTGTGACTTTGAAAACCCTAACTTTATTGAATAAGCCAAGCAAAGCACCATAGGGGCAAAAATAACGGCACCAGGGGCGGGCAACAAACAGCGATGAAATAAGCGTTATTGCCAGGATAATCAGCGACGGCAGCGCCGCTTCTTCTGTCCAGAACCTGAATAAGGCAAAGTATGGATCAATATTAGAGAACAATAGGGTGCCGGATTTTGCGGTGACATAAACGACCCAAGCCAGTACGAAAAGCCTCAAATACCGTAAAACTTTATCTGCTTTGACGGGAATGAAACGGTTGAATATTTTAGGAAAGATCTTTTTGCCGATTTTACCGATCCACTCCTGAATCGAGCCAAAGGGACAGACCCATCCGCAAAATACCGGACCGAATAGGATTGAAAGTATGAATACAAGACCCATTAGGATAAGCGAAGACATTTGAATTTTGTGTACCAGCGTACCCTGCGCAAATAGGCTGTAAAGAGTGACAACGCCGCCGAAGGGACACAAAGCATGCAGGGAAGCAATCTCTGCAATGGAAATAACTGCGATCAATGCAAAAAAGAATATTTGGACAATGGTTCTGACAGTAAACTTTTTTTTCAATTTAAATTCTCCGATCCTGTATTTTGTTTTTTGTAAAGCTTTCGCTTAAAATGCTTATTTGTTAAATTCTATTCATCTTAATTTATCAACCTGTTTTTGAAAAGCTGAAAGATGGCTTTCGGAGCCTTTCTCCAAACTGTTGAAAACATCGCGGATGTCTTCGGGTAATTCATAGGTCAAAAACAGATTATACATAGCAATGTTGTCTATTTCTGCCTGGACACCTGTTTTTGCAGCTTCAAGCAGGTCTTTTGGTTCAACAATATGATCAGCCGATGTGTCTTCCGGTAAAACCATATCGTAAGCGGTATATATCTCTTGGAGATAACTGATGTGCGTTTCCTCAGCAAGTATTATATTGTCATATGGATTGTTGCTGTCAAATTTTTCTATGATAGCAGCGTATTCGGCGCGCGCCAAATATTCGTCTTGAACGGCGTATGTGAGCATATCCGCAATACTCATGTTTATGTCAGCCAAAGCACCTTTTGCGCCGTAACCTTCAAGGGATAAAGACGAGCTTGCCGGTGTTGCCTGCGTCGGTTCTGTCGGGGAAGTGACCTGTGTTGTTTCGCTGGTTTCCGGAGCTTGTGTTTGGGTTTGGGTTGCCTGTGTGATTGAATCGTCTTTTTCAACTGTTTTACTGCAGGAAGGCAAAATAAATACGACGCCTGCAGCGAGGGCGATCAATAAAAGCGAAGGGACAACTCGTTGGCGTAGGTTGGACGTTATATTGTTTATTACCATTATAAATCTCTCCTTTAATCATTCTGCCATCATTTTAGCGTGTGTTTATGTCAAAACGATGTCATTTTTATGCTAAATTCAAGTTTTTAACAAGCGACCGGTAGTTCGCACGGTTATGCCCCGGCTCAATGGATAACTATGTTTCAAAATAGTATTATAGACCAATGAACGGAGCTTTGGCGATTAACGATGCCCAAACTCCGTTCATTTTGAAAAGATAATTTAAGAAACTGACGCAAATTAGAAAAGGACCAAACACTGAGTTACTTTTTCTCTCTTCTGAAGCAAAGGAACCAGTCCAGGCAATACTGGTCATCTGATTTTGATTCCATTCTTTCTTTCGCAGTGCCGCAGGAACCAGCAGTGGGCACAATGGTATCATCACCCGGCTGCCAGTTTGCCGGTGTGGCAACCTTATCCTTGTCTGCCTTTTGCAGTGCAAGAATAATCCGTTTGATTTCATCAAAGTTTCTGCCGGTAGAAAGGGGATAATAGAGGATTGTTCTGATTTTGCCGTCTGGGTCAATAATAAATACCGCTCTGACGGCCTGGGTGTTGGATTGCCCCGGCTGAATCATGCCGTATTTGTTGGCAACTTCCATGCGGATATCCTCAATCAATGGGAATTTGACCTCGACATTTTTCATCCCGTTCCACTCAATTTCCTGAATCTTGCGCAACCAGGCAATGTGTGCATACAGGGAGTCCACGGATAAGCCGACGAGTTCTGTATTAATCGCCTTAAATTCATCCGACATAGTTGCGAAGGTCATGAATTCGGTGGTGCAAACGGGAGTAAAATCCGCCGGGTGGGAGAAAAGGATAACCCATTTGCCCGCATAGTCTTCGGGGAAACTGATCGGTCCTTGTGTGGTGACCGCCTTGAATGCCGGGGCTTGATCGCCGATTAAAGGCATTTTGTTGTAAGTATTTTCTTCCATTTTTCTTTACCTCCTTCAATTTTATCAACACCGCTTCTGAAAGCGCTATGTCTAACGTATGGGATAGTCTGTATTTTATTCTATTTTAAACTTATCCCAATATATACTCTGTGACATTGTCACAAACAAGCTTTTTAACTAAAATTATGTTGATTGAAATAAGACGATGTTATTCCACACATAAAAACACTAAAAGTTTTAGATATTTGTCGGGTTATGTTGTTCGGGCGAAATAAGCGACAACCCTAGTTTTTCCATTGCATCTTTTGGGGTCTCGGCTTCTATGACAATAACCTCGACATTCGCATCCGAAAAAACATAGGAAGGTCCTTTGCCGTCGAAGTCTTTTTTTACACAAACAAAGTCCACCGTTTCTTTAACCAACAATTCCGCTGCATGAATCCCTTTGCTTTTTTCACTCATACTGAAAGGATTGTCGATGATGCGAGTCTTCACGGCAACATGGTTGCGCAAATCGAATGTTGAAAGCATGAAATACGGCGCTTCCCCGAAGTGGGGACTCATGGCCGCTTGATCATCCGCCAGCGGGAAAGCATAAATAATTTCTTTTTTTAGAAGCGGTTCATAATGGATGAGAATCTGGTCGATATTTTTGATACTCTCTTTGATGTTCTTCTCAATTTTATCTGCAATGAGTTTGGCCTTATCCAATTGATGTGTTTTAATCACAATGTTGGCTTCGACAAATTTAAAACGCCCCGAGTTGCGCCCGGTCAGGGACTTCATTTCGGTTACCTGTGGTGTCTGAAGTATAATTTTCTCGATTTTTGTGAGCGTATCATGGTCCAAAGAGGCATCCAGTAAAACGCGTATCCCGTTCCACAAGATATGAAACCCGGATTTCACTATGAAACCAACCACAATCAAGGCGGCGAGCTTATCTATTTGATAGCCGATTAACCCGGAAATGATTGCTATTAAAACCACAGCATTACTTAGTACATCGGTACCGATATGTGTTGAATCCGCCAATAAAACAGGCGACGCGGTCTTTTTACCGATTTTCTTCTCATAACGGGAAAACAGGAAGGTGATAACAACCGAAACTGACAGGCATGTTATCGCAAGCCACGAGTTCTTTTGTTGTGCTGCATCGGATTTGATGATGTCCAACACGATCTCGTAGCCTGTGTAGAGGATAATCGTGGAGATAAACACAGACATGAGGTTCTCGATTTTATATAGTCCGTAGGGAAATGACTTGGTTTTACGCTTGGCAAGCCTCAAACCGACATAAACAGTTAAAGAAGCGACAAAATCCGCAAGCGTGTGAAACGCTTCAGCTTTCAAAGCAATGCTGCCGGAAGCGGAAGCGGAAAAATATTTCATTGCGAATATGACGAGGTTTATCGCCATCGAGAACAGCGCGGTTTTTTCGCTGATCTCCATTTTCATCACCTTTTCTTAAAAATCAACTGAACCGATGTTCAAGCTTTACTCTTTTTTTAAAACACCGGTCAGGTTAAGCCGGGCGATCTCCTGCCGCTTTCAATCGCAAAGCATTAATGTATATTGATTTAGTTGCCGCAGTCATCATGATGCTGATGCTCATGGCAGACAGAACCTGTGGACTTGAGATTGCCCTGTAAATAACTGTTCACCGCGGCTTCGGCACTGCCCTGAACACCAACGATTACCTCAATGCCTTTTTCGTTAAAGATGTCAACAGCACCGCCGCCCATACCGCCTGAAATGATGACATTAACGCCCAAATCATTCAGATAATTAGGCAGGAATCCCGGGCGATGACCCGGATTCGGGTAGATTTTTATTGTCTTAATTTGATTGTTCTCAACCTCATAAACATTAAAGTTCTCACAATGCCCGAAATGTCCTGTAACCATTTTACCTTCACATGCTATTGCGATTTTCATTGTTTTTCCTCCGTTTTTTTGTTTTTGATTAATTCGTCCAATAGTTTGCCTGCATTTTCAATCAGCTGCGCACACCGCCGGTGCTGGTAGTAATCCGCCGTACGTTTATCCGGCACAGGACCCTGTTCCGCTTCGCCAAGCTCCAGAAGATCTCTGCAGATGATGGAACCGTTTTCTGCCTTAAATCGCTTGGCAAGCGATTGTATCAGTTCATAGTGCTTGGCTTTGGTTTCGTCGTCGTTCGGGCTTGTGTAACCGTATTTCAACCCGGCGATCATAAACATGCCGGTTACAGCGCCGCAAACCTCGCGCAGCCTGCCCATGCCGCCACCGAAGGAGGATGCGAGCTTAACCGCTTCATCAAAATCCATGCCGGTCTCTTCACAGTATGTGCAAAGAACGGACTGGGCGCAGTTATATCCTTCCATAAAAAGGTCTTTCGCTTTCAGTGCGCGTGTTTCCATTTGAATTGTCTCCCTCTACAGCATTTTTGCCAAAACATCGCCAACCGGCTCAAGCCAGTCGACATCAAAAAGCTCAATCATACCGGCGTCGCAGGCGGCGGCCAGTTTAGGGTCAATGGGCATTTTGGCAAGCACCTTTATGCCGTGCTTCGCCGCGGTTTCTTCCAGGTGGCTCTCACCGAATATCTTATATTCCGTGCCGGTGTCCGGTGCTTTAAAATAGGATAGGTTTTCAACAATGCCGATGACCGGGATGCTCATCATCTCCGCCATTTTGACCGCCTTTGAAACGATCATGGAAACAAGCTCCTGCGGGGAAGTGACAATGATAATGCCGTCCACTGCAACGGATTGAAAAACCGTTAAAGCGACATCACCGGTGCCCGGCGGCATATCGATAAACATAAAATCAACTTCACCCCAGATAACATCCGTCCAGAATTGCTTGACGGTGTTTCCGATGACGGGACCTCTCCAGACAACCGGGTCGGTCTCGTTCTCTAACAGCAGGTTGACGGACATGATTTCAATACCGGTTTTGCTTTTTACTGGGAACAGACCGATTTCGCTGCCCTGTGCCTTGCCCTTGAGCCCGAAAGACTTCGGGATAGACGGGCCGGTTACATCCGCGTCCAGAATGGCGGTTTTGTACTCCATTCTTTTCATGGTAACAGCAAGCAGAGAGGTAATCATGGATTTACCCACACCGCCTTTACCGCTGACAACGCCGATTACTTTTTTGATTTTGCTCAGTTCATGCGGCTGTGCAGAAAAATCATTTGTTTTCTCTTTTCTGTCCGCACATTCAGTGGAACAACCGCCGCAGTTTTGGTCGCAATTTTCGCTCATTTGTTTTGCTCCTCTGTTAAATATTTATTTGATTTCCGGTAGACAGGTAATCGATTTTATTTGTCATAACGGTTTTCAAGCTGGTGTAGGCAGCCATGCCCGTACAGTGACAGGTGAAGTATTGTGTACCGGTTAGCAGGAGATATCTGCCGATGATATTGACAGTATCATCGTCCTCGCTGCCGCCGGAGGCTTTGTTGTATAGATGAAACCCACCAATGACATAATCGGGGTAACTTCTCTTCAAGTCATGAAAGCTTTCAACAATATTAATAATTCCTTTGTGCGCGCAGCCGGCAATTAATACAGTTTTCCCGTTTTTTGTTATGATCAGGTTTTGTTCATGACTGAAACCGTCCGGTATAAAAGTATCGCCGGTTTTTTCAAACAAATCACTGTTGCAGGAAGGCAAAAGAGTTTTACCTGTGACATTTGAAAAAAGCTCGAGCCCGTTTTCAATCATCAGGTAGTCACCGGCAAACACAAAGCGTTCATTTGGCAATAGCGTTTTATCCAAGCCGATATATGTCTTCGGCGCATCCGTTCTGTTTGCGTAATACTCGCCGAAGGCTTTTTTGCTGACATAAACCGGCGAGACGGAATTTAGATTTAGAAAAGTCCGCAACCCGCCGCCATGGTCATAGTGGCCGTGTGAAATAACGCAGAGGTCAACCTGTGTCAAATCCACGCCCAATTTTACCGCATTTTCAGCGAAAAGGGAACCTTGTCCGGTGTCAAACAGCAGTTTATGTTTTTCTGTTTCAATAAACAGGCTCAGCCCGTGCTCGCTGCCAAGATTTTCACAGTCGGATACGTTTTCAGCCAAAGCCGTTATTTGCATTTATCGCACCTTTCCTTTTTATCAAAAAGCAGTTCGATGGTTCTATTGTAAATCTGTCTTACCGCAAGCCCGGATGAACAATCAATATCGGTTATGTTATGTCCGCTGTTGATGGCCTTGACCGCCTGCCAATCAAAGGGTATATTCCCCACAAAATCAAGATTCGCGTTTTTGCAATATTCTTCAATGCATATAGAATTCGTCAGGTTTGTGTCAAACTTGTTGACGCATACAGCTAGCCGAACGCCAAAAATTTTGGCTGTTTTTATGATTCTTTCCATATCACTGATGCCCGAAACCGATGGTTCTGTAACAATAAGAACCATATCCGCTCCGCTGATGGATGCGATAACCGGGCAGCCAATTCCGGGAGAACCGTCAATAACGGAAAATTCTGCGTTTGCAGAGGCGGAAAGCATCTGTTTTTTTACTTCGGACACCAACTTGCCGGAGTTGCCACTGCCCATTTTGAGCTGAGCGGTGGAGAACACCGCATCAGATGAAAAAAGAATCAGTTCGCCGGATATAGCCTGGGTCATCGTTACCGCGCCGGCCGGGCACACAAAGTCGCACACGCCGCAGCCTTCACAGGTATAAGGATCGACCGTGTAATCGTTTCCATTGTCTATTGCGCCAAAACGGCAGCTTTGCCTGCAAAAATCACATCGGACACATAAATCGGGGTCAATACCGGCTTTGGGCAATCCGTAAAAATCGGATTTGACAGCTTGAGCCTGCTGCGACATAATCAAATGCAAGTTCGGCGCGTCCACATCGCAGTCCGCGTATGCTTTTGCGGCGGATAGTTTGATAAAAGCGCCGGCGACCGTTGTTTTGCCTGTGCCGCCCTTACCGCTTAGGATTAACAGTTGTACCATGCCTTGCCTCCATTATCACGCTTTGCAGCAGAGACGCGAACATGGTTTTGTATTTCTCGCTCTCTCTGGTGGCGATTTTTGCATTTGAATTTAAGGTGCCGAGCTCGTTATCGTAGTCTATGCGGCCTATTATTTCGATTCCCTTTTCAATACAAAATCTTTCCGAAGGGTTTTCACCGTCAAGACACTTATTTAATATTACCCCGTGAGGTTTGTCGAAAAGTCTGACTAGCTCAAAAACCATATTCAGATTATGGACACCGAACAATGTCGGCTCCGCCACTAAAATGCAATAATCGGCATCCTTGATGCTTTCCATGACAATACAGGCACTGCCGGGAGGGCAGTCAATAAATGTCAGGCTTACTCTTTTAAGATTATTTTCGTGAATCATTTTCTTGATGATCGGCATACCGGAGGGTTCGCCTGCGTTCAGAAATCCGGAATACACAAATACATTGTTTGAATCTCCCTTTTGCGTAATACCGACTTTTCTCTCTTTTTCAGCTAACGCATTCTCAGGGCAGACCAAAACGCAGCCCCCGCAGGAGTGGCAAACATCATCAAAAACTTTGAGCTTTCTGCCCGCATAAGCCAGAGCATTAAACCGGCAAAAGTCAACACACTTTCGGCAGCCGGTGCAAAGCTCGTTGTCCGCAAACGGGATTTTTACCATAACATCTTCTTCTTTTATGTTTGTGGGGTTAAAAAATAAATGGCCGTTCGGTTCTTCAACATCGCAGTCTATGTATATAGAGGCTTTTGCCGCACAGGCTAAATTAACACTTACAAGCGTTTTGCCTGTGCCGCCTTTGCCGCTTAGTACAGCGATTTTCATATTCGGTCTCCTGTCATCTCAGGTTTTACTCATCGGCTAGGGGTAGCTTATCAGCCCCCGTGGTGGTGAAATCCCGCATGAATTTCTTCTAATAATGACAGTTTTCCGTCAATGAAGGCGTTGATGCTGTCCATCGCCGAGCCAGCCATGGTTTTAAAGATTTTAATACTGGCGGCTTTAATGACCTCTGCCGCATTTTCGCCGCAACGTGGTGTCAACAAAACCTCTGCCTTGTTGTCCACAATCGTTTGGGCGGCTTTTATTCCTGCTCCGCCCTGGCTTGCCGCTGCGCTGTTGTCAATAAATATGGCTTCTTGTGTTTCGGTATCATAAATAAGGAAATAAGGCGTTCGCCCAAAAGAGATGCAGACACCTGTTTTCATGTTTTTTTCATCAACCGGCAATGCGATTTTCATTATTCTCCTCCATCTATATAAAAATTGGCTGCTAATTTGATATCAGTCTGTTGAGACCTTTTTTTGCTCCGTCCAAATCGCCGGAAAGTGCTTGACCTTTAAGCGTATGCATTTGTTGTCTCGTTAGTTTTCCGATTTGGCTTTTTAGTGTTTTGATAAATATATTGATTTCCTGATACTTTTTTTCCATATATCCACCTGTAAATATCATAATTTTATTGAATTGTTGTTATCTATACATCAGTTCTTATAGTATTTCTTCCGCATCTATGTCTATAACAACCACCACAAGCGCAAGTTTTTTCCAGCCCATCACAAATTTTATAACTGCCACCTTCGATTCTCAGAACCTTACCATTAACCAGAGATTCAGAGATTTTTTTCCTTGCATCGTTATAAATACCCTGTACAGTTGTACGTGCTATATTCATTTGAATAGCACATTCTTCTTGGGTAAATCCTTCTAAATCAATGAGTCTTATGGTTTCATACTCATCAACGCTCATTACAATTAATTCCCCTTTAGTTGTAGTATTAAGTGGTCCAAACTGATTGCTGTCCGGTAAGCAACATACTTTTCTCCATTTTGTCGGTCTTGGCATATGATTACCTCCTTGTAGTTATCGACATATGTCAGTTAATGTTTCAATTATACTCCGTTATCGACATATGTCAACAACTATTTTCCAAATATTTTTCAAATTATCAGATGATTTTTAATTAGAAATGCAAGACTTATATAGGAAGCAAGGCTGATTATATAGGCTTATTTTTGTTTTAGGTGGAAATATGCGTTACGAGGCGATATAATATGAAATAAATTGTTATAAATAAAAAGGCTTGTAGAATTGAGAGGAATCAATAATGAACAAAAATACTGATCAAGGAACATCTCACACTCATACCGATACAAACGGTAAAATATACTCACACACGCATGAGGGCGAGGTGCCGCATAAACATTCGCACAGTCATTCGCCTAAGCATAAAAAGGCAGTTTTGAACCGTCTTTCAAAGGCAATCGGTCATCTTGAAGCTGTCAAGCGGATGGTTGAGGACGATAGGGATTGCAGCGAAGTGCTGCTCCAATTGTTTGCAGTGAAGTCAGCTATCAACAGTACCGGAAAATGCATTTTAAAAGAGCATCTTTCGCATTGCATTGTTGATGCTGTTGAGCAAGGTGACCTAAGTGCAGTTGAAGATTTAAACAAAGTTATTGAGTATTTCGTTTGAGGAGTTTCAAATATTATTGGAAAAATAACCCCCCTACCGGCTTGTTATATCAAAGACAAACTCCTACAATAGGTTGAACAATCTATTGTAGGAGTATTTTTATGAAAAACACGAAAATCTTAAAGCTGATTATTTCATCTCTTTGCATTGCAGCCGGTATCGTTCTTCCCGTCGCATTTCACGCAATCCCGAATGCAGGCTCGGTGTTTTTGCCAATGCATATTCCTGTTTTGCTGTGTGGCTTAATATGCGGTCCGTTTTATGGTTTTGCGTGTGGGATTTTAACTTCTTTACTTTCCTGTCTTCTCACCGGTATGCCACCGGTAGCGTTTCTACCGGGTATGTTATGTGAACTCGCTGTTTACGGTTTTGTTTCAGGAATCCTTTTCAGCGTAGTAAAAACAAAGAACAGGCAAGTAAACACTTTTATCTCGCTTATTGGCGCAATGCTCAGCGGGCGCTTGATTGGTGGAATCCTCAATGCTTTTATCTTCAGCGTAGGCAAGTATACAATGCAAATATGGCTTACAAGTTCTTTTGTCACAGCGCTTCCCGGAATAATTGCTCAGCTAATATTTATTCCGGTTATCATTTTTGCATTGCAAAGAGCAAAGCTGATTGATGATTCAAGTTCGACCTCAAATGCGCTAAAAAATGCAAAATAAAGATTAAGTGGTGACTCTTTTTTGGATAATAATATAAAAATGACAAAGTATTTTGACAGGCTTGCACCAACATGGACCGCTGACGAAAGTGAAAAAGTCATTCGTGAAGAGATTGTAAGCATGTCCGGTTTTAAAACGGGTGCAGTAATCGCGGATATTGGCAGTGGTAAAGGAGTCATGGTTCCGCACTTATTAGCTGTAAATCCAAACTGCATTATTGAAATTGATATTTCAAGTGAAATGATCAGGTTCGCAAAAGAGCTCTGGAAAGATGAGCGAATCAAGTTCTTTTGCAGCGATGTTCTTCAACTGGATGTGCCGCATTGCAACTCGGTGGTTATTTTCAATGCTTTGCCGCATTTTGTAAACAGAAAAGAGCTTGCCAAAAAGTTAGCATCGATATTAAAAATTAATGGTACTGTAATTATTGCCCACAGTAAAAGCAGAAAAGCAATCAATGAAATTCATAGAGAAGGGATTTCAGAAACGCTTTCAGCAAAATTACAATCGCCCCTTGAAGAATATGAAAACTTCAAACAGTATTTCAATTTAAACATTTTTGAAGATAATTCACGAATGTATTTTATTAAAATGACAAGATTGTAAGTATTGAATGAAGAAGTTAAGCGAATAGTCTTAAGCTGATTTGTCAAGAAAGAAAAAAATCTAATCTATACGGTAGTATGAGAGGAGGCTGCTCATTCGTTGAGCAGCCTCCTGTCGATTCATTTAATTGAAGTTGTAAATAATCAGAATATTTGATATGCTAATAAAAAAGCAAAAAGCGTGGAGGGGACTATATGGAATTTGGCGGCAAAAAATTGGAGCCTGTGTATTCGGACTATATCCCGGGCTGTGAATCATCGGAATTTAAACAACTTACCGTTGAAAACTGTTATATCCGCCGCGGTGCCGGTTACCGTTTGGAGAAAGAGCAATTAGGCGATGAAAGCATATTTTCCATTGTGGTTACCTATCAAGACAACTGCATCAGTCAGGGCGGTTTGAGTTTTCACGCGGCGGGGGAAATCGGGGTGAACCTTGGTTCCAATCCGGTTCATACCGGCGCGGAAATCACAGTGGGTTATACGCTTTGCAATACCGGCAGAATCAGGAATACTGTTTTTATTGTCTGTAATCCATCATTTCTACACGGGCAGACGATGGATACGGATTTTGTCATAACCGGCATCCCTGAAATCATCAGTGTCGAACTGTTGAATGGCCGGTGCGACACGACGATTGAACTGGCCAAAAGCGAGCGGCCGACCCCCGATGAGTGCAACCCGGGGTTTATACTCGAAAACTTCATGCAGCTTGTCTGTTCGGCGGATATTTCACCAATCAGCTACGAGGCGTTGGATGTTACCATTGAGCGGATGAAGGATACCTGCCCTTATATCAGAGCGCTCGGCTTCAACGGCGTAGAAAGTTATGTGCGGTGGAACACCATCGAATATAACAAGGGTACTTACGATTGGAGCTACTATGACGGCATCATTGAACTCGCCGCACAGTACGGCTTGAAATGGTTCCCGCTGGTCATCGGCGGCTCGGCGTATGCGCTGCCGGAATGGTATCACGACATGGAGGGTTTTCAGGGCTTCAAATGTTTGGAGCACGGCATCGCGAATAATGTGCCGACGATTTTTAACGACCACCAGACTCCGTATATTATCAATTATCTTCACGAATTTGGCAAACACTATAACAACAATCCTAATGTTTTCGGCTGCCGTCTCGGTCCCTCCGGTAATTACGGGGAATCGCAGTATCCTGCAAGCGGCAACTGCGGTTATAAAGGTCAAACGGAGCATATGCATTTGGGCTGGTGGGCGGCGGATAAAGACGCTGCGCCGCGTTGCCGCCAATGGCTTAAAAACAAATATGGCTCAATTGATGCATTGAATAAAGCATGGAAAGAAGCAAACGCATCATTTAAGGAAATTGAAACCTTCCATCCCGTTACCTGCCAAGTAAAGCGCAAACGCAAAGACTTTGTGGATTGGTATATGTTTGAAATGAGTGATTGGTGTGAAAAATGGGCGGTCTGGATGCGTGAGGCAATGCCCGATAAAGATATCTATCAATCCTCCGGCGGATGGGGCTTTGGGGAATGCGGTACGGACTTCACGGAGCAAACCCGCAGTATGATTAAGGTGCGGGGCGGTATCCGGGCGACAAACGAAGATGAAAGCTATGAGCTGAACTTTGCCATCACCCGTATACTTTCCTCCGCAGCGCGCTTTTATAAGGTACCCTTCGGCTCCGAACCGGCAGGTTTCAGCACGGCCAGGGGGATGATGGCGCGGCTTTATAATATACTCATCAACAACGGGCAGCACCTTTTCTATTACCGGGGCAATCTGCAGTGCTGCGACACAAGTTGCGAAAAGTGGCTGAAATACTCCCCGCTTCTTGAAAGTCGCGCCAAGCCGGTCATTGATGTTGCTGTACTATACCCGGATACCCTTGTGAATACCGATGACAGTGTGATAAGGTATCTTGACGGTTCGGCGTTCTTCTCGCAGGTATATTCACTGCGCCGGCATTTGGACTATGACTTCTGCTCGGAGCGCATGGTGCTTGACGGTGCTCTCGAACAATATAAGGCTTTTGTTTTTCTTTCCCGCAACCACGACGGTGATTATACCGAGCAGGCTGTTCTGGAAAAGCTTGACGCTTGGGTGCGAGGCGGCGGAAAAATTATTTATCCTATTATAAAAAGCAACGCCCGCGCCGGTGTGGCAAGCGTTGAGGGGGATTATAGCATCTTCAACAAATGGCGGTCAGGGGATACCGGTAAAGGGATGGTCATATTTGTCAATACCTTGCGGGAGCCGCTGGATGGCTGGATTAAGGATTTGGTCGGCGAATTGTTAAAACTTGAAAATCTTAACACGATGACGAAAAAAATGCTGAAGATAAAAAGCCCTGCCGGCGTTTATTCAAGTGTGCTCGAAAACGGCTTGATTGCGCTTTATAACGATTCCGATTATCCGGCAATTGTCGAAATCGAGGGGAAAGAGCCGATAACAATGGAGCCTGTTTCAATCAAATTGGTTTAAATATAAAACCGGAGGAAAAGATGCCTAAAAATAAAGACTTGTTCTGCGAATATATGAAAGACCCGATTAATATTGATGTTGCCCGCCCGAGGCTTTCCTGGACGATTGAAAGTGACAGAAGGGCGGTTATGCAAGAGCGATACAGGATTATTGTATGTTCTTCGCAGGAAAACGCTTCAAATACCATTGGCGACATGTGGGATACAGGTTGGGTGGAATCAAACGAATCGGTAAACATCCTTTATAACGGCCAGACGCTCTCATCGGACACAAAGTATTGGTGGAGCGTGAAGATATGGGATGAGCAGGGGAATGAAAGTGATTTTTCCGCACCGGCCTTCTTTGAGACAGCGTTTTTTTACATGAGCGACTGGAAAGCCGCCTGGATAGGCCCGAAGTCGCCAAAAACGTCCATCACAGGGTATGAGTATGGCGAGATAAGATCGCCGTTTTTAAGAAAAGATGTTCAACTGCCCCAAAAGGTTAAAAAAGCAAGAGCGTTCTTCAGCGGCCTCGGCTGGGGCGAGCTTTCCATCAACGGCAAAAAGGTCGGGGACTGTGTGCTGAACCCCGCGCCGACGGATTATGATAAAACCATCCTGTATTCCACCTATGATATTACCGGATACTTGAATGAAGGCACTAACGCAATCAGCATTTTGCTGGGTAACGGCTGGTTTTCCGAATATATGTGGAAAGAAGCTTACGGTGCTTGCGCAAAAGCCATGCTGCAAATCAATTTGCAATATGAGGACGGCAGCAAAGAAATCATCAGCACGGATAAAAGCTGGAAAGTCTCTTTCGGGCCGATTTTGGAAACCCGCCTTTGGGGCGGTGAGATATATGACGCGCGCCTGGAGCTTACCGGCTGGAACTGCGCGGGTTATGACGATTCAGCCTGGTTACCGGTGAATATCAAGGACCGCTCACGGGGGCTGATGAAGTCGCAGCTGATGCCGCCGGTAAAAGTGAAAGAAATTATCATACCTGCACAACTTCCAAGCAGCAAAAAGAATGTTATCATCTTCGATATGCAAGAACTGTTCGGCGGATGGTCTAAAATAAAATTCAAAGGCAAAGCCGGCTCAACGGTTACAATAAAATATTCCGACCGCATCACCGAGCAGGGCGAAATTGACCAGCATTTGCAGGTGAGCGTTCCGAATGTTACTGACAGGGTTGAAATGTGGAAGCCTTCTAATGATATTTATATCCTGAAAGGCAGCCCGGAAGGGGAAACGTACGAACCGCGCTTTACCTACCATCCGGTTCGTTATGTGCAGCTTGAACTGAATCCAATTGAGGTCACTGTTGAAGAAATCATCGGCGAAAAAATCTATCAGGATATTGAACTGAGCGGCAGCTTTGCGTGTGACAACGAGCTGCTAAACAGCATCCACAAGGCGGTTCTGCGCACACTGACCAACCAGTTGTTCGGCATACCGCTTGACTGCCTTTACCGGGAGCATTGGGGCTGGGTGGACCCCGGTTCATTGGCGGGAACGTTATACACCAGGCAGTATATGCCCCTATATTGGCGAAAATGGCTGGAGGATATTCAGCAGGCGCAGTTTGAAAACGGCGCGATTCCGGATATCGCCCCGAACTATATTCAGTGGAACAATGTCGACCCCATTTGGGGTGGAAGCTATCCGCGCCTGGTATGGTTTTTATATTTGTATTACAATGACCTGCAACTGCTAAACGACCATTATGGCAGCATGAAGCGGTCCTATGAATACCACAATCTCCACGCGGTGGATGGGCTGCTGACAGAAGGCTCCTACGGCGACCATATGCTCCCGGGTTTTGAAGCAGGGCAGGAGCAGTTCATTTCGGATGAAACTTCACCGGAATTTTTGTGGACCGGCTGCCATTACGAAACCGCGATGATTTTATCGCGCAGTGCCGCGATTCTGGGCAAAACACAGGATGCCGAAGAGTATGCGAAACGCGCGGAAGCGACGAAAAAAGCAATCAACGATAAATGGTTTGATGCTGAAAATTCATCATACGATAAAGGTTCGCAAACATCTCTGTTTTATGCGCTTGCCGCCGGGATTGAGCCGGATGGTTATGAAAATAATGTGCTGGAGCGGGCAGTAAACGACCTTAAACAGAAATACCACGGTAATCATCATACCGGCAACACCGGCACGACTGCCATGATTGATGTGCTCGGGGATACGGGCAGGCAGGATGTTCTATATAATATGGTAAATAAAACCACATACCCCGGCTGGGGATATATGATGGCAAACGGTTCTACCACCATTTGGGAAAGTTGGTCGCAAATCAGCAACTCCGGCTGCTCCGAGCTTTCCATGACCTTGTGGACAATCATTGACGAAATTTTCTACAACGAACTCCTCGGTATCAAAGGGCCGGATTACTTTAAGCAGGGGAGCTTTATCAAACCGGGGTTCAAAGAAATTGTCATCGCACCATATCTCCCTGATGGGATGCAATATGCGAGGGGGTCATTCAAAACCGTTTACGGCGAAATAGCCTCCGGTTGGGAAAAACGTAAAGACGAGACTGTTTTCAAGTTTTCAATTCCCGCAAACACAACGGCGACTGTGAAATTGTCCGCCAATGAATGCTGCACCGTTACGGAAAGTGATACGGTTATATGGGTAAATAAAAAGCCGGCTGGCTGCCGGGAAGGAATTATAACCGTTGATTTTAAGGATAACAAGCTGGTATTCTCAATAGGTTCCGGTGATTACTGTTTCAAAGTGAGCAACTAATAAACTTATAGATATTATGTAAATTAACCAGCCTGCTGACAATATTTTACTGTTGACAGCAGGTTGCTTTTGTTGTATGATATACCTATCAAACGTTAGATAAAATATTTGGAGGTTATTTTTATGAAAACAGAAGAACAATTCAACTTGGTTGGGCCATGCGGGATCTGTTGCGGGGAATGTGAGTGTTATAAGGCAAAAGACAGTCAGCAACTGTTGGATTATCTGATTTCCAGAGGAATTAAAGCCGAAAAACTGCCGTGTCCCGGATGCAGGGAGGTTGAGGGCAAATGTCCGGTTATCGGTACTGTTTGCGAAACATACAGCTGCGCGCAGGAGCACGCGGTGGATTTTTGCTATGAGTGTTCCGATTATCCTTGCACCAAAGTGCTTCCAATGGCAGATGGAGCCGCAATTTATCCGCATAATTTGAAAACCTTCTGCCTGAGTTTTATAAAAAACAAAGGATTGGATGAATTTGTAAAAGCGTATCCCGAAATTAAGCTGAAATATTACAAGGGTAAAATGGCAGTCGGAAAAGGCCCGCAACTCGATTAAACGTGAAAGGGAAGCCATGAATAACGTCAATATAAAAGAGCGGATACTGCAAAACGCCGTCGAACTGTTTTGCGCCGGCGGCTTTAACGGCACATCCATCCGGGATATCGCAAAAGCGGCGGATTGTTCTTTGCCGATGCTCTACTATTACTATGAAAACAAGCAGGCGTTATACAAAGAAATCGTCATGGTTGAGATGCAAAAAATACATGAAAAACTCAACAGCGAGATTCCCCGTGATTTGCAGGGCGCCGATGTTTATAAGTTCTATTGCAACCAAAGGCTTAATCTTTCCGAATATGACAGAGCTGTTTATGCCTTAAGCTATAAAGCTCATTTGAAGTTTGAAGGTGATGAGGAAATTTGGAATCATATTGATAGCTGGCTGCAAAGCAAGTATTTAAAAAACAGGGATATACTCATCAAGTACTGCAAAGATAAAGAAAATGCAATGGTTATAACAACTGTATTTCTGAAATATTTGGAAAAAACCATTCAGCAGATAATTTTGCAAGGCGTCGGTAACAAGGCTTTAATCGAAGCCGAAATTGATTATTTCTTTAAAATCATCGGGTAATACTAATTACTCATAAAAACCTAACTAAAAAAACCGCATAAAACCGCATAAATCAAAGTTATTTCTTGATTTTTTAGAGGGTTTTTAATCGTGAATTAGTATAAATAGTATTGTGAAACCGGTGGCAGGGTGATATAATTTTAAAAGTTTGATTCAGACAAAATAGTCACAGGAGGAAAGCATGGAATTTTTGGAGATTTTCAAAGCGTTTATTATCGGGCTCGTTGAGGGCATAACCGAATGGCTTCCCATCAGCAGCACAGGGCACATGATTCTGGTCGATGAATTTCTAAAGCTGAATGTGACGGACGCTTTTATGGAGATGTTCCTTGTTGTTATCCAGCTTGGCGCAATTTTAGCGGTTGTGGTTCTTTATTTCAATAAACTGAACCCTTTCGCGCTCAAGAAAACGCCGCTCGAAAAGAAAAACACCTGGACACTGTGGTTCAAAGTGGCCGCCGCATCCATCCCTGCCGGTATCGTCGGTGTTTTGTTTGATGATAAAATCGATGAGCTGTTCTATAACCCCTGGACAGTAGCTATTACGCTTATTCTTTACGGCGTTCTGTTTATCGTCATAGAAAACCGCAACAAAAACCGGGAACCGAAAACAAAAACGCTTACCGATTTAACTTATCAGACGGCCTTGATTATCGGCGTGTTTCAGATGCTGGCTCTTATTCCCGGAACATCCCGTTCAGGCGCGACAATCGTCGGCGCTATCTTAATCGGCACATCCCGTTCGGTGGCGGCCGAGTTCACTTTTTTTCTTGCCATTCCCGCTATGGCTGCCGCGAGCTTGATGAAAATAGTCAAATTCGGGTTTGATTTTACCGGGTCCGAGCTTGTCATACTGATTACCGGCATGGTCGTTGCCTTCGTTGTTTCGATCCTCGCAATTAAATTCCTGATGGGTTACATCAAAAAGCATGACTTCAAAGTGTTTGGATGGTACCGGATAGCGCTTGGCGCGGTTGTGATTATTTATTTTGTTGCCCAAAATGCGTTAAATAAGTAGGCCAGCATAATAAAAATCGGTTCAAATAAGTTAAAAAGACAGCCCTGTGGATTTATTCACAGAGCTGTTTTTCTCGATTTATTTCGGATTTCAATCCAAGTCTAAATTTATAATACTGATACTGTCCGCCTTAAAGTCGATGATACCGTCTTTTCGCATTTTATTCAGTTCTCTGCTCAAAGATGTCCTTTGAACACCAAACCTTTCGGCCAAATCCTTTTTAGAAATATTAAGTTTGATAACCATATTTTTCTGCAAGTGATATTCAAACTCTAAAAAATCAACTATCCGCTGCCGTATTGTTTTAAGAGATATTGCATTGATTTTGTCGGTTAAAACC